>NZ_BAAHBD010000008.1:167645-1086290 GCF_054776975.1 Spirosoma harenae | reverse complement strand
ACTTCGCCAAGCATTTGCGGTGGTCAAGTTTAAAGAAGATTTCAATCCGAATTATCAACCTATTTTACGCTCAATGGCTTGACTTTTAACACAGTTCATGTAAATTTCAGGAGTAGCCATGGAAAATCGAGTGAAGAATTTGAAGGCATCACGTGGAAGTGCAGATGTTCGATCGTTTGGCCAGCTGATTTACCATTTTTTAACCAAATTCTGATCCCCTTCGCCTGGTAGGTATAGCGTAGTAAATTAGCTGTTTTTATTACCAGATTCATCAGTTCATCACTTAACGGTTTTTCAAGATCATAGATATAGGGGATGTGCTGCTTTGTACAAACCATGCAAATAGCGCCAGCTCTCGCCAATTTATGTTCATTCAGCATCACATAAAAATTTGTCGTCTCCATGATAATTTCAGTAATTTCCTGTCTAGAGGTGATATTACAGAAAAAGCAGTCCTTCATTGTACGGTAAAAATGGATTTAGTCGTCTCGTTTAGACTGTGACCCGGATGTCCATCCAGGTGGGGCAAATAGGTATTTCAGCACTTGTTTATACGAGTTTGCTTTGCGAATATCCCGGCCAATTGCTACCCATTCATGAAAGGCTAAGCTAATGGGATTATCTGCCGACACCGGGTTCATTAAGCCGTAGGTTGGTTGCCGTCCTTCTTCGACAAATGTGCCGAACAGTCGATCCCAGACAATGAGTACTTCTCCAAAATTGGCATCCAGGTAAACTTCGTCCGATGCGTGATGAACCCGGTGATGCGATGGGGTAACAAAAATATATTCAATCGGCAGCCAAAGTTTTCGGACCAATTCCGTATGGACACAATAGGTATATAAAAAATTCAGCTGCATCGTCGTAAAAACCAGTATCGGGGGCATCCCCAGAAACGGTAGCCAGCTATAAAAAAGCAGGCCCCCTGTAAAATTTGACGTCCAACCATGTCGTATACCTACCAATAGATTAAATTCCTGCGACGAGTGGTGGGTAACATGGGATGCCCAAAACCATCGTACTTTATGCGAAATGCGATGAAACCAATAATAGCTGAAATCAGTCGCTATAAAAGCCAAAAACCATACAAACATTGTTGGCTCCCAATCGAATAATCTATATTCTTCATAAATTAATAAAAACAGACCAACGCTCCCTGACTTTGTTAGCAAACTAATACCAATTTTGATTGTTCCCAAGATTACAGAATTAATCGAGTTTTTTACATCAAAAGTCTGTTTCCTGATTAAAAAGAATACCAACCACTCAATAACAATTGCAGCAACAGAAAATGGTATAGCATAAAATAAGATATTTGGAATGTTCATACAAACTACTCGTTAATACGTTAGTGTCAGTTTCTGTATTTTTGCAGCCATAAATTCTGGTTAAGAATACCTTCTGACGGTTAGTAACGTAACAGAATCGATCTATGATTTGGTAATTTCTATTTATGTATTGAATTGACTTACTTATAAAAGATGTATTCATTAAATTCACCAAAAAAATAAGGCAGCTTTGTATAGCCACTAAAACCCTGCTTTTTCAACAGGGCAATTATTTGTTTTATCGTCGCCTGATTTTGGTATTGATCATTAAAATGATTTTCAAGTTGTAGGCATTTTATGCTGAATAGACTGTCCTGATCTGAAAACAAGCCTGATAAACAGCTGTATTCGTGGCCTTCTACATCGATTTTTATAATATCGATTGTTCTTTTCAGCGAGACAGTTTTAAGAAAATCACTAAGACTAACGACACTAACTTCGTAGCTTTTTGAAATTAAATCGGTGGTTTTAATACCTAGTAAATTAGCTTTTTGCGCCGTGTAAAGGGACGAATAATTTATTTTCTCGAACGTGGATGTACTCATCAAGTTATTTTCGTAAAACAGCTTACTTCCACTAAAGTTCGAAACGCCGAGTTTGTAAATTTTTACATTGGTCAAATGGGAGTATTTGTTAACTAATTTAGTGTATAAATAAGGAATAGGTTCAAACGCGATTATCTCACAAGCAGGATTCAGTGATAAAAAGAAATCAACACTATGGCCTTTATTGGCACCAACATCAATAATAAATTGAGGTAGCGGGCATATTGCCTTGTATATTTTCCGTAAGGTGGGATATAAAAATAGTTTATCATGTAATTCTATTAATAAGGTAATCGTTTTGATTCGTCTACGTGTAATTGTTTTCTTTAACATTCTTATCATACAAGTACGATTTATGCTTATTACCTGATGCAAATAGGTTCGCCATTTACTGTGTATGCCTGTAATGCCAACCAGGAGGCATAATCAGATGCAATACTTTCAATTTGACTGTAGGCGCCCGCACAATATCGTTCCACAATAGTTTTATTTCTCCAAAGTGTACATCCCAAAAGCTGGAGGTATCAACCTGTCTGGTGACACCAAATTTCGTTACTCCGGATTGCTCAGAAACTTTATGAGTTCCAAAGACATAATCCCATAGAAGAGTTATTGAGCAAAAATTTTTATCTATATATCTTGGCTCTGATGAATGATGAACCCGGTGATGATCTGGTGTCTGAAAAAAATACTCAAATGGGCCAAGTTTTTTATTGAATGTGTCTGCGCTTATGTGTAACAGACATCCCCACACGGTATCTAGTATGTTGCACACGATAAGTATTACAGGATTAATGCCCAGTACTAATGGAAAAAAATTGACAAATACCGGTCTGATTAATAGACTTTCCAGTACGGAATGATTAAAGCCTACAAATAAATTCATGTGATTGGGGGAGTGATGTGGAGCATGTAAGCACCACAAGAGACGCACTTTATGGGCTAAGTAATGGTGAAGCCAGTAAAAAAATTCATAGATGATCAATCCAGCTACCCACCAGGCCCAGCTCAGCCTATAGGAATAAGGCAGATACCCCTTAATCTCGTCAAATAGTACGAGTATATTCAGGTTTGTAAATAAAACAATACTAGCCGTATTCGTAAACAGCAAGACAAGTAAGCCGATACCAGTTGTTCGTATTTCAGCTTTGTTTACAGTTGTCCGCTTCCAGACAATATAGACAACCTCGATTATGCCTATGAATAGAACAAACCCAAACAAAATACCTTTATAAAACACTAATTGACTGGTAAGCGAGTACAGATACTGATTCAAGATTCGTCGTGAGTATGGCCATTGTAGCTACTAGTTCATCACAAAAGTATACCTTTTTGCAGTATTTATTTTATATACTAATAATCTTATTAGCAATTAATGGTTATTTATACATGAACGCTCTATTTTATTGTATGAATGTGCGGTTACTCTTGTTTCATAGTTCTCCTGTATGGCTTTCCCACTCGATGTGTCTTACTTTCTAAAAACGGTTTGTTTAGTATTGTCAACTGAACGCCTGATCTATGGCAGATTTCCTATGTGTGCGATGCCTGCTTTGGCTACTATTTGTCTTTCTTCTACTAAATCAATCGAGCTCAGGTAACTAAGCAATTCATGGCAAATGGAAGAGAAATCCGATTCATATTAAGGTCCTTGCCAATCTGGGGATATAATTTCTAACGCGATTCTCTATACGTTTCTTGATGAAGTAAAGATTACTGGTTACCCGTTGTCTATCCTGTACGAATTGGTTCCGCACCAATGTCCTATTTAAATGAGTACGTCAGTCTGGGCCTATACCGTCTCGACGACTTCTCTACATATTTATTCTACACGCATGCGTCGCAACTTCTTAGGTCTTGTCAGTCTCCTCGTCGGCTTAACGATTCCGATCGTCTGGGAATATTTCCGGCACGGCCAGCCGTTTCCCAATGCCTTTGGGTGGCTGTTAATGATTTTTGGTCTGGGCCTGTCCGCACCGCTTTTAGTTGTCTATAGCCTGCTTGTCTATGTCTATACCGAGCTTCCGCAAAAGCGTTGGCTCTCCGGTATCGCTCTACTAATCGGCCTGGGCTGGATTCTGTTTATGATCTACAGTTTATCAACAGCCGTTGATTAGTGTCGATTTCTATATTCTACTAGAACAGGCCGACTGCCTTTTATTCGCTACAATCTGAAGCAATAAGTACAATTTACCAAACGGAATTCTGGTTTTCCCAAAAGTATACTACCACATGTCAATTAAATTCGTCACTTCAATTTGACCTTGTAGGATAATCCCCACTAGGCTGAGGCCTCCAACAAAAAGCCGAAGATTTGGGAATAAATAGCCTACTGATACTTTATCGAAACCGAGTGTATCTGGCTATGCGTATTCTGTATACCTGACACGCTAATGCCGACGCGGGGTGCTCGATCCCAACGGGGTAGAAATGAACCACTTATTGGCTGTGTTGTGATTGTTTGCGGGCTTCCGCCAGCCGTCAGCCAACTAAATTCATAAAACTGACCAACGTGACTCTTCGCTTGCAAGGTAACTGTCGCCGTTTTTTCGGAGATACGTTGTGTGCTAAGGACTTGTCGGATACCATCTTTCACTTGCCACAGTTCAAGCGAGTCATTGCATATGCCAAAACCAAGTGCATTGTCGGCGTCGCCATACAAGCAAATGCTCTGTAATACGTTTGGCTGCGGGGTTACTTCAGTCGAAAAGATATACGTTCCTTTTTTGATGACTAAACCCAAAAAGCTCCCCGTTGGGCTAGGCGCCACGTCGGTGATTTGCAACTGACCATCCTGAATTTTGGTCGGTGGTTCGGGCTGGCTTACGTCCCAAACCCAGGGAATAGAATTGGTTGAGTTGGAAAATTGAGCCGTTAGTCCGGGTTCTTTTTTCAGTGGGTCACCGCCAAACGATTCGGCTTGTGCGGGCGTTGTGACACCATATCGAAAAGTGGGCCACTGGGTTTTGTCATTCCAAACCAGCTCACTCAAAACTCCCTGCCGACCCGTAAACGTAAAATCGGTTCCGTTATAGGCATGATGTAAATAAACATATCGGTTATCGGGCGTGGTCACTACGGTGCCATGACCAGGACATTTCCAGGTATCATCGCTAATTAGTACCGGATTGCCTGAGAATTTCTCCCAGGGGCCACGTAGTGTTTTGGCACGGGCCAGGCCAACCTGATAGTTACATTTTGGTCCGCAACAGGTATTGCCTGAATACGTCATATAATAATAGTTGCCCCGTTTGAAAATGGCCTGCCCTTCGGCTCCACCAGCTTCCCAATTTGTGCGATCAGCGCTAATTAATGAAAAGTGCTGACCAATCAATTTTAGACCATCTGCTGACAATTCCGAACCCAAAATTTCAATGGATTTTCCCTTGTCGAGCCCGTACGCTTTCCAGGTGATATAGGGTTTACCACCTTCTTCAATAATAAACGGATCAATTGCTTCACTTGTCCACTCAATGAGCAGGCCATGATCGGTAAATCCACTGCGAATGTCTTTGGAAGTAGCTACGCCGATAAATGAGTGTTTGTCTGACTTCCGGCGAGCGGTGTAATAAAGGTAGTAAGTACCTTGTCGGTAGACTAGTTCGGGTGCCCAGAAGCTACCCATTGTCCAATCTGGGATTTTCTGGAAAACGGGTCCGACATACGTCCAGTTGACCAGGTCTTTTGAGGTATAGATTGGAAAGGCTGGTCCCCACTCCGACGAGGTTCCCACCGCGTAATACGTATCGCCAACGCGAATAATGGATGGATCAGCAAAATCACCGGCAATAACCGGATTTCGATAGGTAGCTGTAACGCCCGATTGTTTTGCAGGCTGCGCTATAGATTGTACTGCAATCAGGAAATAAAAAAGAGAACCTAATAAAATTTTCGGCATAAATGCTCTTGATAAATAGGGGCTATTGCGCAAAATAAGCCCTTTTTTTTGTGATGACAGATAAAAGCAGCTGACATCACTGTGATCACTAGAAAGAGTCTTAGCGGATTCAGGCAACGAGGGTTCGCCCTTTTTTTAGATACTGTCGTTTGTATTCCAGTGGAGTCAGACCCGTTACTTTTTTGAAGTGCCGGTAAAAATTCGAGACGTTATTAAAGCCGCAATCAAAGCAAATAACCTCCGTCGGAATTTTATCTTCGATCAATGCCCGGCAGGCATGGCTAATTCGTATTTCAATTAGAAAATCGTAATACGTTTTGTTGGTCATTAATTTAAAATAGCGACAGAACGACGTAACACTCAGGTTGCTGATCGCTGAAATTTCTTCCAGTGTAATATCCTGTTTGTAATTAGTTAGCGTGTAATTGCAGACCTTGTTCAGACGTAACGTATCGGACTCGTTCGACTGATAAAATACGGCTTGTCCATTCACAATCGGCTCGTATTCATCCGTTTCCGCCAGTGTTTTAAGGATCGAAAGCAGAATCATGATTTTATCAAGATTCGTGGCTTCGATAGCCCGGTGCATCAGTTCGACCAGTTTGGCATTGGCTTTCCCATTGATAACCATACCGCTTTTTGCCTTTTCAAAAAGCCGGGGCAATAGATACGCTTCGGGTAGTTTCAATAAATAATCACCCAGGCAAGTCGGCAGAAAATGAATAACGATGATTTCGATATGCTTATCCGGGTCATTCTGAAAATATTCGTCACCACTACGCCAGGTATGTGGCAAATTTTCGCCGACCAGTACAATCTCACCAGGGGAGAAATTACTGATTTTATCGCCAATAAACCGGACGCCCTCGCCCTTGATAATATAGTGTAATTCAAGTTCAGGGTGGTAATGCCAGATGTTTTTGAAATGAGGCAATACATCGTGCCGAACGGTATAAGAACTAGCCGAGTTGGCGGTTACTCTCCGAAATAAAGGTTTCATAGGACGGGCAAAAATGCTATTGCGAGTTTCATGTTTTATGTTTCAAGTTTCAAGCTCCAGACCGATTGCTCTTAAACGCTCGTTGGCCAGCCGCTAGATGGGCAGTTTGGAACTTGAAACCTTAAACCGCAAACCGTAAACCCTGATTAAGTGTACAAACCTAAACGAAATAATCCAAATTATTCATATTTTCTCTATGATAATTTCCTATAATGAATTGGTAAAAAAATGCAGTTGAAGCCCTAAAATGTACTATATTTTTGTATCGAATTATAGAAAAGTATAGTTTATTCCTGCTTTCGTCTGCTTTTAAGGACTTTCGACTGAAGATTATTACCTAAGCGAAATGGTCACCAACGAATCAGGGGAAATCGCCCTAAAAACCACTTTTGACAGCCTTTTCGATTATGAAACGTACGGTGCAAAACTCCCTTCCTAGCCTGTTTTTGGCCCTGATTAGCCTGGTTTCTGCCTTTGCACAAGAGCAAACGAAAGAAGAAAAGGAAGCGGCTTACGCGAAAGTAGCGAATGAGCGAGCGGCTAAAATCGTAACTGCATTGAGTTTGGCCGATTCGAAAGTAACGGCTCACGTTCAGGAAACAATTGCTCAGCAATATCGGAATCTGAACACTATTCACGAGAGCCAGAGAACGGCCCTGAGCAACGCAACCGAGCAGGTACAGAAAGATGCTGTCGAGGCCGAAACCGCGAATAAAATAGCTGCTTTACATAAAGATTATCTAGCTGCGCTTGGTCGCGATTTAACACCGTTACAAATCGATCAGGTGAAAGATGGGATGACCTATGGCGTAGTACCGATTACGTTTAAAGGCTATCAGTCCATGTTGCCCGACTTGACCGATGAACAGAAAAGTCAAATCATGGCCTGGCTGACCGAAGCACGGGAACGGGCGATGGATGAAGGAACATCGGAGAAAAAACACGCGATGTTCGGCAAATACAAGGGACGTATTAATAATTACCTGTCGGCGGCTGGTATCGATATGAAAAAGGCCAGCAAAGAATGGGAAGAACGTATTGCCAGAGAAGCTGGGAAAACCAAAAAGTAACCCCTGCTTACACGTATTTACTCAACTATAAATTAACGCTTTGCCTTAACTTTTAACTCACTTGTTAGTCATGAAATTGGCTTTACAATTGCAAAAACAAACAATCGTAACCAGCGCCTACAAGCTGGTTTGCGTACTGATTCTGGGCGGATTAACTGTAAATTTCGGTTATGCTGAAAAAACAGGAGCCTATTTTCCGTTGACCTCGCCGAAAAACGATGCCCCGCTAGAAAATATCACGGGTGTAGTAAAAGACCATAAAGGTGAGCCACTACCGGGTGTAAACGTCCTGATTAAAGGGACTAAAACGGGTTCGGTAACCGATATCAAAGGAACCTTTCGGCTCAACTTGCCGACCGGCAACGAGACACTGATTTTCAGTTATATCGGCTTTAAAACTCAGGAAGTGGGTGTAGCCGGTAGAACAAATCTGACGATCCAACTGGAAGAAGATGCCGCTGCGTTGGGTGAAGTTGTTGTTGTCGGTTATGGCGTACAAAAGAAAGCCAGCCTGACGGGCGCCGTTGTTGCGCTGGATATGAAAGCCGTACAGGATTTGCCCGTCAACAATTTATCGGCCGTACTGACCGGGCAATTACCGGGTGTTGGCGTTTCGGGGGGAACCAGCCGTCCGGGCGACAACGCGGTGATTACCGTTCGTAACCCAATTATTCTATCGAAAGATGGTGGTACGCTGCAACCGCTTTATGTTATCGACAATGTTATCCGCACGGCTGATGATTTTAACGCCATCGACGTATCGGAAGTCGAGAACATTTCGGTTCTGAAAGATGCGGCAGCCGCCATTTATGGAGCTCGTTCGAACCAGGGCGTCGTTGTCGTACAGACGAAACGGGGGAAAGCAGGAGCGCCAAAATTCAGCTACAGTGGATCTACGGGTATTTCCGATGCAACCCTACCGACCATGATGAATGGCGTACAGCAGGCCACTTACCTCAACGATCTGAACTATGCAGCGGGTAAATTGGCCTCTGATCCACTGATTTATACGCCTGATGAACTGGCCTATTTTAAGAACAATAATTACAATTGGTTGAAGACGGCCTGGCAGCCCTCAACGGTTCAGCGTCATGCTCTAAACGTGAGCGGTGGTAACGATAAAGCTACCTATTTTGCCGGTGCTTCGTATAACGCCCAGAATGCAAACTTCGACAATATCAATACGGGGAAATGGACATTCCGGGCGAGTGCTGATATGCAGATTACCAGAGGTTTAAAAGCCGCTCTGTCGTTGAGCAGTTATCTTGGTAACAAACGCATGTACTACTTAAAGCAGGGTGGTGAAAATGCAGAGAACGATATGAAAAGTCTGCTATATACACCCCAATTCAACCCACCTTATGTGAACGGATTGCCGATTCTGTTATCGAATTCAAGCAATACGAATACCATCGATGCCTTTAACTTCTTTGAGGTTCAGAACTCCGACAACTATACACAGACCAAAACAACCGGACTGAACGTAACCGCCAATCTTGATTACGAAATTCCTGGAATCAAAGGTCTGAAAGCCAGAGTACTTTATAGCCGCACGTTCGATAACAGCTTTGGGAAACAGTATGGTACGAAATACAATGTATATAGCTTCTCGATGCTTGGCGATCACAAGCACATTTACGGCGGTGATGTGATCAAAACAACCGTTCTGAACAATGGGGATCGCGTCCGGATAAACCCGAGTTATATCGATACGTATCAGTTCAATGGATACCTGAACTATGATCGTCAGTTTGGCAAGCATTCAGTTTCAGCCATTGCTTTCTTCGAGCAGGCCGAAACCCATACAGATAATGTAGCGGCTATGGCTGAGGGCGTAATTATTGGCGGACTGGATAATATGCGTTACGCAATCGGTACGCAGACGACCTCAGAGACCGAAACCGAAACAGGCTTCCTGTCGTACGCTGGTCGTATCAACTATAGCTACGCAGGCAAGTACTTGTTTGAAAGCGCCATTCGGTACGATGCGTCTACCAACTTCGCTCCTGAATATCGCTGGGGATTGTTTCCATCCTTCTCTCTGGGCTGGGTTATGTCAGAAGAGCCGTTCTTTAAGAATAATGTTCGCGGAATTGATTATCTGAAATTACGTGGTTCGCTGGGCTTTATGGGTGGAGATGCCACCAAACCGTACAACTGGTTGACCAGCTATTCAATCCAGACTGGTAAGGGCGCTGTATTTGGTGGAAACTCTGATCGTCCACTGATCGTATCGCCCAACAACGCGATGGCGAACCGCCAGGCTCGTTGGGATAATAACACTAAATACAACATCGGTTTAGACGCACAGTTCCTCAGAAATCGTCTGTCGGTTACCATTGATGGTTTCTATGATCATCGCTACAACATGCTGACGGCCTTAACCTCGTCGGTGCCGTTGCTGGTTGGCGCGACATTGCCTTCTGAAAACTATGCCAGTGTCGATGGCTTTGGAACGGAACTTTCGTTAGGCTGGAACGATAAAATCGGTAACGACTGGTCGTACAAAGTCAATACATTCTTTACCTGGAGTGATAACAAACAAATTCTGGTCGATGTCGATAGAGGTAAAATTGGTACTTATTTAGACCCAACCGGCCGTTCGACAGATGTAGGTGTTCTGGGTTATCATTACCTGGGCATGTTCAGAACGCAGCAGGACGTGGATACGTATCTGGAAAAAAATCCAGGCTATACACTCTTTGGAGCTGCACCAAAACCGGGTATGTTATATTATCAGGATGTACGCGGTCCGAAAGACGCTTCAGGGAATTATACAGCACCCGATGGTAAAATCACGACCGACGACCTGGATTATCTGAATAAGAAAGCCAGCAATCACTATGGATTTGGCTTCAATTTCAGTGCTTCGTACCGTAATCTGTCAATTGCCGCTACAATTGGTGGATCGTTTGGTGGACAGGCAATGGTGGAAGGTGATGCTCGTTCGCAGGCTACCGCTACGGCAAACCGGCCAGTGTTCTGGGCAGAACACTGGACCCCGGAAACACCGAATGCTGCCTATCCAAGCCCGTATTACAAAGACATCTATACGGTCGATTCTGAATTCTGGTACAGAAGCTCAACGCAGGCATCGGTTCGTAACCTCAATATTTCGTATGGCTTGCCAAATCGGTTAGCCGGAAAAGTTGGATTGAGTACGGTTCGTCTGTACCTCGTTGCGACCAACCCACTTAATCTGTACAATCCATACGATTATAAGGCGTATGCAGGTAACTATAACACTTATCCTGTACTTCGTTCGTACTCACTGGGCTTAAATCTTGGCTTATAACATCTTCAGATACAATGAAACTCTCCTATAAATTCCTGGCTGCTTTCTGCTCAACCCTGGCCTTGTCAGGTTGTATGAAAGTACTCGATAAAACCGACCTTAGTTCGACGAGCGGAGATCTGATCTTTAAAGATTCAACGCTCACGCAGATGAACCTCGATTACATCTACGACCAGAATTTGCCTGCTCCAATCGGATCTCTGGGACCAGAGCCAACGGGTATTAGTGGGTTGTCGGACGAATCTTTTGCGGAAAGTAAAATCCTCCAGGGTTCATTGCTGGTCAATGAAATTGGTGATTTTGGGACGAAACTCGATGCTACCAATAATTATGGTAAGATTCGGGTCATCAATACGTTCCTGAACGATGTGAAAAACGGCACGCTTCCACAGTATACAAAAAACAAGCTCCGGGCGCAGGCTCAGTTTTTCCGGGCCTGGCGTTATTTCGACCTCGTTCGAATATATGGCGGTGTCCCGCTCGTATTGAGTCCGCTGGCGGCCGTTGGGGTTGAAGCCAAACAGGCGGCATTTCTGCCCAGAAACAGTACCGCCGAGAGTTTTGCACAGATTGTTAAAGACTTGGATTCTACTATTGCTTCCGTACCCGGTCGCTGGGCTACGTCGAGCGATTGGGGGCGGGTTACCAAAGGAACAGCAGCTGCGTTAAAAGGGCGGACATTGCTCTATGCGGCTAGTCCACAGTTTAATCCGACCGACGACGTAACGAAATGGCAGACTTCCTATGATGCAAACAAACAGGCATATGATCTGCTGACCGCGAACGGATACGGGCTACACGCATCATTTGATCAACTGTGGTTCCAGGAGGTAAATAATCCTGAAGCTGTATTCATTACGGGCTATAACACGGCTACGGGCGATCAGTTGAAGAAAAATAACGGGTATGATAACGGAACCCGACCATCCTATGCCGGAACGGGTGGCGGTTCTAACCAGCCATCGTGGGAGATGGTCAAAGCCTTCCCGATGCTGGATGGGAAAAAGCCTGGTGAATCGACAAAATACACCTACACGGATCAGCTGTTCTACAAAAATCGCGATCCTCGATTCGATAAAACGATTGCCTATAATGGCGCAACCTGGCCATTAAATGGCAATACAGCCAACAAACTCTGGACCTATTTTGTAGGAGGCAAAACGATCGAATCTAGAGCAACAAATACTGGATTCTACACCCGTAAAGCCATTAACCCATCCGTGTCGGCTGGTGATGCGCAATATTCAGGTACCGACTGGATCGAAATTCGCTTTGCCGAGGTAATGCTGAATCTGGCTGAAAGCGCCGTGGGTATCAATAAATTAGAGGAAGCCTATACTCAACTGAAAGCCATTCGGAAACGGGCAGGTCTGGAAGCGGGCACTGATGGTCTGTACGGTCTGAAAGCGAATATGACCCGTGCCGAATTATTCGACGCCATTCTGTACGAGCGTCAGATTGAGTTTGCGTTTGAAGGCAAACGATTCTGGGATTTGCGTCGCTGGAAACTGATCGAGAAAACCTTGAATGGCAAACGGAGAACGGGCGTAACCATTAACCTGAAAACCACGGGTGTACCTGCCGATTTCGCCACCACACGCGATAATCTTAACTTGGATCAGGTATATACTGACTACTTTACAATAGCCTTCAAACAACTGGATACGAAGTACGATATCGCCTGGAAGCCAGAATATTACTTCTTCGCTATTCCGCAATCGGCCATCGACAACAACCCTAAACTGATTCAGAATAATACCTGGGGTGGTGCATTCGACCCGTTGAAATAATCTTGCAGAGAGTTAATTGGATTGTAGTCACCCTGCTTACCTTGTGTGGATATCACCAAGGCAGGCAGGGTTGATTTTTATATGTTATCGGTACTTTTTAATGCCCAATAGACGAGCACAGGTTGGAAAAATAGCCGTATAAATCGTTTCTGATCCGTATCTAAGCCGAAAGCACTTCGATGGTGAACATACTGAGCAATATTACCAGGGAAAACGGCTGTAAAGAATGAAGCGGCTACTTTGCCTATTGCCTGCTGGTGCTTTTCGTCGGTTAATACGAGACTACTTCCTAGCGCGATCTCGGCTATACCTGAATAGACAACTGTATCATCTTTCTTCAACGGAACAAAGTTGGGAACTTGCGCCCTGAATGCTTTACGGGCAATTGTTAGATGACTGATTCCAGCGAAAATTAAATTAGCGCCTAATAGAACCCTGGCGATTTTTTTTACATTTTTCTCATTCATAACCATAATGTCGAGTCGAAAAGATGAATGAGGCATAGTCAAGCGCCTATAGCCTCGACTATACTAACTTGTTGGAGCATTCCAGGGTTTTGGCGATTACGACTTTGGCACGTTATTACAGTTGTTACTCAACAATCCAGCGATTTAACAGATTATATCGCCCTTCCAGCACAACCTTATAAAAGCCAGTAGGCAACTTCGATACGTTGATAACGGCTTTTGATGAATTAAGAGGGACTTCAGTCATCAACTGATAAGAATCGGGTTTGCCTTCCTCAAAATGATTGGTTGTCGAGAGCCAGATTTTAACCGTCCCTTCTGGTTCGACCGGCGTCCAGGTAACCGTGATTGTTTTACTTTCCTTTTTCACTACAGGCTGAATCAGAGAGAGTTTGCCTGTTAGCGGAATACCATCGATTTCGAAAGATTTTTCTTTTGGAAGTTTAACATTCAGGTGATTGGCCATTGTCGGCATAATGTCGACAATGCCCGGTACTGATTTTCGGAAGTAATTATTGAGTCCTTTCGCATTGGTAACGATCCATGTACTACGCTCCCGGTCCGACTGACCGCCATGGTTTTTACCCGTATCAGCCGTCCGTCCGTGGTCGGTTGTGATAAACACTTGCCAGTCTTCGCCGTAGGTTCTTTGACGGTATTGTACCGCTTCCCAGAGACGACCCATCTGATCATCCATGATTTTTACGGCGTCGTAAAGCCGATCGCTATCGCCGTACTTATGGCCCATGTCGTCAGTATATTCAAGATAAACCCAGGTCAAATCAGGTCCTTGTTTTGTTAGATAAGCGGCTGCTGTATTGACTACTTTCTCGTCGATTTTATGAATGTACTGGGAATCGTTATCGTGCGGAAACTGAACCGTATCTTTCTCTAAACCATCCAACTTATAATCAATTCGCAGCGGTTGTGTTTCCTGTAATCCTTCGCCAACAAGCTTGGTCCGGTTGTCGAGCCAGGTTGAAAAAATGGCGGTTTTCTTTTTCGGATATTGATTTTTGAAAAATCGAAAAATTGTCCAGTAGTTATAATTCGGGGCTTTAATGTTGTTGTCCCAGACGTTGTGTTTATTTACCCAGGTTCCTGTTAATAAACTATTGTAGCCTACAGCCGAAATGGTCGGCGTTTGGGAATAGGTACCTTTCTGACCACCAACATGTGCCCGGGCGTAACCGCCTACTTTAGCAATAGCATCTAAATGCGGAGTTTCTACCTTTTCAATTACATCGGTCGGAATGCCATCGACAATTATAAATAGGGCTTTTTTCTTAACGGCCTGTCCATTGATTACCGAGATCTGAAGGAGACTGATAATCAGTAATAAAAATGCTTTATGAGTAGGCATTGAGTGGCTAAATAGACTTTTACGCAAGTTAGACGATAAAACCTCAAAAGCGCCACTAACAGAATCGTATGATAGTTATGATTTTTTAAAGATTTCGTTAAGGCATCGTTACCGTAAAAAGCATAACTATCATAAATTCTATTTCTATCTAAACAATGACATTCAAACGGAGATCTTTATTCTTAAAGCTGCGCCAGAAATGCCATCGTATCTACGCCATCTGCATAATCGCTCAGACTAGGCCTCTGGGTCTGCCCAAAGGCAACTGTTGATAACGTTGTATGTCCAGAAAACCAGTTTTGTGCAGAGGCAACAACCTGAATCTGTTCGCTGCGTTCGACTAGCCAGGCAGCTGCGTCGGCCTGTGCTCGATATGGTTGATAATACAAGACCGAAATAGGAGAGACTAGTCCAGTATTTTCAGTGAGCAACATATACCCATTGTCTAAATGGGGAACGGCATTGATAAGGTAAATCGACTTATTATAATCGTAATTATTCTGGTATTTATGGTTATCCAGGTAGGCTTTTGCGTTGGGTTCCAGGGTTCGTAGTAACGGCGTAAAATCGTAATCGTCAGGAACGAGTATTGTCGATACATTACGGCAGCCAAGGCCGTAGTAATCAGATATATCGTGACCTAATTTCTGGAATTCATCCTCATTTTCTTCGCCCATTAATAAACCGACCGATGTGCGGTTTTTACGGATAATATGCGGCTTTTTCGCAAAGTAATACTCGAAATAGCGCGATGTATTATTACTGCCGGTAGCAATAAATGCATCGGCTGCATTGAGCCGTTCAGCCTCTTCGATCCATTCTGTGAAGGCAGGATTGAGCTCCTTTAATTTTTGTATTAAATAGTGGATAAGTACAAAATCCTGACTACTTAGTTTGGCCAATAATTTATGCCCACTGATGAGCACGCAAAGCAGATCGTGGAAGCCGACAGCTGGAATATTGCCTGCCATGACTACCCCAATCGAACGGGGTGTTTCGGGGGTAGATTGATAGGCACTAAGCCAAGCTGTCAGCTTATCTGCCGAAAGAAATTCGTCTGCAATGGCATGTAAGGCATTCAACGAATTGGCAGGTGTAAACCAGTTATTTTTATGATGAGCCCGGTACGCAATTTCCAGTAATTCAGGTTGCGCGTCAGCGGAGCGTAGAAAGTCGCCCAGGGCTACGAACGTTTGCAGGCGTTCTGTTTGAAGCATGAATTGGATAATCAAATGGAATACACCATCAACTAATGTAATTTAATTTTAGTTTGACGCCAACCTTTAAATAGTTATATTTGTTGTCTGATTCAAGAAGTTACAGAATTACCGTACATAAATTTGTATTGCTCATGGCAATCATGATTACCGACGAGTGCATCAACTGTGGTGCCTGCGAACCTGAATGTCCCAATACGGCCATCTATGAAGGTGGTGTTGAATGGACATGGGGTGGTGGAACTGAGCTGACCGAAGTCGATTTCGGCGATGGAACCGTAGTGAGTGGTAAAGATCCTCAATCTCCTGTTTCAAACGAGTTCTATTATATTGTAGCCGACAAATGCACAGAATGCATGGGCTTTCACGAAGAGCCTCAATGTGCTGCTGTGTGCCCGGTTGACTGCTGTGTGCCAGACCCGGATCACGAAGAAGACGAAGAGACGCTATTGTCGAAAAAGGCATGGCTTCATGCTGAAGCTTAGTTAGTTATAGGTTTATCATTTTTGGCAAGGCCCGCTCATGAATTTGAGCGGGCCTTGTTGTGTTTTGCCAAATCTTAAAGCCGTGAAAAGGAAGAACTTACCTGATAAAATAGTTAGTTTTTAAAATAAAATAATATTTGGCGAATAGATTAATATGCCAAATATAATCTATTTAAAGATTTTATTCAATATTTCAGTATTTATACCAGATTTAGTAGCATATTTTAAACAATATTGATAAAAAAACACAAAAACACCTATTTTTTTTGGACTATTACTTGCGGATAATAAATTATGTAACAAAATTTGCTTCGAAATAAGACCACGGTAACCGCTCTGCACAACCAAATTTATAGTATGAAAAAAGCAATTTTACTTCTTAGTTCTTTGTTTTTAGGTTTTGCCGCTCAGGCACAGGATTCCACAGCTACTTCGGGGAAATTTACGTTCTCTGGATACTTAGACACGTACTACTTCGGGAACTTCAATAACCCCAAAAGCCAGTCGAACTTAGGGTTAAGCGGACCTGGAGTTGCTGGTACTGCTCGGGCATTTGACCAAAAAGCTGGCCAGTTTGGTATCGGTTTAATTCAGGCAAAAGCAGTTTACACAGCCGATAAAGTTGATGCTGTAATGGACTTGGCATTTGGTCCATTTGCTGACTTAGGGAACTACGGCAACAATGTAGGATTTCTGGGAGCTGGCTCAACCTCGTTAGCAATCAAACAGGCTTACATTACCTTCAAGCCATCCAGCAAATTCTCCATTACGGCTGGGCAATTTGGTACCCACATCGGCTACGAAGTCATCGACGCTCCTGTTAACTACAACTATTCGCTTTCCAACCTATTCAATAATGGCCCATTCTATCACATCGGTTTAAAAGCACAATATGCGTTCAGCGATCGGGCATCTTTAATGGTAGGGGTTGTCAATAACGTTGATAACATCTTTGATAACAACAAAAAGAAAGGCTTGATCGGCCAGTTCTTCTTTGCGCCGGTTTCTGGATGGAATGTATATCTGAATGGTATCTTCTCGAACGAAGCATCGAATGATATCACTAACCCGAACGGAACGGTAGCCGTGAAAGCTGACGATGCCAGCTATATGGTGCTTGATTTAACGACCACTTATCAGATTACATCGAAGTTCTTCCTGGGGTTGAATGCTGCAACTGGTTCGCAAAAAGGTGATTATCAGGGTTACGGTGGTCCGGCTACTTCAGGAACCTGGGGTGGGTTTGCCGTCTATTCAAACTATGCCTTCACGGATAAATTTGGTCTAGGCGTTCGGTATGAGAGTTTCGACAACAAAAAAGGCGTACGGGCTCTGCTTGATGCAACTGGTGCCGGTGCTAGTGTGAACTCAATCACTGTGACAGGCAATATCACGGCTGCTGACGGTCACGTGCTCCTTAAGCCTGAACTCCGGATCGATAGCTACTCCGCTAATAAATTCGAGAAAAACGATGGTTCATTGTCGAAATCGCAGGCCACGCTGGGTATGGCAGCCATCTTTAAATTCTAATCCGTATCCCCCGTTTTCTTAACCTATTTTTCAATTATTTCAGTACAACAAAAAACCTCAATTATCATGCAAAAGCCCAATTACGTTCCTCTGATTTTGCTGGGAATATTCGCTGTTCTCGGCGTGTTGCCTGGCTTTAATGGCGTTCCTACGCAAATCGTGACAGAAGGTATCAACAGTGGTGATACAGCCTGGATGCTTGTTGCGACAGCACTCGTATTGTTAATGACGCCTGGTTTAGCGTATTTCTATGGTGGTATGGTCAACAGCAAAAACGTGATCTCTACCATGTTGCAGAGCTTTATCGCCATGGGAGTAATCAGTGTGTTGTGGGTAGTTGTCGGATTCAGCCTGGCGTTTGGTACGTCGATTGGTGGATTCGTTGGTAACCCAATGGATCACTTCATGTTCAAAGGCGTACTCGACGGAAAACCCTGGTCGCTGGCGGCTTCAATTCCGTTGGTTGTCTTTGCGTTCTTCCAGCTGAAATTTGCCGTTATCACCCCTGCTCTTGTAACGGGCTCGATGGCTGAGCGGATCAACTTCCGGTCGTACGTATTATTTATGATTCTGTTCAGCCTGTTCGTTTATGCTCCATTGGCGCATATGACCTGGCATCCAGAAGGAATTCTATTCAAGCTCGGCGTACTTGACTTCGCTGGGGGTACAGTTGTGCATATGTCGGCCGGTTGGGCTGCTCTGGCGGGTGCTTTGTATCTGAAACGTCGGAAGTCGCAAATCGAAGCCAGCTATTTCCCACCAGCGAACATTCCATTCGTTTTGTTAGGTACAGGTTTGCTGTGGTTCGGTTGGTTTGGCTTCAACGCGGGTTCTGCTGTAGGGGCTACTCCGCTGGCTGCTTCGGCTTTCGCTACAACAAACACGGCTGCTGCGGCTGCTGGTCTGGCCTGGGTATTGTTCGATGCGGCTAAAGGCAAGAAAGTATCTGCTCTTGGTTTCTGTATCGGTGCTGTTGTTGGTCTGGTTGCTATCACGCCAGCGGCTGGTTTTGTCACGGTTCCAACTGCCATCTTTATCGGAACTGTTGGTGCGATCATCTCGAACTACATTGCTCATCTGCGGTCGAAATCAACGCTGGATGATACACTAGACGTATTCCCTTGCCACGGTGTTGGTGGTATGGTTGGTATGGTTATGACGGGTATTTTCGCTAGCAAAGGTGTAAACTCGGCTGTTGTTGACGAAGGTCTTGCATTTGGTCAAACTACCTTGTTCGTGAATCACATGATTGCGCTGGTAGCTGTATCAGTCTTTGCTTTCGTAATGTCGTATGTCCTGCTGAAGGTAACGGATCTGATCCTGCCATTGCGTGTAACCGAAGAAGATGAGAAAGTTGGTCTGGACGTAAGCCAGCACGATGAGTTCCTCATTGAAGCAGAATAATTGAATGGGTATGATATAGGATATATTCAACAAAGAGTATATCCTATATCATACATCATATACCATACATCTAATAGTAGCTATACGTAGTAGTCATACCTAATACGACCTATACTAGCATTCATCGACAGAGCCACAGGCACCCTGTCTGGCCATATGTCTGGCAGTTTTATCTGTGGTTTTGTTGTACTCATGGAGCCGCTCCCGCTTGGGGGCGGTTTCCTGTTTTTACAGGATCAGTTAATAATTGGTCGGGGTTAATCTCAAATAGCTTATAGGTGAACCGCGATTAAAGCGACTATCGCTGGCATTGCCTGTACCCAAAAAATGGATTTCTGCGCTGTGAGAGCACCAAAAACGCCAGCTACGATAACGCAGCTAAGAAAGAATATCGCAACATATATAGACCAGGCAGTATTCTGAATCAACAACGACCAGATCAGGCCAGCCGCTAAAAAGCCATTGTAAAGTCCTTGGTTGGCGGCTAGCGATTTGGTAGGTTCGAATAAATCAGATGGGAACGACCGAAATGTTTTGCGCCCTCTGGTTGTCCAGGCAAACATTTCCAGCCATAGAATATAGATGTGCTCAACAGCAACAAGGCCAATCAGAATTTTTGCGATAAGATTCATAGGAATTAGTGTAGGAAAATATGGAGTATGCTAGCGCATAAATACCTAATTGGTTGGTATTTACTGTGTGACGATTTAACGTTCTGCGAATTAGTAACGCTCAGTGATGCTCCAATACAAGTTCAGGCTCCTCAACTTCCACTAACCCTTCCGCATTAATTGCTGTTAAACGCACAGGAAGCGTTTCGTTGATGAGTAGCGGGTCGTATTTAGCCACAACCCGAACGTAATTTTCGGTAAAGCCCTGCATAAGCCCATCCTGAACGTCCTCTTCAAATAAGACAGTAGCTTTCTTGCCGAGTTGAGATTCATAAAAAGCTCTACGCTTCTTATCGGATAAAATATGCAGCATTTTCGACCGTTCAGCACGCACATGGCCAGCTACAACTGGCTTAATACCTAAGGCTGTTGTAGCTGGGCGTTCGGAGTAGGTAAATACATGCAGATAGGAGACAGGAAGTTCATTTAGAAACAAATACGTCTCTTTGAACTCCACATCGGTTTCGCCGGGATGACCCACAATTACATCGACCCCGATGCAGGCATGGGGCATCAACTCCTTTATTTTCTGTACGCGATCAGCATACAGTTCGCGCTTATATCGGCGACGCATCAGGCCCAGCACTCGATTACTGCCCGATTGCAAAGGCACATGAAAATGAGGAACAAATCGCTTCGATTGGGCCACAAACGCAATTATTTCATCCGTAAGCAGGTTGGGTTCGATGCTCGAAATTCGGAAACGCTCAATACCTTCTACCTCATCCAATGCTTTTACCAGATCGAAAAAAGTTTCCTGCCGGTGGGGCGCCACCCCAGTGCCATTGCCCAGCCCAAAATCGCCGATATTTACGCCCGTCAGGACAATTTCTTTTACACCCCGCTTTGCAATTTCGTGGGCCGCTTTTACAACGTTGGCGACCGTATCGGAACGACTTTTTCCCCTCGCCAATGGAATTGTACAATAGGCACAAGGGTAATCGCAGCCATCCTGAACTTTCAGAAACGTACGAGTTCGGTCGTTAAGCGAGTAGGAGGCATGGTACTCAATAGCTTCTTCAATTGGTGAGTTAAATACCTGCGCTGGTTGGCCCGTCGGCACTTTCTCGAACGTCGACATGATTTCGTGTAGCCGAAATTTCTCAGAAGCTCCTAAAACCGCATCGACGCCCGGAATTTCAGAAATTTCCTGTGGTTTCAATTGGGCATAACATCCCAGAATAGCCACGTACCCATCCGGATTTATTTTCTGTGCTTCGCGAACGATTTTCCGGCATTTCTTGTCGGCGTTATCGGTTACGGAGCAGGTGTTTATGATGAAGATATCGGGTTGCTGGTTGAATTCCACACGCTCATAACCATGCTGCTCCATCAAACGAGCAAGGGTCGACGTTTCGGAGAAATTCAGTTTGCAGCCGAGTGTATAAAAAGCAACTTTTTTCACAGCGAATAATATATCCTGCAAAGTTACAAAAAAACGACGGGCTGGGTTCCGTTCCGGCGACTGCAGGGGGTAGGTTATTGTAGTTTAGGAGTAATGTAGATGCCAAATAGCGAATGAAACTCGTTGTGTTTGTATTTTTGATGTACGTATGCATTTGTTTTATCAGCCTCACATAGATTCGTTACAGTCAGTTAATGTCTTATCCGACGATGATTCTCGCCATGCGATCAAAACGCTGCGCCTTGGCATCGGTGATGCGATTGCCGTAACAGATGGGCACGGAAATTGCCACTCAGCCGTTATTAGTCAGGCAGATGCCCGCCGATGCGGATTTCGGATAACGGATACCCAAACAACGGCACCGCGTCCATTTTCCATCCGAATTTGCGTAGCACCTACAAAAAATCTGGACCGTATTGAATGGTTCGTCGAAAAAGCTGTTGAAATTGGAATTGAGCGAATCAGTTTCTTTTTCGGACAGCATTCTGAACGGCGTATACTCAAACTGGAGCGGTTGGAAAAGATTGCCATATCGGCGATGAAACAATCGTTGCAATCGTTTTTGCCCCAATTGGATGAGGCTGTTCCGTTTACCGAACTAGTAAAAACAATCCAGGAAGAAGGCCGGTTTATTGCACATTTGCCTACAAACAAACCACCTGTTAACTTAGCAAAAGTGGCAATGCCAGAAAGTCAGTACGTTGTGTTAATCGGTCCGGAAGGTGATTTCTCGGAACGTGAAATTCAACAAGTTGTTGACGCTGGATTTCGGATGGTAACGCTCGGATCGAATCGATTACGTACAGAAACTGCCGCCCTAACAGCTTGTCAGTTACTCAATTTTATAAACGCATGAAAACACTTCTTGCTTTAGTTCTCTTACTGCATTCGTCATTCCTGGCGCCGAATTCGCAATATGCTTATAAAATTGCCAAGCTGAAATATGGTGGTGGGGGCGACTGGTACGCTAATAAAACGGCATTGCCTAATCTGATCAAATTCGCCAACGCTAACTTACGGATGAATATATTTCCGGAAGAAGATATTGTTGAGCCGGGCAGTCCTGACATTTTCGGCTATCCGTTTGTACATATGACCGGCCACGGAAACGTGACGTTCAACGATAACGACGTACAGAACATACGCCGATATCTGATATCGGGAGGGTTTTTACACATTGACGATAATTATGGTCTGGATAAGTTCATCCGCCGGGAGATGAAGAAAGTATTTCCTGAACTAAATTTTGTCGAGTTGCCTTTCAATCATCCTGTGTATCAGCAGAAATTTAAATTTCCAAACGGCTTACCCAAAGTTCATGAACATGATGGGAAAGCTCCGCAAGGTTTCGGTTTGATTTATCAGGGACGATTAGTGTGTTTCTACAGCTACGAGTGCGATTTGGGCAATGGCTGGGAAGATCAGAGTGTATACAATGATCCTGAACCTGTTCGCCAGCAGGCTTTACGCATGGGCGCTAATCTGTTGCAGTACGCAACAACAGTAATTAATTAAAGTATTATTTTGAGATAGGAATCTTAATCCGACGAAAATCCGTTAATTTTGTAGGAATATTCTCAGTGACTTGTTATTTCACCCTTTAATCAATCAACATTGTGATTGTACTGGCCGCGTTCATTGGGCATTGGTATCTGTCCCTGTTCTGCCAAACTTTTTTTCTACACCGATACTCAGCCCATAAAATGTTCTCAATGAGCAAATTTTGGGAGCGGTTTTTCTACGCCTTAACCTATGTGTCCCAAGGTTCGTCGTATTTGAGTCCACGTGCGTATGCGGTATTACACCGGATGCACCACGCCTTCAGCGACACCGAAAAAGATCCTCACTCCCCTCATCATACCAAGAATGTGTTTACGATGATGTGGAAGACGAAAAATATTTACAACGCTGTTCTCCACCGTAAATACGCGATCGAAAAGCAGTTTGACCGGAATTACCCAGAATGGAGTTTCATTGAAAAAGTGGGCGATTCGTGGGTGTCGCGGGCTGGCTGGGGCGTTCTCTATAGTGTATTCTATATTTTCGCTTTCATATACCTGGATATGCACTGGGCGTTTTTCTTCCTGTTACCTGTGCATTTTGTAATGGGACCTGTGCACGGTGCGATCATCAACTGGAGCGGTCATAAATACGGCTACTCGAATTTCGATAATCAGGATAAATCGAAGAATTCGCTGATTCTGGATGTGGTTATGATGGGGGAGTTGTTCCAGAATAATCACCACAAACGTCCAAACGCTGCCAATTTTGGAGCCAAATGGTTTGAGTTCGATCCTACCTATCCGCTGATTGGTATCTTACACAAACTGCATATAGTTCGACTTCGCCCATCGGCTGAAGCGAAAAAGGCTCAGCAGGAAGTAGGCCACGACCGACGAGTCGAGCTTGAAAAAGAAGCAGAAGCTTAGCATTTAAATATAAAAAAGCTCCCCAAATGAGTGATTTGGGGAGCTTTTTTTATTGGAAACCCCGTGACTGTGTCCTCACATTCATCCATGCGTCAGCAAAACATTCCATCCGGAAGGGTGACTGTGAGGACACAGTCATAGGAAGATAGTACTATCCAGAAGGAATTTCCTACAACAATACCTTCGCTACGTCCTGCCAGGATTTTACGCGTTTGAAGCCTACTTCATCCCGGTTGTGTAAGGCATCGAATAACAGTCCTTCGCCTTGAAATGTGCGTAAATTACGGGCCATATCGTCAATTAGATAAGCGGTATTAAGTACACTTTTATCGCCCATGAAAATATAATTCCGCCAGGAAATAGCTGGAAAATGCTCTTGAAGCCAATCCCATTTTTCTCGAAGTGAATTCGGGAATTCCTGAGCAGCTGAAGCTATAAAAATTTCGTATTTCCCCATCAGATCAGCGATTACGTCTTGAGCTCCTTCCATTACGGGAATGTCAGCAAAGAACCCCGGTTCATATACTCGCTGGGAGATCGCCTTATACTCATGTTCATCAAATAGTTCGTGGAAAGACTTTTCTTTCAATTCCTCAAGCGTGTAGCGAGGCATTTCTCCCTCCAGATAAAGCCGGATAAATTTGGCGTGGGTGTCGGCCATGACATCATCCATGTCAATAGCAATGCGTTGTTTCATATATGTCTGAACCAGAACCGGGATTTAATGGATTTAGGGATTAATCTGATTTTGTTTTTTCGCTTCAAAGAAGCGCCTTCTACAAAATCTGTTTAATCCTAAAATCAGCTAAATCCCGGTTTGAATTGTTCTAAGTAATCGGCGACGCGCCGGACAAATTGACCACCTAATGAGCCATCAACTACTCGGTGATCGTAGGAGTGCGATAGAAACATCAATTGACGAATGCCAACGAAATCGCCCTGGGGTGTTTCGATAACGGCTGGCTTCTTGACGATAGCGCCAAAAGCCATAATAGCGACTTGTGGCTGCACAATGATTGGCGTTCCCATCAGATTCCCGAATGTGCCTATGTTGGAGATGGTGTAGGTTCCACCCGCCAGATCGTCGGCAGTAAGCTTATTTTCGCGAGCACGTTTAGTCAGATCGTTTACCTTTTGGGTTAAGCCTACGAGGTTGTATTGATCAGCATTGTGAATGACCGGAACAATCAGATTGCCGCTGGGTAATGCGACTGCCATACCAATGTTTATAGCCTTTTTAACCAGAATCGAATCACCTTCGATGGATATATTGATCATCGGAAAATCCTTGATCGCTTTTACTACCGCTTCTACCAGAATAGGCGTAAATGTTAGATTCTCGCCTGTTTGCTGCTTAAAATGATCTTTGACCCGCGTTCGCCAGTCCACCACAGACGTCATATCCGCTTCTACAAATGAGCTTACATGCGGAGAAGTCTGTTTGGATTCCACCATCCGTTGCGCAATCATTTTGCGCATCCTATCCATCTGAATGATGTCAGTTTGCCCATTTAAGGAGCCTGAAACTGGCGATATGGCTTTCGGAATAACCAGCGTACCACTAACTAAGACTTGATTTTTTACTGCCTGTCCCGTGTTTTCTGCTCCCTGCGATACACGTTCCGGGCGATTATTAAGATAAGTCAGAAGATCTTTCTTAGTCAGGCGATTGTGTGCACCCGAACCCGGTATTCGGTCCAGTTCATCACGTGCAATCTTCTCCTCCCTGGCAATATTCAGCACCAATGGAGAATAGAATCGATTCTCGAAATGAGTTGGGTGGGCTGTTGTAGGATGCACCGCCGGACGACTACTCATGGCCGAAATACTAGCCTCAAGCTCGCGGGCTGATTCCGAAACCTCGTGGCTTACGGTCTCAGGCTGAACATTCGCAACATCGCCAATACCTTTCGGAGTTTCTGCGCCTTCAGTAACTGGCCCTTCAGTAACCGGATCTGATTCGCTACCTTCCAACTCATCCGATGACACTTCGATTCGGGCAATTGGCGCACCAATGGCTACCACATCACCATCGTGTACCAATAATTCTTTCAGAATGCCCGAGCGGGGAGCTGGAACTTCAGTATCAACTTTATCTGTAGCTACTTCCAGCACCGATTCGTCGGCTTCAATACGGTCGCCGGGCTGCTTAAGCCAGGTGATTACCGTGCATTCCATTATACTTTCGCCCATTTTGGGCATAACCATGTCAATCAGAGCCATCTTGTTTAGTGATGAACGATGAGTGATGAATGATGAGTGATACGTATTACACATTTATCACTCATCGTTCATCACTCATAACTAATTAGTTCTTCCCGCAACATATTTAACAGATACGTGCTGGTTAATTGAATATTTTGATCGCGGTATTGACCGAGTTTAAGTAAGCGTGTTATCGTTCCTTTGTCTGTAGCACAGGCAATCCACACGGTACCCACGGGTTTATCAACTGTGCCTCCGTCGGGGCCAGCAATACCGCTTGTAGCAATACCAACGTTGGTGCCTAGTGCCGCTCGGACACCTTCGGCCATTTCCCGGATAGTTTCTTCGCTTACTGCCCCGAACTGCTCAAGCGTTTCAGGTTTTACACCTAACGACGTTACTTTTACGGCATTGCTATAACTGACAATACTTCCCCAGAAATAAGCAGACGAGCCTGGTACTTTGGTAATTTGGGATGATACATATCCACCTGTACAACTTTCAGCTACGCCAAGCGTCAAGTTTTTCTCTTTTAATAACTTGCCAACAACCACTTCGAGTTCATCGTCATCGAAACCGAACACGTTTTTGGCAATCAGTGGCATAACGTTCTCCACCTGATCAGCCAACTCCTGATCAAGTAGTAAATTGTCATCACCAGTGGCCGTCAGACGAAGTTTTACTCCGCCAAAACCAGGTAAATAAGCTAATTTAATGTGATCGGGCAAGGCATCTTCCCAAGCTTCGATCCGCTCAGCCAGAAACGATTCACCAATGGCAACCGTACGAATGATCTTATGCTTAATAATTGGCGTTTGAAAATGCGAAGTTAGCCGGGGTAGAATTCGATTCGTCATGAGATTCTTCATCTCAAACGGAACGCCTGGAAGCGAAACATAAACTCGCCCTTCATGCTCAAACCACATACCGGGAGCAGTGCCCCAATCGTTCTGAATATAAACGGCATTTTCAGGCAGATCGGCCTGAGCACGATTCAGATCGGTCATTTCGCGGCCTCGTTTCGCGAAAAAACTGGTCACAAAAGCCAATGCATTGTCGTTGCGAACCATGCCTACGCCAAAATACGTACAGAGCGTTTTCTTCGTAATGTCGTCTTTGGTCGGGCCGAGTCCGCCCGTAATAATGATGACATCGGCGCGTTGGTGGGCTTCGTGCAGAACTTGCAAAATGACGTTAGCCTGATCGCCAACGGATGATTTTCGGACGGTACGAATGCCGATATTGGTGAGTTCGGTTCCGATCCACTGGGTATTTGTGTCAGTGATTTGTCCGAATAGAATTTCATCACCAATGGTGATTACTTCGGCACGGATGGTGTTGGTCATTCGTTAAAGAAAAGATAATGCATGGCGCATAATGACCTGCCAAAAACGGTTGAATGACGTAATGATGAATTTATTCTGCTGATTATCAGTCTGCTAAAAATAAATTTTCATCGACCATTATACCTTATGCATTTGTGCGTGTCAAAAGTACGAAAAAACGATTTAGTGCCATTGACTGTTAGTAAATGGCAACCTGATTTATCAATCATGAAGAAACGTATTCTTACGGCGGCATTGCTGGCCCTGGTTCTTAACCAAACGAGTTTCGCGCAGGATTCAACTCGTCAGAAATCATCTGGTGGTGGGATTTTTGGTAAGATTCTGGACGCGGTCACCCAGCCATCAGCCGGTACATCGGGCGGTTTAACGAGCACTGATATTGCCTCTGGTTTGAAAGAAGCCTTGCGAGTAGGCGTAACAAATGGATCCAATCAGGCGTCGAAATTAGACGGCTATTTTAAAAACCCATTGTTGAAAATTGCGTTTCCGCCCGAAGCTCAGAACGTAGCCACCAAACTTCGTCAGATCGGATTTAGTAAGCAGGTCGACGCTTTTGAATTATCACTCAACAGAGCAGCGGAAGATGCGGCTAAAAAAGCGGCTCCCGTGTTTGTAAAAGCCATTACATCAATGAGTATTCAGGATGCGGTGGGTATTTTGCGGGGAACCGACGATGCTGCTACGCAATATCTCCGACGTACTTCCGGGGAGCAATTGGTGACCGAGTTTACGCCAATTATTGATAGTACGCTCAAGAAAAATAACGCGACCAAGTATTATGCTGATCTGGTCAACACATACAACAAAATTCCATTTGTGCAGAAGGCCAATCCAAACCTGACTCAGTATGCAACAGGAAAAGCGGTTGATGGGCTATTTATTTTGGTAGCACAGGAAGAAAAGAAAATTCGGGAAAACCCGGCCGCGCGGGTAACCGATCTGCTCAAGAAGGTTTTCTCGAAGCAGTAGTCAACATGATGAGTAATCACCCCAAGGTCTGTGTCCTCATAGACCCTCTGCCGGATGGTAGTAGTTGCTGACGCGAGTGGGTCTGTGAGGACACAGACCTTGGAGGGGTAAAAAAAAACATCCCGAAAGTCCAGTGCTTTCGGCATGTTTTTTTTACCCCTCCATGTACGAGTCGTTGTTGATGTACTCAAGTTTGTTGTTCCAGACTAAGGCAATTTGCATGGCACGTTGACGTACCTGTTCGGCCGTTTCACCCGTGAAATTCTCAGAAAGCGTTTGTGTGAATAATTGTAGCCAACGTTCAAAATGATCGATGGTAAGCGTATGTTTCTGATTGACAAGTAAATGAGGTCGAAATGGGTGACCATCATACGCGTTATTGCCAAGAATGATTGACTCCCAGAACGCGTACATTTTCGGTAAATGTTTCGACCAATCCACCTGTGCTACATCGGTAAACACTGGCCCAAGTAGCGGGTCGACCTGCACTTTTTCGTAAAATGAATCCACAAGGAATTTAACCGCTTCCGGTGAATCCAGAGTTTTCTTTGACATGCTTCTGCGCTTTATTTGAAAACAGAAGCTTAAGCCGAAAACGTTTCCTGATAGGCCTCTTCCTTAAATCCCAACGCTATAATGTTTCCGTTCTCTTCAATCAACGGGCGACGAATAACGGACGTTTTGTCGAGCATGAGTTGTATTGCGTCTTCGCTATTAGTCGGTTTTTCATCGTCGGGAAGTTTTTTCCAGGTTGCTCCCGCTCGGTTCACCAATTCCTCCCAAGGCTTTTGAGTAAGCCAATGCTCAATCGTTTTCCGGTCGATACCTTGTTTTTTGTAATCATGAAATTGGTAATCAACACCATGATCAGCCAGCCAGGTGCGGGCCTTTTTCACAGTGTCACAATTGGGAATGGCATATAGCGTATACATTATATTCAACTAATTTTTGCTGCGAAATTAGTGTTTTCTCACGCGGATTTTATTCTAATTTCGCACGTATTCTTAACCCTGATTTCTTGCTGCATGATAAATTTTGCCCGACAGACCGCCCTGATTACTGGAGCTGGAACTGGCATCGGATTCGCGATTGCGAATGCTTTAGTCAAACAAGGCGCTAATGTACTGTTAAATGATTACAACGAAAATGCAGCTATCAGTGCTGCTCAGCGAATTCAGGAGGAAAGTCAGTCTATTGAATCAGGTACTTGCGAAGCCTATCCGGGTGATGCGTCGGATGTGGCTTTCGTTCGGCAATTGGTAGATAGTGCTGTTTCTCGGTTCGGCTCGCTGGACATTGCCATTGCAAATGCAGGCATCACTATTTTCGGCGATATATTTACAACCACTCCCGAAGCTTTTCAGAAAATAGTTGATCTGAATTTACGGGGTAGTTTTTTTCTGGCGCAGATGGCTGCAGCACAAATGCGTGAGCAGGGAAGAGGAGGAAGCGTATTGTTTATGTCATCGGTTGTAGGACATATAGCTCATCCGGGATTACCCGTTTATAGCATGACCAAAGCGGGTTTGGAGATGCTGGCAAAGCAATTGGTTATCGATTTTTCACCGTTGGGCATTACAATTAACGCTATTGCTCCCGGCGCCACGCTGACAGAACGAACCTTAGACGATCCGACTTATATTCCAACCTGGTCGCGCATCACACCAATGGGAAGACCTGCCACAGTTGATGACATTACCAATGCGGCTCTTTTTCTCGTTTCTCCAGCTTCTCGGCACATAACCGGTCAGAGCTTAGTGGTTGATGGCGGTTGGACAAGTGTCGGCATACCACCAGTTCAATGAGTGAACGAGCGAATAACTAGATTAGCACTCTTTCGCTCATTATTTTCTCCCCAGTGTAATCAATACAACGCCAATTAGGGCGACGATGGCTCCGATTAAAGATTGACTTGAAAAAATTTCTCCGGCAAATAATGTTCCTAATAGCATAGCTACTACGGGATTGACGAAGGCATACGTAGCCAGCAACTGAGGTGGAGCATTTCGGGCGAGCCACGAATAGGAAGAAAAACCGATAATACTCCCGAAAATGATAAGATATATCATAGAGCCAATGGCTTTGGCTGGCGCATCCAGAATGCTAAGTGGCGTAATTGGTTCCAATATCAAACTCAGCAGTAATGTAGCAATACCGCCAACAATCATTTGTATGCCGCTGGAAATGGTAGCTGATGGTAATGAGAGTCGGGGTGTTAGGAGGGTTCCGATGGCCCAGATAAAATTGCCAAAAGCGACGAAGGAAGCCCCAATTAGTTTGGCGTCGAGACCACCTGCGCTTTCCATTTTATCAGGTTTAACAAGTAGAAAAATGCCAAGCAGACCCACTAACAATCCCGCTATTGCGAGATTACTTGGGCGTTTTCGACCAAATGAAATCCAGTTGAGTGTAAGCAAATAAACAGGTAATAAGCCACCCAGAAGGGCCGCCATCCCGCTTGGAATATATTGAAGGCCAATCGATAAACACCCATTGGAAATCGCTAGTAACAGAATACCGATAAATCCTGCTGATTGCCATTGCTGGCGGGTCGGACGGGGTGTTCCTGTCAGGCGGGCATAGCCATAGAGGATAGAACCAGCAATCAGATACCGCACGGCAACCATATACAGCGGAGGCATCCGTTCGGTCATGAAATGAATGAACAGATACGTTGACCCCCATAGAATATATACCGAAATAAGGTTCGCCCAGAGTGAAAAACGGGTGGGTGTTGTGGAGAGGGGAGACGTAACAGCTTGCATACAATTGACCGACTAATACCGCTGGAACACAAAATTATTGGATTTTTCTCCGTTTATACCTCGCTTTTTTATTATTTATAAGATTGATTATGAAAATTCTAAGCAGAATATTATTTGGTAAAGATGTTGTCAGAATTTGATCTGAAAAGCGAAAAACAGAATTTTGTCCTTCTGACGAAGGAAGAATCTTAAAGTAGCCCTAGTTGTGAGTCAGGAAACCTAAAGATTCTTCCTTCGTCAGAAGGACAAAATTATTATAAGCTTACACCAAGCTCTTCACCAACTTCCTTGAGCGCCTGGATAAATTCAGGTGAAGGTGGACCTTGCGGAGCCGGGGGGAGCGTCAGATAAAAAGCGGGTTTGGCTAAACGTGGATGGCAAAAGAATTTCTCAAAACCAGCTGGCGTTATGGTCAGAACTGTTTTCGCCGTTGGCGTTAATACGTTGAACGTGTGCGGAATATTCTTGGGCATCAGTACGTAATCGCCCTTTCTGGCCGTAAAGACATGCTCCCCAATCGTGAACTGGATAGATCCATCCAGCAGATAATAGGTTTCATCTTCACGAGAATGTGTATGCATGGGTGGCTCCATACCCGGCTGGAGAGTTACTTCAAGTTGAGCATAGCGACCATTAGTCTGCTCGCCACTAACGAGAACGTTTACTAAGGCATGGTTATACCAGAAGGCATTTCGTAGGGTGTTGGCCTGTTTCGTCACAGGAGCCAAAACTTCTTGATTATTCATTGGATTTGCGTTGATTAAAAATGAATGAAGTTTGATTAACCTGTAGGCTAGTTGCTGATCAGGTAGTCAAAACTAGAAACACAACGCTGGGTAAAGAAGGCATAATCCGATGAACTGTCAAAAGTGCCATATGAAACGTTATTATCCTTTTAAAACCGATTCTACCTGCAAAATCTAGTACGTTACTTGTGTATTGTTCGCTTCCAGTTGCTTAATCAAAGATGCGTAAGGACTATTCATTGCTTCCTGACCAAAAATTGGATTACTTCCGAGGTACAATTTCTTGAGTTTTCTAAGAGAAAGTAACATGCTAGGGAACGTCTGTAAGTTATTGTTATTCAGAGATAACTCTTCTAATGTCGATAAAGAGCCTAACACATCGGGCGCTATGCCATACCAATTATATCCTAAGTCAAGTACACGAAGATTTTGGAATCGTTTGAATTCATCGGGAAGTTGGCTCAGGTGATTATGATGCGCATATAAAACCTGCAATCGACGGAGTTTAGTGAGCGAAACGGGTAGACCTCTAAGTTCATTATGAGCAACCGCCAACTGCTCCAGACGTTTCATTCGGCCTAGTTGAGGAGGTAATTGAATAAACTTGTTGTAATATAAATCCAGCACTTTTACATGCTTTAACTTGCCGATGGTTGCAGGTAGCTTGGTCAATCCAGCGTTGTACAGATTCAGATCGGTTAATCGACGCATTCGGCGGAGTGTTTTTACATCGGCATCTGCTAGATCGTTTAGCTTATTATTTCCCATCCACAAACTTTCAAGTCGGCGATTTTGCCGGACAGATACGGGAATTTGAGTGAGCTTGTTTCCTTGCAGATTGAGTGACCGAAGGTGCTTGTTTCGGGTGATGAACACACTATCATTTGGAATCACATTGCGGAGTACACTAAGCCGCTTTAGGGTAGGAATATCGGCGGTCAGCCGGGCGGGTAGCTCGTGAAGCGCGTTGTTGGATAAATCTAGTTCTTCCAACTTGGGGAATCGGTAAACAATTTCCGGCACGCTTGTTAAATCCAGCTGATTAAATGCCAACATCGTAACCGTATCGGGACGGGTCGTTTTCCTGGCTGCTTCGAGAGTACTAATGATACCCGCTCCCCGCCGGACGGTACGGGGTGTACTAACCGATTTGCCGTATTGCATCATCGTTGTCACACGAAACGCAACATTTCCCGTGGCTGGATAAGGAGTAGTTGAATAGAAATCGTTGAAGCATTTAATCATCGGAGCCAGCACCGAATCGGGCAAGTTACGATCTGGACGCAGAATGGCGTAGGCAGGGATTCCATTTGGCTGATAGTATTCGTATGCAAGCAGGCTGAATCCTTTTTGCGGAATGTCATTTCGCTTTTTAAGGAATGCCTCAAGTTGTTTCATACGCTCCCGCATTGCTTCAAAGGCTCCCGCAGAATTGCTTCGGAATACGTCAGTTAAGGGCGTGAATTTTTTATTAAGCGCAGACTGACTTACCTGATACGTAGCCGTATCCTTCAGCATCATTATTTTTCCCTGTGCTACAGCGGATAGTGAAAGAAGCCCAAAAACTAACAGGAAGACGTGTCGTTTCATGATTAACGTATAGTTTAGGTAAATAACGATATTTATAGTTTAAATTACCAAAAAAGAACCGGGATTTAGCAGATTTATGGATTAAACGGATTTTGTAGAAAGCGCTTCTTTGAAGCGAAAAAACAAAATCAGCTTAATCCATAAATCTGCTAAATCCCGGTTCGGATTAATTCTTACCGCCACTCACGGAGGAAGCAGGTTGTTTTTCTGCGGCCTTCTTCGCTGCTTTTGCAAAATCACCCGCTTTGATGATCGAGATTTTCGACGGGTCGATGTGTTTTTTCATGGCTGCATTTACCTGCTCAGGCGTAAGCGCTTCCAGTTTCTTCTCGAAATCAGCGTCCCAGGCCATCGTTCGGTTTAGATAGAGATAGTTGTTCAGCGTACTACTCAAAGCCGGATCTTGTGCTCTACCAACCATGCGAGATTGCAGAAGACCAGAACGGGCGGCTTTGATTTCGTCAGCCGTGAAGCCCTCTTTTACTGCTTTGTCCATTTCCTCCCGGAATGCCTTTTCCAGACGCTCAGCATTTTCGGGATTGTAGATAGCATAGGTCATAAACATGCCCGTTTTGTCGAACGGATTGGCTTGTACTTGCGAGCCAACGCCATAGCTAATACCTTCTTTCTGACGGATACGAACAGCTAATCGCGAGTTCAGGAAGCCCCCACCAAGCATATAATTGCCTAATACCAGTGCTGGATAATCCGGATCATCGTCTTTCAGAGGCAGGTTGACGCCCGCTACCATAAACGCGTTGGCTTTGTCAGGCGCTTCGATGCTTTGGGGAGTTGGTTTGATATCATTGTAAGGCGACACCAGACGACTAAACGGCTTCTTCGCTTTCCAGGTGCCGAATTCATCCGTAATAACTTTACGAATGCCTGTTTCATCAAAATCACCAACGGCGGCAAAGGTTGCATTCTGAGTACCATAGAAATCTTTGTGGAACTGTTTCAGCTCGTCCAGTTTCAGCGCTTTTACATCGGCAACATCTTCATCGGGTGTTGATGTGTACCGTACATCTTCTTTCGGATACGGATTCATCTGACGCTGGAACGCCGTGAACGCTAACGATTGGGGTTCAGAACGTTGTGCTTCGATTTGGGCCAGTTGTTCCTGCTTCAGTTTTTCGAACTCATTTGGGTCGAAGGCTGGATGCTTTAGAATATCGCCGACAATACGCAGTACTGCCGGTAGATTTTCTTTAGTTGTTTTGATGCTGACATTGACCTGATTACTACCACCAAATATGCCTACCTGTGCTTTCAGCTTATCGAATTCATCTTTGATTTGCTGGCGAGTTTTTGTCGTGGTGCCTTTGTCGAGCATCGATGCCGTGAAGACCGAAATTGCGCTCTTATTTTTCAGACTATTCACATCGCCGTAGCGCATTGTTAAGCGGGCGTTTACTTCATTACCTCGAGTCGTTTTTGGGAGTAGCGCCAACTCAATGCTATTGGGTTGCTCAATACGTTTCGTCCGTCCGTCGATGTTAGCGGGCGAAGGATCGAATGCTTCACCACTCGCCATCGTAGCCCGACCTTTATAATTTTTTACTAATGCCTCAATATTCGGGGCATCAGGCGTTTCGACGCGATCAGGAGTTTGTTCTGGAATGAACATACCCACCGTCCGGTTCGAGGGTTTGAAATAGTATTTCGCAATACGCTGTACATCAGCAGGCGTTACTTTTTCAAGCGCATCCCGGTAGAGGAAACCAAGCCGCCAGTCGCCTGTAGCGATGTATTCGCTCAGCGTCCGACCAAGTCGTTCGACATCTTTGAAGCTTAACTCAACATCTTTCAGCAACTTGGCTTTCGACCGTTCGACTTCATCTTTCGTCGGGGCTTTAATTGCTACTGAATCCAATGTTCCAAGTAGCGTAGCTTTCGCATCGTCAATCGATTTATCTTTCAGCAGTTCAGCGGCAAAGTAAACGTAGCCTGGATCTTTCGTCATGAACGAATACCCATACTCCTGCGACGCTTTTTTGGTCTCGATAAGAGCCTTATACAAGCGACCGCTCGGCTCATCTGTTAGTAGATCGGTCAAAACGTCCATCGCCGGATAATCGGGGTGGGAGCTTGGCATGATGTGATATAATGCCGAAACAACTTTCGTATCACCAACACGACGAAGGACTACGTCCCGCTCACCATCCTGAATAGGCTCAACGCTATAGGTTGGCTGCAGTACACGCGTAGGTTTAGGGATTGGGCTAAAATATTCGTTAACCAGCGCCAGGGTTTTGCCTTCATCGATCTTACCAGCTACTACCAGTACGGCGTTATCGGGCTGGTAGTATTTTTTGTAAAACGCCTGGAGGTTTTCAATAGGTACTTTTTCCAGATCGGAACGGTTACCAATGGTTGATTTGCCGTAGTTGTGCCACAAATAAGCTGAAGATACAACCCGCTCATTCAGAACGTTTTGAGGGGAATTTTCCCGCATCTCGAATTCATTCCGAACGACCGAAAATTCGGTTTCCAGATCGCTTTTCTTAATGAACGAATTGATCATCCGATCGGCTTCCAAATCGAGGGCCCATTTCAGGTTTTCGTCGGTAGCGGCAAAGGTTTCGAAGTAGTTCGTACGATCGAGCCAGGTAGTACCGTTCGGGCGGGCGCCATGCGAGGTTAATTCCTGCGGAATATTCGTGTGTTTGGTCGACCCTTTAAACACCATATGTTCCAGTAAGTGAGCCATACCGGTTTCGCCCAGACCTTCGTGTCGGGAACCAACCAAATAGGTAATATTGACTGTAACTGTTGGTTTTGATGGATCAGGGAAGAGCAGGACTTTGAGGCCGTTTTTCAGGTTGTATTCGGTGATACCTTCCACTGATGCGCCTTTGGTAACGCCTTCGGGCAGCGTAACAGCGGCTGCCTTGTCTTGTGCTGTTACGAGGGATAAATTCCCCATCAGCAGCGTAGCCACTATCAACCCTGTACGTTTCCATCCAGACCGAACGGACGCTGGCTGATTCAGATGTGCTTGCATAAATAAAGTTAGTTGGGAGTACGGTAAACTAGTTGTATAGTTACGAAGAACGAGATAAATCCTGCCTTTGTCAACAGGTTTTATACTTTTTTTACTAAAACGATGATGAACGGTAGACTCGTATGATCTATTCTTCCAGCCAGTGTCGAAAAGTACCCGCTTTTTCCTTACTGATTAGCACCTCCAGGCCATCGTTGGGGGTTTTTAAGTGAACCTGCAACTTGCCGCCATCGACATGCCGATACCCAGAAACGGCTTCGAGATGGATAATACACTGGCGGTTGGCTCGAAAAAAGCAGTTAGGATCGGCTAATTCTTCCAGCTCATCGACGGTTTTGTAATCTGTAATCAGTTTTTTGCCATCTGTCGTAACAAGATAAATCAACTCATTTCGCAAAAAATACGCGACTTGATCTTGGGGTACCGATATGATTTGGCGGAGGTGATGGCCGGAGAATCGACGTTTGTAGTGCGGAGCCGTCGACTGATCGGACAGATGATTCAGGAAATGCTTGAAATGTTCTTCAAAGCCGGAAGTTCCATGCATTGCCCAACGATGAAATTTTGCCAGAGCTGCTTTTAACTCTTCAGGATCAATTGGTTTGAGCAAATAATCGAGACTATTCAGTTTAAATGCCCGAATGGCATATTCGTCGTAGGCTGTCGTGAATATTACCGGCGTATTGAGATTGATTTGCCGAAAGGCTTCAAAACTAACACCATCCGAAAGCTGAATATCAGAGATGACGAGGTCTGGAAAAGAGAGCCCTGATGTTCGGCGGTGCTGAAAATAATCGCAAATTGCCTGAACACTGGCTAACGGCCCTTCAATGAGCGCACTCGGCTCCAATTGCTGCACCAGTTTCTGTAATTGCCTGGCAATGAGCGGCTCGTCTTCAATGAGTAGAATGTTCATATTATTGCCGGATTAACTGACGCTTGAGTAGTCCGCCAATAAAACTACCAACGAAGGTTAAAATAATGGAACCATATAGACCAAATAATTCCAGTTCACGGTCACCGCTGGTTTGAGGAAGGGTCGTGAAAAATGTATACCCAACCCAGATTGCCGAAGCCTGTAAAATGGCCAGCGACCAGCCTTTTCTCGGCTCTATAAAACCAATGACAGCGGCAGCAATGGCGGCCAATAAATAGGGTAGATGAATAACTGTAGTCTTTTTGATGACAACTAGCAGAATCGCGCTGTTGACCAAAATCAGAAGTATGTGAGTAATAAATTCACGATCGAAAAATAGACGCTGACCACTGCCTGGCCTGGTTTTTGACGTGTTAGTAGTTTGCCGAAGTGTACTGGCACGCTCAAAATCTTGCTGGGCTTCAACGGGTTGCTGGAGGTTTTGTCGTGCCAGTCCGCGCCATTTGAATGAATCGGCTTGCGTACCTTTTGAGTGAAATACGGCTTTGTCAAATTCAAGAAACGCACCTTTGTCGTCGTGTTGATTATACAGAATTTGACCCATTTCCAAGTGTAAATCGGCAACAGTATCGTCGTAACTTTCTCCGGTTTTGAGTGCAGAAAGCGCTGCTGATATATCGCCTAAAGCGCGATAGCACCGAGCCATATACAGATAAGCAACACTCGATTTCGGCTCTTTTTGAAGGTAGTCTGTGAAAAACGCTATTGCTTCGTTGAATTGGCTGTTTGTGTAAAGTTTAATGCCAACTTGTAGTTTATCAAAATCCTGCTCCGATTTCGTTCGCAAATCGGCGTAATAGCGTAAGTAAATGATATAGCCAATAATAACCGCCGTTACCAGAATCTCCATTTTTTTAGTCTAGCGTGTTGATGTGTTGAACTTTAACGGGTGTATTTCCCTGGGATGTCAGTAGGGGAATGCGTACAAAAAATAGCGTTTCTGACTCATTAATCTCGACGGGTTGTTTGCTGAGAAAGCTATATAGTAAAGTTAAATTTTCCAGCCCCTGTTTGTTCGAAGTTTCCACTTGGCGTTTGCGCTGAATTGGATTCGAAACATACAAATAGCCGTCATTGGCGCGGATCGTTACTGTAAGAGGATGCGCTTCACTGATGACGTTGTGTTTAATCGCATTTTCAAGTAGAATCTGAAGTGTAACTGGCACAATCTGTTGGTCGAGCACATCGTCATCAATCTCGTAATTGACAACAAATTGACCATCAAAGCGAGTTTTTAGGAGCGATACGTAATTTTTAATGAATGTAAGTTCCGTTTCCAGAGGTACTAACGCTTTTTCCTTGTGTTGCAAAACGTATCGAAACACCTTCGATAATTGCTGTAGAAACTGCCGGGCCAGCGCTGGATTATCATCGATCAAACTGTCGAGCGACGAGAGACTGTTGAATAAAAAGTGAGGGCTGATCTGATTTTTCAGGCTATCGAGTTGAACCTGTACTTTTTCCTTTTCCAATTCTGCGGCCCGGACTGCGTTTTCCTGCCAGCGTTTTAATAAATGGTTAGCAATAAAACCCAGAATTATTACCGTGTTGACAAGAAAGATTGTCACGGCAATGATAATGACCGAAAATTTGTTGAATGGGTTTAATTCAGGCAATATGTCGTTAATAACCTGATTAACAAGGAAATATCCGGTTATAAATAATAGGGTCTTGACAATACCCCAGCCTCCAATTAATTGTACAGCAATTCGCCATCGAATGTTTTGTTCAAATGGTAATCGCCGATTTAACCATTCGTTGAAAAAGTAATGAAAAATCCAGACTAGGTTTAGTACGAAAAAAGAAAGCAGAAAAAGCCAGAATTGAAGTTGCCAGGTGATTGTGGGCATGATCCATTGCCGGGCAACCACACCCGCCAGGGCCATCCATACCAAGAGGACTTCAACGTATTTATTGAACTTTATTTTCATGACTGGTAATGATCATTCCGTCCGACATTTCAATCACACGGTCGGTTCCGTCGGCAAAATCAGGGTCGTGCGTTACGGCGATAATGGTCTGCCCTTTCCCGGCCAAATCGCGAAAAATATCGAAGACATTTGCCGTATTGGCTTTGTCCAGATTACCCGTCGGTTCGTCGCCCATGATGATGGTAGGGTCGTTGATCAGCGCGCGGGCAATAGCTACACGTTGCTGCTGCCCACCCGATAGTTTGCTGGCTGGTTTGCGGGCGAAGTCAGCCATGCCAATAATTCGCAGTTTTTCCATTGCCCGTTCTTCCACTTCTTTCTCCGGATATTTACCCAGTTTCAGACCCGGTAGCATCACGTTCTGTAACGCTGAAAATTCAGGTAGCAGAAAATGGAATTGAAAGACAAAACCAAGGTGCTCATTGCGAAAATGCGCCAGAAAATCCTGACTACGTCCGGTGAGTTTTGTCCCAGCCATCTCAATTTGCCCTTCGTATTCCGTGTCCATGGTCGAAAGTAGGTACAATAACGTTGATTTTCCACAACCCGATTTTCCTACAATCGACAGAAATTCACCTTTTTTTACCTCAAACGTAACATCCTTCAACACCTGAAATTTCTCCGGGTCGTAGAAGTATTTGTTAAGATGGCTGGCGGAAAGAACAGTCATTTTTAGTGATGAGTGATGAACGATAAGTGATGAGTTTTAGAGAAGGAAACAGACGGGAAAGTTCATGGCTCATCACTAACCACGCAGTATCGAAACCGGGTCCACTTGCGCGGCTTTTCGTGATGGGAAAAAACCAGCTAAAACAGTAGTAATGACACCGAATAAAATACCCATAATGTAATACTTAGCGTCGAAAATGACGGGAAATGTCTTGATACTCAGGAAATCACCTGCGTCGAATGGGGTGATTGACAATGTGTAGCTCAGTCCAAAACCGATCAGAAGCCCTAATAAACCACCTGAAAAACCGATAAAAACGGCTTGTAGGAGGAAAATAGCCACAATGTCTTTTCCGTCGAAACCGGTGGCTTTCAGGATGGCGATGTCTTTGATTTTATTAATGACGGTCATGTTCATGATGTTATAAATGCCAAAACCCGCAACAACCAGCAACGTCATCGACACCACAAACGTCATCACGTTGCGTATTTTTTCGCCCGCCAGAATAGCCGTGTTAGCCGTTGCCCAATCTTCTGTATAATATCCGTACATCGCCCGCATTTTTCTCCCAAATGGAAGCGCTTGCAATGGATCGATCATTTTGATGTGAATGTCGGTGATGTAGCTAGGGTCTTTCTGAAGCATTTCCTGGACGGTCGATAGGTTGGCGTAGCTCTTGGTGTTATCGACCGTACCGACGCCGAAACCAAACGTACCAACGACGCGCAAAATTCTTGTTCCACCTGCTGGCGTCGTTACACTAACTTTATCGCCAATCTGAACATTGAGTTTTCGAGCCAGTACAACGCCCATAATCAGTCCGTCTGGATTGGTTTTTAGGGTATTGATTGAACCTGATTTAAGTCGGGATTTTAGATTGTAAAGTCGATTCTCCCGATCAATGTCAACGCCGGAAATCGTGCCAGATAATTGAATGGGGCCATTGTTGTAAAAGGCCTGCGTTGCAACCTGGGGCGATACCCCTAGCACGCCAGCTTCTTTCTCGATCCGCTCGGCAATGGTAATTCCGTTTCGAATTCGAGCTTGCTCATCTTTCGGTTTCTGGTGATGAACCACATTAAACTGACCGGGATTCAGTTGCTCCACCAGACTTGGTCGTTGGGTATTTACTTCGTTATACATCCGAATGTGCGGACTGGCATCCAGCGCCGAATCTTCCAGAAACTGGTTGACGCCCTGCATAAACGAAATCATCGTAATGAACATAGCAATCCCGAACGTAACGCCGAGCATCGCAACGAGCGTTTGCCGCTTTTTCGCCAGCAAGTGTGTCTGGGCAATCTGTGACGCAATCCGAATGTTCATGGCTGGTGAGTGATGAATGATGAACGATGAGTTTGCCGACGCATGTAAAATATGTTAGCGTCAGCAAACTCATCGTTCATCATTCATCACTAGTTTTGTTTTGTCAGATAAGCCCCCTTTCACCTCTACATAGTCGAAGTTTTCGGCGCCTTTCTGGAATTTAATTTTTTGCTGTTTCCCGTCCTGTTCAACCAATACACTGTCGGTGCCGATCACATACGATTTCGGAATGGTCAGTACGTGTTTTTGTTGGCTGATCACGATGTTGGCTTCCACTGTTAAGCCATAGTAAGCATCTGGTTTTTCCTCCACAAACTCAGCATCAACACGGAATGACTGGTCAGTGCGATTCAGTTTCGGAAAAATTTTGCTGACACGCGCTTTAAATACTTTGTTCGCATATACATCGGCTTTCAAAATCACTTCCTGACCAATACGAAGTCGCCCGAAATCGCTCTCATCGACGGATAGTTGGGCATATAATTGATTGCCACTACCAACTAATGCTAATTGATCACCGACACGAACTACTTCGCCGGGATCTTTATAGACCTCGTACACCTTGCCGTTGACGAAACTGCGAATGCGCGTGTTACGCCCCGCCACTTCTGAGCTAACTAGCTGACTGCGATTGTTTTCTACATCTAGCCGAATCTGGTCACGACTGCGTTGTAGTGTGTTTAGCTGCGCCCGAAGATTGTTTTTTGATAGTGTATAATTGAGCTCGACCCGTTCCAGTTCAGCTTTAGAGGTAGCGTTTTGGGCGTATAATTCGCGATAACGATTATAATTAATTGAGTCGTTAGCGAGTCGGGTGCGGGCATTGCGTACCTGTGATTCCTGTTCGGCTAACACAGGTGAATTGGCCCCCAGGTTTGCACGCGCTTGCCGATACGCATTAGCCGCTGCCTGCTGACGCGCATCTTCGGAAGCACTTTCGAGCACAAACAGCAACTGATTCTGCCGAATGGAATCCCCTTCATTGACAAGCCGTTTCTGTAAAACACCAGCGGCATCGGCAGTGACGTTGTATTCATTTCTCGGATACACATTTCCAGATGCGTATACGGCTTCAGTCAACTCGCGATAGGTTGGTGAGGTGCCTTCTTCGGACCGTTTACACGCTACGAATAACAGTAAAAAAATGAGTATAGAAAGTATAGTTTTCATCGGTATATCGCTAAACCTAACAGGTTTCAAAAACCTGTTAGGTTTGTTTTACTGGCCATTTCGAATTTGTAAAATCGTCTGATTAATGAACACGTTCGACAGGTTATTCAGGTAGCGGTTCTGGGCAGTCAACGCTTCGTTGAATACGTTCAGGTACTGATCGTAAGCGAACAAGCCTGAGCGATATTTAACCAGCGCAATCTGCACGTTCTGATTGCTGAGTTCGTAGTTCTGCCGGTTCAGATCCAGCGAGCGAACGGCCTGATTGTATGTATTTCGAATGTCTTCATTGTCCGTTTGTTGCTTGTTTTTTTCGTAAGCGAGGGCGATTTCGGCGGCTTTTAGTTGTAGCCGAGCACGGGTTAAATTGCTATTCCGTAGTCCACCTGTATAAATCGGCCAGTTGAATTGGAGTCCAGCTACGCCAATCTGAAACCACGGCTGGCTGGTATTCAGAAAGTTAAGCTCATTTCGTTGCGCCTGTTCCGTAAATCGGCCATAAGCTGAGAGCGTTGGCCAGCGTTGCAGCCGTTCGCGATTTAGTTGTAATTGAGCCAGGTCAATCCGCATTTGTTGAAGCGTAACCTGCGGACGTTCAGCCGTTGGTAAGGCGGTCGCTGAGACGAGCGAACCAATTGGGCGTGTAGCCAGATTTTCCGAGAGAATCAGGCTATCGGTAGGAGCCAGGCCCAGTATCAGTTTAAGCTGATTCAGGTTTCGCACATAGGTCAGTTGATTCTGATACAGTACATCAGCTGTGGTCAATTGAACCGAGCGAATCCGATTATATTCCAGTGGTTCAATGAGTCCTTTATCCAGTCGGTCACGGGCAATCTGGGTGAGCGTATCGGCTGCCGACAGATTCCGTTGGGTTAGCGCAATTGCTGATCCTGTCAGTAAAGTTGCGTGATAAATACGAGCGGTTTGCGTCGAAACTTCGTCTTGTAATACTAGATTCTGCCCGTCGGTAATCTTCAGATTCTGATCTGTAATGCCAATGTCAGCGCGCGCAGGACGATTTACAACAGGTACCGTGACTTCAGCGCCAGCGGCTAATACATAAGGCAATCCAAATTGCAACGTACGAAAATCGCCCGCTTTTCCACCCAAAAATTCGGCTGGAACCAGCTGGACAGGCAAGGCAAAATTGTAATCGAAATTGGTGAAGAAACGAGCTTGAGGTAGTAAGGTTGCTCGTGTAGCCGATGGTTGTTGCCCCTGAACCTGCCGATTTTGACGGGCATTAATCAAGTCAGGGTTATTCCTGCGGGCCAGCGTAAGTGCTTCCTGTACTGTTGCTACAATCGTCTGAGCATCAGTGGGAAAGGCCGATAACGAGTAGAGAAATAAGGTAATTAGTATAAACCGATTCATAACCAGATCGAATGGTTGCCCAAAGGAAATAGGTTTTTGGGAATCAGGCGGAACGAATTTTAACGAAGCAGAGAAAAGTACACATCAAACTGCCGTTTTTAAGCATGAATAGCCATCGTTGTCATACGTACCAATAGACAAAAGAGAGCTAGATGATCGACTAGATTTTACTCGTCAACCTTAGTTGTGCAACCTGATACAATCAGGTATTGAGCAGCTGCATAGGTAGTCATGATAAACCAGGTTGCACCCGTAATGGGCTGTAGGAACTTGTCGACCGCAATAGCGGAATCCGATAAAATAAACAGGATGGCACCGATAGCCACCCAAGTATAACCAGCCAAACCCCGTCGCTGGAAAGCCAGTACGCCCATGATACTCAGGCAGAAAACGTAGCCGACTACCGGCCACCATAAAGGCGTTAAGTCTGGATTTCGGAAGAATTGCGGTTTTACTAGAAAGAGGAAGATACCGTCGTAAATAACGAACGGAATAGCGGTCAGCGAAAACGAGCGAGGGCGAATGGAGCGCCCGCTGGCCTGAATTGACAGCAGGAACGATCGGCTATAGCAAATTTGCATCACCAGAAAAGAGCCTAATCCCAGTGCAAACAAATCCATTTCCTGAATCATCAGAAAGACATCGCCCAGTAGCGCGAATGTCATACCAATCATCAGCCAACGGGTTGAGCCAGTAAAGTTTATAGACCGGAATTGTTGCCAGACATAATAAAGCAACATGCCCATAATCAGCGGTTTACAACCATAATGGAGCAGTTTAATACCCAGCGTATCGCCAAGCATTTCAAGGATCGTAACGACTGTAAACAGGATTGTGAATAGGAGGGTGGGTTTCCGCGTCATTGGGTGAAGGAATGATTTAGTTTAGGCAGGACTAGCAAACCTTTCGACAAGTATGGAGTTAATAAAGTATACTCAACAAAAGAGCACTATCATGGATAAGTTACAGAAGCTTGAATTAATGAACAAAGTTGTTCGAGAGCTTGAAGATTTGCAAAACAGCCAGACTGCTATCATCTCGAAAATCAGCCAGATTGAAGTAGACAACATGAACGGGCTGAATGATCGACGACTGGAAAAAGATTTGAGTGATATGCACGCCAAAATTGCCGAAAATAATGACGCTATCACCGAAATCTTTGCGTATTTCGAAGGTAAGCGCGACGACTTCGGCGAGAAGAACCGATCTGCTATTGAAGCAATCGAAGCCGCTGCGGCCGTTGAAGCAACGCGCTAGAGAACGATTTTATATAGAAGTCAGAAGCCAGCTTATATAAGCTGGCTTCTGGTGTTTTGGGACAGTTCGATGAATGTCTTTATGATTTAACAGCCTCTCAGCCGTTTTACTAATTAGTCAACGTGGTGTAGTGAGTCTAAGTAAGTAGAAAAATCCCGTATTTTTCCTGTTTTTGTGGCATAGGCGAGTTTTATATTTGGGAGTACATAAAACTTGTCATTTTTTATGAAAATTCGTTTTCTAATTCTAGGTCTTTTTCTATTCCATCTAAAAACATTTGCCCAAAAGGATATTAAGACTTATAGACGTGCTGAAAAGGAAAAAAACAACAAGTCGAGTAGTCTTTTTACTATATACAGCGCCTTATCTAATTACTCTTTGCTAGGGGCCAATTCTTGGCGAAAAGTAAATAAAGAACTGTTATTTAAAAGAAGAGATAGTCTGATATCTAATAGTGCTTTCTCGAAACTAATTAAGCAGGATATAGCTTTCGCGGTCATTGGCAATCAGTCGCCAACGCCTGGACTGAGTTTAGATCTGAGCGAACAAACATCATTCAAAATAACAGGTCTTATTCCATCAAAACGCAAGATCGTAACATTAGATCTAACAGCGAGCCGGGCGGAGGATAATGTTCCTTTATTCGATAAGGGGAAATTTAATGCTCAAATCAGTACGAGCCTAAGTTTTCATATTATTCCTGCGGGACAATGGCGTCCTTTTCTAAATAAGCCCGATATCACTCTTGGTAATAAATATTCGTTTCGTGACGAAGACTTTGAGATGATGACAGAGTTAGTAAGAGCTGACAAAGAAAAATTTAATAATGATTTACTAGATACAGTCGCTGTACTTGGCGCATATATGAAATTAATCCAGCCAAATGGATTACAAAGTGTTTTTCTGAGAGATAGCCACTTGGAACAGGAAGTTATCGATCAGCAAAAAATAGTAGCCGATGCAAAAAATCTATTTGACCAGAAAGAGCGAGATAAAGCTACTGGCCAGGAATATCTACAGGCTAGAGCTGCCTTTAATACTGCGAAACGAAAACTGGAGAAATTACAGGTAGAAGAAAAATTGATTAATAAAAAAGCATTTGATGCAATAATAGCAAGGTATATCTACCTCACTAAAGATGAAGTGATAAGTACGATTATGAACGGGAATCGGGTAGATCTATTTTTTGATTTGGTTTCGACCTATTTTCCTCTCAGCGGTAAATTCGATACTGTTGTAAAACAACGAGAAGCTATTGAAAAATTAACACAATGGAAAGCGGACAAACTATTGGCCGATATGGATGATGCTTGTCAGACGTATTTGCATCGTATAGAATCTAAAGAAGATGTCGAAATCAAACGTAGTCGACCATTATGGACAAGAAAACAATTAAACTGGTTCACTATAACAGCAAAGCCTATTATTTATACCTTGAATTCATTCAGTAATGATAGCTTGGCTAAACCAAAAGATGTTAAATCTTCTTCTTTATCATTTTTTGAATTTAGCGTTCCGTTTTGGTATCAGTTCTACGACATTCGTGAAGCAGGGGGTAATTTATGGCGAATCGGGGCTACCGTTAATTTTGGCAGTAACCGGAAATCGTTTACTGAAGTTAAATATATTACTCGTGATACACTTGTGTATTATCCTAACAATACAGTAATAGCTGAGGAACAAACAGCAGGTATCTTTGATAATGGTACAATACGACGCAATAAGATATATGTAAATTATTACGCAGAATTTTATCGATTACCAAGAAAAAGCTTTGTGCCAGGTTATTCTGCAAGGCTTTCTTTTGCACGAAATGCCATTTTTGGCAGTGATACAGATCGAAAACTACGTTTTGAATTAGGTAGTGTTTTGAATATTTTAACTTCAGAAAAAGATAAAACGATTTTTACTATTCAACCGTACGTAGCCATATCAAACCTACTTTATGAAACTGTGAAAGATGGTGATAATGTCCGCAAAAAGGAAGTAGGAGAAAAAACAAGTGCGGGCATTCGAGTAGGTATTCCAATTCGACAACAATTAGTTGTAGGTCGGCATCGATAAATGTTTTTTGATTGCTTCTTGATATTCAGAAACTTTAGTTATATAAGCTTGACCTTAGCGGCATGAAACGTTTAAAGGTCAAGCTTAGTAGTTCCTTATTCCTTTTGCTCTAGCAATTTCTGAAGCGCACGTTTCCCGTCTTCGTTAGTTGGCGATAAAACAATTGATTTTCGGTACATAGCTATGGCCTCTTCTTTTTTGCCAGTCTTTTCCAGGGCAATCGCATAACTGTCGTATGTGTTGCCGCTTTTTGGGTAAAGCAACGTATTCAGTTTAAACGCTTCCAGTGATAAGTCAATATGGTTGGGCATAGGTCCACTAAGCAGATCGAAGCCGAGCCGATTCATTTCCAGTTCGTCAACGTAGTAATTTGTCGTATCATCTTTTAACGTATTGAATGTACTGGCCGCAAAATCAGCTCCCTTCCTGACTAGCGCTTCACCGTAAATCCGCACCAGCGATTGCTTCGTTTGAATTTTTAGCGGGGCCGTACCATTCAGAATATTGGAAACCGAAACCATCACCTGAATTGGATTATTATCGGTGTTGTCGTAAAAAATAATGGTTTGATCGGCTGTCAGGTTGCGATGCAGAAACGTCGTCAGGCCAACGATATGGCCGTCGTGAAAGACAAAATTGTTAACGGGTTCGGTCTTGCTGTTGTACACCGTCCAGCCCAAGCCATATGAACGCGTGCTGGCGCCCATTCGAAAAGCTTTTCCATTATTTAAGGTTACCGGCGTAAAAGCGGCTTCCAATAAAGTAGGGCTCAGCAACTTCCCGGCAGCCAACGCCCGATCAAATTTCCATAATTCCTGAATAGTACTGACTACATTTCCAGGGCCATACATACCCAGGAAATTATAATACGTATAGTACTTGCGATGATCCAGAGAATCAACATTATGATAAGTAGTAAAGTAAAATGCCGGCCGTACGTATCGGGTTGTGTTGGGCATTGGACCTGATCGGACATATGTGGTTGGCATGCCCGCTGGTAGAAACACATATTTCTTCATGTAATCTCCAAACGACATCCGGCTAATTTTTTCCACCAACTTAGCCAGCAGGATATAATTCATATTATTATACCGCCAGTCGTCGCCGGGCTGGCCAGAGAGTGATTTTTTCTGTTCAAGGAGATGGGAATAGACTGTTTGGGCGGTAAGCAGTTCGTCGGGATGTTGACTTATATAAGCGTTTTCCTGCCGTTCTACACCTGGCAGGCCAGACGTGTGTGTCAATAAATGGCGAATGGTAATTGTCGGGTATGGGAAGTCTGGAAAGTGAGTTATGAGTGCATTCTCTAGATTCAACTTCTTCTTTTGCACCAGTTGCAGGACTGCAATGGCTGTGAACGGTTTGGATAGCGAAGCCAGATTGAAATGAGTAGTATCGCTATTGGGAATACGCTGGTTAACATCAGCGAACCCCGCTGACTTCTGGTAAATAATCTGCCCTTTCTCTGCCACCAAAATGCTTCCATTGAATAAGTGGTGTTGAGCCAGCACCGTTAAAGACGAATCGATTCGGGCTACCTTGTTCTGGGTGGTTAACGTTGCGGTTTGGGCAAATACGCTTGCAGCGGAAGCAGTCAAAAGTAAGAGAAACAGGTACTGGAACATTGGTTTTGTTGTCATGATGTTTGTTGTGTTTGGATTGAATTGACTAATTGAAAGACGTTTTTTAGGTAATCAATAAGAAATTATTCTTATGTTTAAGCGTCTGATTACCAGAATTTGAAGCAAGGATAGAAATTTTTCTTAGAAATAAGAAACGATTCTTAGTTTTGTTAAGAAACTTTTCTTAGGTTTGGTCTATGAAAGCGAAGAAAGACCAGCATAGCATACCATCGGAGCCGACAAAATCGGAGCTAGAGATTCTACAAATCTTGTGGGAGTTTGGGCCATCAACAGCTCGATTTGTAAATGACCACCTCAACCAGCATAAGCGACAAGTTATTTATATGTCGACGTTGAAGCTGATGCAGATTATGGTCGAAAAGGGACTGTTGAAAAAGGATGAAAGCCAGCAAAAGCATATTTATTGGGCTGCGGTGGAAGAGTTGAAAACGAAGGGATTTCTGCTCGATAAGGTGGTCGATTCGTTATTCAATGGTTCGGCGGGAAGCTTAATGATGCAGTTGTTGGGCAATAAGAAAATTGACTCCGCCGATATGGAAACATTGCGGGAATTAGCTAAAAAACTGGACAACAAACACTAATACACAATGAACGTAACAGTTGTAACACGCTGGATTCCTGAACCGCAGATCAAGGCGATTTGCTGGACACTCGTGCACTCCCTCTGGATTGGGCTACTGGTTGCCGCATTGGCTGGGCTGATCATGATGCTTACACAAAAGGCATCGGCGCGACTTCGGTATCAACTTTTATGTGGCTGCCTTCTACTATTCGTCCTGCTGACGGGCTCTGTTTATTACCAATTGTCAATCGATACGTCGACCCAAATGGCTGGAAATATAGTGCCCAGTATTGAAGTAACGGCTGATGCTCCGTCGAGGCTAAATAGCACATTGATTGAGCATAACATGCCCTTTGTTGATCAATTTATCCAGATCATAAACACCAATGCGCAATGGATTTTTGCTATCTGGTTATTGTTTTTTGCCCTGAAAAGCCTAAAACTGATCAGCGGAATGGCCTACATACACCGTATCCGGACCTACCGCGTATATGCGCCCGCCGATGCGTGGCAGCAAAAGGTTCAGAACTTTAGCCAACGGTTGGGTATTCATCAGTCAGTTACGGTTTTGCAATCGCAACTGGTGAAAGTTCCGGTTACGGTTGGCGTGTTGAAGCCGGTTATTTTACTACCTGTAGGGCTACTTTTTCAGTTACCCGCCGAACAGATCGATACGATTCTGTGGCATGAATTGGCCCACGTTTTCCGGCGCGATTATTTAATGAATCTACTTCAGAGCCTGGTCGAAACTATTTTCTTTTTCAATCCAGCGCTGCTTTGGATTTCTTCTCTGATCCGCGAAGAGCGCGAAGCCTGCTGCGATGATATCGTGCTGGCGCAGAGTACCAGCAAAAGCAATTACCTGGAGGCTCTGCTGGCGTTTCAGCAGGATACCTATCAACCGGCCAGTTATGCCATGCCGTTAGGCTTCCGAAGTAAGCAGTTAATGGATCGGCTCAGACGGATTGTAACGCAAGAAAATAAACGGTTGAGTGTCGTCGAAAAAATTGTGCTGTCATCCGGATTGATCCTACTGACGGCTTCGGCATTTGTCTATCACGATGCGTCTGATGGTCAGTTGAATACGAAGCATGTAAAGGAGAATAGTATAGCTCTGGTAAAGCCGAAATCCGTAGACAAAGCCATTCCACAAAAGGATAAAAACACGTTTGTACGGATTCCTCGTCTGTACAAAAAAATGGTGGCAGATACACTTCCAGTAGCCAAAGCTGAGCCTATCGTGAAAATCGATAGTAGTCTGACTTTCACCAGTATTCTTTTTGAGAAGTCAAATGAGGATATGGCGAACCGGGAAATGAGAGTGAAAGATGACAAAGGGAATTTGTATCAACTGAAAATTGCGGACAATAGACTCATCTCTCTGACTATCAATGGTAAAGAAATCGAATCAAACGATCTCTCTCACTACAACAATCTAGTGCACCAGATTGATGAGGCATTAGTTATAAAACGGCGGGAAAAGCGCGAATCAATCGATCAGAAAATTGCTCAAACGAAGGTCGAACGTGAGCAGTTCCTACTGCGTAATAAAGAAGCCCACCAGGCTAAGTGGCGCTACAAACAACAGATAAATCCTACGGGAGTGCCATCTAAAGAATGGCCTGCAACATTCGAAGGTAAAAAACGATGGTCTGCCGAATCGGCTAAAAAAGAATGGCAACCGGGTGCAAAAAAGAAGCCTGTTGACGTACCAAATGACCCTATTGCACAACAGCAAATTCAGCCAAAGAAAAAACTACCTGCACCTCTCGATATTAGCTACGATCAGGAACGTGTCCGTGGTGTTATAGCTGCGCTCATTGCCGAGAAAATTGTTTTTAATGCTGAGTCTGTCGATTGGTTCGGTTTAAGTAATGATGAGTTGATTGTGAATGGGCAAAAACAGCCTGATGCACTTCAGCAACGATTAAAAGATCAGTACGGGGTTAAACCAAACTATGGATTATACTATGGACCTATTAAAATGATAGGTAAGGGAATAATTATGGATAAAGAGGATATGAGTCGTTAGCAACGAATCGTCGTCCCCTGTTCGTGAAGCGCTGTTGCTGGTTCCCCAAACTCTCTTTTAAATGCACACGAAAAGCGGGGTAAACCGTCGAAGCCTAAATCCTGAAAGATATCTGTTGGTCGTTGGCTCTTTTCGTCAATCAGGAAATGAGCTTCCTGCAACCGTCGTTTCAACAACCAACGATTGGGCGTTTCATCAAAAATGGTTTTGGAATCTCGTTTGAATGCCGACAAACGTCGCCCGGTAAGAAAAGCAAAACGTCCCACTCTTTATTGCAGAGGTTACTATTCGTATTTATCAACCCCAGCGAAGCGTCAGCTCTGGCTATTTTGATGGTAGGAGCTCATAGGATCTTTTGTAGCTGGTGAAGACTTTAAAAGTCTTAATGTAAAAAATACGGAATGATAGAAAAGCGTAGTAGATTCGTACCGATTTGTTAAACCCTTGCTTTACCAGAATTATATGAATCTACGAAATCGGCTACTGATTTTCAGTTGTATGCTACTGCATGGAGCGGCTCTTTTGGCTCAGGTTCCCAGAATGCCGCCAGTTAAATCGCCGGAAGTGACTGAAGGAGGATTGATTTTCCGACTGCGAGCGCCGAATGCCAAAGAAGTTGTTCTTGACATCGAAGGCATTTCAAAAGAAACAATGACCAAAGACGATCAGGGTATTTGGAGTTTTACCAAAAAGCTCGAACCGGATGTTTACGATTATGCATTTGTTGTTGATGGACTTCGCATTCCTGATCCGGCCAATCCTGTAGCTAAGCCCTGTTACCAATGCAACGGACAGAGTCTGGCTCACATGCCGGGGCCGGCTTCATTGAGTTGGGAGATAAAAGATGTGCCGCGAGGTATTGTCGATCATCACGTCTATCGGTCGGCGGTGATGGGTGAGGATCGGGATTATTATGTGTATCTGCCCCCGAATTATGATCCCAAACGCAAGGAGCCATATCCAGTATTTTTCCTGCTACACGGGGCTACGGGTACAGCCTTGTCATGGATCGTAAATGCACAGGCGAACATCATTCTGGACAATTTAATTGCAGAAGGTAAAGCCAAACCCATGATTATGATCAATACGTTGGGGTATGGTGGGAATGAAAAATACACGGCAGAAGTGCTTCAGGAGATTATCCCACAAGTAGAAAAAACCTACAACGCAGCCAAAGACAGAACTCAGCGGGCAATTGTTGGTTTGTCGATGGGCGGTGGTACCGCTTTCTATACGGGCCTGAACAACCTGGATCATTTTGCGTATGTCGGTGGCTTTAGCAGTGCTGTCGGCTTTGGCGGAGGACCTCGTCCGGCAGCAACGGCTTCCCCGGAAGAGCAGACAAAAGCGATGATGGATAGTTTTGCCAAGACCTATCCAAAATTGGATGAGAGCGCCAATAAACAGCTAAAATTATTATGGATTTCCTGCGGAGCCGATGACTTCCTGCTTCAGAATAACAAGAACTTCAAAGAATATCTGACGTCAAAAAAGGTAAAATTCAAAGAAGTAAACACGCCGGGGGGACACACCTTCATGGTATGGCGAAGAAACCTTACTGACATTGCTCCGCTACTATTTCGCTAACGCTTATCACGTACCTAAACATTTCGCCTTGCGTCAGCTATTTAGGTTAACGCAAGGCGAAATCATGTTATGCCTGTTCCGTTGTGGCTGGTAAATCACGGAAAACTTTGTAATCGGCGTAGAATGTACCGAAGGGCACGACGGATGCCAGCAAAGCCATAAATGTTTTACCAGCAGGCCAGCCATACTCGGTTTTTGCCTGGATAATTGTCAGTACGTACAATACAAACAGTAATCCGTGAATAGGGCCGAGAATTTGTACCGCTTCGGGATGTCCACCAATTCGTTTCAGCGGAACGGCAATGAATAACAACAGTATGTACGAAAGTCCCTCTGCAAAACTGACGATACGTAGCCGGATTTTAGGTGAATTGAAAAAGTGCATAGTTGCTTAGATATTAATTGTCTTTCCCTCTGCTAAAACAGGAGAGGAGTTAGGTTAAAAACTGCGGAACAAAGGTCGATTGGCGAGCGGAGAAAAAGGCCACGGAATCGCAATAAAGATAAGCAGCAGACTAATAGTGAAATAAATAGCTGTTGTTTTGAACTTCTGTTCGGGGGTTTTCTGCCGTTTTGCCTTGCTCGATCCAATGGTCATAACAACTACTGAGGTAATCATCAGTCCAATGTGAATGAGTGCAAAAAACGGAAATTCCCGGCCTTCCTGAAACGTAGGGTGAGTCTTCCAGTAGTAACTTACAATTGGACTTTTAGCGTACAGATAAAACCCGACCAGCAATTGCGTATGCGCAATCGACGTAGCCACAACGCGTAGGATTTGATCGATGGATTGATACGCGCGCTTGCTGGCTAAGCCGGAAATACTACTTCCGAGCGAGGCCAGTAAACTTCCCAGCACGAGCCAGCGTAACGCATTGTGTACAACTAAAAGAATTGGATAAATCATGGAAAAGACCGAACCAGTAAATTGCTGCAAAGTTCGGGTCGTTATCTCGAAATCGGGTAGGCGAAATCGGGCGAAGATTGGTCAAAATCAATCATTGCTGAATATGTCGATTGCGAAACTCGGTTGGGCTCATCAGTGTGTACTTTCGAAATAACTTACCAAAACTTGATAGATCATCGAACCCCATTTGATGCGCGATCTGAGCAATGGGTAAATCCGATTGAAACAGCAAAACTTTTGTTTCCAGCACAATACGCTCGTCTATCCAGACCGAAGGCGATTTGCCTGTCCGGCTTTTCAATACTTTATTCAAGTGATTTGGGCTCACATTAAGCTGCTCAGCATACGCAGTAGTTACTTTAGATTGCCGTATTTGCGTCGCCAGTAAATCCATAAACCGTTGTACCAACCGCTCACCTGCATCAGTTTTGGTTGGTAACGTACCGACATAGGCTCGATTAATTTCGACCAAAAGAGCCAGCAGATAAGCAGGAATCACATCTGTTTTAGCAGCCCCGTTTTCGGTATAGTCAATGGTTAACCGACTCAGTAAATTGCCTACGAACGTAGTCTGCTGTGGCGTTAAGGTAACATGCGGATTTCCAGTTAGTTTCAGAAACGCGAAGTCCGTCTCACCAACTGCACTGCGTACCAGCTCCTGACTAAAAAAACTGATATAACCTACTGAATCAGTACTGATAGTCTGGATCGCAAAAATCTGTAAAGCCGGTACAATAACCAGACTCTGTGGTTGGATGAGATACGTCTGATGCCCAACGCTTAAATCTACATACCCAGCCGTAACAAAAATCAGGGCATAATTGCTGGTTCGGGATGGGGGCAAAGGAAGTCTAATCACCTGCCAACTAGTTTCCAGCGGGCCAATGATAAACTGATTGAAATTCTCTTTAAATCGCTCCTCCCACGATGCATCCCTGATCAGAAATAAATCCTGTGACATTTCGGGACTAATCGCTGGAAAGGCATCGTCGTTGGTCATGGCTCATACAGCAGTTTACTCGAACGGATCGGACCGTCAGCCGCTTGTAATAACTTGGCTTTCAAGCGAGCGTTATACGCAGGACGATCGGCCAGAAATTTGCGTACCAATTGAGCCGTTTCGGGAGTTTGATAACTCGATAACGTAGATCGCAGCCAGGATTCAGGAAAGAAAATATCGCCCGTTCGCTGAATCTCTTCCAGAAGTTCCAGGCTCTTGAGAAGGTATTTCTCCGACGTTTTGGCTCGCAGCGGGTGGTGTAAATATCCAAGTGCAGCCGTTACGTAGGCTTCCCGTTCGCGATTGCTTTCGTTAGCCAGCGACGCAAAAAACTGATCGCGTTCCGCCACCTTCGATGATAGCGCGGGCATCATAAATTGCAGTCGTTTCTGGCGATCCGGGTTTTTGATCCGAGCTAACTGTTTGGCTAAAATGCCTTCTACTGGATAATCCCGGACAGCAAGCGATAATGCAAGTGCTGTATAATCGTCTTCGGTCAACGTGACACCTGTTGGGGCTTTTTGCTCGTTCCAGATAGCGTATAATCGGTCCTGTGCTTCCTTGCTGAGAGCAATGTTTTGATATAATCGGAACAGTAATTTCTTTTTACCGGGAGATACCTCATTTTCCATTGCCTGCCACGCTGCCTGCTCGACCGAAGCAGCCAAAGCTGGGCGTTTTTCAGGTTTGGTAAAATTCCAGACAATATCAGCTAGTTCGCCAGTAAGTAAACGTAAGTTCAATTCCTCTGACTCTTTGCTCAAAAGTTGCTGATAAATAGCGGCTAGTTTGGCTGGCGTACTTACTTGGCCAGTCAGCATATTCTCGTACAGATTAATGTAGGCAGAAGCTCGTGTTACGGGATTTTTGATCGTAGCCAACTGGGTTGTCATTGCCGTATCGACGGGGAAAACACCGTATCCTTGTCCTGATGAATTAAAGACCACAAACGAAGGAGCGGCTTTCCCAATCGCTTCGGCTACCGTAACGGTAGCCTGATTCATGGCAACAGTTAATTCTTCTATATGATCAGGATAGACAAAAGCAACTTCGAACCCTTGCGGCCACAACCGATTCGAGCCGTCTTCAGCTTTCTGGGAAATAACGAATCGAGAAATTTTTCCATGCTGCTTATCGAGTTGATACGTAAACGTTGGACGACCTGTTTCACTCACCCAAACGCGATTCCAGGCGACTAAATCGGTTGGTGTTCGAGCGTCCAGAATGGCAATCAGATCGGCCCAGGTTGCGTTATTGAACGCGTATTTTTTGAGATATTCCCGCAAACCATCACGGAGAGCAGTTTTGCCCATCAGTCGTTCGAGTTGGCGCATCATAATCGGCGCTTTATGATAAATGATGCCACCATACATCGTACCAGCTTCCTGCAAATTTGCTAGTGGCTGCCCAATCGGATTGGCTCCCTCGGTTCGGTCAACGGCGTAGGCTGCCGGAAAATGATCGACCACAAACTGAAGATCGTAATTGGCGTCGGCACTGGATACTTCCGTGATTTTATCGGCCATGAAATTGGCAAATACTTCTTTCAACCAGACATCATTGAACCAACGCATCGTTACCAGATCGCCAAACCACATGTGCGCCGTTTCGTGCGAAATCAATGTAGCGCGCGATAGTTTTTGATCGCGGGTGGCACCGTTATCCAGAAATAGACTCGATGCGCGGTAGTCGATGGCTCCGGCGTGTTCCATGCCACCGTATTGAAAATCAGGAATGGCAGCAAAATCGAATTTTCGGAATGGATACGGAATTTGGTTATAGTCTTCCAGAAAGCGAAGTGCGTCGGCATGCAGGTTAAAAATCGGATCTAAACTGAGTCGGATTTTCGTCGTATCGGTTTCGCGATGCAGCAGCGTCATTGGGCGGTTGGTCATCGTTCTCGTTACGGGTTTGAATTTACCGGCCACAAAAGCGAATAAATACGTTGGAAGCACATCGGAGGGATGGAATCGAACCGTTTTGCGATCACCTGCGACGGACGAATCCTGAACAGCCGCATTGGTTATGGCCTGCCAATCTTTCTGCACTGTCAGCGACAATTGAAACGAAGCTTTCAAATCAGGCTGATCGAAGCAGGGAAACACCGTTCGGGCGCGGTCGGGAACGAGTAGTGTGTAGAGATAATCATCGTTCCGATTCAGCGATAAATTGCCAGCCGTAAATTGTATAGAAATTACGTTCTTTCCCGGCTTCAGAAAAGCAGTAGAAACGACCAGATGTTCGCTCTCAAATACGATCGGAATGATCTTTTCATTCACTGAAATAGTCTGGATATGAGTACGTTTTTCCTTGAAATCGATCTGAACTGGTGCTGTGGTCTTCTTCCAGGTAAAGGAAATTGTTTCACTGGCTGGAATAGGTTGGCTTTTTTGGTTAGGAATATCGAACTTTAGTGCATAGGCTACCTGACTAATGGTTTGCTTGCGGGCTTTCGCCAGTGTCTGCGATACGCCTGTTTCGATAGGAACCTGTTGTGATGAAGTATTCTGGGCGTTGCCGTCCATTGTCAGGAGAATAAGAAAAAGTGCCGTAATGCCGTAACGAGTCATAGAAGAGTAGGGAGCGTTGGATCAAAAATAAGGTACGCAATGAAACAGTACTTAACTTTTCTGCTGGTATTCCTAGCTATATTGGCTCAAGCCACGCCCGTATGGGCTAATTTCGTCCTGATTCCGATGGATGAACGCCAAACGGATCACCTGAAAGCGTACGGCATCGCGTACAAAGTACTGAAAGATGATGGCGAAGTTGAATGGCTGCTGAACTACCGGGGAGGTAGTTTTATGACAAAACTGACTCCTTCTGTACAGACAGAATGTCGGGTGCGTGGAGTGGCATTCGAAGCCATTTCCGATGCGAGTGCTGAATCCATTCGGCAACAACTGACGAATCCCAATGTAAATATGGACGTCGTCAAGCTTCAGAAAGCGGCTAAAATCATTGTTTATTCACCTGTTAAAGTGGGCCCAGCTGAGTTCGAAAATACGGATGCGGTATTGCTGGTGCTTACCTACGCTGAAATTCCGTATGAATTAGTCTACGACGAAGAAGTACTGAAAGGCGATTTGCCTAAATACGATTGGTTGCACCTTCACCATGAAGATTTTACCGGGCAATTTGGGCGCAACATGCATCGACAGTCTTTAGCGGATATCAAAGCGCAGGAAGATATTGCCCGGAAATATGGCTATCAGAAAGTATCACAGATGAAACTGGCAGTAGCCAAAGGAATTAAGCAATTCTGTATGGGTGGTGGGTATTTATTTGCGATGTGTTCAGCCGCCGAAACGCTCGATATTGCGCTTGCTGCCGACGGTGTCGATATTGTTGGGAGCAGCTACGATGGTGATGGAATGGACCCGAATGCGCAGGAAAAACTTGACTTTGGTAAAACGTTTGCGTTCGGCAATTTTACGCTCGAATCGGATAACGGCTACCGGGGCTTCTCGACGTTCTCAGACATTAATTCGTCAGCTAATCGCGGTTTCGATGACCCCAGCGGTTTTTTCGAGTTGTTTAATTTTTCGGCCAAGTGGGATGTAATCCCGGCCATGCTGACGCAGAATCACGAGAATATCATTAAAGAGTTTTTCGGACAGACCACCGCTTTCCGAAAAGGAGCCGTTAAGCCCAGTAGCTTGGTAATGGGCGAAGGCAAAACCTCAGATCGTTATCTATACGGCGAAATGGGTAAAGGACAATGGACTTTCTACGGCGGACATGATCCCGAGGGGGTACGGGGCGGAGGAGGCTTCCGCAATCCAACCGATCTGAAATTACATCCCCATTCGCCAGGCTATCGACTGATTCTGAATAATGTACTATTTCCATCTGCCCGTAAGAAGAAGCGCAAAACGTAGTCGGCTAACTAATCCGCAAATCTGACAAAGGTCATAAACAGGAATGCTTATGAACATTCTACTGGGTATAATGGTGTTTCTGGCTATACTTGGGTTTTAATATAATTGAATTCTTCATCACTAATCTGAATGATATGTTCAAGATGTTTTCGTAGTTTATCCATAAAGGATAACGGATTCTATTTTACTATTTTTCAGACTTTTTCCACCGTAGCAAATAAATAAATTGATTCTCTTTTGTTTGGAAGGAAACCAACTCCCAACCGTTTCGAGTCATAAAATTCAGTGCGTCGATACTGGAATTAAACCGAATATCTTTATTGGAGGAGTTGCTGATTTTCTGTCGGTTGAATCCATTATCTACATATCGTTGGCCATAATCGATCTGTACCTGTGCTTTGTTCAGGCTTACCGCGTTTGTACAGATTAGTTGACAGAAAGGCGTATTCAGCGTATCGATGGCAATGCCATCCACATAAATCTGCCCAAACGTTTTATCAATAAAGAATAAGGTTAGGCAGACGATCAGGAGAGTTTTCATGCGAGTTGAGGTTTGTTTTATGGATACAGCAAGTCTGCTGGGAACTGGTCAATTTGGGTCTGAATACTGCCTTTCGTCAATGGTTTTCCTGTTCGTTAACGATATGGCGCGTGTGGGCTAGCATCGGTCTGTTGTTGAACCCAAGCGGAGTTCCTTGCTGATCCCTTTTGTCTGGCCGATCCAGGCAGGTTTCCCAGTCCACCAGATTTTTGCCATTAAAGAGCGACTTCCATGCTGTAGGCTTTGGCGCAACTGGAGCCACCATAAACGCTTGCGAAAAAATACCCAGGCAGAGCGTTGCTAAAATCAGCTTCATACATGAGCGGACAAAGGTTCACCTGAGTAAAGGCCAACAGGTTTGCCGACTACCCTACTTCCTGGATTGGGTCTGCCAAATAAACAGTTGTAATTCTGACCATCAATTTATGTTGGCATGATTTTGTGTACCTTTCCAGTCAAAATTCAGTTGAATGCGATTCCTGTGTCTGGTACTTGTTTTATTGCCCTTATTACTCTTTGCCCAACAGAAGGGCTGGCAGGAGATTACTATATCAGAAGGGTTGTCGCAAGGTATGATCTATGATCTCAAACAGGATCACAACGGCTTCATCTGGGCGGCTACTAAAGATGGCTTAAATCGATACGACGGCTATAATTTCACGGTTTTCACCCACAACGCCCATAACCAATACAGCTTGTCGTCGAATGCCTGTTCGGCCTTACTGACTGATCGACACGGGCGGTTATGGATAGGTACGTTAAATCAAGGTCTCAACCTGTATGATGATAAAACCCAACGGTTCTATCATTTCGACATGAGTGATTCGGCTTCACCCGATGCCGGTAATTATGAGATTAGTTTGCTTGTAGAAGACCCGGAAGGGAATATCTGGGTAGGCACCAGCCAGAATAAACTAGTGAAAATAACATTATCTGGTTCGCTAAAAAATGGTTTCCCTAGTCAGGCTGATGCTACGTCACTAGTCCAGTTTACCCGATTTACATTTCCGTTATATGATGTAAATAGTGGCAGCGCACCCACTCGGATCAGTTTTCACCGCCATGGTCAGGCTGATGTTAGCGTTGCCAAAGAATTATATACGCTGAACTGGCGACAGCCACAACCAACCGACTATTCGCCAATTAAGCGGTTCGGGTCATTGGCTACGCTGTTCCAGGCAACTCCCGACGGACAACAACCTGATTATTGGTTTGGATTCAATGAAGACACGCTCATTGGCTGGCAACAGACCAAACAAAAGGTCATTAAGTTACCACGCACTAAAAACTTTAATGTCTATCTAAATAAAATTGATAGCCATACGGTAGCGGTGGCGACGCCCGACTTTTTGTGGCTTATGTCACCCGCTCAACTCTACGCACAGGAAAGCTTGTCGGATCGCAATGCATTTGCCGTGATGCCGCCTGATTTATTTGCTGTCACCAAACTCCTTATCGACAAAACGGGAAACATCTGGGTTGGCACGGCTGGCTATGGCCTTCGGAAATTCAGTCCGCGTATTAAACAATTTCAAGTTTATCTGCCTGGCACCTCGCTCTCTTATTTATTTCAGGATCGACAGGGACAGACCTATGTACGAAATCAGTTTGACTATGGCCGATTAGACCGCGCAGATAATCGCTGGTTGCCTTTTCTGAATGAGAATGGTAAGGCTATATACGGTCGGTTGCGATACCTTATGCAGGATCGTCGGGGAATTTTCTGGGCATCCAATGTGGACAATCAGCACAACATAATTACGCATCAATTGGTGAAGTTTTCAGAGAATTGGCAACGGTTAAAAACGTATTCGCTGCCGCCAGGCACAGCTTTTGGCTTCTATGGTAATCAAACCCGAGAAGATGAAAAGGGGAATCTCTGGATTGGATCAATAAATGGAAAACTCCTTCGATTTAATCCGATTAACGAAACATTTACCGCATTTTCTTACCAGTCCCTGATGCCCGGACAGGCTGCCGAAGTCGAAACGTATTCCCTGTATTTCGATGGTGCGGGTACGGGATGGATCGGTACGCAGAACGGTCTGATTCGGGTCGATCAACCGCAGACAACCCCCACTTTTACGCTTTATAAGAACGATATCGCCAAACCCGAAAGCCTGAGCAACGATTTTGTATCGAGCACCATCGACGATCCTGATCAGCCAAACAAATACCTCTGGGTGAGCACGAAAGGAGGAGGGTTGGAACGACTTGATAAGCAGACGGGCCAATTTCAGCATTTTACGGAAGCTCAGGGACTGCCTAATAAAGTGGTGTACGGTATTCTGGTAGATGAGTTTAAGAACCTCTGGATGAGCACCAATCGGGGGCTGGCCCAATTTAACCACCGAACACGCAAGTTTCGGAATTACACTAAAGCTGATGGCCTTCAGGATGACGAATTCAATACGGGATCATTTTTTAAAACATTATCGGGTGAACTACTTTTTGGGGGCATAAACGGACTAACGGCCTTTCGACCGAAAGACGTAACCGCTACTACGACTGGTTCGATCCCACTGGTTCATATCATCGGGTTGAAAATCAACAATGAAACCGTTACTGTAGGCGCTCCTACTGGTATTTTATCCGAAAGTATCGAACAAACTGGCCGACTCGATTTGTCGCATACCCAAAATTTAGTGACGCTGGAATTCGCCCTCATGGATTACACCAATTCGGCGAAAAATCAGTTTCGCTACCGACTGGTTGGTATTGATCAGAATTGGGTTGATGCGGGTACGAATCGTTTTGCCAACTACGCTCAATTGCCTGACGGTAATTATATGTTTGAGTTGCAAGGCTCAACCGACGGAGACGTGTGGAGCAAGCCCGTTACGCTACAGGTTCGTGTGCATCCGCCGTTTTACCGAAGCTGGTGGGCATATCTGTTATATAGCCTTGTACTACTTCTGATTGGTTGGCAGTTATATCAATTCCAGAAGCAACGGTGGTTATTACAACAACAGATAGCTTTTGAGCATAAACAGGCCACGCGATTAGCCGAACTCGATAACCTGAAAACGCAGTTTTTTACAAACATTTCCCACGAATTCCGTACCCCATTAACGCTGATTCTGGGGCCACTGACGGACTTAAAGCAACGATTCCGTACGGAAAAAGTCGTCACGCTGACTGAGCCGGTTGTGACATTGATGGAACAAAACAGCAATCGGCTACTCCGTCTCATCAATCAACTTCTTGACCTGAGTAAACTGGAAGCTGGCCAACTCAACGTTTTCCTTCAGCCTGGCGACATTGCCGTTTTTTTTCGAACCCTGGCTTCGTCCTTTAATTCGTTAGCGCAAAGTCGCCAGATTCAGTTTTCCTTTACGCAACAACCCACCCACTTTCAAGCTAGTTTCGACCGCGATAAGATCGAAAAAATAGTTACCAATTTACTCTCCAACGCATTCAAGTTCACCTCCAAAGGGCAGCAAGTTCAGTTTCAGATTGACTACTCTTCGCCAGGTTCAACTGGCGAAGTAGTCATTACAATAGAAGATACGGGTATTGGGATTGCTCCGGTTAACCTAACGGCCATTTTTGAACGCTTCTATCAGGTCGATAGTAAAACCAATCGGATGTATGAAGGTACAGGCATCGGACTCTCGCTGGTCAGTGAATTGGTCAAAGTGTTAGGAGGTACGATCACTGTCACCAGCAAAGAAGGGGTAGGTTCACGGTTTGTAGTTCGTTTACCATTAGTAGACATTGAGCCGCCAATAATCAGAGAAGACCTTGAGTTAGCTGGGCCAGTGAACCATAGCGACCTATATCAGGAAGGTCTAATTAATACGATTTCACCAACGCCCGCAACGGATAATGTTCTGTTAGTCATTGACGACAATACGGACATTCGGGCTTATGTGCGGACGGTGTTCGAATCGGATTACCACATTATTGAAGCCGAGGATGGCGTAGACGGTCTGGAAAAAGCAACGGCCAGTTTGCCTACTGTCATTATTTGTGATTTGATGATGCCCCGACTCGATGGTTTTGGTTTTTGTCAGCAGCTAAAAAGCCACGAAATCACCAGCCACATTCCGGTCGTGATGCTGACGGCAAAGGCAACCATCGAGGAGCGCATTGAAGGCTTTGAATTAGGGGCTGATGATTACTTGACCAAACCTTTCAATCAGGCGGAGTTAAAAGCCCGAGTACGGAATCTGATGCAGAAACAAGCCCGCTTGCAACAGTATTACAATAGCAGAACTATCGTGGTGAGTGAAGCAGTTAGTGAGCCTGCTCGTTCGGTGAAGGAAGACGCATTTTTAACGAAAGCGTATGCTCTGGTAATGGCTCAACTGGCGAATAGCAGTTTTGGCGTAGAGGATTTCAGTCGGCAAATGAACATGAGCCAAAGCCAGCTGGTGCGCAAGCTAAAAGCGTTGACAGGGCAGACGGCGGTAGAGTATATCCGTACAATCCGATTGGCGCAAGCGGCTGAGCGATTGCGTCAGGGAGCGAGCGTTTCGGAAGTAGCTTATCAAGTTGGGTTTGAAAGCTTGTCCTATTTCACGCGCGTTTTTCAGGAGAAATTCGGCGTATTGCCTTCTGCGTTTACATGAGCGTAACTAGCCAGTAGTTTTTGATTCTTTTTTGTCATCCTGACTGCAAGGAAGGATCTTGTTGTTTCATAACACTCAGGTAAGGATAACTTAAGATCCTTCTTTGCAGTCAGGATGACAAAAAAAGTCAATCTACTTCCATCGTTTATATTGAATGGCCCTACAGAACGACCGAAATAGGCCAAATGCCGAAAATGAGTGAAAGAATGCCGAAAATGGGTTAACGTCAAAGCCTCAAATGTATCCACTTTTGCCGGGTGCTAACACTACTTCTTGTCTATAGATTTCAGACGGAAGCTTATACTTTATTTCGACTAAAATTGTGACAGTCAAATTAATTATAAGTCGGAATTAAATGTAAGGTAACACAAAAATTATCATACAATAATCTAACCCATAATGAGCTCAACTTTTACGAACCAGCCAAAGCTATATGCTGTTGGCTTCCACTTTTTTATCGCCCTCCTCTGTTGGCTCGTAAGCCAAACCACAGTGCTCGGTCTATCACTGCCAATTAGCTCCAACGGCGCTAATCAACCACCCGTAGTCGTTGCCACATCTACTTCGCTGACGGGTACGTCGCCCCTAAGCGTGACTTTCACGGGTAGCACTTCTTATGATCCTGACGGCGATCCTATTACGTATGCGTGGGACTTTGGCGATGGCGGAACCTCAACCCTGGCTAACCCAGTCCATGTATTCACCCCGATTTTGGGCCGACAAGGCGTACCGCAATTTGGCTTTAGTGTTAAAGTGGTCGTATCGGATAATAAAGGGGGCGTAAGTGCTACCAAAACCTTCCAGGTAACGGTTACCAATCCGCCCCCAACTGCCAAGATCACGACACCAGCCAATCTTTCCAAGTACGCTCTCGATAAGGCGACTACGTACACATTAGCAGCCAACGTTACTGACGATACACCCAGTAGCCTGAACTATCTCTGGCAGGTGAAATTACGCCATAATGGCCAGGACCAACTTTTGACAACGGCTTCGGGCGCTAGCCCTGTGGTTACTGTCTCACCAGCGGGCTGCGATGGTGGTGAAGATTATTACTACGTGTTTTCCGTGAAAGTGACAGATATAGGTGGACTTACTGCACAGGATTCGGTCAAGATTTATCCTGATTGTAGCTCGCCCAAACTGACAGTTACTGGCCTAACCGCTACCACCCTTAGTACGACCAGTGTACGGCTCAACTGGACAAATCCCGCTCTATCCTTCGATGATGTGCTGGTAGTGGGTAAAGCCGCTCCCCGGTTTAATGGTATCCCCCCGTCCACGACCTTTACGGCGAATCCCAGCATCACGGGCAATGGCGCATCCATTTTGGGTGGTAAGGTGCTTTATCAGGGAACAGGCACGTCAGTAACGGTGACCGATCTTACCGCGGGACAGCAGTACTTTTTTCGGGTCTATACACGCAAAGGCAACGTCTGGTCGGCTGGTGTGGAGGTGAGCGTACCCACCAATCGTCCGCCAGTAGCGGTGGCTACAACTACTTCACTAACAGGCTCATCCCCTCTGAGCGTAACCTTTACGGGAAGCCAATCCTATGATCCTGACGGTGATCAGCTTGTCTATCAGTGGAGCTTCAGTGATGGAACCGTTGTAAATCAGGCAAATCCCATAAAGGTCTTCTCTGTACAAACTGGTAATCAAGGGGTAGGTTCTATCAGTACATATACGGCTCAACTTACAGTGATTGATATTAAAGGGCAGCGAAGTTCCAGCCAGGTATTTACGATCTCGCTGAACAACACCACAACGGTTAAAATCACCAACCCCGTTAATAACGCCAAATATGCCCTCGATAAGGCGACTAGTTATACGCTGACCGCTACCACGACAAATGCCAGCAACACTAGTCCACTGTGGCAAGTGAAACTGCGCCGTGGCAATCGCGAACAACTTGTGAAGACTACATCGGGAAATAATGCCGTTATCGATATCTCGCCGGTAGGTTGTGATGGACAAGATACCTATTATCTGATTACAGCATCTGCGACTCCTATAGGCGGTGGGGCTGCGGTAAAAGATTCGGTTAAGATTTATCCGGACTGTAATTCGTCTAAGCTAAATGTTACTGGCCTAACCGCTACTACGCTCAGCAGCAGCAGTGTACGGCTCAACTGGACGAATCCAACCCTCCCTTTTGAAAAAGTACTTGTAGTGGGTGGAACCAGCGCTGGACTTACGGACATTCCCCTCGAGCCGAATTATACAGCAAACTCCAGCTTCACCGGCAACGGATCGGATATACCATCCGTAGGCAAAGTACTTTACCAGGGTACGGGAACTACAGTCACAATAACTGAACTCACGGCGGGGCAGCCCTATTATTTCCGAGTCTACGCTCGCGCGGGCAACGGCTGGTCGGGTGGTGTCGAAGTGAGTGCTACACCCACCAATCCGACGTCGACAACGTCAACTTCGGTTACGACGGTTGAGTATGACAAGTGTTACCGAATCGTTTCTCGGGTTAGTGGCAAGGTGCTGGGTGTAGAAGGTAGTTCTCAGGACGACGGCGCCCTGGTTAAACAGCGCACCGATGCTAATGCGCTTTCTCAACGCTGGCGGTTTGAATCGGTAGGGAATGGGTTTTACAAAATCGGAGCTGTACACAGTAACAAAGCCATCGACGTAATCTGGAGTTCGCAGGATAACGGCATGGGCATTGAGCAATGGACATTCAATGGCGATTGGAGCTTCAACCAGCATTTCTCGCTTCAACGAAATGCCAGTGGGTATTTTCAGATTACCGCTCGCCATTCCAGTAAGGCGCTCGAAGTTCAGGATGGCAATACCAACGAGGGTGGAATGATTGTCCAGAACACTCCAAACGGAGGCATCAACCAGCAATGGAGCATTGAAGAACGTTCCTGTACTACGACCACTCCGCCTTCATCCACGACCACCGCTCCTCCTTCGACCACGTCAATTACCAGCGTCGATCCGGCCAAATGCTATCGCATCCAATCGCGTAGTAGTGGACTGACGCTGAACGTGCCGGATAATTCATACAATGATGGTGCCACATTGAAGCAGAATACGAATGCCAACCAGCCCTGGCAGAAATGGAAGTTTACGCCCGCTGATGGAGGCTTCTATAATATTTCGGTACTGCACAATCAGAAAGGTATTCAAGTGAATAGCTCATCGACAGCCGATAACGCGACAGTTGAGCAGTGGACCTATTGGGGAGGCAGCCATCAGCAATGGAGTATTCAACGAAATGCCGAAGGCTATTTCACCTTCAGCAACCGAAATTCCAACAAAGCAATTACTGTGAAAAATGCCAGTACGACCGAAGGCGCTGAGATTGTCCAGCTAACATTAGGAACCGGGCAAAATCAGCAGTGGAGCATTATCGAAACGACATGCCCAGCCGGAGCTAGAGTAGGCGCTACGGAAATAGGTGTATCATATCGCCTGTCGCCAAACCCGGCTAATAACCATGTGCTGATTGATCTTAGTCCGGCTGTTGGCAAGCCTATTAGCCTGAAATTGAGCGATATTATGGGACGTATCCATGAACAGACGCATCTGGAAACTGCTCCGACAGAGCCTTACCGTTTAAGTACAAATCACTTACTGGATGGGCTGTATTTAATTCAGGTTACGCCCGATGGTCAATCGCCAACTACGTTGCGACTACTGATTCAGCGATAGTATACATTTTTAAAACTCATTTTTTTGTCATTCTGACCGCAGGGAAGAATCTCAAGCTTGCCTAACATGAGGCTTTGAGATTCTTCCCTGCGATCAGAATGACAAAAGCTGTTTATGGGCCTATCACTGCAAAACAAAAAATAATACCTCATTCACGTTAGATTAGGGCAGTTTACAGTTTTCTGTTTAAAGTGGCTAACGAAAAAAGGGAACCACTGTATATTACAAACCGAATATCGTCAAGTAAGATGCTCCATATTTTGCACGCAGGTTCCGTTCATGTTCAGTACGAAAACGGTTTTTTACGCTACATAACCGTCGATGAATCCGAAATAGTCCGAATGATTTATTTCGCCATTCGTGACCATAACTGGAGCACGGCTTCCATTAAAATCACGAATGAATCGATAGTTCAGAAAGCAGATTCCTTCCAGATCGATTACCAGTGGGAAACCGACGATCTCGGCATTCGGATGGTAGGGCAGGTTGTCATTATAGGCGATGAGACCGGTACAATTTCCGTCGATTGGTACGGGGAAGCACTGAATACATTTCGCAAAAACCGAGTTGGCCTTTGTATTCTACATCCGATTGACGGTGTTTTAGGGCAACCGGCTCAACTTGTTTCGCCCGATGGTAAGACAACTGATAGTCATTTCCCGACGTTTATCAGCCCCCATCAGCCATTCCTGAATGTACAGGCAATGCGTTGGCAATCAGCCTCTGGCCCAACCTGGCAGCTTGATTTTTCGGGCGAAGTATTCGAAACGGAAGACCAACGTAACTGGACTGATGCCTCTTTTAAAACCTATTCAACACCCGTTGATCTACCTAAGCCTGTTTCTGTGTCAACTGGGGATGAGTTTCGTCAACGTGTCGTATTTAGAAGGGCTGAAGAAGCGCTTACAGTATCTGCCGATAAGGAGAAAATGCAGGAAATGGACCAAGTTCGTTCCGCATTCGGCTCGACTCGTCCGCGTGTTGGTGTTGGTCAACGAGTAGGAGGGGAACCACTAACTGATACCGAAGCGGACTTACTGCATCAACTAAATCTGTCCCATCTGCGAGCCGATGTTTTCTTTAACCTTCCGAATTGGCAGGATTTGCTAACCAATGCGATTGCGGATGCGCATAAACTGACCGTTCCTCTTGAACTAGCCGTATTTTTTGGCGAAAATCCAGCAACTGAACTAGAAACATTGACGCAGTTTTTGCAGGAGCATCCCGTCGCTATTCAGTCGATGTCGCTATTCAATGCAGCTAGCCTAAGAACGTCTAATGAACTGTTACATGCCCTCGTTCCTACTGTGCGTGCGAACTGGCCTGAAGCAGCCATTGGTGGAGGAACTGACGATAATTTTGCCGAGTTAAACCGAAATCCGTTTGATTTTGATCTGGTCGATTTCGTAACGTATTCTGCTAGCCCGCAGGTGCACGCATTTGATAATCTGACGTTGCTGGAAAATATTGTCGGTCAGGCCGAAACGGTCATAACGGCCAAACACCTGACAGGCGGAAAACCGATTCATATTTCACCCGTAACACTTCGATTGCGCTACATAACGATCACCAATACAGCTACAGAACGACTAAATAGTCCCACCGATCCCCGTCAAACAACTGAATTCGGAGCCGATTGGACACGTCAGAGTCTGGAAGCGCTCGCCAACGCAGGAACCGAATCAATAACCTATTATCAGTCGCACGGCCCATTAGGGCTGGTAGATGGAGATAAAGCGTACCCACTTTTTACCGCGTTCGCGAATCGATAATTAGGGAAAATGAGAGAGTAATTTATTGGAAATCAGAAGCAAATTCTCCCCTCTCCTGTTTAGGAGAGGGGCAGGGGGTGAGGTCAATACGACCCCTACTTCCATTTTTTCTTACCCGAATAGTTCTTCGAGTAGTTCGGTTTCCCCGACTTTTCTTTCTTTGAACTTCCTAATAGCTTCTCTGCTAAATCCGGCCGATTGAGCTTGTTCAATCGATTCCGAATCCAATCTTTATGCTCGGGCTTATACCAGAAGAAGTAGCGATTTTGAGCTTGTTTTTCTTCGCGCGTTTTCGCCGTTTTAACAGGTTTCAACGTATACGGGTGAACACCAGAATAGTAGATCACCTCGGCTACCGTCATCGGTGTCGGTGTAAAGTCCTGAACCTGTTCGAGCTGGAAACCCATGTCTTTGGTTTCTGCCGCCAGATTCGCCATGTCCTGCTCTTCGCAGCCCGGATGCGACGAAATAAAGTACGGAATCAGCGGTTGTTTCAGGTTATGTTTTTCCTGAATCTGATCGTACTTCTTTTTGAATTGCTTGAAGTATTTGAATGACGGTTTCCGCATGATCCGAAGCGTATTATCGGCCGTATGTTCCGGGGCTACTTTCAACCTTCCCGATACGTGGCGGGTGGTCAGTTGCTCCATGTATTCGTCGTGATTGCCGTCGTCGTTGTTTTTATTGAAATCATCGACCAGCAAATCGTAGCGTACCCCCGATCCAACAAACGCTTTTTTGATATCCGGATTCGCATCAACCTTCCGATACAATTCTGTCAGCGGTTTGTGTGATGTATCCAGATTCGAGCAGATAACCGGGTGAATACAACTCGGACTTTGGCAACGGGCACAGATCGATTCATCTTTGCCCTTCATCTTATACATATTCGCCGATGGGCCACCCAGATCGGAAATATATCCTTTAAATTCAGGGTGTTTCGTGATTTCATCAACTTCTTTCAAGATCGACTTCTCACTCCGCGACGCGATAAATTTACCCTGGTGGGCCGAAATCGTACAGAAGCTACAGCCGCCAAAACAGCCCCGGTGCATATTCACCGAGAACTTGATCATATCGTAGGCTGGAATCGGTCCCCGCTTTTTGTATTTCGGATGCGGCAGACGCGTATAGGGTAAATCGAACGATTTGTCGATTTCCGTTTCGTCCATCGTTTTGAAAGGCGGATTGATGACCAGCACCTGATTCTCCACTTTTTGGATGATCCGATTGGCCTGCCACTTATTCGACTCTACTTCGACAATTTTGAAATTAGCTGCGTACTTAATTTTATCTTCCAGGCACTCCTCATGGCTTGCCAGTTCGACCGTATTCCAGTTGTTATAATCACGCAATTCAGTGCTGGCATCGTGCAGAAAAGCCACCTGATTGATGTTCCGCATCGACGAAAAAGGCACGTTTTTGCGAACCAGTTTCAGAATTTCACGCAGCGGCTGCTCGCCCATACCATACACCAGCATATCGGCCCCCGCATCGACCAGAATGGATGGGAGCAACTGATCCTGCCAGTAATCGTAGTGCGTAACCCGACGCAGCGAAGCTTCAATTCCACCCAATAACACCGGAACATCGGGATACAGCGTTTTCAGAATGTTGGAATAAACGATGGTCGCATAATCGGGTCGAAAACCGGCTTCACCACCAGGCGTATAGGAGTCGTTGGAGCGCAGCCGTTTGTTGGCCGTATAGTGATTCACCATCGAATCCATACAGCCCGCCGTAACACCGAAAAAGTATTTTGGACGACCGAATTTCTTGAAATCACGCAGATCATCTTTCCAGTTGGGTTGGGCAATAATCGCTACCCGAAACCCCTCACTTTCCATAATTCGACCGATTACGGCGGTTCCAAAGGCTGGATGGTCTACATACGCATCGCCCGATACAAGCACAATATCCACTTCATCCCAGCCTCTTTTTTCGACTTCTTTCATCGTCAGAGGCAACCAGTCTGTAAGGGGTCTTTCAATCATGAGTCTATAAAATGATCTGTCTAAAAAACACCGATTCGACTAAATAATTCAATGAATGATAGTGAATTGTAGAATCTCAGAAAGAAAAATCAGAATAAGTTGTCTAACTACCTAAACCGTTCTCAGTTGTGGGTTTTGTTATCCTGACGCAGGGAGGAGCCTAGCGTATCATAACGTTTAGGTAAGACAAGTCAAGATCCTTCCCGCGTCAGCATGACAAAAAACGATTTATAATAAGACTTTCACTTTGTTCTTTTTATCGCAACAACTGATTAGAAATAGGATAGAAAATAGCTTTCTCGTTACACGGAATCTTCATGCGGAAAAGCATATCTCGTATTGATATAAACGCAATCATAAAACCTTTAATCGGTCGAATCATGAAAGAAAATCAAGCAATTAACCGACGGGAGTTTGTCGGCAAAGCCGCTACGGCCTTGGCGGGATTTGTCATCGTTCCACGTTTCGTTTTAGGCGGAAAACGGCCCGATGGCACAAAATATCTGGCACCTAGTGATGTGATTTCGTTAGGATTTATCGGAACGGGTAAACAGGGCCGGGGTCTGACGGGCTCCTTTCTGGGGACAAACGAAGTTCGGATTGTTGGTATAAGCGAAGTTTACAAAGACAAAGCACAATTGACCCTTGATCGAATCAAGACGCACTACGAGAAAAATTCGCAGGCGGGTAAATATTCCGACGTACCTGTTTACAATGACTTCCGGGAATTGCTGGCCCGAAAAGATGTTGATGCCGTTGTGATTGCGGCTCCTGATCACTGGCACGCAGCTATGGCTGTGCGGGCAGCCGAAGCCGGAAAGGATATTTACTGCGAAAAACCGTTGGCTCTGACGGTGAAAGAAGGTCGGGCGATGGTCGATGCGACCCGTAAATACAACCGCGTATTCCAGACAGGAAGTATGCAGCGTTCGTGGCCCGAATTCCGGCAAACGGCCGAACTCATTCGGAATGGCTACATTGGTGATGTGAAAACTATTAAAGTGAACGTCGGGCCACCGCCAAAAGCGTATGATCTTCCTGCTGAACCCATTCCGGCTGCACTCGACTGGCCTAGCTGGCTCGGCCCCAATGAGCCAGTAGCATTCAACTCAGAATTAGCTCCACCGACCTCAAAAGACGTCTTCCCAAACTGGCGAAACTATAAAGAGTTTGGCGGGGGGATGGTAACAGATTGGGGAGCGCACATGTTCGATATTGTACAGTGGGCGCTGAATATGGACAATAGCGGGCCGGTTGAAGTGATTGCTCCCGATGGAAAAGATCACCCATTCCTAACCTATCGGTACGATAATGGTATCACGATGACGCACGAAAAATGGGATTGGTCGAACGCCATTCACTTTGTCGGAACGGAGGGCGAAATCAAGGTACAACGCAAGAAACTGGAAACAACACCCGCTACGCTAAAAGACAAAGTGATTGGCGAAACAGAAAAACACGTCTACCACAGCGACAATCATTACAAGGATTTTCTGAATGCCATGCGGAAACGCAGCAAACCTATTTGCGATGTAGAAGTCGGCCATCGTACGGCTTCGGTCTGCAACATTGGCAACATTGCGTATCAATTAAAACGACCCTTGCAGTGGAACCCGAAAAAAGAGCAGTTCAAAGATGATAAGGAAGCCAACGCATTGTTAGGCCGTCCGATGAAAAATCAATGGGCGATCAAAATTTAATTTTATTTACGCAGTTAACTCATTTACCGAAAGCCTGGACTCGTTTAGGCTTTCAGCGTATTTAGAGAATTAATGGATTACTGCTTTGCCTTTTTTGTCATCCTGACGACAGGAAGGATCTTAACCTTTCATGACACTCAAGTAAGGATACGTTAAGATCCTTCCTGTCGTCAGGATGACAAAAAAGGCTTGGTTATTTAATAATTATATTTGTACAATGCTCATCGTTAGTTATGCACTCTGAGCCATTTATTTCAAGGATTTACGAATTGCCATTATTTGATTTTTGCAACGATTGATTTGAATCCCGCAACACCAAACCTGATAAGCCAGTTTACCTTTGTCTGTGCCTTATCACCAACGTTTATCGTAAAGAGATGAATCTGTCAAACAACAAAATTTTGATTACTGGTGGCGCATCGGGGATTGGTCTGGGAATGACCGAGCGCTTTGTTCAGGAAGGAAATACCGTCATTATTTGCGGCCGACGTGAAGACGTACTTCAGGAAGTAGTCGCAAAATTCCCTGGTGTGATTAGTCGAGCCTGCGACCTGTCGGTGGCTGAGGAACGGCAGGCGCTTTACCAGTGGATTGCCGATGAACATTCGGATCTGAATGTACTGGTCAATAACGCTGGTATTCAGCAGTGGACATCCATTACCGATGACGATTTTATGGATCGGGCAAAAGCAGAAATTGCGGTAAACATTGAAGCTCCACTACACTTAACGTCGCTTTTTGTGAAACTCCCTTCCTTAACTACGATTCTGAACGTAACGTCGGGATTGGCTTTCGCACCGTTAGCCAAAGTGCCTGTTTATTCGGCGACCAAGGCTTTTTTTCGTTCGTTTACGTGGTCGCTACGGGCCCTGGTAAAAGCGCAGGGCATTGAGGTAATCGAAGTAATTCCGCCCGCACTCAATACTGATTTGGGGGGCAAAGGTTTGCACGATCATGCGCCACCAGTAAGCGGGTTTATCGACGCTATAATTGACCAACTGAAGCTGGGTAAAACGGAATTGACCTATGGCACTAGTGAGACCAGAGCCAACGGTTCGGCCGACGATCTGCGCAACTATTTCAATCAAATGAACGCGTCAGTCTAGGCGATCAAATAAAAGAGGGAGTTAGCAAAGCGTGTCATACTGCAGAACTTGTTGGCCAACAAATCCTGCAGTATGACACGCTTTGCTTTATAAAAATTAGGCTAAGTACGTCGCTATAAGTCTGTTTGGTATTGATTTTGTATAACCTGATAATTGATTGGTTAACGATTAAGGAATGAAAATTCCAGTTTTATTCATTATAGGTTTTCGAAAAAAGAAATTACTGTACGATCGCTAGTGCTGAACGCGTATGAAGAAACTATTTACGTATTCTATTCTGATACTCAGTTTGCTTCCCGGATTTGCGTTGGCGCAGCCAACCAACTACACAGCAAACACAGGTAATTCTACAACGCCGGGTAGTTATAATACGCTAGTAGGAGCGAATGCAGGAAATATATCTCTATCAGGCTGGTATAACAGCTTTTTGGGATATGCTTCAGGCAGTAACAATTCGACTGGTGCTCAGAATAGCTTTATAGGATTTGCTGCGGGACGGGAAAATATAGATGGTAGCTATAATAGTTTTCTAGGGTATGCTGCGGGGCAGGCTAATTCGTCGGCTAATTACAACACATTTATTGGCTACCGGGCGGGATATGGCAACACAACGAGCGGGTCTAATACCTTTCTGGGAGCTTTTGCCGGTTATTCAAACTCGGGAGGTAGTCAAAATGCGTTTTTGGGTAATTATGCAGGATACGCTAATTTATCAGGTGGGCAGAATACTTTTCTGGGTAATTACGCAGGCTATGGGAATACGACGGGGGCCAATAATACTTTCGTGGGACAGCAAGCTGGTCAGAACGTTACGTCGGGTAGCAACAACATCATTATTGGCCCCAATTCAGGGACCACTGTCATTACAGGCAGCGATAATGTATTGATGGGCTATAACTCTCAAACGGGTCAAGGGCAAGGAGGAAACCATGTCATTATCGGTAGTGGAGCGGGTACTGGTCTCTGGGCAGGCGTAAACAATACGTTCATTGGGCATCAGGCTAGTGCTGAGTCTGTTTCGTTGCACAATGCTACAGCGTTGGGTGCAGGTGCTCGCGTTACTATCAGTGATGCAGTCGTACTCGGCAATAATGCGAATGTTGGCATTGGAACTTCAGCACCTACCGCTCGTCTGGAAGTGGTTGCTCCTGAGGAGAATAACAGCGGCATTCGATTGACCCGATTGACCGCCAGCAGCCCAGCTGTATCCAAGACAGACCAGTTTCTAACGGTGAATGAACGGGGGGAAGTGGTCAAAGGTCGCTACCAGTTGCACATCAATTCCAGCGCGGATTGGAGCGACAAGGTATTTGAAGTCGGCTATCGATTGCCTTCTCTAAACTGGGTAGATACGTATGTGAAGCAACATCGCCATTTACCCGGAATCCCCTCGGCAGATGAAGTCGTACAGAAGGGTATTGACTTAGCCACACTGAACGCTACATTGCTGGAAAAAATAGAAGAACTCACCCTTTACACCATCCAGTTGGAAAAATCCGATCAGGCTAAGCAGTATGAACTACAGCAACTTAAGTTGGAAGTAGGGGAGCTTAAATTACTGGTCAGGCAATTTCTGGAAAAAAAGTAGCAGAGTTGTAAAAGCGATTATCTTGTCGAATGTTTTCACCGGAATGTACCATGCAAACTATCGATAAGCGAATTCGTGCCGGTTTAGTGGCCTTTTGGGCATTTTATTTCTCTATCGTACTGCTTAGTAATACTGCCGACGCGCTTAAAAACCTGTCGATACTTCCGGCAGATTGGTCGTTTGCATCAGGAAATTACATACTGATTGTTAGGGTAATTGCCATTTACCAGTTGCCAGTTTGGCTGGCAGTTGGGTTCTTTACGGGGGTAGTTCTGTGGGAAGCCATAGGGGCGATCCTGTTTTGGAAGGCCTTTCTGGCGACTGTCCGACAGACGCTTACGTATGAAGCTACTGTCCATCGGGCGTTCGGCATTACGCTAGGTTTATGGGCCGCTTTTTTGCTGGCCGATGAAATTTTTCTGGCCTATCTGCTCGGCGGTTTAACGGCAACCCATTTCAGCCTCCTGCTGGCCGAATTAGCTACATTTATTTTGTTTACCAGTATAAGGCAGGGGACTAAGGCAACTGTAAAATGATTTATCACCTACCCTAGCCCCCTGCCTTATACTATTCTGACCGTAATGATTTCACCGGGTTTACCAGCGCGGCTTTGATGCTTTGGAAACTAACCGTCAGTAAGGCGATGGCTACCACTAATCCTCCGGCTAGAGCAAACACCCACCATTCAATATTGATTTTGTAGGCAAATGCCTGAAGCCAGTTGTTCATAGCCCACCACGTAATAGGTGAGGCAATCAAAATAGCTAGAATAACCAGTTTCAAAAAATCCTTCGAGAGGAGAGTTACAATACTGGCTACGGAAGCTCCAAGCACTTTTCGGATGCCAATTTCTTTCGTCCGAACTTCAATAGAGAATGTCATCAATCCTAGTAGACCCAGACATGCTACCAACAGCGTAAGCGCCGTAAATCCATTGAATAACCGAGCCAGCCGCTCTTCTTTCGCGTAGAGTTTGTCATAAGCCTCATCCAGAAAATAGTAGTCGAAGGGGGCTGCCGGATGAGTGGCTTCATATAACGTTTTGAGGTGGCCTACCGCTTCCGGTACGTTTGTTTGTGGCTTTAACTTGATGAACAGATACCCACCATGCTCGAGCGCAGAGCGGTTGCTATCACTGACCACGGTTAACTTCATAGGCGAAACAGCGCCGTGCAGACTGCGCACATGAAAATCGGCTGCGATACCGTCAGCTGGCTCGTCTTTTAGGGGAGCGGGTTGCAGTAATGGATTTCCTTTTATACCAGCATCCCGAATCAGTGTCTGGTTGTAAACCGTCAATTCCTTAGTGACTGGACCAGCCTCCCAGCCAGCCGGACGATAGGCCCAACGAATGCCCATCATGTCGAAAAAGGGTTTATCGACAGCCAGAAAGTTCACCATGAGTTGTTTCTTGTTCGTTTCCGTTTTCACGAACATCGTTGGACAGTGGTCGGTAAATAAGGCAACATTGGAAAAGGCCACATTCTCACGTCCAGCCCATTTTCGTACATTATCACGAAGACCGGCGAATTGAGAAGTCATTTCAGGATCGATAAACATCGCTACGACTTGCGCCCGATTAATGCCCAGATTCTGAGTTCGGAGAAGACGCATTTGTGTGTAAATGACCACACTACAAATCAGCAAACCAATGCAGGCTGTGAACTGGACCGTAGTGAAAATCTGTCGTAGACCAGCCCCTCCGTGCCGTACGTTTGTCGTGCCTTTGAGTACCAGCGCAGGCCGGAACCCCGACAGCATCAACGCTGGATAAGCTCCCGCGAGCAATGAACAACTAATCCACAAGGATACCATAACGCCCCAGTACGGCCCCTGCGACAGCACCCGATTGTCCATGTGCAGATCGAGCGAATGATTAGCCCACGGAAACAACATCTGGAGTAATGCCAATGAGAGCCCAAATGCCAAGGTAGTCGTCAGAAATGATTCGAGAAAAAACTGCCCAATCAATTCGCGTCGCTGACCACCGATGGCTTTGCGGATGCCCACCTCTTTGGCTCGTTTGGTGGCTCGGGCTGTGGTCAGACTAACGTAATTGATAACGGCTAGCACCAAAATAACCAGCGCAATTGACAGCAGAATATAGAGCGATTGCCGCGTACTTTTCGGTTCGCTACGGCTATCTAGATGCAGGGATGGCAACGCTTCCAGGAAGTATTTACCTGTGATGTCGGCAAACTGGACATCGGCTTTTACTTTGGCTAGCTTTTTCTCTACAGCCAATACGTTTGCATCCTGAGGTAGTACAACATATGTGTTCAGAAATCCACCTCCTTTGTAAACCTGTTGCTGATTGGGGCCGAGCGTAGGCATGGAACTCAAGGAAACCAACGCCTTAAACTGAATAATGGAATTTGTTGGTAAATCGTCGAGGACGGCTGATACCGTAAGAGGAAAATGCTTGTCGTACGTTATCGTTTTTCCTACAGGATTCTGATCGCCAAAATATTTCTCACTTAGCTGACGTGTCAGTACAATTCTTCCTGGTTCGCTGAGGGCAGTCGCTGCATTGCCATACCGTACGCGAAATCCCATAATTGCCAGCGTAGGCGCATCTGCAAAGCCAATCTGTTCTTCCTTGAACCGATGATTTTCATCTGACTGAAGGATGGCTTCTCCACCCGCGATCCGAACAACTTCCTCTGCTTCAGGAATCTGCCGTTTTATTTCGCGACCAAACGATTCATGAAGGCCTGTAAACGTAACATCAGCACCCCCAAACTTGACGATCGACATAATTCGATACGTTCGATCAGCAAATGGCTGAAAACGGTCGTAGTGGAACTCATGCCAGACGTAGAGCGCAATGAACGTACTAACGGCCAGGCCTACAGTTAAACCAATGATATTTAATCCGCTGAATAGCTGGTTTTTCCACAGCTGACGAAAAGCGATGGCGAAATAGTTTCGATACATAGTCAGGTTCAGAAAAGGGGTTTTTATAAAATCATTGGGTTGTCGTTTTATCGCAAAAGGCTTGATAAAGCCCAATACATCCCACCAGTATCGCCAACGCGCCGGTCGTTCACCGATTCGTTTTACCTGCCAGGCGAACTCCTCATGCAAATCCCCCTGCACTTCCTCCAACCGTTCAGGCGATAGGAAGACGCGAAGAAATCGGTCAGCGAGTTTGGGAGGTTGCATGGGCGGAGTGATGAGCGATAAGTGATTAACGATAAGTGATGAGCGAGCTTTAGCCATTCATCGCTCGCTCACTCCGACCGAAGTGAGCGAACCGGATTCACCAGGGCCGCTTTGATGCTTTGAAAACTGACCGTGAAAAGGGCAATAACGATGGATACCAGACCGGCTAGGGCAAAAAACCACCACTCGATGTCGATTTTATAAGCGAAACCCTGTAGCCACTGATTCATGGCCCACCAGGCGACAGGTGTTGCCAGCACAATAGCGATGAAAACCAGCTTAAGGAAATCTTTGGAAAGCAATCCAATAATGCTTGACACACTCGCGCCCAGCACTTTCCGAACGCCAATCTCTTTGGTGCGTTGCTCGGCCGTGAACGTAGCGAGACCAAACAACCCTAGACAGGAAATGAAAATAGCCAGAAACGCAAAGTAATTGGAAAGCTTGCTGACCACTTGTTCGCTCTGGTATTGCCGGGCGTATTCCTGGTCGGTGAAGGTGTACGTAAAGGGAAACGTTGGGTTCAGTTTTTTGCAGATGGCTTCTATCTGAGCAAGCGTTTCGGTGGTTTTACCCGCTTGAATCCGCACGATGGCATTGACATTACCCGTCAGACGTTGTGTGCGTAGATTAGCAATGAGTGGTCGGATCGCAGTGTGAAGCGATTGGAAATGGAAATCTTTTACTACGCCAACAATAGTCCCTTTCTGATTGCCCCAATTGATCGGTTTTCCAATCGGTTGCTTATAACCCATGACCTTAAGAGCGGCTTCGTTAATGATAAAGCGACTGGTATCGGCAGGGAAGTCTTTCGAAAAATCCCGGCCTTCCTTCAATTGGATATGCATGGTTTTGACAAAATCATAGCCGACTCCGACAGGCGTGAACCGGACTTTGTCGTTCGGATCACTGCCCGGCCAGCTAATGCCTTCAGTTCCTGACCCATTCGAAGCTGGATCGGCCGTCATATAGGATACATAGCTAACACCCGGAAGTTGGCCAAGCTCAGCTTTCAGCACGTCGTAGTTCTTGCCTAAATCACCTTCTATCGGAAAGAAAATGAGGTTTTCGCGATCGAAACCAATGTTTTTGGTTTGTATGTAATCCACTTGTCGATAAATGATAATCATACCGACAATCAGAATGACAGATAGCGAAAACTGAAAAACGACTAAGCCTTGCCGTAGCCAGGTCGATTTTGTATCAAATTTGAGAACGCCTTTTAAAATCCGAATCGGACTAAGCGACGATAAGAAGAAAGCTGGATAACTACCTGCAATCAATCCAGTTAGTAACGTCAATCCGGACAAACCAACCCAAAATATCGGTGTACTAATCGGTAAGACAATTTGCTTGTCTGTGAGCATATTGAACGCAGGTAAGAGTAGAGCAACCAGTAGAACAGCCAGAAAAATGGCGAAAACCGTCAATAGTAGCGCTTCGCCCAAAAACTGCCCGATAAGTAACGAACGAATGGCCCCGACGACCTTCCTAACGCCCACTTCTTTTGCTCGTTTGGCTGAACGAGCCGTCGCCAGATTCATGAAATTGACGCAGGCAATCAGCAGAATAAATACCGCAACGAGACTAAACAGTCGGACGTATTCGATACGCCCACCATCGATTTGAGCGTTTTTGAAATTGCTGTTCAGGTAATATTCGTGGAAGGGTTGCATTGCTAATTCCGTATGAAATGGCTTGCCCTCATCCCGCTTGAATTTATCCAGTATATGCTTCATTTTGGCCTCTACCTTCGCTGGATCAGCATCCGGCCGAAGCATGAAAAACGTAAGTGGGTCCGTGCTGTCCCAACCTGTGGCCCAATCGTTCCCATCGGCTACATAGGCATCCCAATTGCGCAGGCAGTCGAATTGTAGCGTACTGTTTTTGGGCATATTTTCGAAGACAGCCGTTACGGTCATATCCGTGCGATTGTCATACCGAATCGCTTTGCCAATGGCGGCTTCAGGACTGCCAAAAAAGACTTCGGCCATGCTTCGGGAAATCGCCAGACTATTCGGGTCTTTTATGGCGGCTTCGGGTGTTCCCTGCAAGAGTTTGACACTAAACATCTTAAAGAAATCTGCTCCAGTCGCATTAATCATTTGTTTGTTGACTTTTGTGCCAACGGAAAATGTTTGCTTGTTGGGCCATTCATAAGCCGTTGCATATTGAATTTCAGGGATTTCCTTTTTCAACTCAGCCGCCAGTGGTCCGGGTGTCCAGATGACCCCCTGCATTTTTCCGCTGAAAAACTCACGCATGTAAATCCGATATAGCTGATTCTTATTCGCGTGAAATGCATCGACGCTCCGTTCGTCCTGTATCCAAAGAATAATTAATAAACTACAGGCCATTCCTAAGGCCAGGCCCAGTGTATTGATTGCCGAAAACGTTTTGCTCTTAACGAGATTTCGAAAAGCGATTTTCAGATAATTACGTAGCATAGTTGGGTTCAGTAAGAAAGTTGTTGAATACAGTTCAGTTTTTCGTTTTAAGGCAAAGGGTTGTAAGAAACCGATCACATCCCACCAGTATTGCCATCTTGCCCGTCGTTCGCCGATTCGTTTTGACTGATACGAAAATTCCTCATGCAAATCCCCTTGTACCTCTTCCAAACGATGAGGAGATAGGAAGAAGCGAAGTAGTTGGTCAGCGAGTTTGGGAGGTGTCATCGAATGGTTATTTTGTAGAGACGCAATCCCTTGCGTCTCATGACCGGATGGTTATTAGGCCTATTGCTGACGCCAATGAGACGCAAAGGATTGCGTCTCTACGTTCATCACTCCGACCGAAGTGAGCGAACCGGATTTACCAGGGCGGCTTTGATACTTTGGAAACTGACCGTCAGTAATGTAATGGCTAAGGCACCGATACCGGACGCGGCAAAAATCCACCACGCAATATCGGTTCGGTATTCATAATGCTGTAGCCAGTTGTTCAGATAATAGTAGGCGATTGGGCTGGCGACGAAACAGGAAATGAATACCAACACAATGAAATCTCTGGACAGTAAACTCCATAGATTGAATACCGAAGCGCCTAATACTTTCCGAACGCCAATTTCCTTGGTACGTTGTTCGGCGACAAATGAGGCCAATCCGAAGATGCCCAGACAACTTATGAAAATGGTTAGGATCGCGAAGAAGCTTGCCAGTCGACCGATACGCTCTTCGGCGGCAAATTTTTTGGCGTATTCCTGATCCGCAAACTTGTATTCGAACGGAGCGGCTGGATTGAGTCGTTTGAAAACGGTTTCCAGTTTGCTCAATGCATCCTGAGCACTTATCGCAGGATTTAGTTTGATGTGAATGACGTTCAACGGTCGTTCATTGGTATTCATCATGAAAACTGTTGGCGTTACGGTCTCAAACGGCGATGTCATGACCATGTCTTTAATGACTCCGATCACCTTCCAGTTTTGATCGTGCCAGCGGATGATTTCGCCAATTGGCTTCTTGAGCCCCATTAGTTTTATGGCCGCTTCGTTAAACATAAACGTGAGTGAATCGCTCGTAAACTGCCTTGAAAATGAGCGGCCTTCCTTTACTTTCCACCCCACTACATTGCCGAATTCGGGTGTAACCGAGATCGTACCAAAAGCTGAGGTTCGGTTCGGATCTTTGCCCTGCCATTCCAGATTATTGGCTCCAGACCAGATATTGGTCATCGGACTCGACGATTCGGCCATGTCGGCAACAACGCCAGTTGCCATCAATTCAGCCCGAATTGCATCGTAGCGCCCCTGAATTTCTGGTGTGTTCATCGTGATGTTGATCAATCCATCCCGACTATAGCCAACGGGGCGATTTTTGGCGAATTGTATCTGGCGATAAACGATGATAGTGCCAATAATCAGCGTGACGGATACCGTAAACTGTACTACAACCAGTACCTTACGCGGAATAGCCGCCACACGACCTAACACAAATGTGCCTTTGAGTACTTTAATGGGTTGAAACGACGATAGGAATAGAGCTGGATAACTGCCTGCTACAAAACCCGTTAAAAGAATAAATCCGAGAGAGAGGACCCAGAAACGTGGGTCAGTCCATAAAATGGCTATGGTTTTGTCGGCTACGTTGTTAAAGGCAGGGAGCGTCAGTTGAACCAGACCAAGCGCCAGCACAAACGAGAGTCCGACCACCAGAAACGACTCGCTGAAAAACTGACCAATTATCTGGCTACGTAACGATCCAATCGCCTTCCGAATACCCACTTCTTTCGCCCGTTTTTGCGAGCGTGCTGTGCTCAGATTCATAAAATTGATACAGGCCAGCAACAACACAAACACTCCGATAGAACTAAACAGCCACACAAATTCGATCCGCCCACCCGCATTGACGCCGTTTTTAAACTCTGAGCGCAGGTACCAGTCGTCCATAGGATGCAGAAAGAGCGACGACTGCGTTTTATCCGTTATGTGCTTACCAAAAACACCCTTGATCTTAGCTGAAACATCCTTGAAATTCCGGTTTGGATGTAGTTGCGCAAAAATGGCAAACGAACTACTCCGCCAGTTATCCATTCCCTGCCCCGATTCGAAAAGCAAACCGACGGGTGCAATAAACGCCAGGTCCTTAAACATGGTATTGTGTGGCAAATCTTCAAAAACACCGCTTACCTGAACCGTATACCGATTGCCGACTTTGATGATTTTCTGGAGAGGATCAGTATCACCAAAAAGTGCTTTCGCCGTTGATTCAGAGAGCAGAACGGTGTTAGGGTTTTGTAGTCCCTGCCGCGTTCCCTTCTTCATGGACAGCGTCATCATTTCTGGAAATTCGGCTTCGGTGAAGCAGCCAAATCGGGTGAATTTTTTGTCGCCGTAGGCAAGAATCTGATCGAATTCAGACGAGGCTACTACCGATTTGAAATCCCCGGCATATTTGGTTCGAAGCTCCTGACTTAATGGCAAGGGAAGGGCTCGATATGTCTGAATTCCCTGTTCCAATGTTTGATTTTCCACGATTTGCGCAATGCGTTCGTGGTTCTCGTGGTACATGTTGTATGACAATTCATCATACACCCATAGACCAATTAACATCGCTACAGCCATTCCGACCGATAATCCGCCAATATTGATAGCTGAATAACCTTTGTTGTTGACCAAATTCCGCCAGGCGGTTCTGAAATAATTTCGATACATATTCGGGTTCAGTAAGGAAGTTGTTGAATACAGTTCAGTTTTTCGTTTTAAGGCAAAGGGTTTCAAAAAGCCCAGTACATCCCACCAGTATCGCCAGCGGGCCCGTCGTGCCCCCACCCGTCGCACCTGCCAGGCAAATTCCTCCTGTAAATCCCCCTGTACCTCTTCCAATCGTTCAGGTGATAGAAAGACGCGAAGAAATCGGTCGGCTAGTTTGGGAGGATGCATAAAGAGTGATGAGCGATAAGTGATGAGCGCGCTTTAGCCATTGATCGCTCATCACTCCGACCGAAGTGAGCGAACCGGATTCACCAGGGCGGCTTTGATGCTTTGGAAACTGACCGTCAGTAACGTAATAAGTAATGCACCTGCGCCTGTGGCCGCAAAAATCCACCAGGAAACCTCGGTTCGGTAGTTGTATTTCTGAAGCCAGTTGTTTAGAAAATAATATGCGATGGGCGAAGCGATTCCGAAAGCAACAATCACCAGTACGACAAAATCTTTCGACAGTAATCCCCACAGATTAACTACTGAAGCTCCTAACACTTTCCGGATGCCAATCTCTTTGGTGCGTTGCTCAGCAATAAAAGAGGCTAAACCAAACAACCCTAAACAAGAGATTAAAATGGCCAGCGTTGCGAAAACTGAGGCCAGCTTTCCAATGCGTTCTTCGGCGGCAAACTTCATCGCATATTCCTGATCGACAAAGTCGTACTTAAATGGCGACGACGGGCTGTATTTTTTGAAAACCGCTTCGATGTGCCGCAACGCATCACTGGCGTTAGAAGTAGGATTAATCCGAATGGTAATGAAATTGCCTGATCGTCTGGGGATAAAATAGATGGTCTGTTTGACTGGATCGTAAGGCGACATCATTAACATGTCTTTCACCACGCCAACGACGTTGAAACTGCGGTCACCCCACTGAACAATCTGACCGACTGGATTTTTCAATCCCATGAACTTGACAGCCGCTTCGTTCAGAACAAACCCGGACGAATCGCTGGGAATCGCTCTGGAAAAGTCTCGACCATCGGTAAATTTCCAGCCAACCGTTTTCCCAAAACCATGCGAGATCCCAATAGTCGCAAAGTCGGTTTGCAGATCAGGATCTTTTCCTTTCCAGTTGAAACCCGTATTGTTCGACCAGACATCAGTAGCTGGACTCATGGATTCGGCAAGGGCCAGCACGGTGCCCGATTTGACTAGCTCATCCTGAACCGCATCGAAATGGTCATGAATATCGGGTGTCGTGGTGTGCATCATCACCAGTCCTTCACGGTTGTAGCCAATCGGGCGATTTTTCGCGTGGAGAATCTGCCGATATACAACGACTGTTCCGACAATCAGCGTGATCGAGACCGTAAACTGCATCACTACGAGTACTTTCCGGGGAAGTCCCGCCATTCGCCCAAACCGAAGGCTTGATACGGTTCCTTTGAGCACCTTAATAGGCTGAAACGACGACAGATAAAAAGCAGGGTAGCTACCGGCTAATAGACCTGTTAACAGGCAAAAACTTAGCCCGGCTATCCAGAAAAATGGACTAGTCCATGGCATCTTTATTTGCTTGTCGGCAACGTCGTTGAAGAAAGAAATTGTGAGCTGTGCCAGTAGCAAAGCGAGTACAAATGCAAAGGCAACCACTAGATACGATTCGCTTAGGAATTGACCAATCAACTGCCGACGGAGCGACCCAATGGCTTTACGTATGCCTACTTCTTTCGCTCGCTTTTCAGAACGTGCTGTACTTAAATTCATGAAATTGATGCAAGCCAGCAACAGCACAAACAAGCCCGTACAACTGAATAACCACACAAATTGAATCCGTCCACCCTCGTTAATTCCATTGATCCAATTGGTATGCAAATGCCACCGATCCATCGGGTACAGGTGTATTTCAGGCTTGAACTTAAGTTCATCTTGACCACCTTTCTGTTGCTTGATCAGTCGTATTTTATCAGAAACAGCGCCCAGATTGGCGTTCTCGGCGAGCTGGACGAAGAGCTGAAACGAATTCTGGCCCCACTCGTTTTCGTTGGACGCTTTTTTCACCCAATCAGTTGAGGCTACATATAGATCCCAGGGAGCAATAAACCGAAGATCCTGAAAGGCCGAATTGTACGGTATATCCTCATAAATTCCCGTAACTTTAACATCCAGCTTATTGTCAATTTTGACCAGTTTATCTAACGGATCGATTTCACCGAATAGGGCTTTTGCTACCGATTCGGATAGTAAAATAGACGATGACTCCTGTAATCCCGATGTGGAGCCTTTGAGCATTGTCAGCGACAAAAGTTCAGGTGCGTCGGGTGCCATAAAAGCTCCCATTTTGGTGAACTTGGTGTCGCCAAATGTTAGAATATGCCGGGTATTCCAGGAAGAAAGCGTTACGTGTTTGAAGTCGGCTCCGTACTGATTTTGCAACACGCTGGCCACTGGAATTGGTATCCCCTCCGTCGTTAGAATTTCGCCGTTGACGGTGCGTTGGTGTACCACACGAGCGATTTTGTCGTGGTTTTTGTGATACCTATTGAACGTCAATTCATCATACACCCATAGACCAATCAATAGAGCAACGGCCATACCAACGGCCAGGCCGCCAATGTTGATAAAGGAGTACACCTTGTTTTTTGCCAGACTACGAAACGCGATTTTGAGATAGTTACTTAGCATGTCCGTATATGTTGGGTTGGGGTAATTACTACGTTTTCTTTTATCCGCAAACAGTTTGATAAAGCCCAATACATCTCGCCAGTACTGCCACTTCGCCCGTCGCTCGCCAATCCGTCGCACCTGATACGCAAATTCCTCCTGTAAATCCCCCTGCACTTCCTCCAACCGTTCAGGTGATAGAAAGACGCGAAGAAATCGGTCGGCGAGTTTGGGAGGTTGCATGGGCGGAGTGATGAGCGATAAGCGATGAGTGATGAGCGCGCTTTAGCCATTGATCGCTCATCACTCCGAACGAAGTGAGCGAACCGGATTCATCAGCGCGGCTTTGATGCTTTGGAAACTGACCGTCAACAGGGCGATGGCAAGGGCCAGTAAACCAGCCAGTACGAATACCCACCACTGAACGTCAATTTTGTAGGCGAAATCCTGCAACCACTGACTCATGGCATACCACGCAATCGGGGTAGCAATCAGAATAGCAATAACTACCAGTCTGATGAAATCTGTCGCCAGCATTTGAATGATACTTGATACGCTGGCACCCAGTACTTTACGTACGCCAATCTCGCGGGTTCGTACTTGTGCCGTGTAGGTAGCAAGGCCGAATAAACCTAAGCTGGAAATGAGAATGGCAATTCCCGCAAATACGTTGAATAGCAGGCCCGTTTGTTGTTCCGACTTATACAGGCGATTGAATGATTCATCTAAGAACGCATAGTCGAACGGGAAATCTGCGTTGTACTGCTTGTAAAGACGTTGTGTTGCGGCAACTGCCTGTTGTGCATCCTGCCCTGTTGTTTTGACGTACAGCGCTCCCATTTGGCTGGGTCTGTAAAAGAAAATCGCTGGTTCAATTTTCTGACGCATCGACTCAAAATGGAAGTCTTTTACTACCCCAACGATGGTTCCTTTGTCTTTCCACAACCGGAACGACTTACCAATTGGGTCTTTCATACGAGCTCGTTTAACAGCGGTTTCGTTCAGGATAAAATGCAATGAGTCGGACGGCGTGCCCCTAAAATTCGCTCCCTGCAATAGACTCATTTTGAAGAAAGGAATAAAATCTTTGTCGATGGCTACGGGTCGGATAAACATGGTTTCGCCTTTCTCTTTGCCATCCCACTCGTTATCACCTGTCTGCGCGCCAATCTGAATGATGTTACTACTGGCCCGAGTAACAGCCGCTACACCTGGCTGATTCAGCAACTCAGCTTTTATGGCATCGTAATGTCGACTCATCTTATTACGCATGAAAAAACCAAACACATGCGTTTTGTCGTAGCCCAGTTCTTTCGACTGAATGTATTTTAACTGATTGCTGATAATCAACGTACTGGCAATTAGAATCACTGAGACAGCAAACTGTGTCACGACCAGCACTCGCCGGAACATAGCTTCGCTCAGCCGGGGCGACACTTTGCCTTTCAGGGCTTTCATTGGTTCAAAGGAGGAAAGCAGTAAAGCTGGATAAATGCTCGAAGCGGCTAACGTACCGACGATTGTCAGACCAATGAGCCGCCAAAGCCGATAGTCCGAAAAATCCAGGACCAATTCTTTGCCCGATAGTTGGTTGTAAGCGGGGAGCAGCGCATACATCAATCCGAACGCCAGTATGGTTGCCAGAGCAAACAGAAGGGCTGTCTCGATCAGGAATTGCATGAATAACTGACTCTTCGCTGCGCCTACAATCTTACGCATACTCACTTCTTTGGAACGTAATAAGGAGCGCGCTGTGGAAAGATTAACATAGTTGATGCAGGCAATCACCAGAATCAGCAAGGCAATAATCGAAAACATCCGTACGGTTTCGATGCCGCCATTGCTTCCATCGGCACGGTACAAGTGCATGTCGGCTAGTGGTTGCAACAGATACGTCAGGTCGGTATCGTCGGGTTTGTTGCGGAGGTGGATGTTACGAAGTTTGTCCGTTAGTTGATCGATTGAGGCACCCGGTTGCAATAGGTAATACGTATCGTAGTTGAACTGTGAGAAATCATTCGTCTGATCCCGATCATTTGTACGGTCGCGATACATTGTCTCGAACATTAGCGAAATCGGTAATATCATATCGCGTCGGATGCTCGAATTCTTCGGAAAATCCCGGATTATACCGCTGACTTTGAATGAGTTGTTGTCAGTACTTGCCAGGATTTTACCAATCGGATTTTCGTCGCCAAAATACCGTTTCGCTGTGCTTTCCGTCAACACAATTGAGTGATTATCCGGGAACGGATTCGCTGGATTTCCCTGAATCAGTGGGAAATCGAACATCGAAAACAGCGTCGGATCGGCGAAGGTTGTATTGTCTTCATTGACCGTTTTATCCTTGTATTTGAACAAGGTGTACATATAATTATAGGATAGCCGAACTGACTCTTTGATCTCTGGCAATTCCTTTTTTCCCATTTCAGCAATAGGTGCTACCGTCGATGTCCAGATTTGCCGACTACTGCCCGTTCCGGCCCAGTTTTCGAGCCGGTAAATGTTGGTGGCCTGTTGGTGAAAACGGTCGAAGCTTCGCTCGTCCTGAACCCAGAGCAGAATCAAAATTCCTACGGCTAATCCGGCGGTCAGTCCTGTAATGTTGATTAGCGAATAGAATCGATTTTTGACCAGATTTCGCCAGGCGGTTCTAAAATAGTTTCGTAACATAATTGAGTTCAATAAGTAAGTTGTCGAATAGGTATCAGGTTGTTTAATAGCCCAGGGCTTCAGAAATCCGACCACATCTCGCCAGTACTGCCACTTCGCCCGTCGTTCGCCCATCCGTCGCACCTGCCAGGCAAATTCCTCCTGCAAATCGCCCTGTACCTCTTCCAGTCTCTCCGGCGATAGAAAGACGCGAAGGAATCGGTCGGCGAGTTTGGGCGGGGTTGGGGGCATGGGGCAAAGGGGTTAGGGTTGGGGTTGGGGTGGCGGGCTGGTTTTACCCGATGCGCCCGAACCCCAGGCCATTGGCTATTCAGATCGTAGTGATTTTACCGGATTGACTAAGGCTGCCTTAACGGCCTGGTAGCCAACGGTTGCTAATGTGATTAGGGTAATTGAGAAACCAGTCAGAATAAAGACACCCATACCTAAATTGATATGGTACGCAAAATTTTGTAGCCAACGACTCAGCGCCCAGCCAACCAGGGGAAACGCAATGACGAGGGCTACCAAAAGCAGTTTCAGAAAATCCATCGACAGCATTATTGTGACGTTGCTGACCGACGCACCTACTACTTTTCGAACACCAATTTCTTTTTGCCGTCGTTGGGCCGTGAAGGCTGCCAACCCGAATAGTCCCAGGCAGCAAATCAGGATGGCGAGTCCGGCGAAATAGCGCGATAAAACCCCAATCCGACGTTCAGAAGCATAAAGTGCGTTGTAGTTCTCATCCAGAAATTGATAGTCGAAAGCAAGCCCTCTATTGTAGTTCTCAAAAACGCTTTGAATCTGGGCGATGGTCTGTTTTTCGGAACCGCCCCGAATCTTCACCATGATGTTAGGCATTATTGGATAGACCTGAAAAAAGCAGGGTTCGACCGTTTTATAAAGTGACTCGAAATTGAAATTTTTGACTACACCAACAATTTGACGTTCACGGTCCCAGAATTTAACAGTTTTGCCAATCGGGTTCTTCAATACCATGCTTTTGATTGCCGCTTCATTGAAGATGATTTCTTTGTCAACGCTCTGGTTGTTGGAAAAACTACGGCCTTCTTTCAACTCCATGCCTATGGTTTCGATGAAATTGTAGCCGACTTCGAGATTGGCGAATTCAATGTCTTTGCCAGGATCTTTACCCGGCCACTGAAACCCGGATATCGCCCCATGTTGACCGGTCAGGTTATGGTAATAGCTCGAAACATTTATGACACCAGGAAGACGTTTTAGTTCGCTTAAAAATGCCTCTGATGTTTTCATATGGATGGAATCCATTTCAAACGGTATTTCAAAATGAATGATGTTATCGCGGTTATAGCCCAGATTTTTGGTCTGTATGTAATTGATTTGCTGATAGACAACCAACACCGCAACGATGAAAACAATGGAAACCGCAAACTGAAAGACGACCAATCCTTTCCGCACCATCAACTCGCCAACAGACGTTTTAAGCTTTCCTTTCAAAACGGCCGTTGGATTGAAGCCAGACAGGTATAGAGCCGGGTAACTGCCCGCAATCAGACCGGTTAATATGGTGAGGCCTAAAACGGCCAGAATCAAACTGCCATCGAAAGCCAGACTGATTTGTTTGCCGGTAATGTTATTGAATTGCGGAAGCAGGATTATCAGCAGAAGGATAGCTAGAGCAAGAGACAGAAAAGCCATTAAAACTGACTCGCCCAAGTATTGCGTAATCAGCGAACTACGTAGCGCGCCCACTACTTTTTTGATACCCACCTCCTTCAGACGACCCGACGCTTTAGCCGTACTCAGATTCATAAAATTGATGCAGGCAATCAGCAGAATAAAGAGGGCAATGACCGAAAACAATTGTATGTACGTAATGCGTCCGCCAGTCTGTACGCCATTCTCAAACTGACCATGCAGGTATATATCTGAGTACTTAATGGCGAATAACTGCGTCGTGATTTCTTTGTTTTTTGTCGCTAAATAGCTGTTGATTTTGGCATTGAACTGATCGAGGTTAGTTCCTTCTTTCAGAATCAGGAATGTACTGGGATCGCTATTTCCCCAGTTTTCCATGCCGGGACGCCTTACAACAAATACGTTAAAATTGAACAGCAGATCAAACGGCTCCGTCGAATTGGCCGGTGGGTTCCGGAAAATACCCCCAACGCGATACGTTCCGCTGAACTGGCCCTGATCCCATTGTATAGCCTTCCCAAGAACATTAGTTGTTGTTCCAAATAATTTGATAGCCATATTTTCAGAAAGAGCAATCGTGCTATTATCCGAAAAGAGGCTGTTTTTATTCCCCGCCAGAAACGGGCAGGTAAATACGTTAAAGTAGTCTTTACTCACAAATTGCCCACCTGCTTTCAGATGGTTTTCGCCGACTGAAATCAATCCTTTATTTGAAAACCAGGAGGCCGGAACGACCGTAACGGCGTGTTCGACTTCGGGCATTTCGGCTGCCAATGCATTCGCGAGAAGTCCGGGGGTGTGGTTGCCAGTTTTTATATCATTCTCGTGGAAGAAATTAGACATCACCTGAAAAAGCTGCTCATCTTTTTCGTTGTATTTATCCATATGGATTTCGTCATTCACCCACAGATAAATCAACAGCGTACAGGCTAAACCCGTCGAGAGGCCAGTTAAATTAAGGAGCGTAAACTGACGATCTTTTACCAGATTTCGCCAGGCGATTTTGACGTGATTTCGAAGCATAATCAGGTTCATTACTGAGGGTTGTATGGAATTCAATTCAGGTTGTCGTTTACTCAAAAAAGGCCGTTTTAAAAAGCCAATTACATCCCACCAGTATCGCCAGCAGGCCCGCCGTGCCCCCACCCGTCGCACCTGATACGCAAATTCCTCCTGCAAATCGCCCTGTACCTCTTCCAGTCTCTCCGGCGATAGAAAGACGCGAAGAAATCGGTCGGCGAGTTTGGGTGGACGGTGTTGCATAGGGCACTGATTCGGGGCTGTGCGTTTTGGGAAAAGGTTGGAATTAGACGCTGGTTGTACTCTATGCACCAATCCTCTGCTATAGACTCGTCGCGGGTTTGAGTGGACTCAGCAGTCGATCCCAGAAACTGACGCGCACTTCCTGAATTTCCTGTAAGGTTCGTCTCCCATAGGCCGTTACGGTAAACAGCCGCTTGCGTCGGCCACCCCGTTCGGCGGTTGGCTCGCCCATTTCAGACTTCACCATACCTTTATCTTCGAGCCGATCCAAAGCCGCGTGAATCTGGTTGAGCCGAACCGATCGGCCCGTTTGCTCGATGATTTCGTGGGTAATCGCTACGCCATACGCATTGCCCTCCATAACCGCCACGGTTAGCAGAACAATCTCCTCGAACTCGCCTAAGTAGCTTCGTTTCATTGCCATTGATTAGTTCTAGTTTTGCTGATCAAATGATCGGCCAGAAAATAAAAAGCTCCTCTGTTTAATAGAAAAGGCCTTTTTCGTGAAAAGGATAGTAAATCCGTTGTCCGGTATCGGACAGAAAACGTACGGTTTGGGACATAGGAGAAGGGTAAACCATTTAAACGTGTGTGCAGTCGTTTGCAAATGACCAATGTCGTTGGGAGTAAATGGACCAGCTGAAGAGAACGAACACGATCCTGATAGGTATGGCGTAAGCGTGTTCCTCTTTTGAGTTAGAAACCAAGACGATTCTGTTATGAACTATTGCAAAAAATACCTGTTGTGTGGGATAGCTTTGTTGCTGTGCGCAACCGTCGCACTGGCGCAGAAAGGCCCGGAAGATAAAGCGGGCTGGAAACTCGGCTCTCAAGCCTATTCGTTTCGGCTATTTTCCTTTGCCGAAGCTCTCCGTAAAATTGACAGTTGTGGACTGAAATACGTAGAAGCTTTTCCGGGCCAAACTATCGGCGGGGGTGTCGATGGGAAAATGGATTTCTCGATGGATGCGGCTACTCGTCAGGCCGTCAAGAAGTTAATTAAAGACAGAGGGTTGACGGTTGTTGCGTATGGCGTTGTGAATCCTAAAACCGACGACGAATGGAAAACACTGTTTGAGTTCGCGAAAGAAATGGGGGTTCTGAATATCAACTCTGAGCCAACTCCCCAACAGATGCCACTGGTTCGTAAACTGGCTGAACAGTATAAAATCAACGTTGCCCTGCACAATCACCCTAAACCATCGCGCTACTGGCACCCCGATACGGTTCTGGCGGCTATTGGTGGCAGTAAATACGTTGGTTCGTGTTCAGATATTGGCCACTGGGTACGTTCGGGACTTGATCCGGTCGAATGTCTGAAAAAGCTAAACGGACACGTATTGGGTATGCACTTCAAGGATGTGAAAAAGGATACGCCCGATGGGAAATACCACGACGTTGTCTGGGGAACTGGCGACTGCAAAGTTTCAGAAGTTATCGCCGAAATGAAACGCCAGAAATTCAAAGGCCCGATCTCTGTCGAATACGAATACCATTGGGAAAATAACGGCCCCGAAATTGCCGAAAGTGTGAAAAACTTCCGCAAAATCTACAGTGGTGGGCAGTAGGCTGGCACAGGGGTAAGGGTATAGGAAAAACCAGAATTGAAACTACCCCATGCCCTTACCCTTATGCCCTCCGCTATCTTATTGAATTATCCATATCGGCGGCAATGAGCCAGCGCCCGTTGGGTCCTTTGCGAAGGGCGAGAATGAATTTGCCAATGTCTGGCCCAGTTGCTTTGGCGCGGTAGGCACCAATGATGTAGCCAACGGAGCCTTCCTGTGCAAAAGATAACGCTCGCAGAAACAGCGGCTGACCGGCCCCTCCACGATAAGCGTCTTTTAGATTTTCCTGCCCACGTATAGCCGGTCGACGGGGCTGCATAACAAACCCATCGGGTGTAAATAGGGCAACTAGTTTTTCTATATTATCGGCCTGCCATTCGCGTTCATAATCGCGTAGTACGCGGTCAATCTCAGGTGGTAAGGTAACGGATGCTAGAGAATCCGTTGGCGGGAACTTCTGATTAGATTGTTGAGCCATCAACTGGCTTGCAGAACAAAACAGGCTGAAGAAAAGAAGCAGGCGTAACTGGAACATGATTGTCAATTAGTTGTCCTTGGTAAAGGTAGAGACAAGCAGGCCTTGTCTCTACCTTTACCAAGGTACGGCATTATTCGCTACGCAACGTTTTTACCGGGTTTACCAGTGCGGCTTTTATACTCTGGAAACTGACGGTAAGTAGCGCAATACCAACAGATAATAGCCCTGCCAAGGCAAATACCCACCATTCAATATCGATCTTATAAGCGAAATCGTTTAGCCACTGGCTCATGGCCCACCAGGCAATCGGTGACGCAATAATGAGCGAAATGACAACCAGCTTCAGGAAATCTTTCGACAGTAAAGCAACGATGCTGCTGACCGATGCGCCCAGTACTTTCCGAACACCGATCTCCTTAGTACGTTGTTCTGCCGTAAACATGGCAAGGCCAAACAAGCCCATGCACGAAATCAGAATCGCAATGGCCGTCGCCGTATTGACTAGCTGACTGGTTTTTTGCTCTTTTTCATAGAGGGTAGCAATCGAATCGTCGAGAAATTTGTAGTCGAATTTATTGTCAGGAAATACGCTAATCCATTGCTGCTCCAGGCTGGCCAGCGTCGCTTTTACATCAGCTATATCTTTCCCTTTTGTTTTCAGTTTGATACCGATATTCCGTGCCTGGCCAGGCATATATCCAATAAAGGTCGGTTCGATTTTTTCATGAAACGATTGTTCATGAAAATCAGCTACTACACCGACAATTGGATATTTTTTGCCCTGCCAGTCAATGAATTGATTCAGGGCATCAGCTGGTTTGCGGAAGCCAAGCGCTTTGGCGTATGTAGCGTTAATGATCAGCTCGCGAAGCGAATCACTTTTTACGTAATTCCGTCCCGCTAACAGCCGTAATTGGTAGAGTGGAATGAAATTTTCATCTCCTACTTTCGCCGATACATCGAGTTCGATGGCTTGCTTCTTTGGGGGCTGATAAGTCAACTTAGTTACCATGTAGGCTTGTCCCATCGGTGGAAACCATTGGACTGTGACACGATCAATAGCCGCTAATTGCTTGATTTTCTGCACCAGTACAGGACCCTTATCACCGTTACTGCCCCGTGGAGGACGGATTTCCAGAATCGCATCAGTCGAAAATCCGAGATCTTTATTGCGAATGAAGCTGAGCTGGCGACCTACCATCAGCGTACCGATGATGAACACTAACGAAACTGTAAACTGGAACACAATCAGTGCTTTACGTAAATGACCTTTTTGCCCATTAGTTAATGCGGCCTGGCCTTTGAGCGTGAGGGCTGGTCGATAGGAGGATAATATCCACGACGGATAAAAGCCAGATAGTAATGACGTAACGACCGTAACGAAAAGCAGAAACAGACCTGTTTGGAGGCTAAACAAATCGAATGTCAGACCTTTGGGTGTTAACGACTGAAAACCAGCTAGAATCGGATTAACGAGCAGTAAAGCGATTAGTATTGCGATGAGCGTCAGGAATGTTGTTTCGCTCAGAAATTGGATCACCAGACTCGTGCGGCTGCTGCCCATCACTTTGCGAATACCAGTTTCTTTTGCTCGTTGTACGGATTGAGCTGTCGACAAATTAATGAAATTGATAGCCGCAATCAGCAGGATAAATCCAGCAACAGCCATCAGGCCATATAGCGTTGGTAAATGTGCTTTTCGTGAATAATTATCCCCGTAATCTTCGTTGAAATGTAGGTCAGATAGCGGCTGCAAAGCAGGTGTGTATTTAAACTCCTTTGGATAATGAGCCTTGCCAAAACGCTGGAATTGTGCCGTAAACTGAGCGGGGGTTGCGCCTTTCGGTAATTTGACAAACGCTTGTGAAGCCGACCAGATATCATCCCATTGGTCGAGATTAATGCCTTTCTTCAACTGACTGGCCCGAATCGTTGCGAACGAGATAAAATCAGTGAATTTGAAATCGCTAGGTTGCGCCCACGCTTTCACAATTCCAGCTACGTTTGTGTGGACGGAGTCCTGGTAAATAACTTCTTTGCCAAGCATTTTTTCTATGGGCAGATCGCCGAAATAAGTACGGGCTTTCTGTTCTGACAGGACTACTTTAAACGGCTCATTGAGTGCCGTTTGCGGATTGCCAGCCAGCCATTGATACTTGAAAAGATCGAAATATTGAGGTTCAACAACGATCGTTTCACTGTGTTGATTTTCAAATCGCCTGGGTTTCTCACTACCATCCGGAATCAATACATCTGAACTGATATTATGAAAGGCCGTTACCGTTTCCAGGCCCGCAATTTCTTTTCGGATTGCCGCCGGAACGGCATTGGGAACAAACCCTACCGGATGCTTCTCGCCGGGAGTGCCGTATTGCGATTCGCCAACTAACCGATAAATACGTTCTCTTTCTGGATGGAACGTATCGTAGCTCAGTTCGTAATTGGTAATCAGGTAGATAACCAAACAGGCCGTTACGCCTAGCGTAAGCCCAAGCAGGTTGATCAGCGTGCTGACTTTGTTTTTCGCCAGATTGCGCAGACTGGTTTTGAGATAGTTGCGTAGCATAATTGGATGGAGTAATAGGGGAGAAGAATACTCAGAAGGTTGCCGTTTGAGCGCAAACGGGCGAATAAATCGTAGGACATTGAACCAATACCGACGGTTGGCTTTTGCTACGCCATCACATTTCAGATCCCGAACGTATCGCTCATATAAATCGCCCTGCACTTCCTCTAGTAGATGCGGAGCGCAGAACCATTCAAGTAATCGGTCAGCCAGGCGGGGCGGGGCGGTTCGAGGAGGAGATTTCATAGCAGAGATTGCGGAGTTTGCATGGGTTGCAGGATTGTCCGGACCGTCCACGCAAACCATGCCATTTATTCACTACGTAATGATTTCACCGGATTCATCAGCGCAGCTTTGATACTTTGGAAACTGATTGTCAGCAGGGCAATACAAACGGCTACCAGACCAGCCAGGGGGAGCATCCACCATTCGATGTCGATTTTATACGCGAACTCCTGTAGCCATTGCTTCATGGCATACCAGCCTATTGGTGAAGCAATGAGAATGGCGACCAGAACTAATTTCAGAAAATCGGCGGATAAAAGTGTAACTACGCTGGCGACTGAAGCGCCCAGGACTTTGCGTACACCAATCTCTTTAGTACGTTGCTCAGCCATGAAAGCGGCTAGCCCGAATAGTCCTAGACAGGAAATCAAAATGGCCAGAAACGCAAAATAATTCGCTAATGTACCGATGATGGTTTCGCTTCGATACAGCTTTTGAAACACCTGATCAGCAAAGGTATATGTGAACGGAAACTTTGGATTAAACTGCTGCCATACCGCTTCCAGACTCGCCAAGGCTTGCTTTGATTGGCCCGGCTGTGTACGAACAATGATATTTTTACCATCCGACTTAAGGCTGAGTTTGACAATCATTGGCTCAATGGCCTGATGGAGCGAATTCTGATGGAAATCCTTGATAACACCAATGATCGTTCCCGGTTTACCCCACAGCGTCAGCGGCTTACCAATCGCCTGCTGATAACCGATACGTCGGGCGGCTGTTTCATTGATGAGGTAACTGGTAGAATCCATACCAAAATCACGAGAGAAATCTCGACCTGATACGTTGACTTTCAAGGTTTTGGCGAAATCATAGTCGACCGTTGAAAACTGGAATTGCACACTACTGGTCGGATCTTTACCCGGCCACTGAACATTGCCTGTGCTCCCGAACGTACTGGTTGGCGTACCGTCCATGTATGTAATTGCCTGTATACCTGGCTTTGGTAGTAACTCCTGCTTGAACGCTGCATAATTGGTTGCTAAATCACCTTCACCATAGAGGTAAATCAGATTTTCCCGATCAAATCCAAGGTTGGTTGTTTGGATAAAGCCAATCTGTCGGTAAACTATAATTGTTCCGATGATGAGCAGTATCGACAGTGAAAATTGGAAAACAACCAAGCCTTGCCGAAATAGTCGCGCTCCAGCCCCAAATCGAAGTGTGCCTTTCAGGACCCGAATCGGGTTCAGCGATGACAATACCAGTGCCGGATAACTGCCCGCAATGAAGCCCGTTAAGAGCGTCATTCCCAGCAAGGTTATCCAGAAATTAGCATTGATCAACGGAAAGCTGATGTGTTTATCCGTCAGCGTGTTAAAAGCCGGTAAGATTAATCCGGTTATGCCCAGAGCAATAATCAGCGCTATAATCGTCAACAGAAGGGCTTCGCCGATAAACTGCCCGATCAATAAACTCCGGGCTGCACCGACTACTTTCCGGACCCCCACTTCCCGCGCCCGCTTGACCGAACGGGCCGTCGCTAAATTCATGAAGTTGATGCAGGCAATCAGCAGGATAAAAGCGGCAACAATACCAAACAAACGGACGTACTCAATTCGACCACCATCCTGATACCCATTTTTGAAATTAGAATAGAGGTACGTATCCTGATAGGGTTGCAGAAAGAGTTGAATATCAAAATTCTCTTTTCCGATTGATGGGTTATAGCGTTTCAGGAATGTCTTCATTTTAGCCTCCAGCTTAGCCGGATCAGCCGAAACCCCGGTACGGTCAACCCGGAGTTGGATTCGTGTAAGAGGTGCGTTGTTGCCCCAATCGTTGAGCCACTCGTTACGCTTCAGAAAATCCTGCCAGGAGAGTACATAATCGTAGGTTTCCGAACTATTGACAGGAATATTGTCAAAAACCGCGCTGACCTGATAATCGGTTGTATTGTCCAGACGAATACTTTTTCCAATCGCTTCCTCTGGGCTGCCAAAGTAATTCTGAGCCAGTTTCCGGGAAATGGCAATGTTATTGGGAGCGGCCAAAGCAGCCTCGGCCTTACCGGCCAGCAGAGGTAGGCTAAACATCGTAAACCAATTCGCTCCGGCAGATCGGCCCTTTTCTTTATTGAGTTTATCGCCAACGGCGAACGTGTGCGTCTGTTCCCAGGATAAACTGGCCGCGTGTTCAATTTCGGGAAACGACTTTTCCAACTCATCGGCCAACAGCGCCGGTGTACCTGGACTTGCTTCAACTTTCCCATCAAAAAACTGGCGCTCCATAACTGTGTAGAGCTGTGGCCCATTGGTATGATAGGCATCCACACTAAATTCATCCTGAATCCAGAGGTAAATAAGCAGGCTGGTAGCCATACCCAGTGCCAGACCCATGATATTAATGGCCGAAAATGATTTATTCTGGATCATGTTTCGCCAGGCGATTTTTAGATAATTTTGTAGCATAACCGGGTTACTAAAAAAGGGTTGTTTATAGTCGGATTTGGGTCGTTTAAGGGCAAATGGACGAAAGAAGCGCAGTACGTTCAACCAGTATTTTCGATTGGCGCCAGCCCGACCATTACGTTGCAGATCTCGAACATAGCGTTCATACAGATCCCCCTGTACCTCTTCAAGAATATGCGGAGCGCAGAACCATTCAAGTAATCGATCAGCCAAACGAGGAGGTTTCATAGACTGATGGCTGGTAAGGCATTGGGTTCAATTGAATTCCATAATTGATCACGCATTGCCCGGATGTCATGCAAGGTTCTGCTTCCTAATGCCGTAACGCTGAACAATCGTTTACGGCGGCCGCCCCGCTCTGCCGTGGCTTCGCCCATGTGTGAAGAAAGCATGCCTTTTTCCTCCAGCCGTTGTAGCGCTGCATGGACAGCGCTAATACTGACCGACCGGCCTGTCTGGCGATCCAGCTCATCGGCAATGGCTACCCCATAAGCCCCCTCATTCAATACCGCAACCGTCAACAGGACTACCTCTTCAAACTCGCCTAAGTATGTTCGTTTCATACGGAGAATATATATTCAACTTCTGTAGAACAAATGCTTTGCCAATTTGTGAAAATGCTATTCTGAGCTTAAAAAGGCATTTTTAGATAAATCACTCTGTCCGAAATCGTACAATTTCTGTCCGGTGCTGAACAGGGCGAACAGCCGTTTGGCCACAATAAAAGTTGTCGGAATCGACCCGTTATCTGTCGTTTTTGCCCTAGTGATGGCCTGTTTGAAGAGTGTACCTTTGTCGTGTAAAACATGCAAAACAGTAGAACAACATGCAAAAAATCACCACATTCCTGACGTTCAACGATCAGGCAGAAGAAGCGGCTACTTTGTATACGTCTGTGTTCAAAAATTCAAACATTACTCATGTAAGTCGTTATGGCGAAGGCGCACCTGTACCGGCAGGAACGGTCATGTCTGTTACTTTTCAATTGGATGGCCAGGAGTTTATGGCGTTGAATGGTGGCCCACAGTTCAAGTTTGCCGAAGGCATTTCTCTCTTCGTGGATTGTAAAACGCAGGCGGAAGTTGATACTTATTGGGAGAAACTTTCCGAAGGAGGAGAAAAAGGCCCTTGTGGCTGGTTGAAAGACAAATTTGGCGTATCGTGGCAAATTGTTCCGTCTGCCCTGAGAACGATGTTGGGTGATAAAGACCCCGAAAAATCGAAGCGGGTTATGCAGGCTATGCTGAAAATGAGCAAAATTGACATCCCGACTTTGGAAGAAGCTTATAACGGTCAACTGGCAGATAACCAGAATAAATAAGCCTGTATTAGACACGTTTCACACGATTAACAAATAAGAACAGAACAACGATAAATTATGAGAAAAGTAATCCTATCGATGCAGATGTCTCTGGATGGCATTGTCTCGGACCCTGAAAAATGGATGATGTTAAGTGATGAAATCATTGAAGATTCTCTCACTTATTACAATACGCTGGATGCAATCATTGTAGGCGGAAATTCTTATGAAGGATTGGCCGGATACTGGCAAAATGCCGAGACAGCCTCTGAGTCAGATATTGAACGTCGATTTGCCAAAAAGATCAACGATATCAAGAAGTTCGTATTTTCTCGAAAAGCAATCGATCTTACCTGGAAAAATTCGGAACAATTGCTGGTTGATGACAAGGAATCGTTGATTCGTGAAATTGAGAAGCTGAAGGCTGGTGGCGATAAAAATCTGTCGGTCGAAAGTGGGCTAAAGAGCTGGCAACTGTTTCTGCAGGAATCGCTTTTCGACGAACTGATTATTGGGGTTCATCCGGTAGTGGCTGTAAACGGCGAGAAACTGTTTTCAGAAATTCCCTCCAAAATCTCGCTGCAATTGTCGACTAGTAAAGTGTATAAAAATGGGGTTGTAAGCCTGCATTACCAACGAAGGTAATTGCTCTAATCCATTCGCAAGCTTGTCTGCCAGACAACTAAACTATTTCTGTCTGTAGGAGTCTTATTGACAAAACGTATTCTTCTGAAAGGCTATGCGTATCGTTTTGTTCAGTATGCTTCTGCTGGTAGTTGCCTGCCGCCGACCATCGACGCAATTGGCAGCGATGTTCACGCCAGTGCGCGAACCCGCCGATTATTCAAAATACCTGAAATCGGGCGACGAACTAATTGCTATTGGGAGCAAACCCGTCTGGTTATTGAGGATCAATCCATCGAAGAATCAGCTAATTTTTAAATTGGCTGATGGAGATAGCCTTACATCTACATCGCCTGAACGTCAATCTGAAGCAGGTGAGGTGATTCGCTATTCGGCGAAAACTGAATCAGGCCAGTTGACTGTGCAGTTTAAACCCGATAGTTGTTTGGATGCCGCCACCGGACAACCATATGATTATCAGGTACAGGTTGAGGTTGGTGGTAAAAAATACGATGGTTGCGGGGTTTCGTTGCAAAAGGTGGCCCTGCTTCAGGACATCTGGGTATTGACTGAGTTTCAAGGACAAACTATTAAAGCAGATGATGCTCGTCGTGACGTACCCCGGCTGGAAATTACCTTGACCGAAGGCCGCGTAACGGGAACAACGGGCTGTAATCGACTGAGTGGAACTATAAAAGCCGATACCCGACAGATTGCTTTTGGTCCATTGATAACAACGAAAATGGCTTGCATCGGAAGTGTTGGCGAGCTTGAAACCGATTTCCTAAAGGCTCTAACTGGTTCGCTGGTTTATCAGGTGAACGATGGGAAACTAACCTTAACAGGAAGTAATAATGTCAAGTTGACATTTAAAAAAGTAGATTAGTGCCCTTTATGTCTTTATTACAAGCGAATGCCGCAAGTAGGCATTCGCTTTTTTGTTAGCTTTGTTTCTACTTAAAAGACAAACGAATCGTTGAATAAGGTAACTTTTTCAGTATAGTATTGTAACCAACCACTTTGCTAAAATCCCCAATACCTATGAAAAACTTACGGTTTCCCTCCCGCGCACTTCTGTTAGCGGGCGTGTTGACAACCGCCGTGTCTCATTTGTCAATGCCGGTTGAGGCACAAACCATGGCCAAGCGAGCTGTGGCCACGAAGCCAGCAATGGCTTCTGCAGAGGCACCCATTGCGTTAAATAGAGTGCTGGTTTTCTCCAAAACCAAAGGCTTTCGCCATTCATCGATTCCGGCTGGCAAACAGGCTATCATGAAGTTAGGTCAGGAGAATGGTTTTGCCGTCGATACAACCGAAGATGCGTCTAAATTCAACGAAGCCAATCTGAAAAAATACGGAGCCATAATCTGGCTGAGCACGACTGGTAACGTTCTCGATGATGGGCAACAGGCTGCCTTTGAGCGCTATATACAGGCCGGAGGTGGTTTCGTAGGCATTCACGCAGCGGCTGATACGGAATACGACTGGCCTTGGTATAACCAATTGGTTGGGGCTTACTTTCTGAGCCATCCGAAGCAGCAGAATGCCGAAATCGAAATTATCGATAAAAGCCACCCGGCTACCAAAATGCTCCCTGATCGCTGGAAACGTTGGGACGAATGGTATAATTACAAAAGCATCCAGGGCGATCTGAAAGTGTTGGGCAAGCTGGATGAGAAAACCTACGAAGGCGGTAAAAACGGCGATAATCATCCGTTTATCTGGCACCATGATTTCCAGGGCGGAAAAGCATTTTATACGGGTGGAGGACATACCGACGAATCGTATATCGATCCGATGTTTTTGCAGCACATTCTGGGTGGAATTAAATCGGTTATGGCCAGTAGTCTGAAATTTGGTCAGGCGAAAACCCAGCCGTTTCCTGAAGAGAATCGCTTTGAGCAGCACGTCCTGGTTCAGGGTATGGACGAACCCACAGAACTGGTTGTGCTCGATAACGGAAAGGTACTCTACACGCAGCGGAAAGGCGAACTGACCGTTTACGATCCGCAAAAAAAAAAGACTAAGATAGTTGCTAACTTCCCGGTTTTCAACAAGTTCGAATATGGTCTGATGGGCTTGAATATCGATCCGAACTTTAAGCAGAATAAGTGGATTTACGTGTACTATTCCCCCTTAAATGGCGCGACAGTCGCTGACACGGCGCAGCATCTGTCGCGTTTCGTTTATGATGAAGCCAGAGATACAGTACTTCTCAATACGGAGAAAGTATTGCTGACTATCCCAGTTAAGCGTGATGGTTGCTGCCATACAGGCGGTTCGATTGCCTGGGATCGGAAAGGAAATCTCTATCTGTCCACAGGTGATGATACAAACCCGTTTAACTCAGAGGGATATGCACCCATTGATGAGCGGCCTGGTCGGAAAGGATGGGATGCTCGGCTGACATCGAGCAATACGAACGATTTGCGGGGTAAAATTATCCGCATTCACCCCGAACCCGATGGAACATACTCCATCCCAGAAGGGAATCTTTTTCCGAAAGGAAATCCGAAAGCTCGGCCTGAAATTTATGTAATGGGTAACCGCAACCCATACCGTATTTCAGTCGATCAGCGAACGGGTTATCTGTATTGGGGAGAAGTTGGGCCCGATGCTGGTAACAATAGCGATAAATACGGGCCACGTGGTCACGACGAAATGAACCAGGCGCGTCAGGCGGGGTATTTCGGCTGGCCATTGTTTGTGGCTGATAACCGGCCTTACCACCAGCGTACCTTCGCTGATAGCACCACCGGGCCGCTGTTCGATCCGCAACATCCTATCAATGATTCACCAAACAATACAGGTTTGCGCGAATTACCGCCTGCTCAGAAAGCCTATATCTATTACCCTTATGCCGATTCGCCGGAGTTTGGTGAGATCGTAGGAAAAGGTGGTCGGAATGCCATGGGCGGGCCAGTATATTACTACGATGATTATCCAGAAACGGCCGTAAAATTTCCCCGCCATTACGACGGTAAATTCTTTGCGTATGACTGGATTCGCGATTGGATTCACCCAGTTACGATGAAACCGAACGGCGATTTCGTGAAGATGGAGACCTTTATGCCGAGTACGAAATTTTCGCACATTATCGACATGCAATTTGCCAACGACGGTTCGCTCTATACGATTGAATACGGTCAAAAATGGTTTGGCGCTAATGCCGATGCCCGACTATCAAGAATTACGTACAACGCCGGAAATCGGAAACCAGTAGCTGTTGCCAGTGCGAATAAGATGGTTGGGGCTGCACCATTAACGGTGAAATTCGATGGCAGGCAATCGATGGATTATGATGGCGATGCGCTGAAATATGAATGGTCGTTTGGCAAGAATATGCCAAAACAAACGACCGCTTCTCCAACGGTTACGTTCGCTAAACCGGGCGTTTATCCTACAACACTAAGGGTGACCGATGCCGCCGGAAACGTAGCCGAGAAAACCATGGAAATTAAAGTCGGTAACGATGAGCCAAAAGTAGAGGTCGCGGTTGCCGGGAACAAGACGTTCTATTTTCCGAATAAACCGGTTAAATACAGCGTAAAAGTTATGGACAAGGAGGATGGGACCTTGCAAAAAGGCATTAACCCCGACGATGTGACCATGACGATTGACTACCTCGAAGGTTTCGACAAAACGATTCTGGCTCAGGGACACCAGGCCAATACAGGTTTTTCAACCGGCAAGCGCCTGATTGATCTGAGCGACTGCAAAGCCTGCCATACGATTGATCAGAAATCGATTGGGCCAGCGTATATCGACGTAGCGAAGAAGTACAAAGGTGCTGGTGCTGAAAGTAAACTGGTTCGTAAAGTAATTACTGGCGGTGGTGGTGTTTGGGGAGAACAAGCCATGAGTGCCCACCCACAATTGAAAGAAAGCGAAGTGACGGATATGGTTCGGTATATCCTTTCGCTTGCCGACGATAAAGCGGCAAATCGCAAACCGATTGCTGGTGATTATGTGCCGATGCAGCAGAAAAAAGATGGCTCGTATATTCTGACGGCGACTTACACCGATAAAGGCAATGGCGTTATTGGGCCACTAACCGGATCAACTTCGCTGGCACTGCGTTCGCCATCCGTTAAAGCTGTTACTGCTGATGTAAAACAGGATATTTTTCAATATGATATTCCGAAATTAGGCCCAGCAGCTATCGGTACAAAATCGGGGAGTTACATTGCTTTCAACGACATTGATTTGACAGCAATAGAAAGCATATCACCCACAGTTTTCGCGTCAACTACGCAAACAGTTGGTGGCAAACTCGAAGCCCGGATTAACTCGCCAACAGGACCTTTACTTGGAGACGTCGAAGTAAAACCGGGTACAGCGGGTCCAGTTAATTTGCCTTTCCGTCAACCCGTTCAAGGGATACATAAACTTTATCTCGTTTTTGTGAATCCAGAAGCCGGCCAAAAAGCCCTGTTTGCTTTAGACAAAGTGCAGTTTGATACGCAGGGAATGTAAAGGAATTACTTATTACGATTTTCGAGTAAAAACGAATTGCCCCGGCCAACACTGACCGGGGCAATTCGTTTTTATATTTTCCCCAAACGTCCATCAGCCATGCGAACAGGACGTAAAGGAGTGAGGTCGTAGCCGTAATGCTTAAAAAATAAGGTTCGGTTGACGAAATAGATATCGCCCAGTATAAGGTAATTAACGATTTAGGCCTGAATGGATGCATATCTCATAGCTACTGCCGGAATAGGCTGGGCTCGTTTCCAGATCACTACACCTAGCCAGATGGCCCAAACAGGAGCCAATACTAGGTAGATATTGAGGCCGATGGTTGCTAATCCGGGTAGGCCAATCAGATTGCCCAGCGCGTCGAGGAGTGTAGAGCCGCCTAATATGACGGTTGCCCAGCCGAGAGACTTATGCCAGGTACATATCGTGAAGCCAGTAAGCGTCCACCATGTTCCTGCCAACAGCGTTTCGAGCACATTCCAAAGTCCGTTGTATACAATGCCGTTTAGTGTTTGATACGTGATACGGAGATGGGCCTGTTGGTCAGCCGGTGCAATGAAATATTGACTTAATACCGGGCAAACTACCTCTGACATAATAACAGCTCCAATTGATCCAACTAGTACATAGGCCGTTCCGCAATACGTAGCTAGATCCGCCCAGGCAGTTTGCTCGCGCAGATAGGTACGCAGAAAATAGATGGCGGGTAGAAGCAATAAATAATAGCCAAACAGATCCGCTATCATAGACCAGCGCACGATTGCGATATTCAGGCTAGGCATTTGCAGCAATTGCATTGGATCATCGTAAGCATTAGGGTTGTCGGCAAACGCGATACCGAGCAAGGCGAGACATAGCATTGCCAGCAAGCCAGACAGGATGCTCATAGCGGCCACTTGTTTCGAGTATCTGGTAGAGAAGTTCATGTTCTTAGTTGTTTATTGAGTCGAAATTGAGAAGGAACGGATACGCAGAAAACAGGAAAGGTTATGAAACGGAATAAGTAGCTGTTGGAGAGACTTATTTCTTCATTGATTCCATATTGCAGACTTTCAGATTCAATGACCGTTTACGCAGAAAGCCGTTGATTAAATTAACTTTTTTGCTTATTTACTTCGAAAATCGGTGATTTAGATACCGTTTTTAACTCAACGCAAATAAATAACTGTTGTGAACGGCTTTCGTATTCTCTTTTTGTTCATAAGCTTAGTCGTGGCTTATACTGGCTGGGCGCAAAATCCTGTCAATGGCACGGGAAATCTTACATCGGGTGGCCGTACTCGTTCGTTCGCCTATCATCTTCCAGATAATGTACCTCCCAACAATCTGCCACTGGTGATTGCGTATCATGGCGATGGGGGTACAGGCGCTGGTTTTCAGTCGTATGCTGGTCTGGATGCGATAGCGAATACGCAGAATTTTATTGTCGTCTACCCAAACGCTGCGACGGTAGGAGGGAGCATTCAGTTTAACAAATACGCTGATACGGCTCCCGGTTTTGGCTCGGCTGGCGATTCAGGCGGACCGAACCCTCCCGATCCCAATGCGCCTGATGATGTGTTATTAACATCTGATCTGATTGACTATTTCGCGCAAACGTATCACATTAATCGAAACCGGGTCTATGTGACCGGGCATTCGGGCGGAGGATTTATGTGCTATTTTCTGACGATGGCACTGCCCAATAAAATTGCTGCTTTTGCGCCGGTTGCTGCCAGTTTATGGGTAAATAACGCCTATTCAAATTCCTATTTTTCAGCGAATACCTATACCGCAGTTCCGGTTTTGCACATTCATAGCGCGGGTGACCCTACTGTTACTCCGCCGATCGTTCCCTATCCCAAAACGCCCGCCTACGTTTGGCCGCTCTCGACCTATGCAGGAATGAATTGCAGCAATTGGAGTTCCTACACAACTACTGCATTTAATACGAATGTAGATTTACTAACATTTTGTGGGTCGGGTAAAAAGGTGAATTTGCTAATCACAAAAGATGCAACGCATGGTTGGAGTTCGCAATTCAATGTGGCGCAAACAATCTGGGATTTTGTTAAGAATTATCAGTTGAATATTGTGGTAACAACGGGGCCGGAAATCGACAATCACATCAAAATCGATCAATTTGGCTACTTACCACTGGCGAAGAAAATTGCGGTGATCAGCAATCCGCAAACGGGCTATAATTCGAGCGAACCCTTTACGCCATCCAGTTCATATCAGGTTCGAAAAACGATGAACGATGCCGTTGTATATCAGTCAGCCCCAACATCCTGGAGTGCAGGGGCTACACATACGCAATCGGGTGATAAAGTCTGGTGGTTCGATTTTTCGACAGTACAGGATACAGGCCACTATTATGTGTATGATCTGGTGAAAAACAAACGATCATACACGTTCGAAATCAGCAATACCGTCTATCAAAATGTGTTGAAGCAGGCAACCCGCGTCTTTTTCTATCAACGAAGCGGGTTTGCCAAACAAACGCCACATGCCCAAACTCCCTGGACGGATGGGGCCGCTTTTCTGGGAACACAGCAGGATATAGACTGTCGGTTGGTGAGCAATACATCTGCAGCTACATCGAAGGATTTGCGAGGGGGATGGTTCGATGCGGGGGATTATAATAAGTATGTACCGTTCACCTATGGACCATTGGTCGATATGTTATTGGCGTATCAGGAAAACCCCGCAGCCTGGACGGATGATTTTAACATCCCGGAGTCAGGCAACAGCGTTCCTGATTTGCTCGATGAGGTAAAATGGGAACTCGATTGGCTACTGAGAATGCAGCAATCGAATGGATCACTACTCCACAAAGTTTCGGTAACTGATTTTAGTGCTACCTCGCCACCGAGTGCGGATACGCATATCCGTCGATATGGAGCTGCTAGTACGGATGCAACGGCTACTGGAGCCGCTGTGTTTGCGTTGGCTGCTATCCAGTTTAAGTCGCTCAGTAATCCAACTATGCAGGCCTATGGAACCACGCTTCAGACCGCAGCGATTAATGCCTATAACTGGGCGGCCAGCAATCCATCCGTAGTATTTACTAATTCGGGTTTCCAAAGTGCAGCGGCTACGTGTACGGATAATGATCGACTGGCTCGGCGGATTGCCGCAGCGGCTTTTCTGTATGTGCTCACGGGTGATAATTCCTACAAGACATTTTTCGATGCGAATTACAATCAGGTTCACTTAATTCAGTGGCAATTTGCTTATCCATTTGAAGCTACTTATCAGGATGCGTTGTTGTATTATACACGAGCTGCTGGCGCAACCGCTACGGTTAAAAATGATATACTAGCCAAATACTCGGCTAGTATGAAAACAGGTAATTCCGATAATTTGCCATCGTATCTGAACCAGTCGGATGCGTATAGGGCGTTTCTGAAAAACGACAACTATACCTGGGGAAGCAACGAAACCAAGTCACATCAGGGGAATATGTTTTTTACGATGAATGTCTACAATCAGGATGCGGCCAATAAAGTCAATTATCGGGATGCAGGCATGGGGTTCATTCATTATCTGCATGGCGTCAATCCGACGGCTTATTGTTACTTGACGAATATGGGTGCTCATGGGGGTGAATTTTCGGCGCCTACGATGTATCATTCCTGGTTTGGCGATGGCACTGTTTTCGATACGAATCCACCGCCGGGCTATCTGATGGGCGGAACCAACCCAACCTATGCGCCCGACGCTGCTTATTCGGGCCCGGTTATTTCTCCCCCTCAAAATCAGCCGATTCAGAAATCATATAAAGCCTGGAATACAAGTTACCCCGAAAATTCCTGGCAGATCAACGAACCCGCTATTTACTCACAGGGCGCCTACATTCGGCTATTGTCACAGGCAACGTGCTATACAGATCTGATAACTAGTGTGAAATCCGGTAACTGGAATGATCCGGCTACCTGGGCTTGCGGACGAATTCCGACCTTAACGGATCGGGCACTGATTCAGTCTGGTCATATTGTAACAATTGATGCCGCCGTCAATGCTAAAAAACTCGATTTGAAAGGGAAGGTCAATTACGTCAACAGTGGGAAACTGACCTTAGTGAATTAAAATCGGCTACTGATTTTCAGTCTGATAGTAGTGTTGGTCAATCATCGGCATAACCTTCGCTCGTTTCTGTGGTTATATAACCAGAATCAAATGCTCAACAAAACTATGGAAACGCAGCAACGATTGCAGGGAAAGAAGGTGGCGATTCTGCTAACCGACGGGTTTGAACAGGTCGAAATGACCGAGCCACGCAAGGCGTTACAGGACGCTGGAGCCACCACCCATCTGATTGCGCCGAAAGGCGGTGATGTAAAAGGTTGGGAACATACCGACTGGGGCGATACGTTTCCGGTTGATCTACCCATTGCCGCAGCCGATCCCGCTCAATACGATGCGCTGCTTTTGCCGGGTGGTGTGATGAATCCGGATAAATTACGGATGGAACCGAAGGCCGTGCAGTTTGTTCGTCACTTTTTTGAGAATCAGAAACCCGTTGCGGCTATCTGTCATGCACCCATCATGCTTATTGAAGCGGGCGTTGTAAATGGTCGTAAACTTACGTCATACCCGTCAATTCAAACGGACCTGAAAAATGCCGGTGCGAATTGGGTCGATGAAGAGGTCGTAACCGATCAGGGCTTGGTTACCAGTCGTAAACCCGACGATATTCCAGCCTTCAATCGAAAAATGATTGAGGAAATTCGGGAAGGAAAACACGATCGACAACACGCATAGCAGCCGCTCGATGAAGACGTTTTTCCTCGGAAAGAGGCTACCTTTTGGGTAGCCTCTTTTTGTTGATGAATGTCGCATTTGTACAATGATGCGTATCGGCAGGGAAACATCTTTGTTTTTACAAAACTCATTAGCCAATGCGCTTCTTTTCCAGCCTATTTACGATTTTGGTATTGGCCTCTACCAGGGGGTTAAGCCAAAGTAATGAGCCTTATACGGCTTCGTTCATTGGCCGCATGGGGGTCGATACAGTATTGGTTGAGACGTACACAATGGTGAATAATCATTTGTATGGCAAAGCTTTTGTCCGGGTACCCGAAGATTATATTGGCGAGTTCAGCATCCATTTTCACCCAGACGGCTCGATCCGGGAATTTAATGTGAATGCCATGAATCCAGCCAATAGCTCGGTTCCGTTTCAGGCAAAATCCGGTGTATTCGAATATCGGTTGAACATGAACTGCCGGAACGATACCTGCACCTATTACAATTCGGAGCGGGGCGAAAAGACCGAAACAATTTTTAGACATCCAGCTAACTCAGTTGATTTTGTAGGTGGGTGGGTTCCGTTTATTTCATTGATGGAGTGGAATTGTCTACGTTTGATCAAATCGGGCAAACCGAAACTGCCGTTGAGAATGATCAATCATCGGATTGGCGTGTACGACATTGGCGTGCATTTTGCAACGAAAGATACCATCATCTTCGGTGGCCCATTTCTCGAGTATACTCGGCTGAAGGTGAATCCAGAGGAGTGAATTTTAGCGGTAAACGGGATCGGAACACCGTGGAATTACATCGTCACAAAGCACCAGCCAATTGATATTGAACAGGTGGCTAAACGAATGACGAAAACCCCTGGTATTGGCATACCTTCTCCTACCGAAACTATTCGGGCCACCGTGAAACAATCGGCCATTGAGCTAACCTACGGACGGCCTTTTAAACGCGGTCGTGTCGTGTTGGTGGAGTAGTCCCTTACGATTCTGTCTAGCGAACCGGGGCCAATGGTCCAACCCGAATAAACCTCCCGCAATCGATCCGAATTGGTAAAACGACTATTCCTAAAGGAGTGTATAGTCTCTATTCGATTCCTCAGAAAGACAAGTGGACGCTCATCTTTAATACTGATCTAACTGCCTGGCCTACTGATCCAAACCGACGTAAAGATTTTGCTCAGGTGGTTATTCCGGTAAAAATTACTACGGATCGAAAGGAGCAATTTACAATTGGCATTCAGGAAACAACAACCGGTGGTGAATTAACTTTTCACTGGGATAATGTGCTGGCTACGGCTGCGTTTGAAGTGCTTCCGAAATGACGTTACATCGATTTCGCAAAAGCCAAACTTTTTGCCCTACTCTGGTATAACTATCTCCACTATTTATTAATGGATTGGCGCTACATTCAACCGACGTGATACCCCAGCGCCCGCTTCAGTATGAATTTCTGATGGAAATCCGGGCCGATCTGGGCGGAGTCTCATATTCTGTGTATCGGATTGTATAGCCAAATTCGAAACGATTATAGTTCGTAGATAAGTAGGGTAACAGCTTATCTATGAGAGATTTATTATGTGTTAAATACCTAAATTTGGGGATGGCGTTTGTTTGCAGAAGTTGATATTTTTACGACTAAGAAAATAGCTATCTACAGTTGAACACCTTTATGAAACCTTACTACCTCACTACGCTAACACCACTTCGGGGAATTGCCGCTCTGATGATGGTCATGTTTCACTTCAATCTGCTCGTGCTTCCGATCATTGATCCGGCCATTACACAACTACATCGGCGGTGGTATTTGCTGGTAGACTTTTTCTTTATTCTAAGTGGCTTTATTATGAGTTATGTCTATGGAAACTGGTTCGATGAACGGGTGTCGGCAGGAACGTTCCGTCGATACATGGCAGCTCGTTTTGCCCGGGTTTATCCATTGCATTTCGTAACGTTACTCTGGGTAATTGGCCTCTATATACTGATTACTCAGGTTCATCACATAACTATGGACGCTACGTTGCGATCAGTGCTGGATCCAACGGTTATTCCGCTTCACGTATTCATGTTGCATGGTTTTAACCAAGCCTGGACGGCCACCTGGAACACACCCGCGTGGTCTATTGGTAGTGAGTGGCTTGTGTATTTGATTTTTCCGTTTCTGATGCCCGGTTTCCGACGATTAACCCCAATCGGTAACGCTATTTTACTGCTGCTGGTGCTATGTACCTATGTCTATCTGACTCTTCCAATCAGAACAGGTACACCTTTCAAACCCTGGCTTTGGCATATTCCCTACATGATTGATAACATTATGTTTCCGAGTAGCTTTCTTCGGTGTCTGGCTGGTTTTCTGACTGGTATGGTAACCTGCTACGCGTATTATCAACAATGGGGTATAGGCTGGTTGCGTCGTGGTACGGTAGTTGGGGTTTTAGGTATCGGACTAGCTCTGAGTTACCATTTTCAACTCCCCGACGCATTGACGATCTGGGTATTTCCACTCCTTATTCTGGGAGCTTGTTACAACACGGGCCGACTCGCCAATTGGCTCCAAACTCGGCTATTTCAGCGGCTTGGTGACTGGTCTTATTCGATCTATATGGTACACATGCCGGTTCTGTTTTCATTTCTGGCAATAGAGATCGTTAACAAGCCGAAACCAGTTGCCAACGCACCTGTTAAGCCAATTACCTATGGTCCTGAAGGTGCTATTATATGCCTTATTTATATAGTCATAGTGTTGGTCGTTTCCTTTTTGAGCTATCGGTTTATTGAAGTTCCAGCCCGTGATTACCTAAACAGAAGGCTCAAAACGAAGCAACTTGTTGTATAATAGAGGATTCAGCATACACTATTTCTGAAATCATGCCTAATTGTTTGCCTATCCGTTAGATAGCTATTTAGCTGTAAGTAGCCGAAAAATAGCTATCTAGTAAGATTAGCGTAGATCAGTCTCTGCACCCATGTTTTATCAGAAATATACCCCGGCTCCCCATTTGGCTCCCTTTGTGGAGTGTTATTACATCTGGGAAAAAATGCAGGATACACAGACTGAGCAATTGTCTGGAAAACGTCCGTTTATTGTGGAGTCTCCTCCGTCTGGTTTCGGATCGTTTGTGTTTAATTTAGGAACGCCTTATTCCGTAGAAAACACTCAGCAAAATAGCGTTCGACTGGTACCTCAGGCTTTCATGACTGGCCAGGCTACTCGCCAGTATAGGCTTCATCTGCCTGACCTGATCCGAATGGTGGGTATTGTTTTTCGTCCGGCAGGTATCGGCGGCTTGTTTGGATTGCCCATGGCTGAGTTTACCGATGAGCGTATCGCGCTAACCGATGTGCTGGGGCAATCAATTCAGTTCCTAACCGAACAATTGGCTGAAGCCGTCAATCATTCAGCCCGTATTGCCTGTCTCGAACAGTTTTTGTCGTTTCAATTGATCAAACGAACTATTCAGCCCGACCGAATCGACTATACGACCAACCTGATCGTAGCCCAGCGAGGTGTTGTGAATATGGCCGAATTAATCGAAGATTCGTTTCTATGCCGTCGGCAGTTTGAGCGGAAATTTCTGAATCGGGTGGGGGTAAGTCCTAAATTTTATGCCCGTATCCGTCGCGTGGGATATCTATGTTCCGAGCTGGCTAGTCAGCGGTGGCAGGTTACCGACTGGCAGGATCTTGTCTATCGCTGTGGTTATTACGATCAGTCACATTTCATAAAAGAGTTTACCGAATTTACTGGCAAAAATCCGTCGCTCTACGTCCGTAACAACGTTGAACTGACTCATTATTTGTCAGGGCAATGAAGTAGTAGCGCAAGGTTCTTCAATAGCCGGAAGGTAGTTCTTCATACAGCAACTGAATGTCGCAATTTTACAATGACAGCTTGGGATGGTCCTGTAGTTTTGCCTCATCAATCAACTATGTAAACGATGAACAACTACTGGACAATTGTACGTTTTTTGACAACTACGCGAACCTACTATCTAGGTTGGGCTCTACTACTTCTTATTAACGGCCCACTGCTGGCTCAAACACCCTCACCAGCAAAACTTTGGACCGAGGCCGATCGGCAATACACGATCGATAACCTCAAACGCACCCGCGATCTGATCGTACAGGAAACCGAAAACCTGAGTCCCGCGCAATGGCGTTTCAAGGAATCGCCTGATCGCTGGAGCATTGGCGAAATTGTGGAACACCTCGCTTTATGGGAAATCATCTGGGCGCGGGAAGTGAGTATGGGCAGCCGTAGTAAACCCCAGCCTGAACTTAATCAGACCAGCAAACCTGATCAGTTCTATGCCGACTGGATTATGGAAGATACTCCGCACGTATCACCCGATTTTTCCCGCCCAACGGGTTTTATTGATGGTAAAAACAACCTTACTTTTTTCCTTAAACTACGGAATCAAACCATTGCCTTTGTGGAGAAAACCCAGGTCGATATGCGCGCACAGTTTGAGCTGACGGGCACTGATAACCCCCGCAATATGCATCAGGTGTATATTTTCCAGTGGGGCCACGTAGATCGACACTTACGCCAGATTCGCAAAGTGAAGGCGCATGCCAATTACCCGAAAGAAACGGCAGGAAGGTAGTTTTCACCAGATTGACATCCATACACTTTTCATTTTATAAACACGATATCCCTTACAATCATGGAACTAGTAAAACAGGAATCCGTAGCTGAATTAACCCGAAAAGGGGCATGTTTAGCATTTTTTGAAGCGTATAGTGACCTCGACACCGCCCGAATGATTAACCTGGCTACCCCCGATGCAACCGTCCATTTCGTACCGCTCGGCGAGGATGGTAAAGGCACCTTCTGGGAATTTGGCAAATCGGTTTGGGAGTTAATTATGGATTGCTTCCCCAATGTCGACAATACCGTTGACGCCATCACGGCTGATGGAGATGTGATTACGTGCCAGGTAACGATTTTTGGCACACAGGCCAAGGAATTTATGGGCATTCCCAGTAAAGGACATACATTCAACAGTGATCACATTTTTGTGTTCCGCTTCGATGAGGCTGACCGAATTACCCACGTAGACATTAGCTGGGATGCTGCTCGATTTGCCAGTCAGCTTTCCTGATTGATGAGTTCGAATGAACGCCACTGATCGTGGTAATCCGGCAACTTTCATAAAAACGGTCTTATCTTTACCAAGTTAATAGGAACCGTTTTTATGAAAGTTGCCGGATTTAGTTTTATCCGAAATGCCATTCTGTTCGATTATCCGATTGTAGAGGCTATTACGTCGGTATTACCGGTCTGCGATGAATTCGTGATTGCTGTTGGCGATTCAGACGACGATACGCTTGGGCTGATTCAATCGATTCCTTCCGATAAAATTCGCATTATCCGCACCACCTGGGATCAGGATGCACGAACTGGTGGACGTGTATTAGCTTTGGAAACTGACAAAGCATTGGCTGCTATTTCGCCAGATACCGATTGGGCATTTTATATACAGGGCGACGAGGTATTGCATGAGCAATCGATTCCGGCTGTTCGGGAGTCGATGGAACGCTATCTCAATGATAAGAATGTAGAAGGGTTGCTGTTCAAGTATGTCCATTTCTTTGGCTCGTACAGCTATGTGGGTGACTCCCGACGTTGGTATCGACGCGAAATTCGCGTGATTCGGAATACGGGTAATGTTGTGTCGTACAGAGATGCGCAGGGCTTTCGAACGCGAGGTAATCAGAAGCTTCAGGTCAAATTAATTGATGCCTATATTTATCATTACGGCTGGGTAAAACCACCTGATTTACAGAAGAATCGTCTTCGATACGCGAATCACTTCTGGCACACAGATCCCGAACGAATTGCTGAAGTAGAAGCGTTGCAGGAGAATTTTGATTATAGTGAAATCGATTCACTAGCACTTTTTACGGGTACACATCCCGTCGTTATGCAGCCCCGCGTCGACCGCTTGAATTGGAACTTTACATTCGATACCAGCCAGAAACGATACACGCTACGTGTGCGATTTCTAACCTTTATCGAAAAGTTAACTGGTTGGCGAATAGGGGAGTATAAGAATTATAAGCTGTGAATAGTTAGGACATGGGGTGAAGGGCATAGGGTAAAATGTAGAATAGTTTATTACCCTATGCCCTTCACCCCATGCCTTATGCTCCTTCTACACATCACACAACACCACTGCTTCTTTCAGACTGGTTAGCGGGTCGCGTTTTGGGATAAATTCCTGGGCTACGAAACCTTTGTATCCTGTTTCAACAATGGCTTTCATAATAGCTGGGTAGTAAAGCTCCTGTGTTTCGTCGATCTCATTACGACCTGGATTGCCGCCCGTGTGGTAATGACCAAAGTATTGGTGATTATTTCGGATTGTACGGATGATATCACCCTCCATGATTTGCATATGATAGATGTCGTACAGCAGTTTGAAATTTTCCGATCCGACTTTCTTACACAATTCGACACCCCAGGCGCTATGATCGCACATGTAATCTTTGTGATCCACTTTGCTGTTGAGCAACTCCATAATCATGGTTACACCGTACTTCTGTGCGCTAGGCATCAGGCGTTTCAGACCCACAGCACAATTCTCCATACCTTCGGCATCGCTCATACCCCGTCGGTTTCCTGAGAAACAAATGACCCGATCCAGACCAGCTTCTTTCAACTTCGGAAAAATAGCTTCGTAACTGGCAACCAGTTCATCGTGCAGTTTAGGGTCGTTAAAACCTTGCGTAATGCCCTTGCCAGCGCCCTGCGGCATCGAGCAGGTCAGGCCGTATTTTTTAGCGACTTCCCATTGGTTAGGATCAAGCAGGTCGATTCCCTTAATACCCATGTCTTTTGCCGCTTTGCAAAAATCTTCGAGCGGAATTTTGCTGTAACACCATTTGCAAACGGCATGGTTGATATTTCCTTTCAAGAGGGTAGGGGCTTGTTCAGATTGCGTCATGGAAGTAGCAAACGAATGGGTCAGGGTAGGCAGCGTTAGTGCCGTACCAGTGAGAGTTTTTAGGGCCGTTCGGCGTTGCATAGTGATAGAATGATTGAGTGATAGAATGATTGAATGACTGAATAGGAAAGTAATTGGCCGGGCCATTCTATCACTCAATCATTCTATCATTCAAAATTATAACTCACGAATCCGGATGTTGCGATACCAAACTTTGTTGCCGTGATCCTGCAACGCAATATGGCCAGTCGAATACTTGCCAAAGCCTTCCCATCCCTTGAATTTACTCTCCGAAACCATTTTATCCCACTCAGGGCCGCTGGTTGGATACTCCGCCGTTTTCTTGCCGTTCAGATATTGTTCAGCTTTGCCGTTATTGATAACCAACTTGGCTTTATTCCATTCGCCAGCGGGTTTAGCGGCTCCGGGTGTAACGGGCTTTTGTAAATCATACAAAGAACCCGCCGTACGGTTGCCGTCGCGGCCTTGTTTGGCATCAGGATGGCGCTCATTATCAAGAACCTGCATTTCAGGTCCTGTTTGATACGTAGCCTTGTATTTTGGGTCTTCGTGAACGTGATAGATAATCCCACTATTACCGCCCTCGGCGATTTTCCATTCCAGTTCCAGTTCGAAATTGCCGTATTCTTTGTCGGTAACCAGGTCCCCGGCTCCACCGGCCGTTAAATGAATGGCGCCGTTATCAACGGTCCATTTTTCCGATATAGGTTGGCCTGCTTTCAGGTAAGTGTGCCAGCCTGTCAGGGTTTTACCATCAAATAAGGTTTCCCATTTTCCTTTGCTGGCTGGCGATTCGTAGCGAGAAAGCGTACTGGCCGGTGTATTGACTGAATTAACGTTGAGAGTGAGCGCGATGGCTAGCAGACTGGCAGAAACGCCACCTGTTACCGAAACATGCGTGAGGTTCATAATAGAAAAACGTTTGGATTTTGTCGGAGCAATAGTACTAAAAAAAAGATTCTGGTTAGACGTTTATAGGCCAAAGTTCCAGGTTTACTAGGCATAAAGCAATAAAGATTTGTAAGGTATATAGTGAAAAATTACCCCCATCTATCCAGTGGGACTGTAAAATATTTACGTTTGAACGATCTTTAATGCAATTTTAGCCCCGATAAATCTGTTGGATTAAAGCAACATTGATTTAGGTTGTATATTGCCCTTATGGAAACACGAACCCTCGTACCTGCTGAACAGCAACGTTATCAAAAGCACCTGAATTTACCGGAAATTGGCACTGCTGGACAATTAAAACTCAAAAACGCTCGTGTACTCGTTGTAGGAGCTGGCGGATTAGGATGCCCGGTTTTGCTCTATCTGACGGCAGCTGGTGTAGGTACCATTGGCGTAATTGATCCAGATGCGGTAGACCTCAGTAACTTACAACGGCAGGTCCTGTATACAACTGGCGAAGTTGGTAAACCCAAAGTAAAAACCGCCGTAAACCACCTGAATCGACTTAATCCGGAAATTCGATTCGATACCTATGCAATGGCACTCGATTTTGGTAATGCCCGATCCATTATTGAGTCCTACGATATTGTGGTGGATTGCACCGACAATTTTAAGGTTCGCTATCTGGTCAACGATGTGTGTGTACTATTGGGGAAACCGTTTGTATACGGAGCCATCCATCGATTTGAAGGGCAGGTGGCGGTCCTGAATGCTGAATTAGGTGATGGCCGACGAGGACCAACGTATCGGTGTTTGTTTCCTGAACATCCGGCCGAAATGGAAATTCCTAATTGTAATGAAACGGGCGTGCTGGGCGTGTTGCCGGGTGTAATCGGGACATTTCAGGCCAGCGAAGTCATTAAATTGATTACAGGCATTGGGCAGTCATTGAGTGAGCAGTTACTGATGATTGATCTACTGACTATGGAGCAGCAAAAGATTCGTACAAAACGTCGGACCGATGCGGAAGAGTTGGCCCGAAATGGATTGACATCGGCTGGTTCGCAATCTAATCCGGGCGTGTCGGGGCCTCAAAAGATGACGGTGCACGAATTAGCCGATCACCTGGCACGCGAAGAGCCCGTTTTCTTACTCGATGTACGTGACCGGACCGAATATGATCTTTGCCACCTTGAAGGCGCTGTATTGATTCCGGTGAGTATGATTCCGAATAATCGGAAGCGAATCCCAACCGACCGACCGGTTGTTATTTACTGCCACCACGGTATCCGTTCGGCCAATGTCGCACAGTATTTATATGCGCAGGATGGTCTTACGAATTTATATAATCTCGACGGAGGAATTAACGCCTGGGCGCGTGAGATCGAACCTGAAATGGCAGTTTATTAACCTCCATTTACTAAACCATTGCCAGTCATTTCATCGAAACTCCGTTACTTTGTACCGGAGTTTTTTCGTTGGAACAGCTTCTAATACAAATAGGTCGTTATGTCAGAATGGCCATTCCGTCGCATCATGCGCTTATGAATCTTACAAATATTCTCAAATACGTTGTTTCTCTGGCAATTGCTGGTGGACTTCTCTGGTTTACCTTTCAACAAAGTCATCTCGATGCAGCCGATCTATGGCAGAAGATCAGTGCCGCTGATTATCGGTGGGTATTGTTGTCTGGTGTGTTTACAATTATCGCTCACTGGAGCCGGGCCGAACGATGGCGTATTTTGCTCGAACCCGTCGTTCCACAACGTCCTACCTCGCTTGATGCAACGGTTAGTGTACTGACAGGTTATCTGGCGAATATGGCCCTGCCACGCGCAGGAGAAGTGGCTCGTTGTGGAACGCTGTATCGTTTATCAGGCGTTCCGGTTAATGTTAGTTTCGGGACCGTAGTGGCCGAACGATTATTTGATTTGTTGATGCTTATTCTATTACTAGGCGCTACGTTCGTGCTGGAGTTTGATCGATTGAGTGAATTTTTTACGGAATTTCTGGGGGGTAAACTGCCGCAAGGTTCTAATGGTGCGGTTTTATTGGCTGCTGTTGGTGCGGTAGTACTAGGGATCGCCTTGCTTGGTTGGTTTTTATACAACCGCTACCGGGAAGCGTTGGGTAAACATCCTTTATTTCAAAAAGTCACGGGTTTTCTAAATGGTCTACTGGCTGGATTGTTAAGTGTACGGAAACTGCATCGCCCTGGCGCTTTTATATTCCATACCCTGCTCATCTGGACCATGTATTACCTGATGTCATACGTCTTGTTTTTTGCGCTGCCCGCTACCTCTGGGCTTGGCATGCTGGCTGGTTTGACCATTCTGGTGGTTGGCTCGCTGGGAATGGCTGCACCAACGCCTGGTGGCATCGGATCGTTTCACTTACTGGTAGGTCAGGTTGCTATTTTGTATAACCTGACTAGTCAGGACGGCCAGATTCTGGCGACTTTTATTCATGGTGTTTCGGCCATTATGATTATTATTCTAGGTATCTTGGCACTCTTTGTAGTGTTGTTCAGACGGAATAAAGTAACCAATCTACCAGACGTACTCGACGACCCAAAAGCTATTAAACTGGAACAGTAATTATGACTGAATCCAAAATTCTTACGCGTGAACAGGCTATTCGTCAGGCTGACCAATGGCGGACGGAAGGGCAGCAGATTGTCTTTACCAACGGCTGCTTCGATATTGTTCACCTTGGCCATATTGATTACCTCGAAAAAGCCCATGATCTAGGCAACAAGTTGATTTTAGGGCTAAATACAGATGCATCGGTAAGTTGTATTAAAGGTCCGTTACGACCTGTGGTGAACGAATACGCCCGCGCTCGACTAATGGCCGCTCTTGAATTTGTAGACGCTGTGGTTCTTTTTGGAGAACCAACTCCGCTGGAATTGATCGAAGACGTAAAACCCGATATTCTGGTAAAAGGCAATGACTATTCCGTAGCGACCATTGTTGGCGCTGATTTCGTACTGGGCCGAGGTGGCCGTGTTGAAACTATTGAACTGGTGCCCGGCTATTCGACCACCAAACTAATCGAACGCATCAAACAGAGTTATTAGGGGGTAGTCGATAGTTACGGTCTGTCGTTGCGGTCACGCAAGAGACGTTTGTTGTCAACTCCTATCAACTCTAACTTATATCGTCTCCTTCAACGGTTCGCTGCTTGGATAAATGGTAAAAAGTTGGGATACTTTTTAGGCAAAACTGTTGTTTTACTAACGATGGCCGGTTAATTGGCCATTTTCCACAAACCTAACTAATTAACGATGATCTGGTTAATCATGATTCTAATCTTCGGCGCTAGCGCATTTGTGAGTTGGCGATTACGAAGCAAATTCAATGAATATTCACAAATCGGACTGAGCAATGGTATGAGCGGAGCTGAAGTGGCTCAGAAAATGCTGCGTGAAAACGGCATTTATGATGTTCGCGTTGTTTCAGTTGAGGGTATGCTCACCGACCACTATAACCCGCAGGAAAAGACCGTTAACCTGAGTGCAGATGTATATTATGGTCGAAGTGTAGCCGCTGCGGCTGTTGCTTCACACGAATGTGGTCACGCTGTGCAACACAAAGTTGCTTATGGCCCTTTGCAGTTCCGTTCGGCAATGGTGCCCGTGTTAACAGTTTCGTCGCAGTACTTACAATGGGTGTTGCTGGCCGGTATCTTATTGCTGCAGACTACGCCGATTCCGTTGGCAATTGGTGTTGCTCTGTTCGCCCTGACTACCATTTTTAGCTTTGTTACGCTTCCTGTTGAGTTCGATGCCAGTCGTCGGGCTTTGGCGTGGATTCAGACAAATGGTGTGGTGAATCAGCGGGAATACGGCTTTGCCAAAGATGCCCTTTGGTGGGCTGCTATGACTTATGTCGTTGCCGCGCTTGGTTCACTGGCCACGTTGCTATATTACGCTAGCCTTCTGCTAGGCGGTCGTAGAAGCGACTAACCGAACGCATAAAGGAGTTGACTATCAAAAAAAGCCACGTCTCAACAGACGTGGCTTTTTTTGATAGTCAACTCCTCAATATTAAGCTAATTGGCGAATTGTTATGAGTAGTGCTTCGTAACCCGATTCAACCATTTCGGGGGTTGGTGCTGAACGATCGATCAATGTTCCCACGACGGCTACAGCGAGTGCAATAACCAGGGCAGGCCAGAAACCGACAATCGTGAAGCTATCCATGAACTTGTCGATGAGTTTTAGCAGAAGAGCCGTTACAATAATACGAACCAAGCCAGTCAGCAGGAAAAACGTGACCAGATTGAGAGGAAACCGGATAATCCAGCCTACAAAGAAATTAAGTAAACCTAGTAATAGCGCAATCAGTACGGCTGTTCCGAAGTTCTTAACGTCGACTTGGGGCATGAGGTAAGCCAACCCAAAAATTACGCCGGCGTCAACAAGAATGTGTAGGATGAGATTCATAAACAGGTATATGCAGTGTAAAAAAACAACCGTTTTGGTACACGGATGGTTTAACTCCTAAACTAGATTCGATACGTATGCACCAACTTTGGATTTTACTACTTGTGTCGCTATTTGCCTGTGGACAGCGTTCTCCTCAGCAGGCAACCGCATCCAGTCAGGCCGATACGGTTGCTGCGTATCAGTTGCGTACCCCCAGTCGCGATGGAACTGGCAAGATCTATCAGGGCCGCGAAATCGCGCAGGTAATGGGACATCTGGGCGCATCCTGGCTCGAACGTCCGGAACGCGAGCGTGAAGAACGCACCGATCTGCTACTCAAAGCACTTTCGTTAAAATCAAGCGACGTTGTTGCCGATATTGGCGCTGGAACAGGCTTTTTTACGTTTCTGATGTCGTCACAACTCCCGAAAGGAAAAGTAATTGCCGTTGATATTCAACCCGAAATGATTGAGTACCTGAACCAGGGAAAACGTAAACATAAAGCCTTTAATGTTGAGCCTGTACTTGGCACAGAATCCGATCCGAAACTGGCGGCCGGCAGTATCGATATGGCTATTCTGATTGATGCGTACCACGAATTCTCGTACCCACGAGAAATGATTAATCACATCGCAACGGCTTTAAAACCGGGCGGTCGCATTGTGTTAGTCGAGTATCGGGCTGAAGATCCGAATGTGCCGATCAAAGAACTGCACAAACTGAGTGTAGCCCAGGCGGTCAGGGAGATGAGCGCGGCTGGATTAAAATTGCTCAAAAATGATGACCGTTTGCCGCAACAGCATATTATGTTTTTCGGACGGTAAAAGTCATGACTCTACCAGTTCTCTCCCGGCTAGTTTACTTTTACGGAATCCGTACGAGAAGTAAATCACTAGTCCAATGGCGAGCCAAACAAGGAAAATAACCCAGTTAGTAACACCAAGCTCAGTCATTAAATATAGATTGGTAAGTATCCCCAGAATAGGAAGCAGCGAAAAATTATTCTGAAAAGCAAGGACAGATAGCGTAGCCCAGACAATCCAGAAAACGGCTACAAGCGGCTTTTCGACAATCATTGGTAAAAAATCGCCTGTTGAAAGAATGTAGCCAATCATTAAAATAAAGCTGACCCCAACCAGATATTTTCCGTTGACATAAGGCACCCGAAACTTCGATTGTTGCGAAATTCCCTTAGCATCCAGATATAGAATTCCTCCACAAACCAGAATAAAAGCGAAGAAAGTACCAACGCTGGTTAGATCGATAAAAAACTGCATATCTAGAAATAGCGAAGGAACGGCAACTAGAATGCCAGTAATGATCGTCGCAAATGATGGGGTGCGAAACTTTGGATGAATTTCCGAAAATTTCGGCCACAGTAAACCATCGCGGCTCATGGTCATCCAGATACGGGGTTGCCCCAGTTGATAGGCCAGTAACGCACTCGTAATAGCTACGACAGCACTTACTGAAATAATACCAGCCATAAAGTTTAGGTCCAACTTCTGGAATACGTACGCCAACGGATCGTCGACGCCAAGCTCCTTGAAATTAACCATGCCTGTTAACACCAGAGTGATCAGCACGTACAGAATCGTACAGATCACCAGGCAGTATATCATAGCGCGAGGTAGATCGCGTTGTGGATTACGACACTCTTCGGCTGTCGTTGAAATCGAGTCGAAACCGATAAAGGCGAAGAATACAGAAGCTACACCACTGAGCACACCCTTCATTCCATTTGGCGCAAATGGTGACCAGTTATCGGGTTTTACGTAAAAAACGCCGACGCTAATTACTAGCCCAATCACGAAAAGCTTTAGCACTACCAAAAGATTACTGGCATTCCGGGATTCTTTAATACCGATATAAACCAGTGCCGTGATCAGTACGGTAATCATACCGGCCGGTACATCCATAATGATTTTCAATCCACCTACCGAAGGAGCTTCGTTGAAGGCATTAGCCAGGGCCAGCAGGTTTTCAGGGAGGGCAGTTGCTGCCGGTCTGGCAGCCTGTACCTGTTCGTAGGCACGATGGGCTGATCCGTAATCGGTTGCTAGCCAACCGGGAAATTTTATGCCAAATCCTGATAGCATCGATGTAAAATACTCGGACCACGAAATGGCTACGACCATGTTCGAAACCGCATATTCAAGAATTAACGCCCAACCAATTATCCAGGCAAAAATTTCTCCAAACGATACATACGCATACGTATAAGCGCTGCCACTAACGGGGACAGTACTGGCAAACTGAGCATAACTCAAGGCCGTAAATACGCAGGCAATAGCGGTAAAGACAAACAGGAGTGATACAGCAGGTCCTCCGTTAAAACTGGCTCGGCCGATGGTGCTGAATATCCCCGCACCAATAATAGCGGCTATTCCGAGCGAGGTTAAATCGCGAACGCCCAATACTTTCATCAGGTGCGAAGAGTCGCCTTTACTGGCATCTCCAATGGCTTGCGTTACGGTCTTTTTACGGAAAACGGACATGTATCAGGAGAGGAAAAACGGGTTCTGTTGACGTTAAACCGCTAAAAATAGCCATTCTTTCCGTTTATCCAAAAGGTACGGAAAGGCTCTAACTTCGTTAATAATTTACTTCTTAAGCTTGCCGTAACTGTTATTATAGGTTTTCCCTTCCTTAGGATGAGTGAATTTTAAAGCTGTCCAGGTAGCGTTTACGCTTAGATTCTTACTTTCAACAAGCCCGTAATCATAGCCTATTTCAATCACCTTGGTTATTTTTAGGTCAGTACCCAGTTTTCCGGCTTTGGGCCAGGATACCCAAAGTGTACCGGTAGGTCTTACATGATCTTTTAAGATTGGGAACATCTTATGGAGTGTTGCCTGATCGGTAGCAAATAAATGGATGAAATCGAAATCACCGGATAACGTTTCGGCTATGTCAAGAGTCGGCAAATTCATGGACTCAATTGCTTCTGCAGGTGCGTCGATGAATATTGCTCGCGCACCTGGTTTTATTCCCATCTTTTCTGATACTGATTTGTTTGTGCTCATACCTGTAATGTAAGTAATACTTATTGTGGAGTTTATTTTCCAGGAAATCAGTTATATAACACAGTTAAAACATAGGAAAAGATGAAGCAAGCGAAGGTGATTGATACGCCTGTAAAGGGAATGTTGAACCAATATTTTCTAGCTACCCAAACGTAAAAGCCAACTGTCAGGATATTGGAAAGAAAGAAGAAATGATCGGATTGTAAAACGGAAAAATAGCGAACGGCTAAATAGAAATTAACGATCCCAATAAACATAACGCCACTGCTATGACTTCCATTGAACCCAATCCAGGCTTTCCACATGTTTATTTTCGGAGAGAGAATGGGAGAGGAAATTTTCATTTCGTCAACCATTTTTTCATTTTTTGACGAGAATGCATTGGTTAAAAACGTAAGATATAAGTGCATACTTCCTAGGAATGCAAAAATTAGTGCGCCTATTTCCCAAAGGTATTTTGCTAGCATCATTGGTTTGTAAAAGGAACAGGTGGATATTGCTAAAAGTAGCTTTTTATTTTCGTCTTATGCCAATTCGGTATTCGGCGTCGTTCATGTAGAGCAGAATTATTAAACTATGTCCATACTGGTTCAGAATCTTACGAAAGTATATAATCAGCAGCGGGCTGTCGATCAGATTTCGCTGACGGTACAGCAGGGAGAGATTGTCGGATTTCTTGGGCCTAATGGAGCCGGAAAATCTACAACGATGAAAATCGCAACCGGTTATTTAGCCCCCACAGAAGGAACGATAGAGGTGAATGGATTCGATGTTCGAACGCAGTCGATGGATGTTCGTCGAAGTGTGGGCTATCTTCCCGAACATAACCCCTTGTATCTGGATCTGTATGTGAAAGAATATCTGCGATTTGCAGGGTCGCTGCATGGTTTGCGGGGTTCCAGCCTGAGCCAACGGATAGCTGCGATGATTGAGCTGGTTGGTTTAGGGCATGAACAGCACAAACGGATTAGCCAGTTGTCAAAAGGATATCGTCAGCGAGTGGGATTAGCACAAGCGCTCTTACATAATCCGCCAGTCTTAATTCTGGACGAACCCACTACCGGGCTTGATCCAAATCAGCTAGCTGAAATCAGGCAGGTTATTCGTGAGGTTGGCCGAAACAAAACGGTACTGTTTTCCACGCACATCATGCAGGAGGTCGAAGCCATCTGTGACCGTGTTGTCATAATCAATCGGGGAAAAATAGTAGCTGATAGCCCGCTGAGCCAGCTAAGAAGCGCTTCAACTACGGAAGGTATTATCGTGGTAGCTGAGTTTGAGCAGGAATTGGAAAATTCAGATGTACTGAAGAGGTTACCTGGGGTAGAAAAAGTGGACTTATTAGGCAATGGGCAGTATCGCATCATGGCTAAATCCAGCACAGATTTGCGAGCGTCTATTTTTCGCCTGGCTGCCGATCATCAGTTAACCCTGGTGGGGTTACGCCAACAGGAGAATTCGCTGGAAGGAATCTTTAAGGAACTAACAAAATGAAGTCGTCAGTCGATAGGCACGAGACGCCAGTTACTGACGTTGGTAGCTATTGACTGACGACTAATTTTTTACGGCTAACGACTATTTTGCTGACGCCATCAGCGGATATTGGTCGAAAATAGATCGGACGATTCCTTTGAAGTAGTTGTTCTTGAAATTCTGATTGCGCATCATTTTCGAGGCATATCCTTTCCAGATAACCTGATACGACTCAGCGTCGATCAGCGAAATCATTAACGTACCTTCGTCTAGATTATAATCGATGCGTTTGTACGTAGCATCATCATCTTCACGCACAACCCAGTCTTTGATCACTGGCTGTTGATAGCCTCTGAAACGCAGATCAGATCGGAAAATGTTGTAGGAAATTAATAGATTAGGGCTACGGTTGCTGACGCGATAGCCACGGGCTTCCATCTGGTGTCGGATTGCGTCTTGAATATCGGAGCAGAGAAGCGTTGAATCAACGAATTCACACTCCAGGAAATTAAATGATTCGTAGTTTTTGAAATGACCTTCATAGCTATAATCATGCTCCACAAACAATCTGGTGGATGAGCAACCCGCCATAGCAATAACGGCCATTGTAAATAGAATTCCGACGAACGTTTTCATGCGTGCTTAGTAAAAGTTTTCGAGCTATATTATTAGAGGCAATGAATTAACTTGGATTTACTTCTGGTCGAACTCAAATATAATCGTAAATGTTTGGCAAACAATATTGTATCGCCAAATTTTAATTCTTAATTAGGCCCCGGTAAAATTCTAATCCGCGACGCATTTCGGCTCCAGTTACAACTACATCGAAGGTGCAACTGCCCGGCCCATCAAGCAATGCCATGCGTACTTCCCGACCCCGATTCTTTTTGTCTTGCAACGTTAATGCCAGAATGGGTTCAATATCGTCATCGGCTAGCCGAACATTACCATATACGGAAAATAGGTACTCTTCGGTTGCGGTAAGTAGCTCCTGATCGATCATTTTTTTTTGAAACGCGATAAATGCCTCCGCAACCATGCCTACTGCAATGGCTTCGCCGTGTAAAAGGCGCTTGCGGGGCTGGTTTAAAAAGTAGGTTTCAACGGCATGACCCAACGTATGACCAAAGTTGAGAATTTTGCGTAACCCCTTTTCGGTGGGGTCCTGCTCCACAATACGTTGTTTGACGGTTACCGAATGAGCAACCAACGTACTCCAGTCCTGCTCATCGAGATCACGCCGACGAATCTGGTCCCACATCGACGCATCGGCAATCAGACAATGTTTGATAATTTCTGCAAAACCTGACCGGAGTTCACGTTCGGGAAGAGTTGCCAAAAACGTTGGATCAATTAAAACAGTATTTGGCTGTTGAAACACCCCAATATGATTTTTAAGTCCATTAAAGTCGATGCCGAGTTTGCCGCCTACACTGGCGTCTACCTGAGCGAGCAGGGTGGTGGGTAGTTGAGCAAAGGCGATTCCGCGTTTGTACGTAGCTGCGCAAAAGCCACCCATGTCGCCAATAACTCCTCCGCCGAGATTGAGCACAAGTGCATGTCGGTCAAAATTGGCCCGCGTCAGTGAATCCCAAATTAATTCGCAAGTGGCAATGTGTTTTTGCTCTTCCCCCGCCTTAACCCGGATGACGGTATGTTTGGGTAAGACTGCTTTCAATTCAGGATAACAAAAACGATAGGTATGATTATCAGCGATGACGGCAATGGCCGAAAAATCGTAAGACTCAAGGAAAGCAGGTAGGCTTTCGGAAATCGGAGCAATGGCTACTGTTGACATGGTGTAAAAGTACGGAAACTGCCGTTCTCTGTTGCATATATAAAACGCAGTTAGCACACAAATCTCGATTGAATTTGCCGTGTTTCCCACAGGCCGCTAAATCCGGTTTCGTAATTCCCTGGTCAAAAACCGCAGGAGTATATCTACTTACTATGTACCTATTGGTATTTGAATTGTAACTATCTGCAAATCAGTGCTTTGTAATTTTATATAGAAAGCATATGGCATTTTTTAGTTATCGCCTTATAATAAAGTGGCTATCTGATTATCAAGTAATTATCCTTATGTTTAATAGTAAATTTTTCTATTACACACCAGTTTTTCGTTCACCTTCCTGTATGAAGCACATATTACTTGCGCTTTCCCTGGCTACGCCATGCGTGCTGTACGCCCAATCCGACTCGTTGACCAATGGCTCAGCAGTCGCTTCTCAATCTCCCAAACCCTTACCACTTTATCGCCCTGGATTTGCTGTAATGGCCTCGCTTGGCTCGGCTGGTGGAGGAGTTGCCGTTGGGTACTCAATCAATCGTCAATTAGCTGCCCGGCTTGGTGCTAATTTGTTCAACTATTCCGATAAGCTGAAAAGTGGTAAAGATTCGGATGACCTACAGATTGGCTTCGACTACAAAGTCAAATTACAAACCGTCAATCTGTTAGTGGATTACTATCCATTTAAACAAACGGGTGTTCGGGTTACGGGCGGAGTGTTCTATAATCTGAATCAGATTTCGTTTTTTGGTAAACCGACGAAAGACGTAAAACTTAACGATATAACCTTCACCGTTGACGAGGTCGGAACCTTGGATGGTAAAGCTGATTTTAATCGCGTTGCTCCTTATGTGGGATTAGGATTCGGGAATCCATATACCCGTCGTCGACTCAAATTCATGTTCGATATTGGATTTTTCTACCAGCAATCTCCCCAGATTACGTTTCAAACAACCGGCATGCTGGAACCCTCGTCCGATCAGGGAGCTGTGATTCAGAATAACCTGAAGCCTCTCAAATATTACCCAGTCATCAATTTGGGTCTTTCTTATAAACTATAACCATACCTCTTATTTAATGAATCCCTATCGTATCATGAAAACATCGTTACGCAATTCACGTCGTCCTTTTCTAAAGGCGCTCTCTATTTCAACTGCCTTAGGCCTGATCGTTGGTTGTCAGGATATAAAAGATATTCAGAATATAGATCCACTAAATGGGGTCGTTTTCAAACTCAATTATCAACCGGCTAAAACGCAGATTCAGGGTTTAGTCGTTGATGCCAAAACAGGTATGCCGCTAGAGGTTCCTATCCAGATTTCTATACTAGGCAAGGATGCGAGCCGAACAATTACCTTTGAAGGGAAAGCAGTTACTTCCTATACGGCTCCCAAAGGAGATCTGTTTATTGGCTTGAAAGGTAATATTCCAACAAAAACAGCCCCTGCCGAACTGCGTGTTATTGTCGATGCAGAAGGGTATGTATCCTCCAGTACGAATTTAACCCTAATGAGCGAGTCAAATGCTCCTTTCGTCATCCGTTTAGTAAAAACAGATGCTGTGCCGAATGGAGTTGGAGCCGTAGAGTCAACGGTAGCTGCTACATCAACAGGAGCACTGGCGGCCAGTAAGTCCATTGAGGTAACGACGTCTGCTAATGGTATCGCAACGCCTGTACAAACAACCTTATCGCTTCCTGCCAATACTGTGCTTAAAGATGAAAAAGGACAACCCATTGTAGGGAATATAAAAATGTCGGTTGTAGCTTATGCAGGGCAGAATGAGCAGGTTTCGAATCTGTTTCCAGGTGGACTGGTAACGACTATAGCGAAAGATGCATCAGGTAAAACCGACGTGAGAAAGGTGTTTCAACCTGTTGGTTTTGTGGCGATTGACATGACAGGAAGCAATGGCCAGCAGGTGAGCACATTTAGCCAGCCTGTTCAGATTGAAATGAGCGTGCCATCCACAACCATCAATCCGTCAACCAATCAACCTGTGAAAGTAGGGGATAAGATGGCTGTTTATAGCTACAACGAGAAAACAGGTGTTTGGACATATGAGCGTAGTGTTGCCGTTGAGCAGCAAGGCGGAAAGCTGGTTGTTAAAGCGCCAATTACACACTTATCGTACTACGCGGTTGAATGCGATACGCCTACTAGTTCGACATATATGTTTCAGGTTACTGTTGCCGGTAATGTCGGCTATCCCAAAGGTTTCCCAATTACCTGGCGTATTACCAACAAGAATGGTACCTTGGTTTTCGGTGCTACAGGGGAACTTAGTTCCGAGATGGCGGATGGGTCGTATAGTCATCACTTTGACACGTCTGTTCCTACTTATAATCCGATAGGAATGACAGCGCCCAACAATGGCTACACGATTACAATAACATCGGCTTCAGGTGAGGTATTATATACTGAGGATTTTACCGCCAATTTTACGTTAATGGGAGGCATGGATTTTAAGTATTTACAAATTCAGAAACCTTACAAGCCGGGCCTGAAGGCAAAATTCACGATCCAGGCTAAATGCGAGAATGGTAAGAATCTATCGATAAACCCTTCTGGAATTACAGCCTTTGTCACACCTCTAGACAATTCAGCAGTAACTGTGCAAGGCTTTGGGCTGTATGCACAGTTTGAAAATGGCGTGGGTACCTTCACCGGATTGGCAAAAAATACAAAATACAAGGCTTGTGTTTATAATCAAGGTGCTTTTTGTGAGGAGTTTACAACCGGAGAAACAGATTCAGAACAGACGTTGAACTACATATTAAAGGCGAACACGCAGGTTTGTAAATAGAAGCAAGGTCATTAATTGGCTTTGATGGAATGAATTAAAAAGAAAGGATTCGATTTTTAGAAGTTGACGGCAATCTTTTCGCTTACTTCGCTTAAAATCTAAACCTTTCTTTTTGTTTTATGAAGGTTCGCTACCGTGTTCTGTCTGTTTTATTCCTTCTCTCTACCATTACCTACCTCGACCGCGTTTGCATGAACGTTGTCAGTAAATACGTTAAAGACGATTTACACCTTAACAATCAGCAATTTGGCTGGATTTTGGGCGCTTTCTCGCTCTCCTATGCATTATTTGAAATTCCGACAGGTTCACTCGGTGATAGTGTTGGGCCACGACGTATATTGACTCGCGTAGTGTTATGGTGGTCGGGGTTTACGGCACTTACTGGTACTGCGTTCAATTTTCTCTATCTCCTGATTGTTCGATTTCTGTTTGGTGCCGGTGAAGCAGGCGCTTATCCGAATGCCTCCATTGTGATTGCCCGTTGGTTTCCGGCGGTCGAAATTGGTCGGGCTCAGTCGGTTATTTGGGCCGCCGGACGATTGGGCGGAGCGTTGACCCCTTTGCTGGTAATTCCATTAGTTCACTGGGCTGGTTGGCGGTGGGCGTTTGCTATTTTAGGCATTGTGGGTGTGATGTGGGCTATCGGCTGGTATATATGGTTTCGGGATGAACCGGCTGAAAAAGAGGGAATTAGTCAGGGGGAAGTGCTGGAAATAGAAGCAGGACGTACGGTGAGGCACACCGACCATAGCATTCCCTGGACGACCATTATCCGCAACCCTGATTTGTGGGCGCTTATGCTGATGTGCCATCTGTTTTTCTATGGATCGTACTTTTTTACCAATTGGTCGTCGGTTTACTTTCAGGAGGGGCGTGGTCTTAGCGAAGACGAAACGAAAAATTTTATTTCCCTGTCCTATTTTCTAGGCGCAATCGGTTGCCTGGTAGGAGGAGGATTGAGTGATATTTTGACCAAACGTTATGGGCTAAAAATAGGTCGACGTGTGGTCGGAGTTGGAGGCCTAGGGTTGTCGAGTTTGTTTTTTCTGCTGGCCGGATTGGCTACTGATAACCAAACGGCAGGCTATTTACTGGCGATTTGTGTCTTGATGAAAGACCTGGCCCTGCCAGTGGCTTTTGCCGTGTGTGTCGATATTGGGCAACGAAATGCCGGTACCGTTGCTGGTTCGATGAATTTTGCTGGACAATTAGGTGGTTTTTTCATTACCATTCTGTTTGGCATCATTGTCGAGCAGACGAAGAACTTCAATTATCCACTATTTATGATAGCTGGTTGTCTGCTGGTTAGCTCCTTACTCTGGTTGCGCATTGATCCCACAAAGCCTGTATCGATAAAGTAAGCATCATCGGAAAATCCAACCGTTAAATAAAAACTATACGTCTTATTTCATTAGCAATCTCTACACTAATTGGTAAAAATGAGCTTTATTGGCCGATTTTTTATCAGTATGCTAATTATCAGCTCATTCAGCCTTATAGTTTCTAACCTTCTTGAAAAGTTGGTAAATTAGAATAGTGCTATTTTATTGAAAGCTATCCGCTCATTTGTGTTATTCATTAACCCATTTCTACTCATTGTTGATTGTGCGTCGCCGGACGATTTTGACCGCCATACCTTTGTTGCGGTCAATTAATCAAAACCAATAAACGACAAATACAATGAACAAATTAGTGAAATCGTGTGCTATTGCTTTTGTAAGTCTGAGTGCCTGTACGGGATTAGTTTCCTGTGATAAAAACCAGTTAGTGGAGCCGCTTGTACCAGCCGCTAATCCAACCGATAGCGAAATTGCCAGCATCAATGCGCTGGGACGTAAGCAGTATCGGTTGATGAAAATAAACAAAGTGCACTCGAATGGAAATACCAACGAAACCATCTTTCAGTACAGCCGCGAAGGCAAGCTAACGCGTGTAACATTGTCTGGTAAACGATTCGACTTCGTATATGGCAATAACACGATTACCTCAACTGTTTTTGTTGCAGATACAGCCGGTGTCGTTCGTAAACAAACCGAATGGATTTATAAGCTGAATGCCAGCGGCCGGTGCTACCAGGCGTTAGTGAGCTACTTCGACAAAGACGGACTGTCTTACGGTCAGAAAGAATTAGATTATTATTATACGGGTACTGGAAAGTTGGAAAAAATCAAACATGGAGCAGATATAGAAGCGTCATTTATTTACAATAATAATGGTGATCTGTTTAAAAGCCTGAACATGAGCAATTTTGAGCAGCTCTATTATTACGACAAACCAGGACTTTACGCTGCTAATCTGCTATCCACTAAACCCGGTGAATTACCCTTGCAAGGGCTAATTCCTGATAAAAGTGACTTGAATCCCTGGAATTTGCCTTACGTGAATGAATTTCTGCCAATCTTTGGCCGGTTCCGCACCCACCTTCCCAAACGCTACCAGCAGCATCATATAGATACAAATACGACAAATGCTGATTGGTCGACAGGTTACTCTTTGAATGAGGACAATCAGGTTATCGAACGCAGTATCATTGTTAGTGCAGGTTATGGCTGGAAAGACAGTTATAATTACAATGTAATTCAAATAGAGCCTAATCAGCAATAAAGATCGGATCGGCAGTTGACTGTATAAAAGCAATAGGTGTCTCAATAAGCCACCTATTGCAGTATTAAAAAAAGAGGAAGGATTCTATCTCTTACGAGATCACTTTCAGCACATCGGCGAAGGCTTTCATTTGATCAATTGTGCCCAGGCTAACACGGCACCAGTACTGACCGTCGAATTTCCATTGACGGATACTTACGCCCTGTTCCATCATCCGGCCGACGAAATCTTCACCCTTCATCCGAATCGGGAACATCACGAAGTTGGCACCCGATGGTAGTGGTTCATAGTTTGTTTGTTTCAGGACGCCCAACAAGAAATCTTTCGATTCTTTCGCTTTGCCAAGCGAATAATTGATAAACTCCTTATCCTGCAAACTAACCATGGCTGCCCGTAGGGTCGTCATACTAATACAGCCACCACCCGTAGCGAATTTGCTGATTTCTTCCAGCAACTCAGGCTTAGCAATCATGTAGCCTGTCCGTAAACCAGCAAAGCCATGCACTTTCGAGAAGGTTTTCGTGATGATCACATTGCTGCCTTTTTTCACCATGTCTACCATACTATAATTTTTCGGATCTGGCGTATAATCGATATAAGCTTCGTCGACCAGAATTGGCGTTTTGGCACCAACTGATTCGCAGAATGCCCGCAGCTTGGACGGATCTACGATAATAGCCGTCGGGTTATTTGGATTGCAGAGATAAACCATACCCGTCTGCGCGTTAACACGACTGGCTAATTTATTCAGGTTTATATCATAACCATCGGCCGCTACCAGAGGGACACGATCAATCGTAATGCCGTGTTTGATAGCAGCGCGGGGTAACGCATCAAATGTTGGATCAGGAGCCACAATTGTACGACCCGCATTGGGACGGTAAGCTGCCCATAGCGAAGCCGCCGTCAGCAATTCGCCTGAGCCTGCACCCAATAAAATATAGTCTTCGGGAACCCCTTCCGTATCGGCAACCAGTTTCCGAAACTTTCTGGCGTACTCCATCGCATAGAGATAACCATCTGGAGCGGCTTCAGCAATGGTTTTGAGTACTTTCGGCGACGGACCGTATGGATTCTCGTTGGCCGATAAGCGGGCTTTCAATGGTCCTTTCGGAGCTTTGTAGCCCACTGGCATTTCGGGCGCAGGTTCGCAGAAGGCGGCTGGTGCAGCGGCCAGACTAAGGCCAGACAACATACTGGCCCGGAGCCAGTCTCGACGGTTGATAGACATAGATCAGTTTGATTGCGATGACAACGGATGAAGGTTTTTTTTAGAGACTTTATGGTCCATAAAAATGAAATACAGTTTATGGCCATTTGTTCTGCTATATGATTGCGAACAGATCAAAAATACGCCTATATGACTTGTTTTCGCAAATAATATTTTAACTATTTAAACTGAAATCATATAATGTTCTATATAGTGCAATTTTTTAAGAATAAAATATAATGAATAGATAGTGGTGGCCCCTTTTTACGTATAAAAAAAGGCAAGTGACTGAAAGTCTGACTAGTTATAAACGGTCTGACTCCTTTTCGAGGACTGGAAATGCAATCAATCTAATCGGGCTAATTCCTCTACTGAAATACTCCAGGCGCACCGGAAATGGCCCAACGGACATGCCTTTCGGCCATGCAGATTACAAGGTTTGCAATCAAGATATTCTGAAGTCTGGACAACTCGCGAGCCGTCGGCCAGTGGGCCAAAGCCAAACTCTGGTATTGTCGAACAGAAAACAGCTGTGGTGGGAGCATTCATTGCTGAGCACAGATGTAAGGGCGCTGAATCATTTACATAATTCATCATGGCTTCCTGTTGTAAAGCCGCCGATTGGAGCAGAGTCAATTTCCCCGCCAGATTGATTACTGATCCTTCTCGGCCTGAACGTGTTCGGATCGTTTCGCAGGCCGCTGAGTCGGTTGGTGCGCCCAGTAAATAGACCCGAATATGTTCGGGTAATGCCTGAATCAACTCCGCCCAACGTTCGGCCGGATATTGCTTTGTAAACCAGACCGACATAGGGGCTATGCATACATACGGTTGACCCTTATACGTACGTATGGCTTCATAATCAGCTTCTGACGGATAGAGTTTTGGACGGATAGGTACTTTAATCTCAGAAGATACAAAAGGGAACCGATTCGTGTTTTGCAAAGCATTTAGAATGCCTGCATTACGGTCAACTTCATGCAGCCCCGGTTCAAACCGATGCTCTACCTGAGCCGTAAAAAATCGGGAAAATGGGTTTTTAGTAAAACCAATAGTAACGGCTGCTTCTGATAGAGCCGTAAGCAATCCCATAGTTCCGAATCGTTGCAGATTAAGCACCGCATCATATTTCCGGCTGCGAACGATTCGTAACAGTCGCCATAAATCCCGATATTTGGCGAACGCACCCCCAGATCCTTTTTTGTGCCAGATCAATACTTCGTTCAGAAATGGGTGATTCGCTAATAGGCCTTCATTCCCTTTTCGTACCAGTATATCCAAAACGGCTTCAGGATAGACCCTATGGACCTGCTCGACTAGAGCAGTCGCCAGGATCACATCGCCGATGAAGGCAGTTTGGACGATCAGGAACCGGGGCCGATTGGTTGGGGTTATCATCAGTACGCTTACAGCGTCAATTTAGTTAAAATGGAAGATTACGAAGTATATACTTTACCCAACGGAATTCGGATTGCGCATAAACAAATACCACATACGCAGATTGCTCACTGTGGAATTATGCTCGACATTGGTAGTCGCGACGAGCAGCCGCATCAGCAGGGATTGGCCCATTTCTGGGAGCACATGGCCTTCAAAGGTACGGAAAAGCGTAAATCGTACCATATAATCACCCGTCTGGAAACCGTCGGGGGCGAATTAAATGCCTACACAACCAAAGAGAAAGTTTGCTTTCATGCCTCGGTATTAGACGCGCATTTTGAAAAAGCCACTGAATTACTGGCCGATATCACATTTCATTCCATTTTTCCCGAGAAGCAGATCGAACGTGAACGGGGTGTTATTCTGGAAGAAATGGCCATGTATTATGATTCGCCCGAAGATGCTATTCAGGATGATTTCGACGAACTGGTATTCCCAAACCATTCGCTTGGTGGCAATATTCTCGGTACGACCGAAACGGTAGGTTCTTTTCAGAGGGCAGATCTGCAACGATTTATTGCTGAGAATTACGATACCAGTCGAATTGTTTTTGCGTCGGTTAGTAAGTTGCCTTTTAAACAGGTTGTAAAAGTTGCCGAAAAATATTTTCGCGACGTACCTGCACAGTATTCAACTCGTCAGCGTAAAACACCTACGGATTACGTACCTCGCCACACACGGGTTGAGCGGCCCATTACACAGGCACAGTGCGCTATTGGCCGACCAGCCTATGCGTTAACTGATGCACGACGGCTTCCTTTTTTCATGCTAATCAACCTACTTGGTGGTCCTGGCATGAACTCCCGGTTGAACCTGAATCTGCGCGAAAAATACGGCTTGGTTTATTCGATCGATGCGAATTATACCCCGTATCTGGATACCGGATTTTTAGGGATTTATTTCGGAACAGACCCGAAAAAGGTAGATAAGGCACATTCGCTGATTATGGGGGAATTGAAGCGATTACGGGAGCAACCCCTTACGACGCTACAACTTCATCAAACCAAAGAGCAATTGATTGGGCAGTTGGCGATGGCGGAAGAGAGCAACAATAGTTTCATGCTCATGATGGCCAAAAGTCTGCTCGACATTAATCGTGTTGAAGCATTAACGGATATATTCCACGACATTAAGGCCGTAACGTCTGAGCAACTGCAAACACTGGCACAGGAAGCCTTCGACGAAATGCAATTCAGTTCGCTCACGTTTGTACCGGAAAAATGAGTCGATAGCAGCTATCGACTATCGACTTTTATGACTATCAAAGACGCCCAAACTACGGTTGATGAGTGGATCAAGACAGTTGGTGTTCGTTATTTTAATGAACTGACCAATATGGCTATGTTGACTGAGGAAGTGGGTGAAGTAGCCCGAATTATTGCCCGGCGTTACGGAGAGCAATCAGAGAAAGAGTCGGATAAGCAGAAAGATCTTGGTGATGAAATGGCGGATGTATTATTTGTTCTCATTTGCCTGGCCAATCAAACGGGGATTGATTTGACTGAAGCCTTTGAGAAAAATCTGGCCAAGAAAAATATCCGTGATGCGACCCGCCATTTGGCTAACGAAAAGCTGAAATCGTAAGAGATTCTGGCTTTTTACAGCCCCTCAATTAGATTGCCGCCCATAGATTCTTTGGATGCTATTGCTTCCTTTTGGTCTTGGTTATGCACAAACTCTTTTTAGTTCTTATCAGCAGTTTATTGATTGCCTGTTCAGGTCGGAATTCATCGACGGAGACTACCAATCAAGCTACTTCGCAGTCAGAAACTACAAGTATGTACGATAAAGACCGACAGTTTTTACAAAAGCATCATCCTGACCTTATTGAATTGCAACTTGGCGACGCTCGTGCGCTGATCTGTCCGGCCTATCAAGGGCGCGTCATGACGACTACGGCCGATGGTCAGGCCAGTTATGGCTGGATCAATTACGAATTGATCCAATCAGGAAAATTGCTTCCGCACATGAATGCGTTCGGGGGGGAAGACCGTTTCTGGCTGGGGCCAGAAGGCGGACAATTTGCCTTGTATTTCAAAAAAGGCGACCCATTCGATGGTGATCATTGGCAGACACCAGCCGCTATTGACTCTGAGCCGTTCGCGGTTGCTGATACGAACAAGACTTCAGCAACATTTACCCGTAAATTTTCCGTAACCAACTATTCGGGCAATCGTTTCGACATCGGTATTGAACGGACAGTTCGTTTATTGGATAAAACTGCTATAAAACAGCAACTAGCGATTGACACAGATTCTCTGAGAGTAGTTGGTGTTCAGTCTGATAACAGTATTGAAAATCAGGGAAGTCAGCCCTGGACAGCCGAAACGGGAATGCTGTCCATCTGGATATTGGGTATGATGAATGCGGCACCTACTACGACCATTGTTGTTCCCTATCGGGAAGGGATGGGGCAGCCTGTTAATGATGCTTATTTTGGGAAAGTCCCGGCCGATCGGTTGCGGATGGGCAAAACGGCAGCTTTCTTCAAAGCCGACGCGAATTACCGAAGTAAAATTGGCGTTTCACCCGCACGGGCTACGAACTGGATTGGTAGCTACGATCCTGCCACCAAAACACTGACGCTGGTCACTTATGATTTCAACCCTAGCGATCATCAGTATGTAAATTCAGCCTGGGAAATTCAGAAAGAACCCTTCAGTGGTGATGTGTTGAACGCCTACAATGATGGCCCCATGAAACCCGGTCAGCCGCAAATGGGCCGTTTTTATGAATTGGAATCTTCGTCGCCAGCCGCCAGCCTCGCTCCTGGAGCCAAACAACGGCATCGCCATACGACTTTTCACGTACAGGGTCCAGAGCAACTTCTCAATCAATTGTCCGAACGCTTGTTGCACGCAGGTCTGGAGGACATTAAATAATTTGTTGGAGGATTTTGGTTCGAAGCCGAAGGCTGGTATAAAATGGTGTTGATTTCCACTTTGTCGGAGCAATACCTTAAAACGTCTGCAAAACGTCGGACTCAAATACGTGTTTGCCAATTAATCCCCGTTGAGCAATTTCCATCATTGCACTAGCTACTTTTGAGCCCTCAATTCCTTTATACCTATCGGGAATAAGTGGCCGGAAGAACTGCATGAATCCTGATCCAATTCGCTCACCGAGTCGATATTCTGAACGGTTACCTAATAAAAGTGACGGTCGAAAAATGAGTAGACTAGGGAAGTTGAGCGCAGCTAAATCGCGCTCAACCTCGCCTTTAACCCGATTGTAAAAAATAGATGAATTTGCGTCGGCCCCCATCGACGTAACAATCGAGAATTGTTGGGCACCGCTTGCCAAACTCAGCCGGGCAATATCGATAGGATACTGATAATCTACTTTGCGAAACGCTTCTCTTGAGCCCGCTTTTTTAATGGTGGTTCCTAAACAGCAAAAAACATCGTCGGCCTGAGTGAGCAACCCATTCGGATGATCAAAATCGAAGTTAATCTCTTGCAAACGAGGATGTTGCCAGGGGAGTGATTTTCGGACCAGCACTTTAACTTTCTCATAAAAAGGGGAGTCCACAAGCTGATGGGTTAGGAGATTGCCGATTAGGCCGGTTGCACCGAGTATTAATGCTGTTTTCTGGACGGGCATAGTCGTGATAAAGTAAATATTTGACTAATTTAGTGACTCCACAACCTAAAAAAGGCGCCAAAGCCGTAAATCTATTGTATGCTTTCCAACCTATCCCGTTCAGCTTTTCTGATTTCCTTACTGACATTAGTAATCATTACTGCGTTCCGGTTTACCGATGATGGTTTTGGAAAACGATTAATCGAGCAATTTCGCGCCTATAGTCATGCTCGCCCGGCTGAAAAAGTATACCTCCAAACTGACCGCGATGCCTATCTGATCGGTGAAACGATCTGGTTAAAAGGGTATTTATTTAACGGTATAAATCATGAATCCGATACCGTTAGCAAAGTTCTTTATGTTGATTTAGTTGACCCCGTAGTCCGCCGTACTCGACTGCATATGCAATTACGGGCTACGGGTGGATATGCACCCGGTCAATTGTTTCTTCCCGACTCGATACAGGCTGGAACCTATCAGCTCCGAAGCTACACAGGTTTTATGCGTAACGAGCCTGAAGATTACTTCTTTACCAAGACCATAACCGTGCTACAATCGGATGGGGCCGCATCTAAATTGGATAAGAGGGAAAGTAAGGCCAATAAACTTGATGTTCAGTTTTTACCTGAAGGGGGACAATTGGTGAATGGCATCGAGAATCGGGTTGCGTTTAAAGCAATCGATGAATTGGGTAAAAGCGCAGCTGTAGCTGGATTTGTTCTAGATGCGAAAAAAGATACCATTATTGGATTCAACAGTGTGCACCGGGGAATGGGTTTTTTTACACTTAAACCAGAAACGGGGCAGGTATATACAGCCTTTATAAAACAAGCTGATGGTTCCACAATCTCCTATCCACTCCCGACTGCGCAACAACAGGGAGTAGTGATGCAGGTGGATAACGTGAGTATGAAAGATCAGATTAAGGTGTATATCCGACATAACAAAACAGAGATCAAGCCAATGGATTCGCTTACACTTTTTGCGCAAACACGCGGTCAAATTGTTCAGGTAGTTCGGATTTTGCTGGCTAAAAAAGGATCATTGATTCAATTACCAAAGGCATCTTTCCCCGAAGGAATTGCGCAATTGACGGTCTTTGACGAAACACAAAAGCCGGTTTGTGAACGATTGGTGTTCGTGAATAAGAACGAGCAAATGACTGTTGCGCTTTCCTCGGACAAAAAGACCTATAAAAATCGCGAGAAAGTAAATCTGACCATTACAGCCACCAACGTCCAGGGGCAACCCGTAGCCGCTAATCTATCTCTGGCAGCTGTCGATGCCCGCTTATCGCCGGAAGCCGATTCGAATGGAGCGACTATTACCTCGCATATATTGCTTGCGTCCGATTTAACCGGCACCATTGAACAGCCAGCCTACTATTTCAATCCTGCCAATACAGATCGCTGGCAATTATTAGATCTGCTTTTGATGACCCAGGGCTGGCGACGATTTTCCTGGCCAAATGTTTTATCAGGAAACATCCCGCCTTTAAAATACTCGGCTGAGGGTGGTCTGTCACTCACCGGGCGCGTAGTTCGACCAAATCAGAAAGATATTGGTGGCACAGTGAAATTGTCTTTTATGATCGTAAAACGTGACAGTACCCGCGATTTTTTGATCGGCGATACAGATGAAGCGGGAAATTTTGGTGCCTATAATCTGGATTTGACGGATACGACCGTAATTATGATTCAGGGCATAAAAGGAAAAGCCAATCGGTCGCTGGCTATTTCTCTCGATCAATTACTGGTACCAAAAGTAACGTTAACCCGAGTGCCTTATAATCCATTGGAATTTCGAAGTGATGAACTGGCGGAGTTTATTCGACGAACGAAAGAGTATCAGGAAATCGAGGAACAGATTCGGAGGAATGGCGAGGTTCTCTTAAAAGCCGTAACAGTAAAAGGTAAAAAGACGCAGGAACTTGATTCTCGGGTCATTTACGGCACTCCCGATGCGACCGTTAAATTCGATCAAATGAATACGGCTGGTAGAATGACAATTCTGGATGTGATTCAGGGGCAAGTTGCTGGTGTACAGGTGATTGGGTCTGGCTTTAACGCGCGTGTACAAATTCGGGGTGCGGCCAATTTCAGCGGTCCCGTTTCACCATTGTTTGTATTGGATGGGATGCCGATGGATTTGCAGGGAATTATGGGTATTTCCGTGCAGGATGTAGACCGGGTTGATATATTGAAAGGGGCATCGGCTGCGATTTATGGTTCACGAGCTGCCGGTGGCGTTATCTCGATTCTTACAAAGCGGGGATCGCCAAACTATGATTACACCAAAGATGTAACGCCCGGTACACTGATTGCTAAACTGCCGGGTTATGCGCCTGTACGAGAATTTTATGCTCCTCGCTACGATGTTCAGAAACCAGAACATGTAAGACCTGACTACCGGACAACCCTGTTTTGGGCGCCCATGATTCAGACAGATGCACAGGGAAAAGCGACAGTGTCGTTCTTTACGTCAGATGCCAAAACAACCATGCGGATTCGGGTTGAAGGCGCAACCGTGAACGGCATGCCGGGCATTGGTCAGGGAATATGGCAAGTAGACTAGTTAATAACAAGTAATCGACTGCTCTGTATTTTAAAGAAATTCCCGTGTCTGTGTCCTCACAGACGCCTGTGCGTCACCAACGCTCACCATCCGGAAGTGTGTCTGTGAGGACACAGACACGGGCAGAGTATGTAAGGATTACTTCCCTTTTAAATCGGCTTTCTTCTCTAATTCAGCCCGTTGGTCGTCGCGGAGGGTTGGGTATTTGATACCTAATTGCTCGAGGTAGGTTTTATACTTCGACGGATCGTAGTAGAATTTCTCCAGCTTGGGTTTGAATTCGGTCATAATTTTCTTGTTCAGATAGATGGCCGGCGTTTCCTTCGACGAAATCAGCGATTCGTATTTCGTTTCTTTCGTTTGCTCGTCCGTATAATAGGCTTTTGCCTGTTGAATAATCTCTGGCTTCAGGAGCATATCCAACAACGTCATGGCTTCGACTTTCGCACCGGCCACAACGCCTTTATGAGCAATTGGTGTAGCCATCGAAATGGCGTTTGACCAATGGTGGCCTGGTAAACCTGGAATATTGGACGGATAAACCAGCACGACGGTTGGTAAAGCCCATGAAATGTCGGAAATATCGTCGGAGCCCCCCGTTAGCGGAACCATAGTCTGGCCACCCATCATCTGGGTAGGGGCATTAGAAACCGGCGTTCCAATGCTATCCAGTTTGGTATCCAGACCTGCCAGATTTGGCGACTGAAGCTCTTTTTGGGTTGCTCTTGCCAACATCTGATCTTCGGGCGACCAGGTTGGCAAGCCGATTCGTTTCATATTCTGATACATATCGACAGCAATAGGCTTATTAAAATGCCCCGGCCAGGCTGATCCCAGAATTTCGTAAGTAAATTTTGTATCAGTCATCATAGCAGCCCCTTCCGCCATCTTGATTCCTTTTTCGAACAGCGCTTTGATTTTAGGGTAGGAGCGCTCCCGAAAATAATACCAGACCGATGCTTTTGAGGGAACTACGTTAGGTTGGTCGCCACCGTCCGAAATGACGTAGTGCGAACGTTGCGATAGTTCGAGGTGTTCGCGTCGGTAGTTCCAGCCGATGTTCATTAATTCGACGGCATCGAGCGCACTTCGGCCCCGCCAGGGAGCGCCTGCTGCGTGAGCGGCTTGCCCTTCAAAGGTAAATCGGACGGAAAACATGCCGGTATAACCAGCATCACCATAGGCAACAGAGAGATTATCACCGACATGCGTGAAAATACAGGCGTCAACATTTTTAAAATAGCCATCCCGAACGTAAAATGCTTTCGCACCAAGCTGTTCTTCCGCAATCCCCGGCCAAAGCATTAACGTACCCGATAGCTTATTCTTTTCCATCAATTGTTTGACAGTCAGCGCAGAGACAATGTTCAGTGCCTGACCAGAATTGTGTCCTTCACCATGACCGGGAGCCCCGTCAACAATCGGATCTTTATACGCAACACCGGGCTTTTGGCTGGCTTTCGGAATACAGTCAACATCGGAGCCGATAGCGATAACGGGTTTACCGGAACCCCAGGTAGCAATCCAGGCTGTGGGAATGCCAGCAATGCCTTTTTGGATTGTAAACCCCTCTTTTTCAAGAATACCCGTCAGATATTTGGCCGATTCTTCCTCCTGAAAACCCAACTCAGCGAAGCTGAACAGCATATCGTTGATCTGCTGAGCCTGATCTTTCCGTTGGTCAATGGTTTTTATGGCTTCCTGTTTTAATTGCTCCAATTTACCGTCGACGGGTTTTGTCGCTTTGCTCTGTGCGTATACCAGCGTCGGAATAGCACAGATAGCTATAAATGCTTTTGTAAACCTGTTCATAGAAGTCAAGAAAGTATATTTTGGTGAGTGGCTGTATTCTGGATAAATATATGGTAGAATTGGCGGTTTACATACTGAAAATTTTCATTTTAATGAACTTGCACTTTTTCTCACCAACTGATTAATTCAAGCTTAATCAAACCTGAAATCTGGAAAACGATTTGTTTTTTGTAGATTTGGGTATGAGTGATTTCACTACAATTGATTCCTTCTACAAACGGATTCAGCAACCGCTTCAACCGCTGACCGGAGAAGCTGGACATTTCAATATGTTTCGGATTGAAGATGTGTTGTCACCCGATCATAAACAGGCGAACTACAGTCGACGAAATTTCTTTAAAATCAGCCTGATTACGGGCAAGAATCGGATTTTTTACGCCGACAAGACCTTTGATATTGATGGTACAAGCCTGGTATTCACCGACCCGATGGTACCTTACCTTTGGGAACGGATCACAGAAGAACAAACTGGCTACATCTGTATTTTTACCGAAGCGTTTTTGAACCGAATAGGTGAAATAAAAACCTTTCCAGTTTTTCAACATACCGAATTGGGAGTAGTTATGCTGCCAGAAACCGATGTTACATTCTTCCAGAATCTGTTTCGACGAATGGAGGAGGAATTGCTTGGAAGCTATATCTATAAATACGATCTGATTCGCAACCTATTAATGGAGGTAATTCACGGAGCCCAGAAACGGCATCCTGTTGAAGCATCAACCGTTTCTCAATCTAATGCCGCTGAGCGGATTACCACTATTTTTAGGGTGTTGCTGGAGCGTCAATTTCCAATTGATCTTTCCAATCAGGTGATTCAGATTAGTACCCCATCAGGTTTTGCCCAGCAATTGAACATACACGTTAATCACCTCAATAAGGCTTTGAAAGAGCAAACAGGCCAGACGACGATCCAACTTATTAACGATCGAATCCTGCAGGAAGCCAAAGTGCTGATCAAAACCACTGACTGGACCATCAATGAAATCGCCTGGAGCCTGGGCTTTGAAGAAGCTAATCATTTCTCGGCCTTCTTCAAAAAGCGAGTCGGATTTACGCCTAAGGCGTTCAGTGTAGATTGATTTTTGTAGTTTTTGCTTTCATATTTATATCCCCCTGCTTCGTCTTTCGACGGAACTTTGTCCCATAAAATCAAACTAGTTATGTGGACAACGAATGATATGCCTGCCCAGACAGGTAAAACGGTGATTGTAACCGGTGGCAATACGGGAATTGGTTATGAAACCGCCCTCGCTCTGGCTAAAGCCGGTGCCAATGTACTACTCGCCTGTCGTGATCAGGAGAAAGCCGACAAAGCTGCCGAAGCGATCCGGCAGCAAACTGAAAAAGGGACAGTAGCAACGGCGATTCTGGACCTGGCCAGCTTGGAAGCCATTAACCAATTTGCCGAACAGTTCCGCCAAACGCACAACAAACTCGACGTGCTGATCAACAATGCCGGAGTAATGTACTGTCCCGAAATGAAAACGGAAGAAGGTTTTGAACTGCAATTCGGGGTTAACTTCATCGGACATTTTGCTCTAACGGGCGCTTTATATCCTCTACTTAAGGCGACGCTCGGCTCTCGTGTGGTCACGGTGAGTAGTATGGCCTATCTGCGAGGACAAATAAATTTTGACAACCTGCGTTCTGAGCAGTCATATGATCCCGTTCGGGAATACAGCCAAAGCAAGTTGGCGGATATTTTGTTGTCACTTGAATTAGATCGAAGGATTAAACAGGCAGGAGATTCTGTGTTATCGATTGCCGCACAGCCTGGTGCCAATAGTACCGAATTGTCGAGGCATATGAATCAGGATGACTACAATGCTGCTGTACAACGAGTAGGGGGATTGATGGAACCCTGGCAAGGCGCTTTACCCAGTCTGTATGCTGCTACCATGCCCGATGTAGAGGGGGGAGATTTCTATAGCCCACATGAAGATGGCGGCTATCGGGGTTATCCGGTTAAATTTCCCTACACTGATAATGCATTGGATGAAACCACCGCTGCCCGCTTATGGAATCTGGCCGAAGACGCTACGGGTATCCGTTTTCCTGCATAAGCACCTATAACGAAAAACGGTCTACGACCTTTCTGATAAGTAGAAAGCCGTAGACCGTTTTCTATAAATGATCAGGTGCTTAAACCGCGCCCTGAATCTTCATATTGATCGGGTCCCAGTTCATGATCTTTTTCTGGAAATAGCTCATGTTACCACACTGCGTAGGTCCGCAGGCACGTAAGCCAAAGGTCGCATCTTCCACGTTGGGCGCTCCTGTTCGTATCGAATTGAAAAAATTGACAAAATGTTCGTAGCGGTCGCCTTTGTATTCTTTGGGGAACGAGTATTTAAACTCTTTCGGACCAATCAATTCAGGCGTTTGCGGATACATTTTATTGTATTCGGCGATATACAATTCCTTCTGATCTTTCGGGAAATTATCAACCGACATACCCGGTGCTTTGGGGAATTTGTTTCGGCGAACCGTCAAACTATCCATGCCGAGCGACAAATCACCTTCGGTACCTACTAGTCGAACCAGATACCCGCCACCCCCACCATCGACGAAGTTGGAACGGGTAGTCAGGTTAAATTCTCCATGTTCAGCTGTTTTTGGGTAATCGTAGATACTGAGCTGAATATCAGGTACATCACGTCCATCTTTCCAATAGCGAGTTCCGCCTGTCGAATACACACGCGTAGGACCTTTAGAACCCGTAATCGAGTGCAGCGATGTCAGTAAGTGAACGTATAAATCACCTGCTATACCCGTACCGTAGTCAGTATAATTCCGCCAGCGGAAGAATCGGAGCGGGTCCCAGGGGCGTTTTGGCGCGCTACCCAGGTATTTATCCCAGTCAACGGTTTGGGGCGATGCATCGGGCGGAACGGAATATTGCCAGGCTCCCTGTGCACTGTGCCGATCGTAGATAGCTTCTACAAAAACTAATTCGCCAATGTCACCTGCTTTCAGGAGTTCGCGGGCTTTGGCAATGAGTAATGAACTCGCAAACTGACTGCCAACCTGAAATACTTTACCCGTTTCCTTGGCGACTTTAATCAGTGTATGTCCATCCTCAAACTTCTGAACCATTGGCTTTTCGCAATACACGTGCTTGCCTTTACGCATCGCATCGGTCGAGATTTTTTCGTGCCAGTGGTCGGTCGTCCCGTTGATGATAGCATCGACATCGGTACGATCAATGATTTCCCGGTAATCTTTCGTGACAGGAAGATTCTCTCCCCAAAGTTCTTTTGCCCGGCGCAAACGGCCATCGTAAAGGTCACAGGCGGCTACCATTTCAACGCCATCGACCATCAGCGCTGTGTTGGTGTCGCCCATCCCCATGCCGCCTGTACCAATCAGGGCAATACGAACTTTATCGTTGGCTGCCGTACTGCTGTGGCTACGAACCAGATTTAGATATTGGGGAATAACCGTTGTGCTTGACGCGGTTTCGGCCAATGCAGCGGGTGCCGTAGCTGCGGCTGTACCGGCCAGACCCAGGGTTTTTAGAAACGACCGTCGGGAGGAATTGCTGCTATTGTCCGACGAAGCCGATCGTTTTTTGTTTTTCATGTACGGTAAAGATTGGAAAGAGAAAAATCTCTTAAAAATAGTCGAATATTCGTTATGCCGGTTGCCAACCTGCGAATGGTTTTATCGTTCCGAAAGGAGGTCCTTCATCTTTACCCGTTCCAGAAACCTGCGTGACAAGAGCCTGCCCGACATCTCCCAATAGTTGATGAGCGACATCCCAACTAATTTTCGGTAACGGAATTTTCATCCGACCACTCCATTTGGAATCAGGCTGACCAGCATAGGAACCGACATCGATGTACACAAAACGGGCTGATGGATTACCCTGCACAAACGGGCCGAGGAGTGTAGGATAAACATCATTGTCGGGATCACCTTTTACGCGTACAGTAAAGTCAAAGCGTAAATCCTGTGATTGGGATCGTTGTTTCTGCACCGTTTCATAGTGATGCCCACTTCCCTTTTGCAGACCAAAATCGACACCCGCAGTTGGACCTTCCAGGATAATTCGCAGCGAAATTTCCTTATCCATCTTACTTTTTCTTTTTTGTCTGCTTTTTAATTAATTCCTGTTCCTTATTCTTTTGGGCGGCATACTGCACCATTTCGTTCAGGAGTTTGGCGGGAATTGGCTGATTAATTGGAAGATGAATAGCCGATTTTGTTTGGCTATACACACTCAACTGATCCTTAAAGGCTAAAAGAATGCCAGGTGGCATGTAGATACCATAATGGTTTTTATTGGCGGCAAACCAGATCAGCTTGCCATGATATCGGTATCCTGGCATCTGATAGCTGATTAATTCTTCTACATCAGGAATTGCCTGCTTAATGATCTGTCGAATTTCCGTTAACGAGGGGCGCATCGATTCGGGTTGCAGTGCAATGTATTCGTCAACGGTTGCGAATTGTTTTTTTGTCGAGTTGTCCATTAGTGGTTTCGTCGTTAGATTACTTATTACTTTACCCCCAACACCTGAAAGGAGGCTGAATTTGATGTGGCAATTAGCCCCTCAAAGGGCTGGGGTAAGATTCTACTACTAATCATGGTCCTGATGAAGCGTTTCGTACATTAAAAGTAGTTAGTTGTACGCTTTTCCTCATTGGGTACACACTCTAATTCTTCGTACTATTGCCGCTAAATTCCTGACACTACCCTATGAAAAATACAGCATTACTAGTTGCCGGTTTGCTGACTACAGCTTTGCGGCCTGCCATTGCTCAAACAACGCCTTTACCAACGATTGGCCAGATCGTCAAAGCAGACCCCCGGCTGGATAAACTGATTCCGGCTGAGTCCAAAATTGAAGTGCTGGCCGATGGATTTATGTGGACGGAAGGGCCCGTTTGGGTGAAAAGCGAAGCTTATTTGCTCTTCTGCGATATTCCCCAAAATAGCATTTATAAATGGACTGACAAAGAAGGTGTTACCCTGTTTCTAAAACCGTCAGGCTATACGGGCGTCGGTACATACGGCGACGAACCCGGTTCCAATGGACTGACAATCGATAAACAAGGCCGACTGATTTCCTGCGAACACGGCGACCGACGGATAACTGCCATGCCGCTCAATGGCGGTGGCGGTAAACGTACACTGGCCGATAATTTTAACGGAAAGCGTTTCAACAGCCCGAACGATATAGTTGCCCATTCGAACGGTAGTTTCTACTTTACCGATCCGCCATATGGTATGCCCAAAAAAGAGAAAGATCCGGGTCGCGAAACAGACGGGTATGGCGTTTATCGGATTGCTCCCGAACGCGGAGGAATACCTGGAGCCGTATCGATTGTGGTCAGTGATTTGAGTCGGCCCAATGGGATTGCGCTCTCACCTGATGAAAAAACGCTATTTGTTGCTCAATCTGATCCGCTACGTCCTGTAGTCATGGCCTACCCAATTCAGGCTGACGGCTCAGTTGGGAAAGGGCGTATTGTATTCGGTCCTGAAGGCATGAAAAAGCAGGGTTTGGAAGGTGGATTCGACGGTATGAAAGTTGATCGTGACGGGAATCTCTGGGTAACGGGTGGGGGAGGAGTCCTCGTACTGGCACCGACGCAGGGAACAGGCCCGTACGATTTCCTCGGTCATATTAAAATTGGCGGAGCAACGGCCAACTGCGCCTGGGGCGACGACGGCACCGTTCTATACATCACCGCCGATATGTACCTCTGCCGTCTTCGCACAACCGCGAAAGGGTGGTAATTTTGAGTGATGAGTTATAAGTGATGAGCGATGAGTGCTATGTGCTGGTCGATTTTATTATTTATCACGCATCACTTATCGTTTATAACTCATAATTAATACACTAACTTTGTATAAAGCATACGTAGCTTGATTGAATAGAGTTTATTCTCATGTTAGAGAATCGAAAGTGGGTCATCATTGGCCTTTTTTGTTTGGTTGGCCTGATTTACTTGGCCCGATTGTTTTATCTGCAAGTTCTGGATGATACCTACTCGCTGGGTGCATCGAAGAACTCCATCAAGCGAGTGGTCGAAATTCCCTACCGAGGGCAGATTTATGACCGAAATAATCAACTGCTCGTTTATAATACACCCGTCTACGATCTATACGTAACGCCTAAGCAGGTCAAAATCCCCGATACACTGGCTTTCTGCCGGATGATGGATATTACCCGCTCGGAGTTCGATAGCATTATGGGGCTGGCGGTTAATTATTCAAGGGTAAAACCATCATTGTTCCTGCGTCAGCTTTCCAAGGAGGATTTCGCACGCATACAGGATGCCCTCGTCGATTATCGGGGTTTTGAACCACAGATTAGTTCGATGCGTACGTATCCAGCGCACACAATGTCCAATGCACTTGGCTATGTGAGTGAGATTAGTAAGAAGCAGTTGGAAGAACAGGATATTGTCTACTACCGTCAGGGCGACTACATTGGTCATAACGGGCTGGAAGAACAATACGAAGAGCAACTACGAGGCAGACGTGGTGTCAAATTCATGATGCAGAATGTTCACGGGGTGAACAAAGGCTCCTGGAAAAATGGTGAATTTGATACACTGGCTGTAGCAGGGCAGAATCTGATTACAGGTATTGATGTCGAAGTTCAGAAATATGCAGATAGCCTGATGCAGAATAAAGTAGGCGCTGTGTTGGCCGTAGAGCCCTCAACGGGCGAAATTCTGGTTTCGGCTTCGGCACCTACCTACGATCCTAATCTGCTATCCAGTAGGTTCTTTTCGAAGAATTACCGATTGCTGGTTAAGAATGTCTATAAGCCACTGATTAATAGGCCTATTACCGCTAGTTATCGACCAGGTTCAACCTTTAAGCTGATTCAGGCTTTAATTGCTCAGCAGCAAGGGTCGTTGTACCCGAATACCGTTTACGGTCATGCTGGGTCGCCGATGCGTTGCCACTGTCGGGGGGGTAATAACCTTCGCGGAGCCGTACAGAACTCCTGTAATCCGTATTTCTATTATGTGTTCCGTCGATTTCTGTATTTTAATGGAGAGCGGAATACATTTAAAGCGTCGGCCATTGGGCTCAGGCAATGGCATGATATGGCCGAGAAATTTGGCATTGGGGATCGTTTGGGCGTCGATTTGCCCTTCGAGCGAAAAGGAAACCTGCCAACACCTGAATATTACGATAAAGCGTATCGTGGGGCACTTCGCTGGAAATTTTCGAATGTTTATTCACTTAGTATTGGTGAAGGCGAATTGTTGATCACACCGTTGAAGTTAGTGAACCTGGCCGCAACCGTTGCCAATCGGGGTTGGTACATTACACCCCATTACATCAAAGGTCTTGGCAAAGCTGGGGTTGGTGTACCAGCCGAATATCTCGAAAAACACGAAACAGGTATTGACTACAAATACTATTTGCCGGTTATCGATGGGATGCGGGGGGCGGTTGCTCACGGAACGGTAACTCCTTTGGCGAATATTGAAGGAATTGACCTGTGCGGAAAAACTGGAACGTCGCAGAATAACAAATACGGTCATAAATACGACCACTCGATTTTTATTGGATTTGCTCCGATGAACAATCCGAAAATCGCGGTGGCGGTATTTGTTGAAAATGCCGGTTGGGGCGGTAAAGCCGCTGCATCAGTAGCGGCTCTGATCGCTGAGCGCTATCTGAAACGAAAAACCGAAGCGTTGGTATTAGATGCTCAGGTGAAAGCTTCCAACTATCTGCCTCCAGCTCAATTCCTCCCCGATGCGAGAAAACCCGTTATCCCGAAAAAAGATAAGGATACTACACAAAAGCCGACTACTCCTAAACCGATGATGACGACAACGAAGCCGAAATCGGTTTCGATAGTTGCTGTTTCTGGAAACTAACTGATCTACGAAGCCGTACTGCAACGGTGGACCGTTTTGTAGATCATAAATCATTACTGCTTTGGCACGCCAAAACGACCCATTTTCGCAAAATATTGACTGGCTTACCCTAATACTCTATTTATGTTGTGTAACGCTGGGGTGGTTGAACGTGTATGCGGCTGTGTACACACCGGAAAACCATATCAGTCTGTTCGATCTTTCAACCAACGCCGGAAAGCAATTGATGTGGATCGGAACGACGCTGATTTTGATCACCTGTATACTGGTGCTCAATCACACGTTTTTCGACACGTTTGCTTTTGTCTTTTACGGATTCATGATCCTGATGCTGATTCTGGTGCTGGTAGCTGGAAGCAATATCAATGGATCAAGGTCCTGGTTTAAGTTTGGCGCGTTCTCGATTCAACCGGCTGAATTTGCGAAAGTGGCAACAGCGCTGGCACTGGCAAAATACCTGGATGTGCCGGGCATGAACATCACCAAGCAAAAAGACCTGATGTACATTGCCGGAATCATTGTGTTGCCCTGTTTACTGATTATTGCGTCTAATGAAACCGGGTCAACGCTGGTGTTTGCTTCTTTTGCGATTATGCTTTATCGCGAAGGATTACCTGGCTGGATTCCACTGATTGGCTTCACCGCAGCAGCTTTGTTTATTCTGGCGCTCGTCTTTCCGAAGATGTATATTTTTATCGGCATCGTGGCTTTACTGGTGCTGATTATTCTGATCATGCCACGTTTTAACCGTACCCTAACCAATCTGATTGCGATTGGTGTAGTCGGAATCGGCATGATGGTTTTTGTGACAGGCGTTGATTTTTTTGTAAATAATGTTCTCCAAAAGCACCAGCGAAACCGGATTAAAGTGCTCGTCGATCCGACGATTGATCCGCTGGGCGTGGGCTGGAACGTGACCCAGGCAAAAATCGCTATCGGCTCCGGCCGACTTCAGGGCAAAGGATTTTTGGAAGGAACGCAAACCAAATTTGACTTTGTACCGGAGCAGAGTACCGACTTTATTTTCTGCACAATCGGTGAAGAACACGGATTTATTGGTGCATTGGTTGTGATAAGCCTGTTCATTGGTCTACTCTCGCGAATTGTGATTCTGGCCGAAAAACAACGAACCAAATTTGCAAGGGTATATGGGTACTGCGTCGCTGGCATCATCTTTTTCCACGTCATGGTCAACATCGGCATGACGATCGGCCTCATGCCCGTTATTGGGATTCCGCTACCGTTCTTTAGCTATGGAGGGTCGTCGCTCTGGTCGTTTTCTATTCTCCTCTTCATTTTCCTCAAACTCGATTCCCGTCGAACCGCGTTGACGAGGAGGTAATATGGCGTAGGGTATGGGACTTTGGGCATAGGGATTATTTGTTTTTTAACCCTACGCCTACAGCCCCATACCCTACGCCATATAACCGTTCCCGAAATACTTCATGTTAGTGGAAATGAAAAACCCTTATTTTTAGGGCATTGATTTATAGTGACTTATAAATCGAATTCTCGTATTTTAACCAACTACATGGAATCAACAGCTACACTTCCTCCAACTATTGTTCAAGACGACGTAATCGTCGCCAAACCCGTAAACCTTTCGGAACGAATCCAGACCATTGATGTCATTCGTGGGGTCGCGCTCCTGGGTATTCTCCTGATGAATATTCCATTTTTCGGACGAGCCTTTCAACTGGATTATGATCCCTTATTGCACCCCGGCACCACAGATTATACTGTATTTGTGGTTATCGGAGTTCTGTTTGAAGGCAAGATGCGGGCTTTATTTTCCATGCTGTTCGGAGCAGGTATCCTTATTTTCACGAGCCGAAAAGACTCAACGATTGGCGATTCTGCCGATTTTTATTACCGCCGACTTCTTTGGATGGTGTTGTTCGGGGTGATTCACGAATATGTATTGATGTGGGTCGGCGATATCCTCTTTGATTATGCTATTTCGGGACTCTTCCTTTTTCCTTTTCGCAAACTCAAACCGCGCCAGTTATTTATCTGCTCGCTGGTATGTCTGACTATTTTTATAGCCAAGCGGGAGCGGCAAACAATAGAGTTTAAGGATAAATATGCCAAATATCAACAGACCGTTGCCCTGGAAAAAGCGCACAAAAAACTAACAGACGAACAGAAAAAAGATAAAGAGACTTGGCAGAAAATTGTGAAGGAATCCAAGGCCGATCCGAAGGAAGTTGCCGAATTTAACAAAAAGATGCGTTCGGGGTATGGTACGGTATATAAGACGCTGGAGCCTGAGAATATTCGTTTCCATGGCACGTATCTGTATCTGGGCATCTGGGATGTGTTATCGATGATGTTTCTGGGAATGGCGCTGTTTAAGTGGGGTTTTTTCTCGAACAAATTGTCTACCAGAACCTATTGGCTGACGTTGTTGGGTGGCTATGGAATTGGCTTACCCTTAAGTGCTGTTGGCGTATTTATGGTGCAGCAGCGATTAACCAATCCAGCCGCTTATGCTGAAACGCAATGGCTTTCTCCAAGTCTGGCATACGATTTACAACGAGCACTAGTTGGTATTGGGCACGCTAGTCTGTTGTTACTGTTGTATCGTTCGGGCGCAGTGAAATGGCTGATGCGCGCTTTATCGAACGTCGGGCAGATGGCGTTTAGTAATTATATCCTGCAAACACTTTGTTGTACATTCTTCTTCAATGGTTATGGTTTGGGGTATTTTGGTAAACTGGCTTATCATCAGTTGTTTTACGTAGTCGCTGTTGTCTGGATACTTAATCTGATTTTTAGCGCGATTTGGCTACAGTTTTATCGGTTCGGTCCATTGGAATGGGCATGGCGAAGTCTGACGTACTGGCAAAAACAGCCACTGAGAAAAGTATAAGTACTATAAACAAAAAGGTCTCGACGAGACCTTTTTGTTTATATAAGTTGATGGCTTAATTTACTTTAGATACTTTCAGCGTTTGCTGCTGCGTTGGCGTACTAACCTGAATCAAGAACAGGCCAGATGATTGATTACCAATTGGAAGCGTTTGCCGCTCTACGGTTTTAGCCATACTTACGAATTGATTACTAACCAATTGACCGCGCAGATCCATTAGCTGGAATCGCAAGGGCTGTCCTTCCGCTCCCCGCACTTCGATGTTAATTGTAGACCCTTCAACCAGATTTCCCAGAACTTTTACGTGCAAACTAATTACTGTAACTCTTGTTCCATTTTGGGGTACTTATGGTCTTTTTTACTCTGGAAGTATATTGGTGTATAAGTAGAGTTATTGGTATTGTGGAGGTTAGTCGAATAGTAAGCAACAGGATACTAACGATAGATTATTTCGTCAAACCTGTATTTAGCACCAGATTCGGGTAGTGCGCCAGTTAGTAGGATACGCAACTAAAACATAGGGAATTAGGGGGCAGTGGTTATATTTGGTTGACTTGTTAAAGCATATGAACGCATTACGGACGGGGATAGTGATATTCCTGATGGGCTGGGCACAAAGTCTCGGTTGGGCGCAGCAGTTCATGTTACCAACGCCTTCACGCCAATGGAATCAACCATACCCGATTAAGTTTTTTGACAAAAAACAGACTGATGAACAGAAATTGCTGATTTGGCAATCCAATCAAAGCAGTGGATTTTCGTTTGATGGGCACCATTTTCAACTAACTGATGAAAGCCAGCCCGGGAAAGCTAGATACCGGCTGGCACAATCGGAGTATGATGGGCGGATTTGGGTTATGGAGGATCGAGTAGGTCAGCCTCGTCAATTAGCGTATGTCGATCTCGCCAGAAGACAGATTGTTAACCTGCCAGATTCCAGTCAGTTAGTGAAAATGTACCTCCATTCGCAGGGATTTTCCAGATTGTATTTGGGTAAACATGGGAAAATTTGGCTTAGCCTGCCTGATAATCTACTAGTTGGCGTAAACTCCCGAACGTTGACAGTAGAGTGCGTAGTTAAGGCCGAAGCCCCTAAAGATTTAAGTGAAGCGCCCGACGGGCGGATCTGGTTCAATACACCAACTGGATTGGCAGTGTTGAATCCTAAAACGGGCCAACGTTGGGATTATCAGCATGACCCACAGCAACCAGATGGACTCTCGAAAGGAGAGATAACGGCCATTCGAGTTCGCGACAACGGGGATGTATTGCTGGGATTGCCTAATGAAATTAACATCCTGACTCCCAGTACAGGTAAGATTCGTAAAATTAAGCTTCCATTGCCGACAGCGGCCAGCCATATGTGGACGGATGCGTTTATTCCGGATCGAGCAGGGAACGACTACTTCTCGGTCGGGTTAATGGTCTGCCGGATTTCTCCGCAGGGACAACTACAACGGATTGATTTCTCGCATCCAGCCGAAAAAATCATCTCGTTATTTATCAATTCAGGAGAAGGCTCCGGACCCGACCGGCTATGGGTTCGTGTAATAAGTGGTCGAATTGATGAATATGATTTGAGTCGTTTGAGAGCTACAGAATCGTTCAATATTCTGGATGTAATCGTCAATGGAACCCGACTCATTGAGAATGAGCACACGCAGGAAGATCGGTTTCAGCGCGATTCAACAGGCTACCCCAGTATTCGGATCGAAGAAGGAGAATTTGTGCAGATTCGTTTTACCGCCTTTGCCGACTCTCGCGAATCGCGCTTCCGCTACAAAGTAGATAGCTACAGTCCGCAATGGTCGACATATTCTGATTTTGTTGGCGTTGCTACCTACCAATTGTCTGCCGGAACCTATCATTTTTTGTTTGATCGACAGACGCCTGCGGGCTGGCAAAAACAACCCGCTAGTTTGCGTATTGAAGTGCAACCAATTATCTGGAAAACGCTCTGGTTCCGATCATTGGTACTAATTGTGCTGGTTGGATTGGGATTTTGGGTAATTCGCAGTGCCAATCGAAGACGTAAACTGCGGAAGGAACTTGCCCGTCGGGAGTTTGAAGCGGCAACGCTACGTCAGATGGACGAATTGAAAAGCCAGTTTTTTGCCAACATTACCCACGAATTTCGGACCCCGCTGACAATCATTCTGAACGCAACGGAGCAATTGGCAGATGAACCAAATACGTCTCGGAGAGCTGATCGACTCAACACAATTCAGCGGAACGCCAATCAGTTGCTCAGGCTGATCAACGAAACCCTCGAAATGACCCGATTAGATGCGGGCAGACTGGATAAACGAGATTACCTTGGTGATCCAATTGCGTTTGTATATCAGATGGTTGCGCAGTTTAAAGGACTGGCTGAGCAGAAAAATCTTGAGCTGAATTGGAGTAGTCCTATACCAACCGACGATCATCCGGACTTATATCATTTCGATCAGGACAAGCTGGAAAAGATTACCTACAATCTGCTTGCCAACGCCATTAAATTTACACATACCGATGGTCAGATTCAGGTTGAAGCGCTGATGACAGAGGAACAGAATCTGGTATTTCGAGTAAGCGATTCGGGAATTGGGATACCAACTGAACAATTAGCCCGCATTTTTGATCGATTTCATCAGGTGGATTCGTCATCGACTAAGGCGTATTCAGGCACGGGTATCGGTTTGGCCCTTGTGAAAGAATTAACGGAATGGTTAGGAGGCAGCGTGAATGTGGAGAGCGCCGTTGGAAAAGGCAGTCAATTTACCGTAAGCATACCCCTGAAAATCTACGAATCGTCGGAGGCTGCCGAAGCTATTTTGCCACAACCAATAGATGTTGACAGTAAATTGACTGATGTAATACCTGTTGCTGAGCCGGCAGCTAATTTTGTTAAGAACGTGGCTCTAAAAGATGATAAACGATCATTGGTGTTGGTCGTTGAAGATAACGCTGAACTGCGTCGGTTTGTGGTTGATTATCTGGCTAAGACTTATCAGGTAATTACGGCTGAAAATGGGCTGATAGGCCTCCAAAAAGCGCAGGACCAAATACCAGACCTAATCATAAGCGATGTAATGATGCCCGGTATTGATGGCTTCGAACTGGTTGAACGTCTGAAAGCTAATGAATGTACAAGCCATATTCCTGTCGTGTTATTGACGGCTAAATCATCCTATGATAGCCGTATGAAAGGCCTTGGCGTAGGGGCCGATGATTACCTTGGCAAGCCGTTTAGTTTGGCTGAATTACGTTTACGTATTAATAACGTTTTACAAACCCGGCAAAACTGGCAGTGCTGGCTAACCAATCGAACCGGCGAAGCCGGGCAGACCACAACTGCTGACCCGCAACTAAATCGAGAAGATAAATTTCTAACCCGAATGCGCCAGATTGTGCTCGATCATCTGAACGTCCAAACGATGGATGTGGACTGGCTGGCTGATCAGGCAAGTATGAGCCGTGCGCAACTTCATCGCAAACTAACCGCACTTACTACACTAAGCCCCAACCGGTTTATTCACCGCGTTCGGATTGAGAAAGCCGCTGAATTATTACGGACTGGTGAATTAAATGTGGCACAAATTGCCTATTCGGTTGGTTATAGTTCACCTTCCCATTTTACCAAAGTGTTTCGGGAGCATTTTGGTTATGCCCCCACGAAAGTAAAAGAGTAATCGTTCTGCATCGAAAGACTGTTAAGTTTGTTGTATGAAACTTACTCAACCCGTTCGGCTGACGATGGTAGGAGGGGGAAGTTGGGCGACTGCGCTCGTGAAAATCCTCTCCGAAAATAATGTCAGCGTAAAATGGTGGCTTCGCAAAAAAGCCGATGCGGACCACATTAAAAAATTCGGCCATAATCCCAGCTATCTGAGCGATGTGCAGATCAACACTCGTAAAGTGAAGGTTTGTACCAAAATCAAGGAAGCCTTTCGCGACAGTGAATATATCATTCTGGCTGTACCGGCCGCTTTCGTTGGCGATGCATTAACGGGCATCACGTCAGCGCATTTTGCCGGGAAATCGGTTGTGTCAGCCATAAAAGGCATGATTCCAGGCGCCAATCAACTGGTTACGGATTGGGTAAGCCAGCAGTTTGACGTCCCCGTTGAGCGCATGTCGGTAATTGCCGGTCCTTGCCATGCCGAAGAAGTGGCGCTGGAAAAACAGTCTTATCTGACCATTGCCTCCCAAGATCCTGTCCAGGCTGGGAAAGTTGCTGATTTGTTGCGCTGTCGGTTCGTCCAGACAACTCCTGTGGATGATATTTACGGGATCGAGTATAGCGCCGTGATGAAAAATATTATTGCTTTGGCTAGTGGTATTACGCGAGGATTGGGCTATGGCGATAATTTTCAGGCGGTCCTGGTATCCAATGCCATGCAGGAAATTAAACGGTTTGTGGACGCGATTTACCCAAAACATCGCGACCTAAGTGGATCGGCTTACCTGGGGGACCTACTGGTAACAGCCTATTCGCCATTCAGTCGTAACCGAACATTTGGTACACTCATTGGTCGCGGCTATACAATCCAATCGGCTCAGGCTGAGATGAATATGATTGCTGAAGGGTATTATGCCGTCAAAAGTATACACGAAATAAACCAGAAAGTTGGCGTTGATATGCCGATTACAAATGCTGTTTACTGTATCCTTTACGAACGTGCAGCACCGACGGCTGAAATGAATTTGTTGAAAGGGATGTTAGTGTAAAGTCGATAGTCAATGGTCATCAGTCGATAGGGGTGCCTGCAGAAAGTATACTTGTAAGTCCGTTACCAAGAACCGACGTTTGTTGACGATCGACTCAATAAAAAAGCTCCCTGAAAAATCAGGGAGCTCTATATCGTTTATAGCGGTTGTCGGTAAAAGTTACCGGCAGTTGTGCCTTAGCAAAAATTACTTCGCGCTATCAGCAGCCATCGTCGATGCAGTGTCGGTAGCCATCGTCGTGTCAGCAGCCATCGTCGAAGAAGAATCGGTCGTGGTTGTGGTCGTTTCGGTAGACTCAGTTTTTTTCGAGCTGCAAGACGTAGCCAGGGCGATCATCGCCATGAAAAAGAAGGCTGATTTTGTGATTGCTTTCATAGTTTTGAGAATGTTTTCGTTTAAGTGATTAATGATTAATGTCGACTATTAATACGTGATCAGGAAAAAGGTAACCCAACAATTTTTAATTTTTTTTTGGGTTACGTATCAAAGGTTTCCGTATTAAGTAATGACTCAACCAATGAAGGAAAGTAGGCATTCTGTATTGACTGATGAGGAGTTGCTCATGGGGCTGGCCAACGGTTCCGACGACGCTTTGACTCAGTTATATCGCCGGTATTTTCCGATGGTCCTTCACTTCGTAGCTAATAATAGTGGTACAGACGACGATGCGAAGGATATTTATCAGGAAGTATTGATTGTACTTTATGAAAAAGTAAGGAGTGGTTCGCTGGAGTTACACTGCCAATTGAAAACGTACATTTACTCAGTTAGCAGACGTCTGTGGCTCAAGCAATTAGCACATAAAAGCCGCTTCATGGTGCGCGATGTTGAAACGCCCGCGTCAAACGAAGCCGCACTGGAGCAACTAGATGATGATCTGTCTGTACATGAAGAACGGGATCAACAGTTTGAGTTAATGGCTGATTCTCTAAACCGGCTTGGCGAACCCTGCCGAACGCTGTTAGAGGATTTTTACATTCAGCATCTAAGCATGCAGGATATTACAGAAAAGTTTGGCTACACCAATGCTGATAACGCGAAAACCCAAAAGTACAAGTGTTTGATGCGGTTAAAACGGCTTTTCTTTTCAGAATACAAACAGTGAAAACTAAAGGTCAAAAAGTTGTAAAGTTGATAGAGTTGTAAAGTATAGGTCTGATTATCAAGAGTTTATGCTTCGTAACTACAATACATTATAACTATAGAACTCTTTTCAAGATGGACGAAGAAAGAGATATCGAAAACGCCCTACAGGCATACGGTGAGCGGCTTCGCTTGAAACGGCGGCTGGCCGCAATTCAAGCGGATACCGACATGAATGCGATGCGTCGGGCAGCAGACACGTATCAGTCGGAAGAGAGACAAGCTGGGCAAATTCGTGCCTTGTGGCAAACCTACCGAACTACGCTGGCAGTTGCCGCGTCGGCAGCTATCATCACGACGTTTGGCTCTATTTTTCTGTATCGATCCTATCAGCAAAGCCATAAGCAGGAGCAGCAGTATAGTCAGCTAAGTAAAGAAATTCAGGCTGTTAAGTCGTCGCAACGAAAATTGCTCAGCGATCTGAACGGACGTGGTCGGATGTTGAGCGTTAATCCAGGGCAGGTAGCAGGATCAGGCTTTTTGCTGACAGGTGATGGCTACTTTGTGACCAATAATCACATTGTTCGCGATGCCGATTCTGTCTACGTACAAAGTGGCAAAGGTGAAGTGTTTAAAGCACGGGTTGTATATACCGATCAGGCTCATGATCTGGCTTTTCTGCAACTTTGCGATGATAGTGCGTTTCGTTCACTGCCTCCCGTTCCGTATAGTTTCGATGCTCGTCCGTCGGATTTGGGCGAACGTGTGTATACTCTCGGCTATCCTCGGGAAGAAATTGTATATGGTGAAGGATATCTAAGTTCAGGAACTGGTTATCGGGGTGATTCAACAGCGTATCAAGTAGCGATTGGTGTCAATCCGGGGAACTCAGGTGGTCCGCTGTTGAACGAAAAAGGAAATGTAATCGGAATTATTAGTGGTAAACAAACCACATCGGAAGGAGTAAGTTTTGCCGTAAAAACAAATTATCTGTTTGAAGCGCTCAACGTGATTCCGGCTGATTCGATGAAAGGCCAACCACTGCGCCTTAACAAGAAAAATACGTTAGCTAATTTGCCAAGGAAGCAGCAAATCAAGCGGATACAGGATTACGTATATCAGGTAAAAGTATTTAAGCACAAAGAATAAAATAAACTAAACAGTTGACCTATGTTTCTGGTTATTGTTGATAAGTAAAATAACTCAACGACCATGAAAAAGCTCATAGGATTGACAACTGCGCTACTTTTTTCAACGGCAATAGTGCTGTTCGCGCAGGATACCAAAGAAAAAGCGAAGGAGACAGCCCATCAGGCTAAAGAAACGACAAAAGCAGCTGGACGTAAAGTGAGTCGTGAGGCTGATAGAGCAGGCGACAAAATGTCAAAAGCCGCTAAAAATACGAAAGAGGACGTTAAAGAAGGAACTGACAAAGCCCTTACCAAGACAAAACGTTCTATGAAAAAGGCCGAACGCAAATTAGATAATTCGAAGTAGACGTTGGTTTTAGATTTAAAACGGTGCTATTCCTCACGAAGGATAGCACCGTTTTTTTATGAGGACTTGACGAACTTCAATCCCTGATTACTGCGTTGTTTCCAAACAGGTTATTCTGAATTTACTTATGAATGCATCCGTATCAGTTCTGTTGTTTGGAATCACCCGCGATCTGACGGGCCTGACAACTGTGTCTGTGCCAATTTCTGAAAATGCTCGCGTTGGCGATTTGCTCAATGTGTTACACCAGCAATATCCTAAACTGGCAGGCATCCGGTCATTATTAGTAGCGGTTAATGGCGAATATGCTGAGACGGACCAGTTACTGACCAGTAACGACGAGATTGCTTTAATTCCTCCCGTCAGCGGGGGATAGTTTTCATCACTTTTTTTCATCATTTACTTGTTGTATGATTACCCTTACTGCCGATCCGATTGACGTAGCCACTGCACTCATTGACCTTCAATCAGCACAGGCTGGGGCGATTGATTTATTTCTGGGTGTTGTCCGGAATAATACACAGGAGCGCCCGGTTGATCGGCTTGAGTATGAAGCGTATGATCGGATGGCCATCAGTGAAATGCAGAAAATTGCCGATGAAGCGCGTCGGCGCTGGCCAATTCTGCGCTGTTTGATTATTCACCGGAAAGGTACATTACAAATCGGGGAAGTTGCTGTGTTAATTGGAGTCGCTACAGCTCACCGCGCCGATGCTTTCGAATCTTGTCGCTTCATTATCGACACCATCAAACAAACAGTTCCGATCTGGAAAAAAGAAGTATTTACGGATGGTGAAGAATGGGTAAATGCGCACCCGTAACGATGTATAAATTAGAAGGCTAGTTGATGCGGATATCTCCTATCTCACTTAATCATATATGTTCCGACAATAGGGTAGTGGTCAGAATACTTAATATAATTAATTGTTTCAAAGTCTAAGACTGGCAGTTTTGGATCGTGAAACTGGTGATCGATACGAATAAAGCCCGGTAAACGATTGTAGCTAAAGCCAAAGCCACGTCCACGGTCTTCGAAAGTATTAGGAAGAGTCCGGCGTAAGCGTTCATAAACGACGCTATAAGGCGTATCGTTATGATCGCCAGTTACGATAACGGGGTAGGGGCTTTCCCGGATACACTGCTCTACTTTTCTGACTTCATCATTTCGGTCAATAAACCCAGACCGGAGTGCACTCAAAACGCCCCGAGTTTCGTGCTGGACGCCTTTTATTTTATTTTGTCGTAGTACTCGACCTACCCGAATTCCCATGGAATGCAGATGTACATTAATGACGCGAACTGTATCTTTCCCGACTTTAATGTTGGCCCAAACCATCCCATTATGCATACCGAAAAACTCCCGACCAGAATCAACGATAGGGTATATGGAAAAAATGGCTACTCCAATATCGCCAAATCGGGTCTGCGCAAGTTCGGGATGCAAGAAAGCTGAGTACTGATAACCAGCTTCCTGAAACCGTGGAATAAGATTATATTCAGGTATGCTGGTTGTTGTATAGAATTCCTGAAAACACTTTATTGGGGCTTCATAACGTAATACGTAGTTGAGTATACGTCGAACGCGGGGAGTACTCTGGTTGGGCATCCATTCATCGGTTATTCCAAACTGATGAACATTGTAACTGAACACTTTCAGGGAAGTCCCCTTGCCCGTAGGTTCGATAGGTTCGTGCCAGACAAACGTTCGTGAACCAAATAGAACGATTCCAATCAAAACAGCTAATCCTGATAACCAACTCCGCCAGGGACGCGTTGTGAGCCACAGGCCAACAACAACTAAATTTAAACCCCAGACAACGGGTATGCTAATCATAATCATACCAGCCAGCCAATGCTCAACTTGCAAGCTGTAGAGGAGCCAGTAAGAGAAACAAGTATATAAAACCAGTAGCAGGTTAATCGACCACAGCAACGACCGAAAAAAATAAGCAACAACCTGTCCGACCCGCGTTTTTATTGCCATATTGTCGTTGTCGAATCAAAAAATAATCTCTTGAAGTGCCAAAAATAAGCTATACACGTTGGAACACCCACAATAGCGTTAGAATCTAGCTTGCTAAACATGCAAAAATAGATTACCTTTGTAGCACAAAAGACATGTGGTATTGATTAAAAAGGGGAGTCGCACTCCCTTTTTTGTTAGCCCTACCTTATGGATGATAAAGAAAAACTAAACCAGTGGATTTCTCCTTATCTGAATAATGGACAGTTTTATGTTGTTGATTATCAGATAGCTGGTCGTCGAGGTGGTCATGTTAAAGTCACGATTTTACTGGACAGCGACGCAGGTATTAGTATTGATGAGTGTGCGGAGATTAGTCGTAAATTAGGTGCGCAAATGGACGAGCAGAATTTTTTTGGCGATTCGCCATTTACGCTCGAAGTTTCGTCGCCGGGTGTTGATTTTCCGTTAACATTTCCTCGGCAATTTGTCCGTAATATAGGTCGGCAGCTAGTGGTAATTCTTACGGATGGTTCTATCCGAAAAGGAAAACTGGAATCCGTTGCCGACGATCACATTGTTTTGGATATAGAAGCTGAGAAAAAGTCAAAAAGTAAAAAGAAAAAAGAAGCTGATTTAGTTACTGAAACAGTTCCTGTTGGTCCTACACCAATTTCGTTTGAGCAAATTAAAAAAGCGAATGTAGAAGTATCATTTAAATAAAGTCATCAGTCGTTAGTCGATGATTGCCAGCCTTCACTAACGACTTTCGACTGATAACTAATGACTAAACACTATTATGACCAGTGGACTATTAATTGAATCGTTTGCTGACTTTGCCCGGTCGAAAAATATTGACCGGCCTACCATGATCGGTATTTTAGAAGAGGTTTTCCGAACGATGATTCGTAAAAAATACGGCACCGACGAAAATTTCGATGTGATTATCAACGCGGAAAGTGGTGATCTGGAAATGTGGCGGACCCGTGAAATCGTTGACGATGACTCTGAAGATATTTGGGATTACGACAAAATTCCGCTCGCCGAAGCGCGTAAAATTCAGGACGACTTTGAAGTAGGTGAGCAAGTTGCCGAAGAAGTAAAGCTGGAGGATTTTGGCCGCCGGGTTGTGCAAACTGCTCGTCAGACACTGATCCAGAAGATAAAGGATATGGAAAAAGAACTTCTTTATCAAAAATACAAAGACCAGGTCGGCGACTTAATTGGCGCTGAAGTCTATCAATTGCTAAAACATGAAATTATTCTGGTCGACGGGGAAAATAATGAATTAAGTTTACCCCGCACCGAGCAGATTCCGAAGGACCGCTATCGAAAAGGTGAGTCCGTAAAAGCAGTGATTAGCCGGGTCGAGATGTTGAATGGTACGCCTAAAATTGTTTTGTCTCGAACCTCACCAGTGTTTCTGGAGCGGCTGTTTGAGATTGAAGTACCTGAAATTTACGACGGCCTGATTTCGATTCGCAAAATTGTTCGTGAACCGGGTGAACGGGCGAAAGTTGCCGTAGAATCATACGACGATCGCATCGATCCGGTTGGCGCCTGCGTAGGGATGAAAGGGTCGCGTATCCACGGGATTGTTCGTGAGCTGGGCAACGAAAATATTGACGTCATTAATTATACCGAAAACCTTGAACTGCTGATTAGCCGTGCGCTGAGTCCGGCGAAAATCAGTACAATGCAAATTGACCGTGATCACAAACGGGTTTCTGTTTTTCTAAAACCGGATCAGGTTTCATTAGCTATCGGTAAGGGCGGGCAGAATATTAAACTGGCCGGTCGATTAGTAGACATGGAGATTGATGTATTCCGTGATAACGAAGGGCAGGAAGACGATGAAGACGTTGACCTGATGGAGTTCTCGGATGAGATCGATGCCTGGATGATCGATGAACTCCGGAAAGTGGGTCTCGATACGGCTAAGAGTGTCCTGGCGCTTAGTAAAGAAGAGTTAGTACGACGAACCGATCTGGAAGAAGATACGGTTGAAGAGATAATCAATATTCTGAAACAGGAATTTGAATAAAAATTGTTTGATAAACGATAGGTGATGAGTTGGCTGACGCGAAAAAACACTCATCTTTTATCGTTTATCACTCATCACTAACAAACACTTTTACAAAAGAGGGATTTTAATTGCCCTAACAATTGTTCATACCATAAGAACAACCATTAAATTTGCCGAATATAGACCGAACGTATGGCAGAAGAAAAGTCAATGCGCCTAAGCCAAGTGGCAAAAATTCTCAACAAAGGGCTTTCCTCTGTTGCGAGTAGTCTGTCTGCCAAAGGGTTTAAGGTGGAAATTAATCCTAACACCAAAATCAACATGGAACAGTTGGAGGTGTTAGCGAAAGAGTATAAATCAACGGAACTCCTGAACGGAGCTCGCCGGACCGAACAGCCTGTTGCGGTCGCTGAGCCACCGCGTCGTCAGGAGGAGGATGTTGTTGCATGGCGTCGGGATGACGCTAGACGTCCAAATGTAGAAACAAAGCCGGAACCTACTCCGGCTGAACTGCCTAAAGTACCTACAGCAGAACCTAAATCAATGCCGCAAACTGCTCAGACTGGTTTGCCTGGATTGACAATTGTAGGTAAAATTGACTTGAATCCTCCTAAACCGGCCACACCTTCTGTACCGCCAGTACAAGCAAAAACGACGCCTGTACAGGAGGTAAAAGCTCCTGAGCCACCAAAACCGGTGGAGGTTCGTCCTACGCCGGAAAGCGTAGTGGCACCTGTACAGGAAGTAAAAGCTCCTGAGACATCTAAGCCAGTTTCTGTCCCGCCACAAGCTGAGGTTGTAAAACCTGTTTCGGAGAAGCCGGTTGAAATAAAGACTGAGCCTGTACAAGTAACTCAGCCTACTATTTCTGCCAAAGAAAGTGCTCCGCCTGTTGAGAACAAGCCACAGCCTACGCAGGCTCCAGTGGAAAAGCCGGTTGAAAAAGTTGAAGTAGTGAAACCCATTGCCACTATAGAAGCGCCTAAGCCAGCATCTGTGCAGTCGAAGACGGATGTATCGCCAGCCAAACCGGCTGTAGTCACTCCGTCGGATGATGACGAGGTTGATGCGCCAACGGAAACCATTCGGGCGGCAGGTAGTCACCAATTGGGAGGATTGAAGATTCTCGGAAAGATTGAACTTCCTGTGAACAACCCGCGTCAGGGTCAAGGTGGAAATAATAATAATGCCGATAAGAAAAAGCGGAAGCGAATTCGTGGCGGACGTGAAGGTGCGTTAGGAAGTACGTCACAACCTAATCAGGGCGGTGGCCAGCAGCAAGGCCAGGGTGGAAACCGGAACGATCGTAACCAACGGGATGGTGATCGCGGACCCGTTAACCGCGCTCAGGGTGATCGTCCTCAAGGGGATCGCAATCAACCGAACCAGAACGGTGGTCAGCGTGATGGAAATCGCCAGCAGACTCAGGGTGGTAATCGTGAAGGCGATCGTAACCAGGCACCAGCCAATCGTGGAGGAGGTCAAAACCAGAATACCAGTAATAACAATACCCCGAACCGAAATGACCGAAATGGTCAAGGCGGTAATAACAACAATACCAATAACCGCAATAATAATAGCGGTGGTGGTAATAATAATGCCAATAACCGCTCAGGGGGTAATGGCCGTGATCGTGGTGGCAATCGGAATGACCGTTCTGGCAACAATCGCCGTGAAGCACCCACTCAGGCTGACGTTCGGAAGGCTATTCAGCAAACGAACGCCCGAATGCAGGGTAATACACCTAATCGGGGAGCAGACCGTCGTCGGGATCGCCGGAACCAGCGTGAAGAAGATCGCCGTTTGTTAAGTGAACAGGAAGAACTGGAAGCAAAAACGCTGAAAGTGACTGAGTTCGTTTCGGCTAATGATCTGGCTTCCCTCATGGACGTATCGATCAACGACGTTATCTCGGTTTGTTTGAATCTAGGTATGTTCGTATCGATCAACCAACGGTTAGATGCGGAAGCTATTACGGTTATTGCTGATGAATTTGGTTATGATGTTCAGTTTGTATCGGCTGAAGATGAAACCGAAGCTGGTATTGACGTTGAGGCTGATGAACCCGAAGATCTACAGCCACGTGCACCGATCGTTACAATCATGGGTCACGTTGACCACGGTAAAACGTCGTTACTTGACTACATCCGTCGGGCGAAAGTTGCGGCTGGTGAGGCCGGTGGTATTACACAGCACATTGGTGCTTATAGTGTAAAAACCAGCGACGATCGTATGATTACGTTCTTAGATACACCGGGTCACGAGGCCTTTACTGCCATGCGTGCACGGGGAGCTAAAGTTACAGACGTCGTTATTATTGTGATCGCTGCCGACGATAGCATCATGCCGCAAACGCGCGAAGCTATTAATCACGCACAAGTTGCTGGTGTGCCTATTGTCTTTGCGTTCTCGAAGATTGATAAACCAGGTGCTGATGCCGAAAAGATTCGGACTGAACTGGCTGCCATGAACATGCTCGTTGAAGAATGGGGTGGTAAGTACCAGGCTCAGGAAATCTCATCAAAATCAGGTCTTGGCGTTGACGATCTGCTGGAAAAAGTACTGCTCGAAGCCGAGTTGCTTGAATTGAAAGCTAATCCTGATCGTCGGGCATTAGGTACAGTGATTGAAGCTTCGTTGGATAAAGGCCGTGGCTATGTATCGACGGTACTGGTTGAAAACGGTACGCTTCGTCAGGGCGATATTATGCTCGTTGGGGCACACTACGGACGTATCCGAGCCATGACGAACGACCGGGGAGATCGGATTAAAGAAGCTGGGCCGGCAACACCCGTTCAGATTCTAGGTTTGCCTGGTGCTCCGCAAGCGGGTGATAAGTTCAATATTATGGAAACGGAGCGTGAAGCCCGTGAAATTGCGAACAAACGTGAGCAACTGCTTCGTGAACAAACGCTGCGTACACGGAAACATATCACACTCGAAGAAATCGGTCGTCGGAAGGCAATCGGTACCTTTAAGGAGCTGAATGTTATTGTGAAAGGTGACGTGGATGGTTCGGTAGAAGCTCTGTCAGATTCGCTCCTGCAGCTTTCTACAGAAGAAGTTCAGGTAAACATTATTCACAAAGCGGTTGGTCAGATTTCTGAATCGGATGTACTGCTGGCGTCAGCGTCGGATGCGGTTATCGTCGGCTTCCAGGTTCGTCCATCGTCAAGTGCGAGAAAACTTGCTGAGCAAGAGCAGATCGAAATTCGTCTCTACTCAATCATTTACGACGCGATCAACGAGGTAAAAGATGCCATGGAAGGCTTACTAGCACCGACTGTTGAAGAAGTCATTGTGGGCAATATTGAAGTTCGCGATGTATTCAAGATCAGTAAAGTTGGTACAGTGGCTGGTTGTTACGTAACTGAAGGAACGATCAAGCGTAATAACAAAATTCGGATCATTCGTGATTTCATCGTAATTCATACCGGTGAAATCAGTGCGCTGAAACGTTTCAAAGAGGACGTAAACGAAGTGAAAACAGGCTACGAATGTGGTCTGAGTATCAGAAACTTCAATGACATTGAAGTCGGTGATATTATCGAAAGCTTCGAACTGAAAGAAGTGAAACGAACATTATAAATCGGGATTTATCAGATTTTGAGATTAAGCTGATTTTGTTTTTCGCTTTGGAGAAGCGTTCATCTACAAAATCAAAGCCGGTCAGTTAAATCCGAAAAATCCTGGTTCAGATGGCCCCAATCAGTTTTCTGGTTGGGGCTTTTTTTCTTGGTGTAGTCGGTTTGGCTGCGTATCTTGAAAGCGGTTTATAGGGTCAATATATCGGGTGTGAACAAAGGTGTGTTTACGATTGATTTCGGCCTTTTTCCTCCAAACTATGAAACTCCTCTCTATTAGTGATTTGCACGGTCGGTCAGTCTGGAAAGATATTGATGTTGATAAGTATGATCGCCTTATTTTTCTGGGTGATTACACAGACAGCTACATTTTAGATGATGAAACAATTTTCTATAATCTGTACGATATAATTGAGTTAAAGCAAACGTATCCGGCCAAAGTGGTGCTATTGATTGGCAATCACGATGCGCAGTATGTGCATTATCCTGGCTATCGTTGTTCTGGGTTTCGAATTTTGGCTCAGCCAATGTTGAGTGAACTGTTTCACGAACATAAGACGCTTTTTCAGATAGCCTATCAGCAAGGTGCCTATTTGTTCACTCATGCCGGTTTAACCAATAAATGGCTGGCACGATTGCTGGTAAGAATCAGCGAGAAACCAGCTTTGATCACACCAGATTATGATTTAGCTGGTTTACTCAATGATGTGCATCGACAAGCAACCCGAATCCAGAATATGTTGTTTGAGGTTGGCCCTCACCGAGGTGGCAGTGATCCATTTGGCGGACCAGTCTGGGCAGATCGTTCTGAAACGAAAAAGGATTATTTGACGGGTTTTTATCAGGTAGTCGGTCATACACCTATCGACGATTTTACAACTTTTGGCGATCACACCGGTTCAATAACCTACACGGATGTATTGCAAACGAAAACAGCATTTTACGAAATCACAATCCCTGATTAACTTGGAAACGAAAGAGCTATGCGAAATCGTTAAGAATAAAACCGTCAGCCCAAGTCAGGCGTTGCCAAGCAACGTTTGCTGATAGATAGCATCCTTGACAATACCTGACTATTTCTGATAAGACCTGAACATCTCTGAATGAATTTCCTTTATCCCTCCTTCTTATTTGGACTGATGGCCGTGTCGGTTCCGATAGCCATTCACCTGTTTAATTTTCGACGGACACGACGGGTATTTTTTACGAATGTAGCTTTGCTGAGAACGGTTCAAACCGAAACGAAATCGTTTCGACGGTTGAAGCATTGGCTAATTTTGGCCTGCCGCTGTTTATTCCTGATCTGCCTGGTATTAGCATTCGCGCAACCGTTCATTCCCAGTAAAAATAAATTGGGCCTGTCGCGGCAGGGGGTTACGAGTTTATACGTCGATAACTCGTTCAGTATGCAGAACGAGCGCAATACGAAACGATATTTAGATATCGCTATTGGTAAACTGGATGAACTACTGACCTTATTTCGGAACGCTTCATCACTTCAATTGCTTACCAATGATTTTTCAGCCGCTGAGCAACAGGCTGGGACCGCTGAAGCCGTGCGTGACCGAGTTACGTCGATCCGATTTGCGCATACGCCCCGCACTCTTGAAACCGTTTATCGTCGTCAGCGAAACTTGCTTAGTTCGCTTAACCCGGGTGGACGGAATCAATTATTTTGGTTCTCCGATTTTCAGAAAAGCACTGTTGGTGATTTATCGCGACTTAAGATTGATACGACGGATCGGCTGTTCATTGTTCCGTTAGATGCTCAGCCAACTAAAAACGTATACGTTGATTCAGTTTGGCTTAGCACGCCGTTTATTCGTGAAATGCAGAACAACAGCTTGAATGTAAAGCTGAATAATGCAGGTCGGGAAAATGTAAAAAACCTGCCGGTTCGATTGTATCTGGATGATGCGCAAACGTCAACAGCTTCGGCAACGATACAGCCAGGTGGCTCAGCGACGGTTTCGCTCAATTTTAATGTAACATCAAAAGGGTATCACCGAGGGCGAATTGTGTTCGAAGATTTTCCGATTACGTTCGATAATCAGTACTTTTTTGTGATCGAAGCGTCGCCTGCAGTGCGTGTGCTGCATTTATTTGAGGAAAAAGCTAGTTCATCGACGCGCTCAACAGATTATGTTGATGCCGTTTATTCAAATGATAGTTTATTTGTTCGACGAAGTTTCAACGCTCAAAATTTCGACGTTGGACAATTAAAAGAAACAGATTTGATTGTTTTGGAAGGCGTTTCGGATGTAAGTGGAACACTACGCGCTGAATTGGAGCGATTCGTCCGCCAGGGAGGAAGCTTGGCCATAATTCCACCTGCGAACCCCAATGCTGCTTCCTACGATCCTTTTCTTCGGACTTTAGGGATTGGAAATGTGCAGGTTATGGCAGCCGGTACAACGCCCAACCCACTGCCTGTAGCCGATCCGGACCGGCGAAATCCATTTTTTCGCGATGTTTTTCAGCAGAGTTATCAATCGGATCGGCTGAATTTGCCAACGGCAGCTCCTGTCTGGCGATGGAGCGAAGGTGAACGATTGCTAAGTCTGCGTGATGGAAGTCCTTTATTAACGAAATCAACGATCGGCGGTGCCGGAAGTCGGCAGGGAAGCGTTTATTTATTGGCTAGTCCATTGGCATCGACCTATGGAAACCTGGCCGAACACGCGCTTTTTGTTCCCATTATGTATAAAATGGCAGCTTTGAGTGTTCGACCGCAGCGGACAGCGTATTCGTTTGATGATAATTTGATTACGGTTCCAGTTAGTAATCCATCCGAAAAATCAGTTTATAAACTAAAGCACGACAAGCTGGAAATCATTCCTGTACAGCGAATTGTAGGAAATCAGCTTCTACTCGAAATGCCAAAAAGTAACGAATTAGCGGCTGGTCAGGAAGTGGAGGCAGGTTATTTTGCACTTCAGTTAGATGGAAAAACTGAACGACTCATGGCGTTTAATCATGGCAATCAGGAGTCAACGATGGACTTTTATTCGGCCGATGAATTGCGTCGTGCATTTGCTAACCAGCCGAATGTTGACGTATTTGATAGTATTCAGGATGGGGATTTCGTACAGGTACTCGAACAGGAAAATCTGGGAAAAAGTCTCTGGAAGTATTTTCTGCTAGCGGCTCTGGCCTTTTTGTTGGTTGAAGTTGGATTAGTGCGATTTATGAAAGGGTAATTCGCTTTTGTAAAACGGCTATCGCACTTGGTATGACGGCGCGTTACGTCCGAAATTTCTATCTTTACCGTATGAATGAACGATTCAAATACTGGATCAAACGGTTTGGTTGGCTTGGTTTTCTTTTCTTCCTGATCAAGGGATTACTGTGGATTCTGATTCCCTATCTCATTGCCAGAGGCATCCTCTCGAAATAGTCCCAAGTCGGGGTACTGGTTTGCATCAAATTTTCTGATAATTGCGTAACTAATTGTACGATAGATAAGAGAATTGGTTTTTTAATTCACCAATTCTGTAACTCTACGTATATTCAGTTATTAATTTGCAATTATACAGTATTTGGTAAACTGCTACTGGTATCATGCGAGGGGGGAGGAGGGGAAAGTTCGACGGGTCCGCATTAAGGCTAGTGCTGATGATAGCCTGGTTACTTCCGTTTAGTAGTCGGGCATCTCACATCATCGGAGGTGATGTTAGTATGCAGGCCGTTGGAATCACCCCCGGCTTATTTCGGCTACAGCTCAATCAATATTGGGATGCAACGCAGGTGATTGCAGGGTCTGTAGGTAATCCGGGAAATCAGGATGAATCCGTCGTCTTACGGATCTATCGTAAGCAAAACCCCATCCTGATCGAGAAAGTCACGCTTAGACTTCAGGAAACACTCCCGCTTACTTTCGATAATGCCGCCTGTGCCACCATTCGTCAACTGAGTTTTACGCAGGCTCGTTATTATACAAACTACCAATTTAATATCGCTAATTATACGGATCCCGGCGGGTATTACATTGTTTGGGAGCGTTGTTGCCGAAACGATGGCCTGACAAATGTAAACAGTGCGGTAACAGCGGGAGCGGCCATGACGTTTTATCTCGAATTTCCACCCATGACTAAAAATGGATCGAATTTGAGGAATTCATCACCCGAATTTCGGATCCCAAACGGTGAATATATCTGCATCAATAAGCTATTTACCTTTGAGGCTGGCGCAACCGATGCCGATGGCGACCAACTTCGTTACTCACTCGTCACACCTTTAAATGGCTATACGACGCGAACAGCTCCTACGGCAATCGACGAATCTCCTAAAACTAGTTATCCATCAGTTAGCTGGGCGGCAGGGTACAGCTTATCGAACATTATTCCAGGTAATCCATCGCTGTCTATTAACCCAACAACAGGGCAGTTAAGCGTTCGGGCATCTCAGGAAGGACTTTATTTATTCACCGTTCAGTGTGAAGAATATCGAAACGGCGAACGGATTGGCGTTGTTCGGCGAGATTTCCAGCTTCCTGTAGTTGATTGTGTTAAAAATACATTGCCCCCTGCCGTTGTGATGGCTAATGGAAAGGTCGCATCTGATTTAGTCTGGTGTGGTAGCCAACCGTTAATTCTATCTGTTGAGCAGAATTCGACCTGGGCATATCAATGGCAAAAAGATGGCGTTAACCTGCGAGGCTCTACATCCGATACGTTACAGGTAAATGCACCGGGCGTGTATACAGTGGTAAAAAGCCAGGCGAAGGCCTGTGTAACTGATACGACATCACAAGCGATCAAAGTTACGTATGTAACAGCACCACCTGTTTCGCTCTCATTAACTACACCGAAACCTTATTGTACGGGTGATACCATTACGATACAGGCTCAAGGCCAACCGGATTACCAATACCGATGGCGGGTAGATGGTAAAGATATTGTTGGAGCTGAGCATGCTACACTCCGGGTGTATCAATCGGGTTTATATACGGTAATGGCCCGTCCTACGTTGGCTGTCTGCGATGGAATTGATACCCTACGAGTGGTGATAAACCCTAAACCGACAACGCAGATTAAATCCCCCGCGTCGGTAATTTGCTCCGGTGATTCCATACAGTTTACGGCTGATGGTCAGACAGGTTATCGATATAGGTGGGATTTGAACGGCGCTAAGCTTGTAGATACTACAGCTCGACTAACGGTACGACAGGCAGGAACCTATCAAGTTACGGTGACGGCCCCAACAGGTTGTACAGCCACTTCATCGACAGTAAAGCTAACCACATATAATCGACCTGTCGTTTTAATGGATTCTATTCCACCCGTGTGTGTGAGCAATAGTGCAATGATCACCCTAGCCGGCCAGCCATCTGGCGGTACTTACAGTGGATCGGGTGTGCAGGGAAATCAATTCAATCCGGCTGCGGTGGGAATTGGTACGTATACACTCACTTATACGGTTGTTTCAGATAGTGTTTGTCGGACGCAGAGAAGTCGACAGGTCGAGGTGGTTGCCAGTCCTGTATTAACGGGACAAACGGTGTACTGGTTAGCGAAAGGCAATAGCGTTCAGTTAGTAACAAAGTCGGATCAAGTAATCAGTAGCTATCGCTGGACTCCGCCCGAATCGCTGAACCGGTCTGATATTGAAAGCCCTACGGCCAGTCCGCAAATGACAACACCATACAGTGTTACCGCTGTAGGAACAACAGGTTGTATTGGTATTTTTGCTGTCCGGGTAGAAGTATCGACACCATTATACATTCCGTCAGCCTTCTCTCCTAATGACGATGGTAATAATGACCAATGGGTTTTGCCAAATATCAGCGAATTTCCAGAGTGTGAAGTATCGGTTTTTAATCGCTGGGGACAGCTTATCTTTTTCTCAAAAGGTTATGAGCAACCGTGGGATGGCACATATCATCAGGAATTGGTGCAATCGGGCGTTTATACATACCAAATAAAAACGGGGAATAATCCATTGGCTACTACGTATCGCGGCCACTTGATCGTTGTTCGCTGACGATCTCATTGAGTGGATTTTTCGTCTAATTTGCCTAAACAATCTATACTTCCTGAGGTTAGAATGGTAAGGAATTCTCCGAAAAGGTAACAAACAAGCGTTATGGAAAATCAAGAGAAGAACGACATCATTCGGGCGAAGCAGGCAATTTCGCCCGCCGGGTTAGCCGATCAATCGGTAGAGGGGACGAGCGGAGTGGGAAGTCAGATTGATCCTGATGAACTAGCTCCCGATGAACTGGAGGATGAGTATATGGATGGCGATAAACCAGGAGCCAATGTGCGTATGAAACACCCTAATCGCAACCCAAATCCTAAGCCAGATATTGACAAACCTGCGTATAGCTAAGTGACAAAAAAGGCAATCTCTCTACAGATTGCCTTTTTAATTTACTGATAGCCAATTAATAGCTATAGACCTATTAACCAATACTGCCTTTGTCAAGTTATAAAGAATAACCATTCATAGCAATGAGTCATGGATAAGATAGATAAACGAAAGGTAGGAATTGGCGTTGCTGTAGTTGTCGGGTTGGTTATTCTATTTCTTGCCGGTAAATGGATGATTGAAAAAAAAGCTGCTAAAAAAGAGGCTGCCCGTCTGGAAGAGAAAAAAAAGCAGGAAGAGAAAATCACTCGCGAAGCGATACTTCGGTCAGCATTAGCGTTGCGACAACTGCGTCGGTATGCTGATTCGGTAGGCATTGATACAACTCGCTACCGGGTAGGTAAAAGTGGTGATAAAGCTGCGATTGATGCTAAGTTGGCCCAGTTATTATTGGAAGTCCGATACGGAAAAAAACCATCTCAACTGGAATTTAATGGCCTGAAAGAATCCGTTGACACAAGTTGGGCAACGAAGGTTGGTGTTGAGCAATTGACCAAAGCAGAAGCTTCCCTTTTATCGTTTGCGCCCTACAAACAATTGGTTGGCCATTACAATCGACTGCGGAAACGGGCTACTCCTTTAACCAGCGATTCATTGCGATTGATCCGACAGACGCTTAATTTTTATCGCTACATCAATCGATTCGATGCTGAACAGTTCGTTATTGTCAATATTCCATTAGGGGAATTGAACGTATTCGACCGAGCAGGAAAGCGCATGTTGCCTATGCAGGTAATTGCAGGGAAGCCTGATCGGCAAACGCCTTGCATGACGACCTACATCCAGAGTATTGTGGCGTATCCTTACTGGAATGTGCCGAATAATATTGCCTTGGAGGAGATAGTTCCTCATATTAAGCGGGATGTCGCGTATATGTACAATCAGAACTATCAGGTATTAGATGAAAAAGGCCATGAACTTAATCCAGAAGACATTGACTGGAAGGGGGTTTCGGAAACGAATTTTCCTTACCGTATTCGTCAGGCATCGGGTTGTGACAACTCGTTAGGACTCCTAAAATTTGAACTGGCGAATCCACTGGCCATTTATCTGCACGATACCAATGGTCGAGATCTATTCAAACTCACAACGGATCGATGGCGCAGCCACGGTTGTGTACGACTTCAGAAACCCGTTGAGTTAGCTAATCTGGTGCTGGGTTCTGAAACGTTCGATGCTGATTTTATGAAGAAATGTCTGGCCGATCAAAAGCCGAGAACCTTGCCAATTGCAAAACCATTCCCTGTGTTTATTACCTATAACATTGCAGATGTCGATGCAGCCGGGAAGCTTAGGTTTTACAAAGACATATACGGTTGGGACAAATAAGCCGACTGCTTCAGGTAGTCCTGATTGGGGGCATATACAAACAGACACGATCCGCCCTTAACAGCCTGAATAATCGCTTTTGAATCGGCATACGGAACCGCAGGGCAACCTTGACTACGACCTAACCGGCCCGTTTTGCGAATAATATCTTCACAAACGTAATCGGCACCGTGGAGGACAATGTTCCGATTATAAACATTATCATTAAAGCCTTTTTCCAGACCTTTCAACTGGAGCGAAAGGCCATGTTTGCCCATGTACGTGTTTAACGTTTGGTAAAACCCTAAACTCGTTTGAAAGGATGACTGCAGATTAGAGAACTGATTGGGCAACAAATCGCCGGAATTACGTCCGTGGGCAACGTAAGTATTAAAAAGGAGTTTCTTATTTAATAAATCGACCACATAAAGTCGTTTGCGGTTCGATGGCTGACTTAAGTCAACAATCGTGAGCATAGCTTTAGCGGTGTCTAGTTTCTGCCAGCCACGTAACGCATATTCAAATACTTCTTTTTGCAAACCGATCTGGCTCAGATTTAGCTGATCGTAAACCGCTAGATGGCCGAAGGAACTGATTTTTTTAGGTGCTGTTACCGTTTTAGGAGCTGCAGCAAGTATTTCGTTACGGGTGGCTTTGTATCCGGTGGTGACTAGATAAACAAGAACTAGCCCCATCAAAAGCAAAAGGATATTCTTCATACCGACAAGTACAAGTAATGGCGTTATGGTTGAATAAATAGGTATGAATTAAGAACAACCACAACCGTGGTTTAATTCGTTGAAGGTATTACTTTTTGGTTAAAAACGCAATATGACTGACTACGAACGGGTTGTCCGGACTGAGTTAACACGCTGGCAACGAGCGATGCAAAAGCCCCCTTCGGCTTTTGGGAAGCTTTCTACTTCTATACAGCGTCGCATCAACCGCATCATTCCAGATCGTGTACATGCAATTATTACCGCTACTATTAAGCAGATGACCCGTGCTGTGCTATTTGGTGCCGAGTTTCTAACCCGAACACCTGTAGCTGCTAATACCCTGCTTCAGCGGGATGCTGCCGTGGCCAGGCGGATCGAATTTTATAAAAAAACCAGTGCCGCCGAAGGGGGGGTAACGGGGGCAGGAGGCTTCTGGCTTAGTATGGCCGATTTTCCAATATTGCTGGGCCTGAAAATGAAAATGCTGTTCGAGATTGCCAGCTTATACGGTTTTTCGATAAACGATTACCGCGAACGGGTATATATATTGTATGTCTTTCAACTCGCTTTTTCAAGTCAGGAACGACGAAAAATTATTTACGACTACATGGCCAACTGGCCCGAGCACAGCAAGCAACTGCCCGAGGATATTAATCAGTTTGACTGGTTAACATTCCAACAGGAGTACCGCGATTATATTGATTTGGCAAAAATGGCGCAGTTGATTCCCGGCATTGGCGCTGCTGTAGGTATTGTCGTCAACTATCGGCTCGTCAATCAATTGGGTCGTACAGCGATGAATGCCTACCGAATGCGTTTGCTGGCCGAAAGCCAACCGGCACTATTGATAGAGTAGAGGAATAGTATGTATTAGATCGATTAGTTCACCCGTTTGTATTTCTCAATAATAATGTGGTCGATTCCAAGTTTCTCTACCTTTTCGACTCCTTTTTGAATTAATGAATCGCCTTTTATACTGATTTTGAAGTCGAACTTGTGATTCTCCCAAGCCTTGTCGCTAAAGTAGTCCAGATTTTCAGTGTATGTGCTGTCTACTAAGGTATATGTACCACCACCCGCGTTGAATCGAGTGCTGGAAGTATCTTTTGATGATTCCAGCGCGTGGTTGAGGAAAGCAAAGTGCGTATCGTTGATGATTTTTATCATTTTATGAGTCGGATCGAATGTAGAGACCGTCGAATCTTTTTCTGTGCTCGTTGCTGATACTAACTCCCAGGTTCCGACAATAGGAGAGTTTTTTGGTTTGGTTTCGCAGCCAGATAGCGAAAAAAGGGCAATACATAAACCAAGCGCAAGGCTGAATTTCATCGTGTAAGTGTTTAGCGTTATTAGAGCTGTGTAGTGCTGACCGACAAAGAAGAAAAGCAAAACAGAACTACTCAAATGGGAGTAAATCGGGCTCCAGATACGTTTTTTTCGCCAGGTCGTTCGTATAAATATCCAGCTGATAATGCTGCGCCATCAGTTCTTTGAATGCGAATTTCAGACGGGGAAACTGTTGAATAAAATCTGAAAAAGTATCCGTCTTCGATTTATTCATGAAATGATACACCGCTTTTATGGCTGCTATCGTCAGCGTTTTATTGTATTTGTCCCTGGCTCCTAAAGAATCAGTGTAAGCAATCAATTGCCGATTGAGGTTGTCGATAGTTTCATCCAAACCATAGTTTCGTAGATGTATCCAGGCCAGCCGCAAATGCGCTTCGTGCGAGAAAATACCCGGATTTAATTGACAGCTCTCGAACTGGCGTTCAAATTCAGTATCACTTAGGTCAAGGTGAGATTCCATAATCTACTATTAAGATGAATGATAGAATGCACTATTCTTTGATAGTCAGCGTCAGTAATTCCTGTAGATAGTTGCCCCAGATAGTCGGATTGGAGTGAGTGCCATGACCAGTCGTTTTATCCGAAATCGGAATGAGAATGTATCTACCTCGTTTCACATGCCCGATTTCATTTTCCATGATGTGAAGTTCAGGCGGATTGACCTGATCGTCGGCTGAGTTGATGGCGAATAAAGGAGCTTTTATTTTTGCCAGATGAGGAGCTGGATTGTATTCTCGCGAAGCATCGAACTGATAAATGAAATCGTTGGCATCCAGGGAGTTAAAATACCGCTCTTCCAGCAGTGCTAATGACGAATCGGCTTTTGATTTTGTAGGCGAGCCTTTTTGCATCTGTAGTGGACTGCTCGTCATAAAAACCATGGACGATATGGCACCCGTCAAACCTACTTTGGGCTGAGTAATATAATTCCCCACTTTCCATTCCGGGTCCATTTTGATCAGATCGATGGCCATCTTCCGCATCATCCGATTTCGTCCCGCAATTTCTACCGGAAGGCTCGCCAGTGGCATCAGCGCATCCATATAATCTGGATACGTATACCCCCATACCCACGCTTGCATGGCGCCCATCGATGTTCCTAAAATCAAACGCAAATGATTGACGCCCAGATGTTCAGTAAGCAACTGATAGTTGGCTTTTACCATATCGTCGTATGTGTATTTCGGAAATTTCATTCTTAAGCCATTGCTCGGCTTACTTGACTTTCCATGACCGACAGCATCAGGCAGAATGATATAGTATTTGGTAGCATCCAGCAGCTGGCCAGGATTGAATAGATTCCCGGCAAACAGATTATTCAGGAAACCACGGCCATTTCCGGTTGTACCGTGCATGATTAAGATGGCGTTGGTAACTATACCATTTTTGTCTTTTACCGGCTGACCGATGGTCGTGTAATGAATAGTAAGTTGAGGAAGTACGTCGCCTGTTACAAATTTGAAATTTTTGATGGTGTAATCAGCTTCGCTACCTATAGGGAATTTGGATTGGGTGTAGCCAGATAGGCTGATCAGGATAGCACTCCAGAACAGTACAAGTCGGTTCATTCGCTTAGTGAAAAGGTTTTAGCTTGAAGACGACTAAAATTAGGGCCTAATGGAGTGTAAAACAAACTGCCAAAACAGCTTTAGTTCATTGAAAAGTAATTTGAATATATGGTATCTGTCTCTACTGTTTTCAAGAATTTATTGTAGGCAATTTTGGCTTTCAAACGGTGATTCAAAACTTCGACATACAGAATTGGATAGGATTTGTATTTTTTTAAAAAGAAAAGCGCTTCTGAACGTACAACGGCATTATATAGTGTGGTATCATTAGAAGCTATAGATTGAATTTGATTTAGCCGCGGATAGTTTAGCGGACAAACTAAATGTTTTATTGTTCCATTTTTAGAAATAAATTCTCCTTCAATTTTTTCAGGTTGACCTTTGAACGCGTATATATTATTTGTTGTATAACTATAATTTCCTGATTTGCCAGGGTCTGTAAAAAAATTATATAAATGATTAACTTTACTTATTGAAAAAATTATTTGCATGACTACTTCAATATAATAAGAGTTATGCATAGGCCTTTCGGGGACGAGTTTAGACATCATACAAGCCTGAGTACTTAAAAACAACGAAATGAATAGTTTATAGCGCATAGTCGTAAGATGTTGAGGGTTTAACTACATTTTTTATATCCACGAAAATTAAGGGATACCATGATACTATATTTATTAAAATTAGCAATAATCCAAATGGTACGAGACCCATGAAGAGGCTAATCAATAGATGCATGGTAATAATTACGAGCAAGAGAAGCGTACGGAAATAAGGTATAAGAATAAATACGAAATATAACGTTTCGGCAAAAACAACTATGATACCTGAAAGTATGTAGAAAAAATAATGGATATCCTTTGGAAAATTTACTAACTGATAAGTTGGATCTGACAAACTTAGGAAAATGAACTCGCCATTAAACCATGAGTCCATTTGCATTTTTCCAAACCCAGCAGCAAAATAAGTTAAGGCAAGATAGATCTGTAGACCTCTTACACCAATTTTCTGTTGCTGTATAATTTGTGCATTCGCTGTTTTAGAAGATAGACTAAGGGAATAACCACTGGGAAAAACGCATAAAATAAGCAAGCATACACTTTGGTACAAGTCCACACCATATAAAAAGGGGTATAATTGAATAGAAAATAGTAGAAAGAAAATAAAGGCAATCGTTGCCGTGAGTCGTGTATATAGACCAAGCATCAGACACAATAAACTGAGCACATAAAAAACGGTGCTGATGGCTAAAAGGTAAGTATCACTAATTGAGAATAAACTACTTATCTTGAGCAAGTGTGGCTCAAACCAGAATGAATTAGCATTTGTAACCTCCCAGGTTACTATACCATTAGGTACTAAAAAAATTCTGTAGTCAATTAAAAAACAACCGAAATTTAGTAAGGAAAAAAGAGAAATTGCTATTCGAAAGTATTCAAATTGATGCTTAGCCTGGCCATAATCTAAGAAAATAAAAATATTCTCTTTTAAAATAAAAGTTAGTTTATTTTTCATGTTATTAATTTGAAAAACTTAAACCAGTTTTATTGCTAATACAAACTGGTTTAAGTGAATTAATCGTGTAGTGCCTATCGCGCGTTGAAAATTTTCTAAAGCCTTATTCTTATAGTATCTTGACAAAAATTGGCTAATAAAAGAATTGACTTTATGAAATTATCTGCCCGATACAATAGCTTCGAGCTGGCTAAATCGCTCTCCACCTAATTTTGATTTCATGGCATCTAATACTTTCTTCGACGTTGCCAATACCCATCCGCCATGAACTAAAATGTTGTTGGCTACACTACCTGGTGATTTTGAAATTCCACCACCTAATGCCCGGACATGACTTACTGAGGTTTTTGTCGCGATCGACAGTTCACCATTCGACGAAAAAATAGGCGTATAAGCTGAGCCTAGTATTTTCTTAATCTGACTTTGCTGATCCTTTGTGAAGGTAGGTGCAGATTGTGCATGTAGCGTTGTGCAAAGTGCAGTAAGTAAGCCTACCAATAAAAGTGATTTTTTCATGTTGTTTGTATTTTATTTAGATCGTCCTACTCTTTACAGGATTTTCGGTACCTCCTTTTTGAGTTAGTCGTAGCCGCTAGTATAATGGGAAACATTAATGTGCATTTTTTAGGAAAATTTCGGCTAAATGGAATGCTTACTCGATGAAAAACGAGTATAGTATATGCAAAACTGCCGTAGAGGATAAACGGGCCTTTTAACTTAAGGCAGAGGGTAAATAGGAAATTTCACCAAGCAGACTAGAACAGGTCTGTTGGAGAAGAAATTGGATCCTGAAGTCTTGAAAATTGATCTGTTATTTTTTAGGCTGTTCTATGCCAAGGAAACCTGATGTTGCGGATTGATAACCCATAATTTGACCGGTAATATCGCTGATGAGCTGTAATCCAGTGGTAGAATTGGTAAAATAGACCACGGCATCTTTTCGGGCGCGGTTAGCTGTTACGTAACATTTGAAAGCACCGTTGTCGCCCCAGTGCCAGAAATACGTATCGTCCGCAACTTTTTCCAGGCCAAATCCTAAACCCCAGAATAAATTAGTTGAAAGTAAATCGCCAGAGAAGCGAGTCGGGAGTTGGGTTTGCGGGCTAAGCATTTTATCAACGGTAGCTGATGTCAAACCCGTTGGTGTTAGAATGGCCTGTAGAAATCGGGCGTAGTCGTCAGCTGAGGTTTGTAATGAATAAGCCATGTTCGCGTGTTCGGGCTTATACTTCTCTCCAACGTTTCCCTGACCATAGTGAGGTAAAGCTACATGGTTGTCGAATGAGGCTTTCCAGACAAAACCGCTGTTAGTCATGCCTAGTGGTCTCAAAACTCGTTCCTCCATTAATTCATTGGTTGGCTTGCCTGTAATCTTTTCGACGACTTTTTGCAAATAGACAAAACCTTCACCCGAATAGCCGAATCGTTCGCCAGGCATACGGACCATCGCCAGTTCGGCAGATCGTCGGTTTTTGCGCCAGTTCGGAAAGCCGCTCCGATGACTTAGGACTAATCTGGCCGTAATTTTTTTATAACGTTCGTCGGAAGCTACATCTGGGTAGGGTAGGTATTCATACAACGGCTTATCTAAATCAAGCAACCCCTGTTCAACGAGTTGTAACACCGCATAGGCAAATACGGGTTTGGTAAGTGAAGCAGCTTCGAAAATTGTATTAGCAGTTACGTGCTGAGTTGAATCGTCACGGGTTAATCCATAGCCTTTGTGATAAACCAGCTTGTTTTGTCGGATAATCGCAATCGATAAACCAGGTATCGTATCTCGTTTCATCAACTGAGCGATAAAGGAATCAAACTGTTCGGGGTTTTGCTCAGGCAGTTTGGACTGGGCGAGAGCACAGGTGAGTTCAATCACGAAAGCCAGCAGAAACGCGATTCGAAAAGTAGATGTATCGAAGGCCATAATAAGCAGCAAAGTTTAGGTAAAGATGCAGGCAGAGATAGTGAAGTTGCGTTTATTCAGCAGACAAACTAAAAAGTATAAGCAAATTGGGTCAATACACTCAATTCGAAAGAATTATCATTGCTGTAGGCACTACCGATCTGGCCGAAACTATACGCCCAGACGGGTTGTGCAAGGATCGTATACCGATCAGTTAATTTGTAGCGCAGGCCTGCTCCCAGCATACTCAGGAAAATAGGCCGCGCTGGAGTTGTTAAGCGTAGATACTGCGTTGATTCGCCTGTACGCGTAACCACCACCCGCGATGTTATTGGCAAATCGGTAAACATGCCCAGCGAAAAATAAGGTGATAATCGACGCTTCGAGGAATAGTAATTCAAAAGAATCGGAATTCGGATAACTCGCTTGTGGAGGGCAACAGTTCCTTCGCCAGCCGTGGGTTGACGAGCCTGGCGAATGGATACTTGCTGGTACCAAACACCCGTCGAAAACGACCAGCCCGGCGCATAATTAGTAATAAAGGATAAGCCCGCTGTGTATCCGGTTGACCATCGAGGCCCATTGATGTATACGGGTTCTACAATCTGGCCGTCACTTTCGGGGTAAAAGTAGCGGAACTTATAGTTGGTATGTGAAAACGTTGGCGATAGCGTTGCCGACATCGCTAGTTTATGTTGCCCCTGCGTCCGTAAAATAGGAAGAGTAAAAACGAGAAAGAAAAGCCATAACGTCCTGTTCATAGAGAAACCAGCAGGTTCGAAGTGGAAAGATACATCGACAACCGGATTGACCGCTTAACTTAGCCGCAAAATTACCAATCCATTTGCCAAGCTCATGCTCTTTTTAGCCCTTAGCATCCTGCTTTCGGTGTTGCTGCTCTTGAACTTCCGTGTATTTCCGCGTTATGAAGTAGATACGTTTCAGGCGATTGTATTCAATTACCCTGTTTGTTTTCTAACGGGATTGGCCTTGTTGCCTGCCGGACAGTCCTTTACCATCGATTTCTCGCAACCCTGGACCTGGCTGGCATTTCTACTAGGCGTAGGGTTTATCATAACGTTTTTGTTATCAGGGGCTTCCACCCAACGTATGGGTATTACAGTTACATCATTGGCAAACAATTTATCGCTTGTTATTCCCGTATGTTTCAGCCTGTTTGTGTTTCAGACGGGGGGTAAAATCTTTGATACGCTTAATTATCTGGGTTTGATGTTGGCTGTGATTGCGGTTGGATTAAGTACCTACAAACCAGAGCCAACCAACACTAATTCGGAAATTCTATCTGGCAAATCACGAAGTAATGTACTTCTTCCTGTCGCTGTCTTTCTATTCTACGGAGCAACGAATACGATGATTAATTACATGAATCTGCGGTATATTCCCTCCGCTGATAAAACGGTTCAGGTAACACTGACAATGGTGATTGGTGCCATTGTAGCTGGTTTGGTAATGCTGATTATTCGAATCGTGCAGAGGAAAGAGACAATTAAGTCCCGAAATTTGATTGGTGCTGTAACACTGGGTATCCCCAATTTTCTGAGTTTCTACACGTTAGTGACGGCCTTGTCGGCTTTTGGTGGAAATGGCGCGTTTGTTTATCCGCTCTATAATATTGGCGTGATTCTGGTGGCTGCGCTGATGGCGGCTTTATTCTTTCGTGAAAAACTTTCTGTGGCTAATAAAATTGGTCTGGTGCTGGCCGTAGTGTCGATTGGACTGATTTCGTGGCAGGAATTGGTAGAAATACTGTAGGATAATCTTATCCAACAAATCTGGTAAATGACCTATGACCGTAAAATGGATTATCGGCTCGCTTATAGCCTTAACGGGGTTGAGTGCTTTTCTCAATCTTACTCCTAATCAACAGGAAGCCCAGCCCAAAGGCCGACCCAATATCATCTTTATTTTTTCGGATGATCACGCTTATCAGGCTATTAGCGCCTACGGAAGTAAATTAGCGAAAACACCCAATATTGACCGAATTGCGAATGAGGGCGCTATTCTGCATGCAAACGTTGTTACTAATTCCATTTGCGGGCCAAGCCGAGCGACGTTATTGACCGGAAAATTCAGCCACCTCAACGGCTACAAGCTAAATGAGAAGGTTTTTGATGTCAACCAGCCAGTGTTCACAGAAGAATTGCAAAAAAGTGGTTATCAGACGGCCTGGATTGGTAAAATGCACCTGGGCGCATTGCCAAATGGGTTCGATTACTTGAACGTGCTGCCGGGGCAGGGCGACTATTACAATCCGGATTTCGTAAATGGCAAAAAAGATACGGTTCGCTATCTCGGTTATGTCAGTAATGTCATTACGAAACTGTCGCTGGATTGGCTGAATCAGCGTGACGCGTCGAAACCGTTTTTTCTGGTTGTAGGCCACAAAGCAACACACCGCGAATGGCTGCCTGATTTACCCGATTTAGGCGCTTATGATAAAGTGAAATTTCCGCTCCCCGCAACCTTCTATGATGACTATGCCGGACGTGAAGCGGCTAAAGATCAGGACATGACCATCGACAAAACGATGCGCTTGAAAGAAGATTTGAAAGTGCATGCCGACTATGTAAAAAGTGGTATTTATAATCGCTTTACGCCGGGTCAGAAAAAAGAATTTTATGCCTATTACGAAAATAAAGTCAGTAAAGAATTTGATGCGCTAAAGCTTTCCGGTAAAGCTCTGGTGGAGTGGAAATACCAACGGTATCTGCGGGATTATCTGGCAACGGCGAACGCACTGGATCGTAATATTGGTAAACTACTCAACTATTTAGATGCTACAGGATTGGCAAAAAATACGGTAATAGTTTATGCATCTGATCAGGGCTTTTATATGGGCGAACATGGCTGGTTCGATAAGCGATTTATTTATGAAGAATCGTTAAGAACGCCGTTTGTCGTCAGATATCCGGGTGTGATTAAACCCCATACCGAAATCAATGAATTGGTTTCCAATATCGATTGGGCACCTACGTTGTTAAATCTAACAGGTACAGACGTTCCTAAAGAGATGCAGGGAGAATCGTTTGTACCTTTGTTGAAAGGTCAAAAAATTCCCTGGCGTAAGGAAGCTTATTATCATTATTACGAATATCCCGTTCCGCACCACGTTTATCCGCATCTGGGACTTCGTACGCAACAATACACGCTGGTTCGCTTCTATGGCCCTAAAGATTTCTGGGAGTTGTACGATCTGAAAAAAGATCCGAATCAAGTGCGAAATCTCTATGGTCAGAAAGGATACGAAGCCATAACCGCTGATCTGAAAACGAAACTGAAGGAGCAAATACAGAAATACAAGGACGATGAAGCTCTTAAAATTGTGGAAAGTACAACTCCTTAATTTAGTAGGAGCTTTATTGATTAGTAGTGTTTTTAGTTGTCAATCGAGTGATAAAACGGCCGGAAAACAGGCCGAAACCACTCCAGATTCGGGCGCAAACTGTGTTGCCAAAGGAATGCCTTCGCGGGCAGCTGCGATTCGTCAATCGGCTGCTGGCGCTGGATCGGGTGGGGGAGATACGACCAGTATGGTTTGGATTCCGGGCGGTAATTTCCTGATGGGGGCCGATGAATTTGTTGATGCACGACCCGTTCACCCGGTTACTGTAAATGGGTTCTGGATGGACGATCACGAAGTGACGAATACTGAATTTGCCCGTTTTGTGGCAGCAACAGGCTATAAAACCATTGCCGAGCGACCACTAAATCCAACCGATTATCCGGGCGTACCGAAAGAACAACTCGTACCAGGTTCGGCTGTTTTTACGCCACCAGCTCAAAAGGTATCGTTGACGAATCCATTGCAATGGTGGGAGTACGTCAAAGGCGCTAGCTGGAATCATCCCAAAGGACCATCAACTACGCTCAAAGGGCATGAAAATGAACCCGTTGTTCATGTGAGCTATGATGATGCAATGGCTTATGCCAAATGGGCTGGAAAACGCTTGCCTACTGAAGCCGAGTGGGAGTTTGCTGCACAAGGTGGTAAAGGAACTCGCACATATTATTGGGGAAACGAATTGAAACCTAAAGGGAAATGGGTCGCTAATATTTATCAGGGGAGTTTTCCGGATCATAATGCGGCTGAAGATGGGTTTGCGGGCGTTGCTCCGGTAAAGTCATTTCCTCCGAATCCGTATGGTTTATACGATATGGATGGCAATGTATGGGAGTGGTGCCAGGATTTTTACCGGCCAGATTACTACATGAAATCGGCTAAAAACAATCCACAAGGCCCGTCGGATAGCTACGACCCTGAAGAACCCGGAGCCGTAAAGCGAGTGCAGCGTGGAGGGTCTTTTCTATGCAGCGACGACTATTGTATTCGCTATAAAGCAGGCAGTCGTGGGAAAGGTGAAGTGAGTAGTGGTAGCAATAATCTAGGCTTTCGCTGCGTGCGCGACAGGTAAATTGACCACTATGTAGGTCTTGTTCAAACACCTGAAATCCACCAGAATTTAGTATCTTTGTGGTTCAATCTGAACGGAAAATCAATTTATGCTTTCTGTACAAAACGTCTCACTACGCTATGGTAAGCGGGTGCTCTTCGACGATGTCAATATAAAATTTACTCCCGGCAACTGTTATGGCGTGATCGGCGCTAACGGTGCCGGAAAATCAACGTTTCTGAAAATCTTATCGGGCGAAATTGAACCGCAAACAGGAGGTGTATCAATCACGCCCGGCGAGAGGATGTCTGTTCTGAACCAGAATCAATCGGCCTACGATGAGTTTCCGGTACTGCAAACGGTTATTATGGGTAACAAACGCCTGTATGATATCATGCAGGAAAAAGATACCCTTTACGCAAAGACGGACTTTACGGATGCCGACGGCGAACGGGCGGCTGATTTGGAAGCTGAATTTGCCGAAATGAACGGCTGGGATGCTGATTCGGATGCGGCTTCGCTGCTTTCGGGACTGGGTATTAAAGAGGATATGCACTATGCACAAATGACGGATCTGAATGGTTCGGAGAAAGTGCGGGTGCTGCTGGCGCAGGCTTTATTTGGTAATCCAGATATTCTGCTGCTTGACGAGCCGACCAACAATCTTGATGTAGAATCCAGCATCTGGCTCGAAAACTTCCTGGCGAATTTCGATAATACTGTAATCGTCGTATCACACGACCGGCACTTCCTGGATCAGGTTTGTACGCAGATCGTTGATATTGATTTTAGTAAGGTAAAGCTATTTGCGGGTAACTACACATTCTGGTATGAATCAAGCCAGTTGGCCTTAAAACAACGGCAGGATCAGAATAAGAAAACGGAAGATAAACGGAAAGAATTGGAAGAATTCATTCGGCGCTTTTCGGCCAATGCGTCCAAATCGAAACAGGCTACCAGCCGGGCGAAATTGCTTGAAAAACTTACGATTGATGATATTCAGCCTTCGTCCCGGAAATATCCGTATGTCAATTTCAAACCGGAACGTGAGCCTGGCGACCAGATTCTGACGGTTGAAAATTTGACTTATACGGCCGAAGACGGTACGAAATTGTTTGAAAATCTGTCGTTTACTGTTAATCGAAAAGATAAAATTTTCCTATACAGCCGCGATGGATTGGCTGTTTCAGCGTTGATGGATATTCTGGCAGATCAGCGTAAAGCGGACTCAGGAACGTTCAAATGGGGAATTACAATCACCATGTCGTATTTCCCGACCGATGCTGAAAAAGACAAGTTCTTCCAGACCGATTTGAGTTTGGTCGATTGGTTACGACAGTATTCGACAGAGAAAGACGAAAGTTTTATTCGCGGATTTCTGGGTCGGATGCTATTCTCCGGCGAAGAATCATTGAAGAAAGCAACCGTGTTGAGTGGGGGTGAAAAAGTCCGGTGTATGCTCTCGAAAATGATGCTATCGGGCGCTAACGTCCTGCTACTCGATGAGCCAACAAACCACCTTGATCTGGAATCTATCGAGTCGCTTAATAACGGGTTGATCGACTTTAAAGGTCCGATTTTATTTACTTCGCACGACCACCAGTTTGTGCAGACCATTGCCAACCGTATAATCGAAATTACACCGAACGGCATCATCGATAAACTAATGACTTACGATGAGTTCATCAGTGATGCGCGCGTGAAACAACAACGCGAGGAATTGTACGAAGCGGTAGCGTAATTAAACCAACTTATTTAGTGAAAAAGGGTATCAGGTTATTTCACCTGATACCCTTTTGTTTTAGACGTTCTTCTGGGCAAACTTATGCCGGATTAAGCAGCCGATATAGCAGTTCAATACCAATACCCGCTGTCAGCAAGCGTTCTTTTTTATTCTATAGTAATTGCTGTGTCCAATCTACGAAACCACCATCGCCAATATCAATTGTTTGCCCATTCAGCGTAATGAGCATTTTGTATTGTAATCCCTTGTAATAATTATTGTCGTTAGGCTCTTCTCGGACAACGTCAACAGATAGATTCGGAGATTGCTGATAGAGATAATCGCCTAGTTTACTGACGAAATCAATAGGATCAGGGTAGCCTTTACGAGGGTATAGTTTAAACAATAGACTATCGATATGAAGCGCATCCCGAAAGAAAGCTGTCATCATCGTGAGTTGATCGCGAAGTGCGTCTCTCTCGAATTGATAATTTCCAAGATCGCGACCTGCTGTTACGAAACAGGCGATTTTGAAGTGTGGTCGAAAACCCGGAAGATTCGGTACTGGTGGTGTTCGAAGGTGACGATGTACGGTACTAAAACGAAGGAAATCAGTTGATAAACTACCTTTTCGACTGCGTTTAAGATCCGCAACGTGAAGAGCCAGTGAATTCGTCGCGTCGGCCATAACCTCCATTTGGCGAGTGGCTGAGAGGATTTTATTTTGATCGGCCGTGGCGACAACGGAACAACTTCCCAGAGGGGCGACTGGCGATAATTCAATCGGAGTGAAGCCGAATTTGCTGAAAACTGTCAGAGCTTCTGTCTCCAGCAACCGTAATCCTGATGCATCAATATCGGCTGGTTTTACAAATCGATTAGTTTGATAGGCTCTTAGAAGATCGGCAGGGAATTGTTGAGCGGTTTTCTGGCTGAATACATCTAACAATAGAGAAGTCAGTTCAGAGCCTGTTAACTGATTGGTGAGGATGTCAATCAAATCAGGCTGACCGATTCGCTCCGCTATCTTCTTACCGATCATAAACCGAATTAGTTAGCTGTAAAACCAACCTTTACGTGCGAACCGTCACAATAGGGTTTATTGCTACTGGCACCGCATCGACAGAACGCAGTGACGTTATTTTTCTGAGTTTCATTGCCACTCGCATCTTTTACACGAAGATTGCCATAAACGAGTAATGGACCATTCGGCAGCGGCTCTACGATACTTTCGGCCTGAATATCAGAAGGCTTAATCGACTCTTCGTTTCGGAAATAACTTAATGCTTTCGACGGGCAACGATCAACCTGCTCGGTGATTCGTTCGGTACTCGCCCCATCAATAGCAATCCAGGGGCGTTTTCGCGGATTAAAAACTTCGGTCAACTGCGTCCAGCAGAGTTTGGAATGAATACACACCGCTGGTTTCCAGACGACCGTAATTTCACCGTTGGTGTATGTTTTCGTAATATCAGGAGCTGGTTTATGGTCAGACGGATTCATAATTGTATTCAGGTTTATTTACCCCAATTCGACGGATTTTGTCGCCAGGCGGCTAATGATTCCATCGCACTGGCTGGGATATAATCGAGTATTTGTGCTTCCGTTACGAGGGCATCGTAATTACTTAAACAGACTAAAGGAACTTGTTTACTAGCGAAATTATGATCTGCCAGAGGAAATCCGTAGGTAAAGATGGCGGCCATCCCCAATACATCAGCGCCTGCTGTGCGCAAGGCATCAACTACTTTTAATGAGCTACCGCCCGTCGAAATCAAGTCTTCAATTACCACCACACGTTGACTCGCTGCCAGATGACCTTCAATTTGCTTGCCCATACCATGCGCTTTGGGCTCTGGACGAACGTAACAATAAGGGAGATTCAGCGCATCGGCAACGAGTGCTCCTTGGGGAATACCTGCCGTAGCAACACCGGCAATAACTTCAACATCAGGGAATTGTTGACTAATAGCGTCTGCTAATGCGTTTTTGATATACCTACGTACCTCAGGATGGGCCAGTGTTACGCGATTGTCACAATAAATAGGCGATTTCCAGCCAGAACTCCAGGTAAAAGGTTGATCAGGTTGAAGTCGTACTGCCTGTACTTCAAGCAGATAACGTGCTACAGTTTGTGAGATAGACGATGTCGTTGCCGATTGGCTGGTTTCCATTCCTATTATTCTTTGTTAACGTGAACTTTGACTGTATCGATTCGGGTGCCATCCATTGAGACAATGGTAAAGGTGAAGGGCGAAAACTCAATTGTTTGTCCCACCTGGGGAACGTCCTCATGTGTTGCCAGAATGAGGCCTCCAAGTGTATCATAACTACCTTCGGGTATATTCCATCCGTACGTTTCATTCAGATTGTCAATCTCATGGCGGGCACTTAATAACCAGGTCGACTCATCAAGTTTTTGCTCAATCCAATCTTCGTTGGTATCGTATTCATCCTGAATCTCGCCAAAAATCTGCTCGACCATATCTTCAATGCTCACAATACCGGCTGTACCACCAAACTCATCGACGACTAAAGCCAGACTTTTCCGCTCGGCCAAAAAGCGAAGAAATAAATCCTGAGCGGGCATGGTTTGGGGAACGGTAATAATTGGCGTAATAATTTCAGCAACCGTAGCTGGCTTTTTGAATAGAGCGAGCGCATGGCAATAGCCAATAACATCGTCGATTGTGTCGCGATACACAAGAATTTTTGAGTGACCGCTATCCTGAAAAGCCTGCCTTAATTCTTCGACTGAATCATCTACATCAATGGCCGTAATTTCAGTGCGAGGCACCAGACAATCACGTACACGTACATCCCTAAACTCGATGGCATTGTTGAAAATTTCGGTATCTACCTCTACTTCCTTCTCCGTATCAGCTTTCTGGTTTAGTTGCTGAAGGTATTGATTCAAGTCTGTCAGACCAAAAACAGGTCGGATTTCTGGATTGCGCTTACCTAAAATGTAGCGAATAAAAAATCGAGCCGTTCCAACCAGTACCCGCACAATAGGGGCAATGGCTTTGTAAATCACCCAAAGTGGTACGGCTAATCCTTCCAGAAATCGGTCAGGGTGGATCAGGGCGAGACTTTTGGGAATGTAATCCGCGAAAGGCAGAAAAATTACCGTTAGGATAACCGTTTCAATAGCAATGACCGCAAACTCATGAGTTGCCCACGATTGAGGTAACACAATCAGTAGTAGCGGGTTCAGGGCCATGACGCCTAGTACTGTATAAAGTACCAGAAAAAGCGTATTGCCAGTCAGGGTTGTGCCAACAAACAGAATTGGATTCTTGAGAAAGCCTGATACTAACTTCTCTCCTAATGGGCCTTGCTTACTGTGTAGTTCAAAATACAATCGGTTTACCGATACATACGCCATTTCGACAGCCGAAAAAAAACCGGCCAGCACCAGGGCGAGTAAGGCTCCGAATAAAAGGACGTAAGACTCCATAGTTTAGAGGTGAGTGATAAGAGATGAGTGATGAGTTTGCTGTCGCCAACATATACTCAGTTCGGCAGCAAACTCATCACTCATTGTTCATCACTTTTTACTCATTTTTTCTTCTTCTTCCGGTCTTCTACCATTTGTTTAATGGTGGGGGAGACTGTTTTTTCACGGTCGAGCCGTTTGTTTTTAACATATTGAAAGGCCAGCAAAAAGCCCAGGCAGAGCATAAGTAGCCAGTAGCTCTCGGCAAATGTTGTGCGCTGATACTCAGCAATCCAGAGAATCAGGAAACCGGCAGCTGCCGAAAGCATCAATATTTCAGAGAGTTTCAGTTTCATAAAAAGTAGTCAATAGTGGATAGTTCGTAGTCGTCAGTTGCCAGACGTAATAAAATACTATCGACTGTTGACTGACAGCTATTGACTCTTATCGACTTAGTCTGAATTCCCGGTAGCGCCGGACGGTTGCCAGTGCAAACCCTAATACAACGATCAATGTACCAATCCAGAGAACGTTAATAAGGGGTTTTTCAAAGGCTTTCATCACGATGTAATCGCGCTGGGTTCGGTTTACGGCGAAGGTGAATTTCCCTGTACGTGGATCGATTTCATTTAATTGAATACGCACACCTAATTCATCGCTCGTTTCGGCAGGATGAGCCACCATCCGGTCTTTAATAATGAAAGCAGGGTTTAGCGTATGCTCCCCGTTTTTGTCGAGTACGCGAACCCGGGCCCGAACGGCAGCATCTGTTTGCCCTATTTCGACCCCTTCCACTTCATTCGTTCGTGTGACATCGTCCAGAATGGCTACGTAATCGTTGAGGAAAAATGTGTCTTTGATAGCAACCGAATATGTTTCTGTTTTTTCCCACTGCTCCTCAGCCATTGGATCGGGGGCCGTAGCTACATACGTGTAGATGTCGCGTGGTAAGGAACGACTAATATCAGGCGATAGCACTACACCCATACGTGCGTTGACCTGCAAACGTGGGTACAGTGTAAAAATCTGTCCGTTCGGCTCACGGTATTCAACGCCATAATGCACATTCTCAGGATATAAAGCCAGTGTATCCCCTTTCTTATGATAGACCTTACCATCCTGCGTAATGTCGCGCTTGGCAATACCGTGGAAATCACCTTCGATTACCGATACATCGTTGCGAGGGATATAACCCGGAACGTCGCGAACCTCCACAAACTGACCGCGATAGGTTAGTTGGTATTTATCCATCCGCTCGGGCTGATTGAGCCAAAGCAGTACGTTCTCTTTATTTTCTTTATTGTCGTTCTTTGTAAAGTCGTCCGTCTTCGAAATCATCAGCCCGCTATTATTCAGCGAAATGACCCGTGAATAACCTGCCGAATACAAAATGCCGATAAGCATCAATGCCATACCGATGTGAGCGATAGCACCGCCAGTCAGCCGATAATTTCCGCGAATGATACCCAGCAGAATGGTACCATTGGTCATCAGTGCAAATACCGATGCAACCAGCAAGGCCATGTATGTTGGATTCTTAAGCGAACCAAACGCAATGATAGCGGCACTAACAAGTAATGTTAAAATGGCAGGTGTAATAAGGGCATCCCATTTTTTGTTCTCAATTTTCCGCCACCACATAAACTGACCAATACCGGTCAACAGGGCAATGGCGGCAAAAAACCAGGTTTGGAATTTGCCATAATGAGCCATCTGGTCGGTCGGTAGGGCGAGATTCGAAATTTTACCGAACGATTCCAGTATTTTATTATAAACCGGAATCGACGTAGTGGCAATGACCTGGAAAGCCGACAGACACAGTACCGTAGCGCCAATAAATAGCCAGAATTCTCGAGTATAAACCGATGCTTCTTTTTCGTCGCTTGGAATGAATTTCCATTTGTTGGCAGCCAGCAAGATGGCTAATACGACAAACACCAGTAGATAAATTAATAACTGACCGGATAAGCCCAAATCCGTAAACGAGTGTACCGAAGCATTTCCGAGAATACCACTGCGAGTCAGAAAGGTAGCATACAGCACAAGTAAGAACGTGCCGATAGTCAGTATAATTGCTGATTTGAGACCTGTTGAACTACGTTTAGCAATCAGCATAGTGTGTAAGGCACCGACCATTACCAGCCACGGAACATATACGGCATTTTCTACTGGGTCCCAGTTCCAGTACCCACCAAAATTAAGCGTTTCGTAAGCCCAGTAACCACCCATCATGATTCCGACGCCTAGGATCAGGGCTCCAAAAAGTGTCCACGGAAGCGCAGGGCGAATCCATTCTGTGGGTTGATTACGCCAGAGTCCGGCTATACAGAACGCAAACGGAACCAGGGTAAGTGCAAAGCCAAGGAACAAAGTTGGGGGGTGAATTACCATCCAGTAATTCTGGAGTAAGGGATTCAAGCCGTTACCATCTTTCGGAATAAAATTGGGATCTGTCGCAAAAATGGGCGCATCGGGCATCGCTTCTTTTAATAACAGGAAAGGCGACGATCCTATTTTGAATGTATCGCCAAAAACGACTCCCAGAATCATTGATGCCAGAAAAGCCTGCACCAAGGCGAAAATAGCCATCATAGGAGCTTCCCATCGGCTACCGCTGGTTGGTATCAGGATAGCACCCAATGCTGCATTCCAGAATAGCCAAAGTAGAAATGATCCTTCCTGGCTTTCCCAGAAACAGGCAATCATGTACTTAATCGGCAATGCTCGCGACGAGTGGCTCCACGCGTAATGGTATTCGAAATAATGATTGAAAATGATGTAGAACAGGCAGCTTGATACGCCTACAATGGCAGCTCCATGTACATAGAAAGCCCATCGTGCCAGTGTTCGCCACTCATCGCGGGCGGGTGGTGCCGAAGCAACCGATTTGTTTTTTCGTTTGGCCGTTTTCCCTCCAAAACTCGCCTTCCCCTCTGCTGCTTCTCCGGCATAGGCTAACTGGGGCTCTTCAACTGGCTCGACCTGAACCGTTGTTTGACGACCCAGTGCCGATAAAAAATAACCGATTGTAGCGACTAGAGCGGTCACAAACGATAAGATAACAAAAAAATGGCCGAGTTGCCCGACAGTTGTATGTATCATAGGTGAAAGAGTGAAATCGGACCGCCGATGCGGAGTGAAAGAGTGAAAAACGCTCAGAGTACATGTCCACTCTTTTGCTCTTTTATAGTTGAGCTGTTTTAGCCTCGTGTTCGGTGGTTTCGAGTTTGCCGTCCTGATATTTTGAAGGACATTTCAGCAGAATTTTGTTGCATTGAAAATGGTCGCCCTGCATTTTGCCGATAATCACAATTTGCTCCGACCGTTCGAAATCCTGTGGTTTAGGACTATTATACACTACTTTCTGCAATCGGTTGTCCGTATCGACGAGTGAAAACTCAAAATGATTTGGGTCGATGGCGGGATTATAGAACATGTCTACGATCTGACCTTGGGCATTTTTTTTGAGTTTGCCGACTACGTGAATCGAATTGGCGTCACCATCCTTAGCCATTTGTTCGGCTTTCGTGAAAGTCGTATAAACGCTAGCATCGCCAGCGGTACTAGCGATAATTCCAATCGCAACAGCGATAATAATGATGCCGATAATGTGAGAGATTTTCATAGTAATAATTGGTTGTCAATCAACAATAAGCTGTTCTAGAATTATCGACTATTGACTAACGATTTTTCTTTTACTTCTTTTTCTATCTTCCCGATTTGTCGGTCAAGACGTACCAGATAAAGAATAATACCGAGAAACACGGCTGCAATAACGGCTACCACGACCCATATTTTGCCATCAGCCCGAAGCCTGTCGGCCATTTCAACCCCGGCTGATACAGGTTGTTGAGCCAAAACGTGTTGGCTAAGCAGGAGTAATGCAGCCAGCGGAGCTTTCGACAAAAGAGATAAGCGCATTTGAATTAAAAAGAGTTGTAACGATAACGTAAAAATAGATTGAATCATTCCGGGACTTTAAATGACTTTAGTCATCTAAAGCGGCTTTCACTCGGCCCATCCGTACCCGTAATTCGGTAATCCAAACGCCCAGTAATGTAAAACCAATAACGGCCGGGTAGAACACCATACGCATAGCATTGTTCATATCATACTTGCCAAACGCCGGATTACCTCCATTACCTGGGTGCAGCGAATCGGTCAAACGTGGGAGTACGAAAATGAGCGGGATAAATACAGCAAAAGCGAAAATATTATAAATCGCCGAAATGCGAGCGCGTCGTTGTTCATCATCAAACGAACCACGCAGAATCAGATAAGCCATATACATGAGCATACCTACGGCTACACTATTAAGCTTTGGGTCATTTGGCCAAGGTTCACCCCAAGTAAAGTTAGCCCAGATAGAACCCGTTGCACAACCCAGAAGGCCAAATAGAATAGCTGTATTCGTGAACTCTACGGCAACTAAATCATCGTCAGAGCGCCCGCTACGTAAGTAACGGATGGAATAAACCGCTGATGTAAGCAAAAGCAGTAGCATCCCAAACCAGAGTGGTACGTGGAAATATACATTCCTGATGCTCTCATTCAGAATAGGCTGACGAGGCACTACACCAAGCAGACCTTTTAGTAGTACGTAGGTTAAAATTAAGACCGCCAGGGCCTTCCACCAGTTCTTTTTCATTGTTTAAACAAAATTCAACTCCGCCATAAAAACGGGAATAACAACCACGACAGTGTTATCACAATCGCATCAATTGAGAGTATTGTTCCGATTTCGCTCCAACTACTGCCTCGATCAAGACCGTCCATGGCATTTTTTGAAACTTTCAATAACATCAATAACAAAGGTAGAATCGCAGGGAAACTCAAAATGGCCATTAACGTAGCCGGATTTTCGGCTTTGCTGGCTATTCCTGATACGAGCGTTAGTGATGCCGCAAACCCAATAGCCCCGAGCACAAGTACCAGCAAGTAAAGCAGTAAATCGTTGACCGGATTTCCGAGAACAAATGCATATACACTAAAGCCTAAAAGCGCCAGTACCAGCATTAATACCGTGTTATACAGGATTTTCGACAGAATAATCTGTTGTGGGCTAACCAATGTGTAATAGTATAATTGACGACTCGCACGTTCCTGCACGAAGCTTTTGGCAACGGCGTTGATGGCGGTAAAAAGCTGGATAATCCAGAATAGTGTATTCCAGACGATGGGTGATAATTGGCCGCGCCGGGTATTAAAACTTAGGTAGCAGACAAATACGGCTCCAACAATGTATAATAACATACCGTTGAGCGCATAGCGTTGACGCCACTCTAGCAGAAATTCCTTCCGCATCAATGCGCTCATCTGCCGTACCGATTCTGCCATTATAATTCGTTTAATGCTGCAAATTTACATCAGCCGAAGGAAAGGACGAAAGGAAACCACAAAAGGATGGAGTTCAAACCCGAGTTCCGTCGGTTTATCCTACTTTTGTTAGCTCATGGATTACGTCTCTATTCTTACACTCTGCGGGTTTTCATTTCTGGCGGGATTCATTGATGCAATTATTGGCGGTGGTGGATTGATTCAAACACCAGCAATTTTATTTACACTGCCTCAATACCCGGTTCCACTATTGATCGGTACTACCAAAATTCCGTCATTATCTGGGAGCCTGATGGGAGCTTTTCAATATAGTCGACGGGTTGCTGTAAAAGGTCGATTCATTGGCCCAATGATGGCTATAGCCTTTGGAGCTTCCTGGCTGGGCGCGTTAACGCTTACGCATGTACCGAACAGTTTTATGAAACCGCTCGCGTTTGTGATTCTGCTTGCGGTGTTTATATACACAATCACTAAAAAAGACTTTGGCCAGGTAACGCAACGTCTTGTTACCGAGCAGCAGCAGCGTGTGCGTATGTGGGGGATGGGAGCCATAATTGGTTTTTATGATGGCTTTTTTGGGCCAGGAACGGGCAGCTTTCTAGTACTAGGCTTTATTGCGCTGATTAACTTCGATTTTTTAAAAGCTAGCGCCCACGCCAAATTAGTGAATGCGTCAACGAATCTGGCGTGTACGCTTTTCTTTGCCAGTAAAGGGTTAATTCTTTATTCAGTTGCTTTTCCGATGGCGATTGCCAATTTATCAGGGGCGTTTCTAGGTGCACGACTTGCTATTTTGAAAGGCAATAAATTCATTCGGGTTTTCTTTCTTATGCTTATTGCCGCAACTATTTTACGATTTGCCTGGGATTTATTTTTTAGCGCCTGACCCATGGCAAATCAGCTTCTGCCCTAGTAAGTCTGAGCCTTACCAGCCTCAATAGGATAGAATGAACAAAAAGAGTACTTTTATACATCACATCGTTTCCTTACTCAGCTGTGTCGGATATACTTGACTTTAATCCTAAAGACGATTCAGTCTTTCCCGTTCGGTTCACTCGTTTATACATGACGATGTTTATTATTCTGGCTGTACTGTTAACAGTAGGGCTGGCATTAACCCAATGGCGATTTGGTGTTGTTGACGAAGAAATGAGTATTGTGCGCTATACAGCACTCCAACGTCACCAAAGTCAGCAGATTGTGAAGCTTGTGTTGCAGATAACCGATGCAAGCGAGCAGGAAAGCTTCGAAGAAAATGTAGCCGAACTACGAAAACTATTTCCTGTTTTTGAGCGATATCACCTACAAACCAGAGAAGGGCGTACGGATAATCCCGAGGTGAAAATTGCTTATCCAGATACTGTTAGGCGGTTGTACGTAGCTATACGCCCCCAATTTGAAGCGTTTCAGCAAAGTGCTAATCGAATGATGGCGCTGAAACGGTTTGATGAGGTTCGGCAACCGGATGTGCAGGCTAATTTGCGGATTATGCTGGCCAACGAAAAGCCATTTCTGGAGAAAATTGATGGGATCGTAGTGGTCTGTAATGGTGATTTAAGGGCCAAATTAGCCTCATTGCGATCCATTGAGTTTTACTCTTATATTGTAACCTTAATCACGCTGATTGCCATCGGGTTACTTATTTTCAGACCCGCAACTCGCAAACTTCGACAGACATTCGCTCAGTTGGTTGAGGCCGAAAGTCAGACAGCAGCCGCGAACAAAAAACTGCTCAGTGCTAACAAATCCCTGAAAGAAACACGTCAGAAACTCTTTGAAGCGACGAAGCAGCAGTATGAGCAACAGATTGACGATCAGAAGCTTCGAACGTCCTATTTAATTGCTGGACAGGAAGAGGAACGTAAGCGACTATCGCGTGAACTGCATGATGGGCTTGGGCAAATGCTTACGGCTATTAAACTGCAGATTGAAGGGCTTGATGCAACTTTAGCGAGAACGGTTGTTGGTGAACAGGACAGAGCACCTGTTTATTCTAAAAACCTAAAAACGTTAAAAAGCCTGGTCACACAAACCATTCAAGAGACTAGAACAATATCTAATAACTTGATGCCCACTGTATTAAGTGATTTCGGGATTGTGCCTGCCATTAAAATGCTCGCAGAACAAGACCGAAGTGAAACAATCGATGTTACCTTTAAAACAAACCTGACACCTGATATGCCTCGACTCGATAAGAACATTGAAATCATGTTGTATCGAGTTACGCAGGAAGCCGTCAGTAATGCCGTCAGACATGCTAAACCATCACATGTTCATGTCGAACTAAAAGACCGTGGAAATACTTTACAATTAGTAGTACGCGATGATGGACAAGGATTTAAGGTTCCCCCGGCGGATCAGCCAAATGAATTAATGAAACCAAAGCCGGAAGTGAAGGGAGAAGGAAAGCGATCAGGACGTCCACCATCACAGGGGCTACATAATATTCAGGAACGCACCAAATTGGTTAATGGTAAATTGAAAATTACATCCACACCCGGAAAAGGCACTAAATTACAGATAAGCATACCCTATCAAACGCATTTTGCTCTACATGACACCTACTAAATTGATGTTGGTGGACGATCATTCTATCGTTCGAGATGGTATTCGGCTCTTGTTAGAACAAGCCGAAGGCCTCGAAATTATTGACGAAGCCAACGATGGCGAAGAAACGCTCGATAAACTAAAAGCATATCAGCAAAACCCAGAACAACTGCCCGATCTGATTCTGATGGATATTTCGTTGCCAGGTATGTCGGGCATTCAAACGGCTCAGGTTGTTACTCGTCTCTATAAAAATGTCCGGGTTCTGATGCTATCGATGCATAATAATGAAGATTACATCCTACGCTCAGTGGAAGCTGGTGCATATGGGTATATTCTAAAGGATTCTTCGTCGGATGAGATGATCAAGGCGATTCGCACCATTGCCAGTGGAGAAAAATACTACAGTTCTCCGGTAGCCTCGATTATTTTGAGTGGCTACATGCAGCAACTAAAAAAAGGCAGTAAGCAGAATCGTACCGAACGCCAATCGAAGTTGTCGAATAAGGAAAAAGAGATTTTACAATTTCTGGTAGCTGGAATGAGCAGCCGCGAAATTGCAGAAAAATTGCAGTTGAGCGTCCGTACGGTTGATAATCACCGGGCTAACATGATGCGAAGGCTGCAAGTACGCAATGCTGCCGAGTTGGTCCGAATGGCCGTTGAGGATAAATTGATCTAAATGATCAACGAGTCTTTCTGGAAAATTGTGAACTCACAAATTCTTTTTTAGGTTTGCAACCAAACCGGCTTAGTGCCGGTTTTCCATTCTTGTTTTACTACATTAATAAGATAGAGTTTATCAACTAAAACCACCTCAATTATGTCACTCCGTTTAGGCGATATCGCCCCTGATTTCGAGGCCGACACAACCCAGGGCCATATACACTTTCATGAATGGTTAGGCGATTCATGGGGAATGCTGTTTTCGCACCCAGCCGATTTTACACCAGTTTGTACGACCGAATTGGGCAAAACGGCCTTACTAAAAGATGAGTTTGGTAAGCGAAACGTAAAAGTTATTGCCGTATCGGTCGATGATCTGGATTCGCATAATCGTTGGACACCAGATATTAAGGACGTTACGGGGTCAGAAGTGAATTTCCCATTGATTGCTGATCCAGACCGTACGGTTGCTACACTTTACGATATGATTCACCCGAATGCCAGTGAAAAAGCAACAGTTCGTTCGGTATTTGTGATTGGGCCTGATAAGAAAATCAAATTGACATTAACGTATCCAGCATCAACTGGCCGTAATTTCAATGAGCTACTTCGGGTAATTGATTCGCTTCAACTAACCGCTAATTATCAGGTAGCTACACCTGCTGACTGGCAGGAGGGGGAAGACGTAATTGTAACCCCAGCTGTACCAAACGATCAGCTGGAAGGGAAATTTCCCAAAGGAGTTACGTTTGTGAAGCCCTATTTGCGCACAACTCCCCAGCCTAATAAATAAGTTATAAAGTTTAAAAGTTGTTGAGCTAGAAAGTGTCTCTACGGGGCCATTAACTTTCTAACTCGACAACTTTTAAACTTTACGACTAAACACAAAGTTGGAGCTTCGTTATGAACTAACTAATCTTAACGTGATGGCGAAGCAACAAAATGACAATCCAGAACATGCTGAGGGGCCAGTAGCTACGGCTATTGAAGAACAAACAGCGAAATTACCCTCAGATCTTTTCTTGTGGGCCTCCTTGGGGTCGATGGCAGCTTCATTAGCCTTACAGGCGATGGGGCACCGGAACCGGAGTTTATTTGTAGGCCAATGGGCGGCTCCTTTCTTATTGTTAGGTTTATACAATAAGCTAGTTAAATTGGAAGGCCACGATTAAACACGATTAAATTAGAATACTATAAAAGTTGGAGCCCGTTGCTTAGTCAATGGGCTTTTTGTTTCCATTAGGTTCGATAAGAAAGCTGTAATTTTGAGCTGGAAAGTAATGATCTGAATGAAAGTTCGCGTACTATACAAGCTTATATCTAGGCGATATGGGCGGTTAATTATTGCCTTTTTGCTCGTTGCGGTTGGTATCTGGGTATTTCGTCGAAAAAAGCCGGATGAAATGAAGTGGCAGTATGTTCAGGCTTTTGGCATCCACTTACCTATGCGTTATACCATCCACGGCATTGATGTATCCAAGCATAATGATCGGATAAATTGGGCAAGTGTTCGAAAAATGGAAGCAGAAGGGATTAGACTCCAATTTGTGTTTATTAAGGCAACTGAAGGAGCGACGCTGGCTGATAAACACTTCGACAAAAATTGGCGGGAGGCCAAAAAAATAGCCCTCCATCGGGGTGCCTACCACTTTTTTCACCCCACGCGAGATCCACTAAAACAAGCGAATAATTTTATTCGTCACGTTACGCTCAAACCTGGCGATTTTGCGCCAGTAGTCGATTTTGAAGTAGAAAACGGGCAAACAGATAAAGTCATCGTGGAAGGACTCAAGCTCTGGCTGGAAACGATTGAAGATCACTATCAGGTTCGTCCCATCATTTATACGAATGGCAATTTGTACCGGCGGTATATCAAAGGAAATTTAGACGATTACCCACTTTGGATAGCTGATTATTCGACCAAGCATCTACGTAATTATGACCTTGATAAATTATATTTCTGGCAGCATAGCCAAAATGGATACGTAAGTGGCATTCGTGGACAGGTCGATTTTAATGTATTTGTGATGGACGAGACCCGAATGCAGGAAATTTGCCTATAAATTATTGCTGCCAGATTTCCCAGGCTTTTTCGGCCTGCAATTCCAGCATTCGTAAGCCATTATGGACAGCTGCACCATATGCCTGACCACGCTTCATAAACAGTGTTTCGGCAGGATTATAGACTAGATCGTATAACAAATGTCGAGAGGTCAACAGGTGATAGGGGAGAGTTGGAGCTTCATCAATTCGTGGATAGGTGCCTACTGGAGAGCCATTAATAATGAGTTGATAAGTATCTAAAACGGTGTCTAACTCGCTATAAGTAAACCCATTCGCGTTTTTCGTGCGTGAAACGAACTTGTAAGATATACCTAAATCTGTAAGCGCAACGGTAACCGCTTTAGAAGCCCCGCCCGTACCTAGAACTAACGCCTGTAAGTCAGTAGGTTTACGATCAAGTGATTTTAGCCAGTCAAGTAAGGAGTTTTGGAAACCGTAATAATCAGAATTATAGCCGGTTCGTGAACCGTCGATTTCTAGCTTGATAACGTTGACAGCACCAATTTTTTCGGCTGATGCATCCAGGCGATCAAGATACGGTAAGACGGCTTGTTTATGAGGAATCGTTACATTCAGCCCACGTAATCCGGATAAGTTAAATAAGTTTGATAAGGCCGAAAGATCGGCCATTTCGAATAAATCGTATTGGCTGTTCTTAATGCCTTCTCGTTCGAATTTCTCTGAAAAATACCGTTGAGAGAAAGAGTGCGTGAGTGGAAAACCAATAAGGCCGTAACGATTCATGGAAAAGGGTTAAAATAAGATGCCACAGCATTTAGCAGTGGCATCTTTACATTGACTGGTTGTATTGCCACATTTAAGCACGAGCGCGCTTCTTGAAAAATTCAATAATAATTGGTAGTATCGATAACCCCACAATACCGAAAACAACAAGCTCAAAATTCTTCTGAACAATCGGGAAGTTACCGAAAAAATAGCCAAGTAACGAGATGCTGGTCACCCACAGTATCGCACCAAGAATGCAGAAGCGTATATACGTGCTGTATACCATGCTACCGGCCCCAGCTACGAAAGGAGCAATGGTGCGCACAATAGGAATAAATCGCGCAATGATGACCGTCCGACCGCCATATTTGGCATAAAATTTTTCGGTTTCGGCAATGTATTCGCGTTTGAAGAAGAGTATTCGCTCCCGCGTTTTAATCCGGTTGCCCAAAAATTTCCCAACAAAATAATTTACGTTGTCGCCTAATAGGGCTGCGCCAATGAGAAGGGGGATAATGACCCAAACGCTTAACTCATTCGTTGGACGGGCCGCTAATGCTCCAGCGGCAAAGAGTAATGAATCGCCAGGAAGGAGTGGCATGACAATCAGCCCTGTTTCCGTGAAAACGATCAGAAATAATATGGCGTAAAGAAGTACGCCATATTCATTAGCCCACAGATCAAGATAGCGATCCAGGTGAAGTAAAAAATCGAGTAGTGATTTAATTAGATCCATATATAAGTCGTTAGTCTATAGTTAGAGGAGTCAGTGGTCATGTAGCTTCGCTGTCACTAGATTGTAGGAAATAAATATGCCAGCCACTAATGACTATCGACTGTTGACTATTGACTTAAAAAATGCATAAACGTGTCACCACGAAGTCCTAAACGAATGGTTTCTAAGGGGATAACTTCGTGAGGAGCAATATTGCCGAGATTGACATTGGCACCGAGAAGTTTTACGAACCAGACTTGCTGCTCTTTTTGAGGTGCTTCCCAGAGAATACTTTCAAAGGGAACTTGCGTCAGAATTTCTTCAACCAATCCTTGGCGAACTTCACCACTGGAGCGGAATAAACCAACTGTTCCTCCCTCTCGCGCTTCGCCAATAACTTTCCAGGCACCCGCCTGCAACTCGGCCTTCATTAGTTGTATCCACTTATAAGGAGGGATAATTTTCGCTTCGTCTTTGGAACCTACTTCGGAGAGGACGGTTACCTGAGTGGCCAATTGACGGATATATTCGCATTTGTCATCCTGGCTCATATCGATGGAACCGTCAGACACTTCGGCATATTCCATACCGTATTTATCTAATAGTTTTCGATACTCATCAAATTGATTGCGGACAACAAAAGCTTCGAACAAAGTGCCACCAAAATAAACTGGAATGCCCACTGACCGATAAATGGCTAGCTTTTCTTTCAAGTTTGGTGTAACAAACGACGTTGCCCAACCCAGTTTAACAATGTCGGCGTAGTTTGCAGAGGTTGATAAGAAATCCTCTACTTCCCGCAGACTTAGCCCTTTATCCATGACCATCGTTAACCCACTCTGGCGAGGTTTCGCGGTCCGTTCGGGGAGCTGCGTAAGCGTATAATTCATACGAAGTAATCAAGTAAGCGTATTAAAAATCGCCCAAAAGTAGTACAAGTCTTGGAAACCTCCCAAGAAAGTCCATAATTAATCGCGTCCTATGGGCTTATAGCTTAGTTAAATGCTATTTTTGCCGGATATGGACAATTCTGAAAATACTCGTTTAGCTTTCTTCCGTTCTCGAATTGGGCAGAATATGAGCAGTAGTATATCACCTGTAGGGCGTTGGCTCAATGGTATAATTCGAGAGGTTACTTATGGACGCCTGGTAGCAGATTTTACAATTCGCCCTGAAATGACAAACCCGGCGAACATATTACATGGTGGCATTGCATCGGCGATTTTGGATGAGCTAATTGGGGCTATGGTGTTTTCGCTGGGCCGCGAATATGCTTTTACGAGTGTGAACCTAACAGTTGATTTTTTACATGCCGCCAGGTTAAATGATGTAGTGACCGCAACGGCTGAAGTAGTACGAGAGGGGAGAAATATTATTCATTGTGAAGGGCGTATAGTCTCTACCGATGGTAAAATAATTGCCAAATGCACTACCAATCTGATTCAGACCTCCGCAAAATTACCTTTTTAATAGAAGTTCGATAAAGAGCATAATACACATTGGTTAGTTAAGAAGTTATTTTCTATCAAATTGAGAGGTAATAGGTACTTTAGAACCTATGCATAGAAGAAGAAGGTGATCTATGATTATTTTGTTAAGAGAACGAATTATGAGAAATAGGGTTTTCAGTTGAATGTATTGATGATTTTTTGATACAAAAAGAAGAAAAATAGCTTTGGCCATTGCTAAGTCCGAGAATTATTTTTTAATCACCTATTTATTACTATAATTGACCAGTATTAAAAGAAGAAGATGTTTTGAAGACAATTCAGGCAGATAAGTAGTATTATTAGTAGAGAATTGCTTTTGATTTCGTAGAAAAAATAGTAAGCAACTGCCCAGTAGAAGTTGTACTGGATACAGATAGCGAAAAAATATTGACAAGATGAACTGACTTTTGCAATTCAGTCTTAACATTGCAAAAAAATACTGAAAAGGGCTGTTTAGTGTATTCAGTATATTGAATGGCTAAGAGCTGTAAAACACTTTACAGGTAGGTTTCTTCGAAATGCAAGGTGGTTTTAGGTAGCTCAAACATATTTTTTTTAGGATATATGAAACTTTGAGAAACATTTAACCAAAAAAATAGTCATATACGTGATGCCGATGAACCGTAATAGGTTTTTGTAAAAAATGATAAGCGAATTGAACAATTCACCCTCGTAGTGACCTAACCGTTCGCTAAGTTTTTTCAGATACATTTGGAAGAATAAAAGTTTAGTTAGAAACATTGCGTCAAATTAACTCAATAAATATGCGAACATTTATCCAACAACACCCCCTGCGGATGCTGGCTGGACTCGTGTTGCTAAGTTTTGCAATACCTACTGTTAGCCTTGCTCAACAGGCTACCTCAAGTCCATCATCAACGACTTCCAGTGGAAGTTACATGCGCGAGAATATCTATCGATTAGGGAATGGTATTTATACCGATACCCTAAAAAGAACGGATTTCAAGGCGCAAGCCAGTGATGTGGCTGAACTAGACGATTGTGACACGACTTTTCAAACGTTTATTCTTGTCCGGCGTTTATCGCCCTGGCGAATTGGTTTATTCGCTGGGCCCAACTTTGCTTATTGCGGTACTTGGGAAAACACCTTTGGACCGACTAAGCGAGATAACACTCTTTACAACGGAGCGGGCTTTAACATTACCGCAAATGTTGATTACTTCTTGACACCAGCTACCCGCCGACTGCGGTTTGCTATAGGGGCTGCGTTCGGTTATCAGAATTATATTACACGAGGTATTTATCGTGACTATTTATATAGTCTGGCTGCGTCTCGTGGCTTCAGTAATAATCAGGTAACTATCAATCAGCGAGCTTCGGAAGATATGTTCCTGACAGTTGGTCCTGTATTGACGTTTACACTGGCACGGAGCCGTAAGAACCCTGATGCAACCACATTTATTGAATTAGGAGCACGAGGTGGTTTATTCCGTACAGAAGCGGCAACGATTGCTGCCTTCACGCCATCGACACTGACGTTGCCTGGCACTCCTTCTTTTGTAACGGGTGGTGGATTGATTCGTTCGGTAAATCCAAGTTCAAACCTATATCATTTAGGGGCATTAGGATCAGCAGCTATTTTCTTCCCAATTGGTCGTAATAACTGGAACATTGGGATTCAGGGACAGGGCTTTATCACTAAGTTGAACTACCTGATCGTCAATGGTATCGATGATCAACTGTACGAGTTCAAACGGACGCATGGTGGTTTCAGTGCTGGTGTAGCTGTACGGAAAGGATTTGTTCAGAAAAAGCTTATCCCCAAAGCTCCCGTATCCTGCCCAACCTGCGAACAGTTGCCCGAGTTGAATGTTCGATTCAATGGAGCATCGCTCAAAGGAGCATCGCTATCGTATGTTGACAACAACGCTCAGCAGACAACCCCAGTAAACACAAATGCTACAGCACCAGTGATTAGCTGGAAAAGCACAACGCCGAATCCGAGAAATGAGACTTTTACAGCTCGTCTGTACTACCGCCCGGATTCAGTTGTTGCAGGAAATACGGATCAGGTAATTGCTCAATTAGAAAATACGACCGATACGACACTGACGTTCCCAGCCGCTTATTTCTCAGCTGGACAGATGACTCCAGGTTTCTATTATGTAACGGTTCATACCAAGCAAACGGCTAAATGTGGAACCTGTATCAGTGAAGTGGCTACAACAAGCTTCGCTAGTGTGAAACCGAAAACGGTTGCTCTGGCAGAGTGCGAATATCGTCACCGCCTGGAACGCCTGGAAGTATATTACCGGACACCATACACACGTGAAGTGGCTAACGTCTGTTACTGTAATGGTACTGTTACCTCAGTGGGCGACACCGTTACCCGGTTACGTTATCGTGGCCTAAACCGCCGTCTGGCAAATAGCGAGGTTGAGTTCGATACCAACACGGTTATTCTGAACCTGAGCGAACTACCAGGTGGTTTAGCACAACAGTTACAGGCTGAGAAAGCTAAAATTGAAAGCGGCAACGCAATCCGCTTCAAAGGTCGCCGAGTACGCCCACAAGTTCAATACTTCCGTGCCGTGTTCACCGTTACCAAACTGCCATGCAACGGTCAACCTGAACAAGTGGTGGGTAGCTTCAACACGACGATCAGTGATAATAGCTACACAATTACTGATCTGAAGCCGCTGACAAGTGAGCAAAAAGCTAAACTGCTTGCTCCTCCAGCTCCGAAGAAACAACCAGTACGTCGTCGGGGCGGTAACAGTGGTCGCCGGGCAGATGTAATGTTCGGAGTTGAATAATCGACTGAATAAAAACAAAAAAACCGAGGGCCAACGCTCTCGGTTTTTTTGTTGGATGGATGTGAAAGTCTGTACGTTTCTAAATAATTGACTTGCCTAAATCAATGCGTACGCTTCTAGTACTTATTCTATTTCATAGTTTTATTACCATGCTTGATGCACAACCCAATAGTACCATTATTCCTGTTGGCTCGACGGAAATGCAGACTTACTCATTTAGGCTCCGGCCAGAGCAGGATCTGAATAAAGAAATTCAAGCCATTGTACGGCAGGAACGGATTGGCGCTGGAGCAATATTAACTTGTGTGGGTAGCTTAACGGATGTGAAACTGCGGTTAGCCAATCAGACGATAATCAATGAATGGAAGGGGCATTTTGAAATTGTATCTCTAGTTGGAACATTATCGACTAATGGTAGCCACCTTCACCTATCAGTTTCTGATTCAACGGGTAAAACCTTGGGTGGACATTTGGTCGATGGTTGTAAAATTTACACTACGGCTGAAATTTTGATTGGCGTTATACCTGATATAATCTATTCGCGAGAGCCTGACCCGACAAATGGCTATCGTGAGTTAGTAATCCGAAAACGGAGAAGGAAATAAACACAAAAGCCATCGGATTCCGATGGCTTTTGTGTTTAGAATATAGGCTATTTAATTACGTTTGCTCATTTCATCGCGAATCTTGGCTGCGCGTTCATACTCCTCATTACCAAGCGCTTCATCAAGCATTCGCTGTAATTCCTCAGACGAAGCATTTTTGAGCTGATCGCCAAATGAGCGGGTTGAAGGGCGATTGGATGAACGTACGAGTTCTTCCTGTTCTTCCTCTTCTTCACTACCACTGGCTGTGATACCAGCCTCTGATAAGATTGATTCGTTGGTATAAATAGGCACGTCGAATCGAATACCGATGGCTATAGCATCGGATGGGCGAGCGTCGATAACCGATTCTCGAACACCATCAAAGCAAATGATTTTCGCAAAGAAGATCCCTTCTCTTAAATCAGAAATCATGATTTCTCGAACCGTGAACTTGAATTGTTCCGCAAACTGCTTGAACAAATCATGAGTCATCGGACGGTTCGGAACGATTTTCTCTATCTCAATGGCAATGGCCTGCGCTTCAAACATGCCAATGATTATAGGCAAGCGACGGTTGCCATATTCTTCACCCAATACCAGTGCAAACGAACCCGATTGCGACTGGCTTGGCGATAGTCCTAATATTTCCAGCTTAATCTTATCCACGACGCAAATTTAGCAATTTTTAGTCTGTAGTCACCAGCCAAGAGTCGATAGTACAATATGTTTTTCCTATTGACTGATGACTGTAAACTATAACGCCTTCACTGCCTTCGTTAAGCGGGGTAACACGTCGAATACATCACCGACGATACCGTAATCTGCTGACTTGAAAAAAGGCGCTTCAGGGTCCTTGTTGATAACAACAATTACCTTCGAGGAGTTTACTCCGGCTAAGTGCTGAATCGCCCCTGATATACCACAGGCAATATACAGATTTGGGCTGATTTTAAGTCCAGTTTGGCCAACGTGTTCAGAGTGAGGGCGCCAGTCTAAGTCTGAAACGGGTTTCGAACAGGCTGTCGCTGCATGAAGTGCACTAGCTAAATCTTCAACAATTCCCCAATTTTCTGGCCCTTTCAGCCCACGACCGGCTGATACAACCAAATCCGCTTCGGGAAGTAGAATATCTCCCGTTGATTTATCCGTGCTTTTTACAGAAATGGCAAAATCAGCATCATTGAGTGACGGAGTGAACGATTTTACCGTAGCAGTTGCGTCTTTTTCTTCAGGTGTTATTGTATTTTTTTTGATCGCCAGAATGTTTACATCAGCTTTCAAGTCATTATAAGCAAATGCCTTGCCCGTATAAATACTGCTTTTGACACGAAAACCGTTCGATAGGTCCGGAAGATCGACTACATTGGCTGCTAAACCGGCTTTTAGTTTACCCGCCAATCGGGCAGTCATAGCATCCGCAAGCGATGATTTCGCCAATACAATTACTTTGCTTCCTTCCTGCTGGGCAGCTGCAGCTACGACCGTGGCATATGCCATACCATTCGGTTCAACCAATTTGGCATCGGCTGCATGGAGTACACTCGTGGCTCCAAAACGCCCGGCTGAAGCTAATTCAGCATCATAAGCAGAACCTATAATAACGGCTGTGGCCGTAGAACCCAGCATTTCGGCGACTTTAGCGCCATAGAAAATAGCTTCCTGAGAAGATTTCTTGATTTTACCTTCGTCTAATTCGGCAAATATGAGAACTGACATTTTTTGAGAAGTTAGAGAGTTATAGGGTTGTAAAGTTTTATAGTTACAGCATGTCATAAAATAACTGTATAACTATACGACTCTTCAACTTTGCAACTTAGTTTTAAATGACTTTAGCTTCAGTGTGAAGAAGTTGGATGAGCTTTTCGGCTTCGTCGGCAGGAATCATTTTGACGGCACCACGTGGCGCTGGCAATTCATAGCTGGCAACAGTCGTCAGTTTGTCGGTGCCGACGGGCTCAACTACTTTAAGTGGTTTTGTTCGAGCCGTCATAATACCGCGCATATTTGGAATTTTCCATTCGGCAATGGGTTCCTGACAACCAAGTACAAGAGGCAGTTTTGCCTCCAAACTTTCTTTTCCGCCTTCAATTTCCCGTGTAATTTTTGCCGTATCTCCATCCAGATCAAGTAGCATAACAGGCGAAATAGATGGTATACCAAGCATTTCGCCAACGATCCCATGAACTTGGCCTCCATTAAAATCAATGGATTCACGGCCCATTAGAATCAGATCATAGTTATTTTCTTTGGCGATAGCTGCAATCTGTTCAGCAACAAAATAAGCGTCGGTTGGTTCGGCATTGACACGGATTGCATCGTCGGCACCGATAGCCAGGCACTTACGAATTACAGGTTCTGAATCGGCTTCCCCCACATTCAGGACGGTGATGGAAGCATTGGTTTTCTCTTTTAACTCAACGGCTCTTGCCAAAGCATAGTCGTCGTAAGGACCTGTAATGAAGGTTACACCAGCCTTGTTTAGTTTGGTATTATTGTCCGTAAACGAAATCTTGGTGGTGGTATCGGGAACGCTGGTTACGCACACTAATATTTTCATGCTTATCAGGGTTTTGTGATAAATACCAATCAACTAATAGATACTCAATTGCAGTAAATAAGCTACAATTGGCGAACAACTATTAGGAGATAGTTAATTTTATGGCTCAAAAATACAAATCAATTTTAAAATAGTATGCTTGCATACTATTTTTCTCGAAAGTATGAATCAGGAGCGAATTCAGCAATTAATACAATTTGTAGAGGAAGAACCGGAGAATCCATTCAATGTTTATGCATTGGCTCTGGAATTTATGAAGAGCAATCCAGATCAGGCTCGGGAGTATTTCGATCAGTTACTCTCTAAATTCCCTGATTATTTGCCAACGTATTATCACGCGGCTGCGCTTTATGCGGAGCTTGAGGAGCGCGAAAAGGCGGCTGAATTATATGAGAAAGGAATCAAGTTAGCCTTGGAACAGAGTAGTAATAAAACCTTTCAGGAGTTGAAGCGTGCCCAACAGGCATTTGAGGATGATGACGATGATTGGTAGTGTAAACTGACAAATTTACCGTCGTCGGGTTTTCTTTTGCTGAACGAAATCCTGCTTAAATAAAAGCGGGACAGTTGATTGCTCTGGTATTGTATAGTTGATGGCGAGGTAATGGGCATTTTGTACTTTAGGTAAGTAAACAAATCCTCTTATCGACTCACCGGCCGCCAGCGTATTGGCTTTTAAGGCTAGCTCTCGCCACCGATACTCTTCATAATCATAGCGTTGCATCCGGTCGGCAAAGGTACTATAATCAATCGCCCGTTTTATGGCAATACCCTGATACGCAAAGCTATGAGCAACCCGATTGTTGGTGTATTCACGGTAAGAACGGCTATTACTCGACGAGGAAACGTCTGACGCAATAGCAGCTACCATCAACACTGTATTCAATATTTTGGCCCGTTTTAGCCTTTTCTCTTCCTGTTTGCGCTTGACATTCATTCGGCCAGCTTCGTAAGTGGGGTCAGCGGCAGAGCGTGTAACTGCTAGATGTATATTGCTTTGCTCTCTAAGGGTATCCTGAGCAGCACCAAGAGCAACAAAATGAAAATCAGCAGGATTTATTTCAATCGGATGGTCTGTACGGTTTTTAATTTCAATATCCAGCGCAATAAACTCTAAATCCTCCTTCTCAAAGGAGGCAACAACACCTATGCCATTTTGCTCAGCCTTCGTTACAGGCTTACCATCAATAGTCGCTACGTCGCCCGAAACTGGCTCCAGACGGTATGTAGTTATTGTTGGAGCACAACTACTTAAACCACTGACCAACAGGCCAATGGAAAGTATAGATTTATATGGTAGGGTAGATAGTGCTTTCATAAAACATTTGTCGTTTATACTGGCCAGGGGAATTGACATCGTAAAAGTACGTATGAAGAAGATTTGTTTGTACTGGGCTATCCCTAGTTTTTTATAAACGGCCCGTTTTAGTTACCGTTGGATAAAAGACAACTAAACTCCTGCCAGTCAGTAGCTTAAAAAGCTGTAAAATTAGCATGACAATTTATATCGTTTTTGTCGAAGCAATTATAAATAGATGCGTCTTGCTATTTCAGGATTAATCAGCCTTTTTTTATTAAACAGCCAACGGCTACCAAGTCAAAATCTTGGAGGAAACTGGGTTGGCGTGCTTTCGTCGCCTAAATCTTCTGCTGTGAGTCTGCAAAGTACACTTCTACTTCGCATCTCAGCGCAGGAAGTAACAGGCGAACTACGAGTGCAATCGGGAGATAAACAGGATCAATATTCCTTGAAAGGTATTGCAAATGGGCAGAAGATACAGGGAACGGCAATCTACCCAGCAGACGGTTCCGTTTTTCAATTTGAGGGACAGCTGCAAAATGAAAAACTTTTGTTTGCAATAGGGCAGAATGGTGCAGCTTTGATGGTAGGGGCTTTGGCTCGAAAGGGAAATGAAACGGCGAGTAACTCACCCATCGATCAAGCAAAATCTGCAGAGTCAATACCATCAGATAAGAATCTTTATCGCGACCCAAATTTGATTGGTGCCTGGCGAACGGAAAGTAATTATGGCGGAGGTATTACTGATGGTGGATTTTATGGGAATACGTCATCGACCATGCTTCTAAAAGCAGATGGGACATTCGGCGATGGGGGTTCATCAGGTTATGCCAGCGGATCGGGTGTTTCCGTCCAATCTTCCGGGGAGGGGAATAAACAATTGTATGCACAATTAGCGGCTGCCCAAGCACGATGGTTTACCAAAGGAAATGTGTTTTATATACGGTTGAACGTAAACGGAAAATGGCAGGACGTACCCTCAGCAAACTATTACATTGAAAATGGAAAAGTGCTTCTAACAGACTTAAAAACAGGCAAAAAGACGCTCTATTATAAAGTAGAATAGGATATAGATTAGTAACTAATTGATCGGACAAAGAATCAGGCATTGTATTTTTTGAGGACTAATTAGCATTGTTCATTTTTTATGGTATTCCGAATAATTAATTTGTAGCGGATATTCGGAATGAAAATTGCTATATTTATTCATTATTTTCCAGCCACATTTAGTATGAGACTTTCTACTGTTACTTTTTTCTTCCTGACCGCTGGCCTGATAACGAATGGGTTTGCTCAAAGCCAGGTTGTTACGCCTGACAACCAGGTTGTTAGCTTTGCATCTCCTAATGGAACCTACAATCTAATAATTGGCCAAAGCACTAGTGCTGTTGTTGGCGGTTCTGGCACGTACAACACGTTTATGGGTAGTATGGCCGGTCAGGGTAATACTACAGGTTCATACAATACCTATTTCGGATACAAAGCCGGTTTCCCGAATACAACGGGTGGTCATAACACCTTTGTTGGCTATGAAGCTGGTAAACTCAATACCGATGGTAGTGATAACGTATTTATCGGTTATAATGCAGGTAAAGGCAGTCAGCGAGGAAACCGTAACCTTATTATTGGACCTAATGCCGGTTTTGAAGCAGTAGACGGACAAGATAATACGTTGCTAGGATCGAATGCTATTGGTGTAGGTGTTGGTTTATCGAATGCTACGGCTGTAGGGGCTAACGCTCGCGTTCTGACGAGCAACGCCATGGTGTTAGGTAATAATGTAAATGTTGGAATTGGTACTTCAGCTCCACAAAACCGCCTTGAGCTAACGGCAGGTGTAGATGGACGTAGTGGTCTTCGATTAACGAATATGACTGCAAACTCACAGACGAACGATGCTACAGCCAATAAATTCCTGACGGTTGATGATAAAGGCGATGTAACATTATCAGGTCGGTTATCAACTGTAGCGATGCATGTTCAGCCTAAATCAGCAAATCAATGGGCTGACTACGTTTTTGCGCCATCTTATAAACTGAAGCCACTGGCAGAAGTAGAGCAATTTATTCAGCAGAACAAACATTTGCCTGATCTGCCAAGCGCTGATCAAATGGTTAAAGAAGGTGTAGAGCTGACGAAACTGTTAGCTACACTGGTCAAACAAAATGAAGAGCTTACCCTGCGCTTAATCGAGCAACAGAAGCGAATTGAGCAACTGGAACGTCAGGCAAGCAAGAAAAAATAAGAAATCATAAGTAAAGCAAAATGGGTCTGGCTGAAAAGTTAGACCCATTTTCTTTTATCAGACAGCCTGAATGGCAAGCCATACATTCCAAAGACCAAGTATAGCTGTCACAACAACAACTAAGCCCATCGCTACATTCTGCGCTAGTGAGTTTCGATACGTATCACCCAGCAATTCACGGTTATTAATCGCAGCAAATAGAAAAATAGTTACGAAGGGAAGGAGAATACCGTTGATGGCCTGTACTGCTACAATCACCGGAATTGGCGTTACGTTTAACAGTCCAAAAGTAAGCCCTGTAAGCATCACGAATAGCCAAATTCCACGATACGTAATTGACCCTTTCTTTACACCCAGTAAGCTCTCCGCGGTTACCGCAGCTGCCAGGGGAGCTGTTAATGAAGATGCAAATCCTGCTGCGAACAAGCCAAACGCAAATAGAGAACCAGCCCAGGAACCTAACCGATCTGTTAATACCTGCGCCATGTGTGGATAGGAAAAATCTTCTGGAATAAGTAAACCAGCCAGAAGTAGTACTACCGAAATAATACCACCTAAAATAACAGCAACCCAAATGCCAAGTCGCATTTCGCTGAGCGATTGACCAGGAACAATACTGGAGCCAAAAAATAGATTGTAAGGGACAATGGTTGTTCCAATTAAACTGTTAATCAGTAGTAAAGAACCGTTAGGGAAACTTGGAACAACCAGCGCCTTAGTTAGTTCGGTGGCTGTGACCGGGGTACCGAATGCTACATATACAAAAGCGCCACCCATAGCAAAAACCACAATACCCAGGAAATTCGCTAGGTTCTGAGTAGAGCCGATCCATAATAAAATGATACAGACTAGGCCAACAACAACAGTTAGTGTTGGGATAGAATAGCCTGTGAGCAGAGCCAGCCCAGATACGGCACCTAGAATATTACCAGCCTGATAAGCAGCGCATCCCAGAAAAATAGCCAGGAATAAAGACCAGGTTATCCAAAGCTTTTGTTTTCCAGTATATGTTTGAGAAATAACCTGGCCTAAATCGTTGCCTGTTGCAATCGTGATGCGGGCTGCGGCTTCCTGTAGCCAGACTGTACCAAGCGTAGCAAATGTGAGTACCCAGAGTAATTGTAAGCCGAATTTTGATCCGGCAATGGCGCAGGCTGTTACAGAACCTGGACCAATAAAAGCAGCCGAAATGACTGACCAGAATAAAACACTACCGAGACCGGAACGGAGGGATAACGATTTGGGCACGTAAAAAAAGCGATGAGAGATGGCCGATGAGTGATGAATGTAAGAAAAAAATCTACACACCCATCACTCATCGGCCATCTCTCATTACTAATAGCACTAAGAAAGATATTTACGCAGCATCCAGGCCATTGCTTCGTGGTCTTCCATCGATTTCGTCAAGAAATCGGCAGTACCTGCGTCATTAAGTTCGTCAGCGCATTTGTCGACATCTTCGCGGAGTTCACGAATAACCTGCTCATGGTCGGATAGTAGATTTTTGAACATAACAGCCGTGTCTTTAGGCGTGCCCGCATCCTCTTTCAGGCTGGTGTTATGTAGAAACTCTGCCATGGTAGCCAATGGCTTACCACCCAATTGACGGATACGTTCAGCCACTTCGTCAATTTCGGCTTCGATGGCTTTATACTGACTTTCAAAGAATTTATGATATTCCATGAAATTCGGTCCAGCCACATTCCAGTGATATTTTCGTGTTTTAATATACAGTACGTGCAGATCCGACAGGAAATCGTTGAGAAGGCTATTGTCCTGTTTCAGAACGTCGGCTTCAAGGCCAATATTGGGTTGCATAACTATAACGTGAGTTTAATTGAGTTGGATATTCATCCTGAAACTACTGCGTGCAGTTTTCTCAATAAATAACCGTCAAATAACCCGTTTGTTTCGTTGTTACAACAAACTGGCCAATACAGATTTAGTATAAATCAGGTCTTGCTTATGCGCTTCAACAGGCCCCATTGTGTTCGGTGAACCTTTCTCCAGGCATTGCTCTAATACCAGCAAAGGAAAAACAGTTTGGGCTTTCAAGGCTGTACCAAGACGTCGGTAATCGATATCGCCATCGCCAAATGTTTCCTGCCAGATGCCATCGCGCGATTGTCGAATGTGAATTTCGACAATCCGCTTTCCGTATAATTTAACAACATCGAAAAGAGCTATCTGCGAATTGCCGGAACCTCGATAAACCCAATGCGCATCCAGGCAAAGCGATACGTTTTTAGGATCGGTCGCCAACAGCATATGGTGAAATTCTCGGGCGGCCTGCCGGTGTTCAGGTGCATGTGTATGGTAGGCTAGGGTAATTCCACGTTTCCGCAGTTCAGCACCCAACCGATCAAGGTTTTTGGCTTGTTCAGTCAAATCTGCATCGGTTTTGTCGGTATCGCTTCCCCATTTGATGGGGCTGGGGTTTGTTACGAATATGCTAGTTCCGGCAGCTCGAGCAGTATCGGCAATAGCAAGAACTGAATCCAGCGATTTTTGAGCTTCGTCGGCTCGGTGAAGTGTACTGTTTACGTACAAAGATGGCATCGATAGCTTATGCTTTTTTAACAAAGGCACAAGCTTAGCCACTTCATCAGCACTCGTGATGGCTGGTTCGTAGGCAGTAATGCCAGTCTGAGCTAGTTCACTGAGTGATGTATCTGGATCGGCCATCCAGGTTTTCCCTCCGCGACTGTAGAAAGTTACCCAGGAATACGAATTACAAGAGATCGGGAATGGTTTGGCTATCGTTCCGGCCTGAGCGGATCGAAACGATGGCAGAAAAGACGCCCCGGCAGACGCAATGAGCGAACGCAGAACATGACGACGATTAAAAGACATAGGGTATAGAATCGCCCGTGAAATGGCGGATGATTAACCGACTAATTCAATCACCTGACCTTCCTGACAGCGCAATACGCGGGCAGGGTATTTGTTCAGGAGATCGTAATTGTGAGTCGCCATCAAAACGGCCGTTCCAGCACTATTGATGGCTTGAAAAACTTTCATAATCTGATCCGATACAGAAGGGTCGAGGTTCCCGGTCGGCTCGTCGGCAATAAGGACAAGGGGTTCATTGAGCATCGCCCGTGCAATAACAACCCGTTGTTGCTCTCCGCCCGATAGTTGGTGGGGCATTTTCTTCTGGGTAGTACCCAGGCCAACCTGCATCAGTACATCAGCAATGCGGTTGTTCATATCAGCCTTATTCGTCCAGCCCGTAGCCTTAAGAACGAATTTCAGGTTGTCTTCAATCGAACGATCAAAAAACAATTGAAAGTCCTGAAAAACAATCCCAATTTTTCGGCGTAAGTAAGGGATTTCGTTCGGTTTTAACCGATCGAGCGAATAACCGGCTACTGTGCCTTTCCCATTCTGAAGCCAGAGATCGGCATATAATGTTTTCAACAAGGATGTCTTTCCACTGCCCGTACGACCGATCAGATAGGCAAAATCGCCTTTATCGATTCGAAACGATACATCGCCTAAAATTAATTTCTTTCCCTGATAAATGTCGGCGTGGTCGAGGGTAAGAACAGGTTCGGTGGAAAACATGGGTTAAGTAATAGTTAGTCGCCAGTCGATAGTCATTTTATATTTAAGACTATCGACTGGCGACTATCGACAAGTTTTACTTTTTCTCAGCTTTTGCGTGGTCGGCGAGGAATTTGGCCAAGCCGATGTCCGTCAATGGATGATTCAGCAACATCTTCATAACGCTCAATGGAGCCGTCATCACATCGGCACCGATTTCAGCACATTGAATAACGTGCATCGGGTGACGTACGGAGGCTGCCAACACTTCGGTTGTATAGCCATAGTTCGTGTAAATATTTACAATCTGCTGAATTAGCTCGATTCCATCCGTTGATACATCGTCTAAACGACCAACGAAGGGCGATACGTATGTAGCACCGGCTTTAGCGGCTAGCAAAGCCTGACCGGCCGAAAATACTAACGTACAGTTGGTACGAATGCCTTTTTCAGAAAAGTATTTGATGGCTTTAATGCTATCGCCACTCATCGGTACTTTTACTACAATATTTTCATCGATTTCGGCCAGCTCTTCGCCTTCTTTGATCATCTCGTCGTAGGTAACCGAGATAACTTCTGCGCTTACGTCACTTTGAACGATTTCACAGATTTGTTTATAATGACGCATTACATTGTCTTTACCTGTAATGCCTTCTTTGGCCATCAGCGAAGGGTTGGTGGTTACACCGTCGAGAATTCCCATTTCCTGGGCTTCACGAATGTCAGCCAGATTGGCTGTGTCAATGAAAAATTTCATAATGAAAAAAAGTGATTAATTGGTCCATAAGCCGTAAGTCAATAAGCATTCTTTTGCCTGATATACTTACCAACCTGCTGCTTAATTAACGATACCAGTTCCGTTCTGAATTTTGCAAACGTGAAGGTACGCATCTTTGCCCGTTTGGGCTTTGTATTGTTTGATAATTAGGTTAGTAAATGTGTCAAGAGTCTCTTCGCGTACCAGATTGATCGTGCACCCACCGAAACCTCCGCCCATCATACGAGACCCCAATACGCCGGGCTGCTGGCGGGCAATATCGACCAGAATATCGAGTTCAGGACAACTGACTTCATACCATTGGCTGAGCCCCTCGTGTGATCCATACATGAGCTGCCCAAATGTAGCGACGTCGCCTGCTTCCAGCGCAGCTACGCCATCAAGCAAACGCTGGTTTTCCTGAACTACATAAGCACACCGCCGATAAATTAAGGGCTCTGTATCGCGCAAATGCTGATCCAGCATTGCTATCGTTACATCGCGTAAGCTTTTTATCTCAGGATAAAATGTCTGTAAAAAATGAACGCCCGCATCACATTCGGCACGTCGGGTATTATACTCGGAGTCTACTAAAGCATGTTTTACCCGCGAGTCGCAAAGCACAATGCTGATGCCATCCATCTGCAAAGGCGCATAGGTGTATTCCAGCGATCGGCAGTCGAGTTTAATTACGTGATCGGCCTTGCCCATCATGCTGGCAAACATATCCATAATTCCGACTTTCGCGCCAACAAACTCATTTTCGGCGCGTTGGGAAAGCTTGACTAACTCAACACGATCAAGACCGAGGTTATACAGTTCATTAATGGCAAAACCAACGCCATTTTCGAGTGCGGCTGACGATGATAGACCGGCACCCATTGGAATTGTTCCACCAAAAACACAGTTAAATCCATTGAATTCGTGCCCTGCTAAACGAAGTTGTACCCCCACACCCAGTAAATAATCAGCCCAGGTTTTCGTTGGCGTTAGGTTGTCCAGGGAGCCCTGAAAGGTTTCATTCAGGTCGTGAGCCACAAAATGTAATTCACGATCGGTACGGGCCCCAACGGCTAAATAAATGGCTTTATCGATAGCTGCTGGCAGAACAAACCCTTCATTGTAATCGGTATGTTCACCGATCAGATTGACCCGGCCGGGCGTGCAAATCAGCAATGGATCAGCTTGAAATAATTCCTGAAATGAATGGGTGAGCTGACTGAGTAGATCCATATGGGGTGTTAAGGATTTAGCGGCCTGATACAGCTAAACGCATAACCCGCTAAACAAAGGAACCGTACTGGACGGAAATAAAAAATGGCAAACCAATGTCTCACCGCTACGACCACCTACCCTTGCTTCGGTCAAGACCTGGGGGATTCAGCAGGAGCTGGTAGCACCGATTTGCCGATGCAAAGGTATAAAATTGTTGATCAAACGACAAAATTTCCCCCGTACCTTTGCGAAAAATCAATTTTGAAAGACATGATTAATGAGCGAAAGATAACTGACAATGAGCGAACGAGCGAACGAGCGAACGAGCGAAAAAAGTTGAGAAAACCACTTACTCGTTTACTTGTTCGCTCGTTCGCTCTTTCGCTCGTTGTAATCGCTTGTAATTCCTCGGATAAATATATTGAACAGGGGAGAAGTTATTTGAAAGAGGGCAAATTTAGGGAAGCCGTACAAGCTTTGAATCAGGCCATCGAAGCTGATCATACAAATGCTGAAGCCTTTAATTCGCGAGGTGTAGCCTATTTTGAACTGAAAGAATTCGCTAATGCTACCCTTGATTACGATCAGGCCATCAAACTGCAACCTGATTTTTACCGACCCTACTACAATCGAGGTTTGCTGAAAGTGGCTCAAAATGATCTGACTGGAGCTTTAAAAGATTACTCCGATGCAATCCGATTGGCGCCAGATACAAGCAAACAAATCAGTGCCGAATTATTTTTGAATCGGGGGCAGTTATTTGCAACACAGGGGCAACTTCAGCCAGCTTTAACTGATTTTTCACAAGCCATTACATTAGATTCTAAAAACGCATTGGCTTTATACAATCGCGGAAATCTGCGCTTTCAGCAGAAAGATTTAGTGGGCGCAATCGAGGATTTTCAGCAGGCTATTAAAGTCGATCCAAAATTCGGGAAAGCGTTTTATGGACTGGGAATTGCGCAGGTATTGAACAATGAACGGGAGTCTGCCTGTTTAAGTCTAAAGCAGGCGCAGGCGCTTGGCTATGCCGATGCTGCAAATGCGGTTGCCGAATATTGTAAATAAGTCAATAGTGAGCAGTCGATAGTCATTAGATTTTTCGTCTGACGATCACTAACTAGTAGCTATTGACTAACGACTGATAACTATTGACTTATTTAGCCATGCGTAGAGCTTTTGGAATCATCTTTGGTTTGCTTTTTATTTTATTTGCGGGCTTTCAGTACAATGATCCTGATCCTCAGGTGTGGATTCCCATTTATGGTATGGCGGCTATTGCCTGCTTTATGGCTTTTGCTGGAGTAGGCAGTTGGTGGTTGTTTGCCGGTTTAGCTGTTTTATATTTTGGAGCCGCTGCGTATCAATGGCCTCCCAAATTCGAGGGATTTCTGTTTAGCGAAATGGGCATGCGAAGTATGAATATCGAAATGGCGCGGGAAGCGGGTGGATTGGCTATTTGTGGAGTAGTGATGGTCGTTCTGGCAATTCTGATGCGTCAACCTATACGACGATGAAACTGATCGAGTGCCCAAGAGATGCCATGCAGGGGCTGGATCAGTTTGTGCCAACGGAGCTTAAAATTCAGTATCTCAATAGCCTGCTTCAAGTTGGCTTCGATACGCTCGATTTCGGAAGTTTTGTCTCGCCAAAAGCCATTCCACAAATGCGTGATACGGCTGAGGTGATCTCTGGTCTTGATCTATCGAAAACGTCAACCAAATTACTGGCGATTGTTGCCAATCTTCGCGGAGTCGAGCAGGCGGTTTCGTATCCTCAAATTCAATACGTTGGCTTCCCACTATCGGTTTCTGAAACATTTCAACAGCGAAATACCAATAAATCAATTGCTCAGGCATTTGCGGAACTTGCAGATATACAATCGCTCTGCGTTACTGCTGGAAAACAATTAGTTGTGTATTTGTCGATGGGTTTTGGAAATCCATATGGTGACCCCTACAGTACTGACATTGTGCATGAATTTACCACACGATTAGTACAAATGGGTGTAACAATTATTGCTCCATCCGACACCGTTGGAACATCGACGCCCGAAACTATTGAAACACTTTTTGAACAGCTTATTAAGGCATTTCCAACTATCGAATTTGGGGCACATCTGCACGCTCGTCCAGGTGAAGCCAGCGCAAAAGTGCTAGCGGCTGTACGTGCTGGTGTTCAGCGAATTGACGGTGCTTTACGAGGATTTGGTGGTTGCCCGATGGCGGCCGATACGCTGACAGGTAATCTTCCCACCGAAGAAATTATTCAAATACTTTCTTCCGAAGGAATTAAACTGTCTATCAATCAGGCCGCTCTCCAAAAAGCCATGATGGTTTCGGCGGGTGTGTTTTAAAGCATAGGGCATAGGGTTATTTATACAGGCTTTATTTACCCTAGGCCACCTTACATAAACATTGCTTGAATTTCTTCTTTTACAGCTTTTAGCGCATCGCTGGTGGGTTGGCGATCCTTTTGGATAATTCGCTCAAAAATTCGTTTCGATAGTTCCAGGGCAGGAGCGTCGGGTCGTGTATCGCCCGATGCCTGATTGATGAGCGTGGCTACTTCGTTCATAGCCGCCTGAATCTGATCCCAAACTTTCTGACTCATATAGACCTGCTGCGAAAGATTGTGGTTATACTCGTCCCGAATTTCCTGAAGAAGCCGCTGTTGAAATTCCAGCACGGTGGTTGAACTGCCACCCAGTCGCAACAATAAATTATTGGGACTGATGCGTTCCAGAAACAAAACCATTCGTTCGTAAGCCTGCAGTCGGATTGGTACAACTGTTTCCGTATAACGAGCCTGTACATCAAAGCGGTGGCGGTCGGCTTCACGCTCCAGCAACAGTTTGACGGTTAAGTACATACCATACAAGACGATGCCTGCAGGAACGATCAGCTTCAGAAAATCACTCAATAGGTCCATAAAAAGGGGGAACGTAGTTCCGTAAAAATGGGTAATTTTGATAAAGGAGTTCTACTGAATACCTAATAAATTATGCTTACAATCGATAATCCCATTCGGGTTCGACCCGATGCGCGTCAACAAATTCTGGACACGCTGCAGGCTAACAAAATTCCTGACGAATATGGATTGCGTGTCGGAATACGGGGAGGTGGTTGCGGATCTTCCTGGTTATTAGGGTTTGATCTGCCTGGCCCCTCCGACGAAGTGTATAACGTAGAAGGTGTACAGGTCATTATTGACCGAAAACATTTGCTTTATGTTTTAGGGGTCGAAATAGGATACGAGATGGGCGGGTATACTGTAGATAAAGCGGCCGATAACCAGGTTACTTCTGTTAGTGCAGATTGAGGATATAGTAGTCATGTTTACGTTTTTGTGAATGATTTAATAAAGAGATACTATTCTAGTCTAAGTATTAAGTTAATTATTGTGTCCGTAAAGTATATTTGGTGACTAAAAAAACTTGGCATGATTTTAGGATAGATTTCGGGAAGACCATACTGCCCATCTGGTGAAGCGCATCGAAAAACATATCTTTTTGCTGTTATCGGCACTGGCGATTGGCTTATCCGTTTTGTATTTCCTACTTCTGGAACAGAACGAGCCTGGCGCTACTGACGAGCAGTATCTGAGCGCCGTACAGCAGCGGGTGAAAGAGGAAGTTCAATTTAGTACAGACGAACTTGATAGTGTTTCAGCCTTACTAATTCGGAATCCCAAGCCCAGTTTTACCGAATTATTTAAACTACCTTCTCAATATCCGTATTTCATATTCCGGAATCAGCAACTCGTTTACTGGTCTGATTATCGGTTTGTCCCCGAATTTGCGCAGTTGGCGGTAGTGACCACAACACCGAAGCTTATTGAGTTTGAGCAGGGACGATTTCTGGTGAGTCATCGCCGGGTTGGTGTGGGTAACGATGTAATGGATGTGTTCTCGCTTGTGAACATTTATCGGTACTATCACAGCAACAACGCTTACTTACAATCGGGCTACAATCCTGCTATATTTTCGCTTGATCCTCAGTCTGTTACTGATAGGAGGCTGGATGCCTATGAAGCCATTTACGATAATTCGCATGCGTTTTTATTCTCTGTTGTTCCACCGGAAGTAAATGGCTATCGGAATCATTCTACACCGGTTAATACGGTTATTCTGGCTACGCTGGGAATAATTTTCTTCGGGATGTACATTCTGCAACTGATGCTTCGTTTGAAGCGTCAACGCCGATATGAACTGGGCTTTTTTGCATTGGCTACTTATTTAGTCTTACTCAGAACGGTTATGCTTTATTTTGGCGTTCCGTTTTTATTCATCGAATCGGACCTGTTCAATCCTAAATATTATGCGTCGTCGGTGCTGGTTCCCTCATTGGGAGATCTGCTGCTGAATGCATTGGTGATTGTTATTCTGGTATTTTACTGGGTTAGATATTATTATCTTTCTCAGACATATATGTTTTTGATTCATCGGCCGCACTGGCTAAAATTAGTGCTGTCGGTAGCCTGTGTGGTCGGAAGCTATGGCGTTTTTTCCCTCTGCTACATTGAACTGACTAATATTTACGAAAAATCGCAGTTCACACTCGACATTACCCTTAACATTCATTTTTCGTTTCTGAAGATTGTCTGTCTGGTGGTGTTCATTATCGTATCCTGCATTTATTTTCTGATTATTCATTTACTGGCCAGCTTGTTTCTGCGGTATAACCGAATCAACCATGTTGGAATTGGCCTTTTGTTAATTGTAGCCGGCACAGTGTTAAGTGGAGGTATTTGGCTGATTTTGGAAGGAACGCTGGAACCGGTGTTTCTGCTGAATGGCGTCTATTTCATGCTGATATATGTCAGTCAGCTTCCCAAAACACTTTACACATTCCGGTATAAAACCTCAATTTATCTATTCCTGGCTGCCTTTGTTTGTGCCGTTATGACGGCATACGTGGTTTATAATCAGGAAATTAGGAAGCAACTAAACCATGAGCAGGAATTTGCTTCACAATTACTGGCCGATAATGATGTGTTTGGCGAGTTTCTTATGAGTAAAGCAGGCGAATCAATCCAGAAGGATGCTGAAATCGTTCGGGCTTTACAGACTGATACCTTACTGGTACGAGAGCGTATTCAGCAGCGGGTGAAGAGTTTGCATCTGGATAAATATTTCGATAAGTATAATATTGAAGTATTTTCGTTCCGGGCCAATGGTCGTCCTCTTGATATCAGCCCGAACCCTACATCCTTCGCTTCGTTAACCTCTCGATATCAGCAATCTGCTTACAAAACGGAATACCCTGGTATTTACTTTGTGAATGAAGCGGGCAATCAGTTTGTCAAGCAGTACATCTGTTTTGTAGCTGTTCGCCGACCTGTGACGTCTGGGTTGTCAGGAGCCTCGCTTCAGGATACATTAGGTTATGTCGTTCTGGATTTACGTTTACGAAACGAACGGCCCAAAAGTGTTTATCCCGCTTTACTGGTCGATACGAAGTTTACGCAGAACTCCGATACACAAGAATATAGTTATGCGTTTTTTTCCGGTCCTCGTTTGGGCGGTACATCATTAGGGCCTGGCCAGCACAAGTTGCTTTACAGTAGTCCTGGAAGCTATAATTACGACCGAAATCTGGAGCTATCCCTGTTAGACAATCCTGCGTTGTTTACTACCGGAGTGGCCAGTAATCACTATCAGCATGTAGCTCAGCGAGGACAGGATGGTCGTATCGTTGTAGTGTCGTCGCCGGAGTATCCGTTTCGGAATATTTTCTCCAATTTCTCATTTTTATACCTGCTGTTGGTACTCACGGTTATTCTGGTGATTGCCAGCTATGCGATTAACTATCGGTTCTCGAACTTCAATATTAATTATTCGACACGGATTCAGATTCTATTGAATCTGGCGTTTTTTCTACCTCTTATTTTCGTTATTCTGATTATTCTGGGCGTGATCAGTGCGAATTATGTTGATAATCAGGAAGATGCGTATATCAGTAATACGCGGAATATTGCGACTAATTTTCTCGTGTATCTGGAGGAACACCTGTATGCCCAGAAGCGAAGCAAGGCGTCGATGGAAGAGGAGCTGAGTAAAATAGCCCGTGATGCGGATATTGATATTAATTTATTCGATACGCAGGGCAAGCTATACACGTCTACCAGGCCTCTGATTTATGAGAGTGGATACCTCTCTAAACGAATTAATCCGGAGGCTTATATTCATGTCATTGAGGATAAGGAAAACCAGATTCTGCTGGATGAATCGCTGGGCAGTAAGAAATATCGGACGGCTTATGCGGGGATCAAATCATACGATGGTCGGTTGCTGGGTGTGTTGAGTATTCCCTATTTCTATGCGCAACCTGAACTAGATCGGAAAATTATTGAGGTAATTGCCACCTCTCTGAGCATCTTTACGGCGCTATTTTTATTCTTCCTGATCTTGTCCTACTTCGCATCGCACGTGCTGACGAAGCCACTTCGGCTACTCACCCAAAAAATCAGGAAGACCAATCTGGAACGCCCCAACGATCCATTGCCCTGGCAGTCGGACGACGAAATTGGCTTATTGATTCGGGAATACAATCGGATGCTACTAAAACTGGAAGAAAGTAAGCAGGCACTGGCGCAGACCGAAAAACAATCGGCCTGGCGCGAAGTAGCCAAACAGGTCGCACACGAAATTAAGAACCCACTGACACCCATGAAATTGACGTTGCAACATTTGCAACGAACGTTCCCGAATGCGAAGGATGAAGCGGGAGGAAGTGTTGATCCATCACGTCGGGTTATTCTACGTACGTTCGATTCCTTATTGGATCAGATCGATAACTTAAGTGATATTGCCACCTCCTTCTCCGAATTTGCAAAAATGCCAATGCCTAAAAAGGAGGAGTTTGAGATAACGGGCGTATTTAATAAAACAGCTGATTTATATGCTGACGATAAGCGGATTACGCTGCGTCGGGAAACGGTAGCTGGACCTGTCATGGCAATGGGTGATCGGCAGTTTATGGGCCGTATTTTGACGAATCTGCTAATAAATGCCATTCAGTCAGTACCATCCGATCGGAAACCTGTTATCGACCTGAAACTCTATACCAATAATGATTCGGTATTGGTGGAAGTACACGATAATGGTATAGGCATTCCTGATGCTATTCGAAGTAAGGTTTTTCTGCCCAACTTCAGTACTAAAAAGGAGGGCTCTGGAATCGGACTGGCGATGGCCAAGCGGGGCGTTGAACACGCTGGCGGCACTATTTGGTTTGAAACAACAGAAGGCGTTGGTACTTCGTTTTTTGTATCACTACCGCTAGCGGGTGTTCCCGGACCAATGATCGGCGAATCAGTTGTGGTTCAGTAAACGACTGACATAATGTATTGATAACAGGAAGGCGGCTTTTCAAAAAGCTGCCTTTTCTATTTTTGACAATCAATCAGTTCAATAGTCGTATTTAACCCAATTGCCGTATCTTAGAGGTAGGCTTGCCAGACCATGATGGATTCCCGACGAGATTTTCTTAAAAAAGCAGCACTTTTATCGGCCTATTTACCAGGTACGTTACCCGATTCGATCCAAAAAGCCTTTGCGATTGATCCGACTCCCGGTTCTACCTATCTAGACGCCGAACATGTGGTTATTCTGATGCAGGAGAACCGTTCGTTCGACCATACCTATGGCACGCTGCAAGGGGTTCGAGGATTTAACGATCCCAGGGCAATCGACTTACCCAATAAGAATAAAGTCTGGTTGCAGACCAATGCTGCTCATGAAACATATGCGCCATTCCGGCTCAATTTGAAAGATTCCAAGTCGACCTGGATGAGTTCGTTGCCGCATTCCTGGGAAAATCAGATCGACGCCTGGAATAAAGGCCGCAATAACGGCTGGCTGGAAGCAAAAAAGTCAGGCAATAAGGAGTATGCCAAAATGCCCTTGACAATGGGGTATTACAACCGAGACGATCTTCCATTCTATTATGCACTGGCCGATGCATTTACGGTTTGCGATCAAAATTTCTGCTCATCCCTGACGGGTACGACGCCCAATCGGTTGTATTTCTGGACGGGTTCAGTCCGTGACCCCCGCGATCCTAACGCGATGGCGAATGTTCGGAATGAAAATGTGGACTATGAGAAGGAAGTAAACTGGACAACTTTTCCGGAGCGACTGGAAGATTTGGGCGTTTCCTGGAAAATCTATCAAAACGAAATCAGTTTGTCGACAGGCCTGGAAGGAGAGGAAGATGCCTGGCTCAGTAATTTTACCGACAACCCAATCGAATGGTTTTCACAGCATCGGGTTCGGTATCATCCGGCTTACTATCCATTTATCCAGCAAGAAGAAAAACGCCTTCCCGAACGAATTCAGGCGCTGGAGGCTAAGTTGAAGGCCATGTCGGAAAATGATAAGGATTACGTTAAAACTAAACGTGGCCTAGCGAATCAGCAGCGTTGGCAGAAGGCGATTGCGAAAGACCTGGTAAATTATACGCCTGAGAAATTTAGCCAATTATCGCAACGGGATAAAAATCTCTCCCAAAAAGCATTTACGACGAATATAGGAGATTCGGATTATCGAAAATTGTCGACGCTGACGTATCAGGATGGTGATACAAAACGGGAGATGAAAGTGCCGAAAGGGGACGTGTTGCACCAGTTCCGGGTCGATGTAAAGGCGCGGAAATTGCCTACGGTATCCTGGTTAGTCGCACCTGAAAACTTCTCCGATCACCCTGGTGCGCCCTGGTATGGAGCCTGGTATTTGTCGGAAGTACTGGATATTCTGACGCAAAATCCTGATGTCTGGAAGAAAACGATTTTTATTCTGGCCTACGATGAAAATGATGGTTACTTCGATCACATTCCGCCGTTTGTTCCGTCGCATCCCGATCAACCTGAAACGGGTTTGACAAGTAAAAATATTGATACACGACTAGAATTTGTTACGCAGAAACAGGAAAATAAACGCCCAAATAAAGGCCGTACTGGACCAATTGGACTGGGCTTTCGCGTACCTCTAGTGATTGCATCACCCTGGAGTCGAGGAGGGTATGTATGTTCGGAGGTGTTTGATCATACATCGACGCTTCAGTTCCTGGAGAAATTTCTGAGTCATAAAAAAGGGAAGAAAGTCGAAGAAACGAATATCAGCAGCTGGCGCCGAACAATTTGTGGCGACCTGACTTCGGCTTTTCGACCGTATCAAGGAGAAACTATAAAATTGCCTGCGTTTGTTGCGAAAGATGCCTTCATCGAGAGCATTCATAAAGCGCAGTTCAAACCCGTTCCATCAGGTTACAAAGCTTTTTCTGCCGAGGAAATTCGCGAAATCAATCAGGATCCAATTACGTCGGCTCACATACCGAATCAGGAGAAAGGCGTACGGCCTTCAAACGCGCTTCCCTATGAATTATATGCGGATGGACGTTCTAGTAAGAATCAGTTTGTACTGACATTGGCAGCTAAAAATGAATTATTCGGCAAACAGTCGCTTGGGGCTCCGTTTCAAGTCTACCAGGTAGTGACTGACGATGTCGTATTGCGTTCGTATACAGCTGTTGCAGGCGATGAATTACGAGATTCCTGGTCAATCGACTCGCCATATCATTTCCAGCTTTACGGACCCAACGGCTTCTTTCGCGTATTCAAAGGATCAGCTGATAATCCGCCTATCGATATTATCTGCGATTACGAACGCGATGCGAAAAAGAATTTTACCGGGAATGTGTTGGTCAGGTTAATCAACACCGACCCACAACGGACGCACCAAATCCAGCTAGTTGATAATGCCTATCATACCAAAGCAATCCAGAGAATACTGGACAAAGCTGGAACGAAAGGAGCACAACAAACTGTCGTATTGAACCTGAAAAATAGCCATAACTGGTATGATTTTAGTGTAAAAGCGGTCGGTTTCGATGCCTTTATGCAGCAATATGCCGGGCGTGTCGAAACGGGTAAAGCTGGCTTTACTGACCCACTAATGGGACAAACAATTGTTTAATGAGTGCAAGAATAAATGACTGACAAACAACCTGAATTAAAGAAAGCGCTAAAGCCTGTTCATTTATGGGCAATTGGGGTTGGACTAGTCATATCGGGCGAGTATTTTGGCTGGAATTATGGTTGGGGTGTTGCCGGATCGGTCGGGTTGCTGATTGCCGCTCTGATTATTACGGTGTTATACTTCACATTCATTTTCAGCTTTACCGAGCTCACTACAGCCATTCCAAATGCTGGTGGCCCGTTTGCCTATGCGTTTCAGGCGTTTGGACCCATCGGTGCATTAATTGCCGGTTATGCCACCGTCATCGAATTTTTATTCGCGACACCGGCTATTGCATTGGCCTTAGGTAGTTACGTCCATTTTCTATATCCGGCCATTCCGGTAGTGCTGTGTTCCGTATTGTCCTTCGCCGTTTTTACGGTCATTAATTTATTAGGTATACAGGAAGCCGCCTGGTTTTCTCTGATAATGACGCTGATTGCCATTGGTGAATTGCTGTTGTTCATTGGCGTCGTCTATCCTTATTCCAGTCTTGATACCTTTTTACATAATCCAATGCCATTTGGGTGGAAGGGAGTTTTCGCGGCATTGCCTTTTGCCATCTGGCTATTTGTCTGTCTTGAAGGCGTTGCGATGGTTGCTGAGGAGGTGAAAGACGAAAAAAACGCGATTGCTAAGGGGTACATAACCGCCGTATCGACCATTGCGTTTCTTGCCATCACGGTCATGATTAGTGTAGGCGGTGTTACGAATTGGGAGAATTTAGATCATCTCGATTACCCGATGCCCGAAGCCGTTGCGATTGTACTCGGTCGCCAAAATCCACTGACCAAATTTTTCGCCAGTGTCGGCTTATTTGGATTAATCGCTTCGTTTCACGGTATCATTATCAGCTATTCCCGACAAATTTTCGCCTTGGCTCGCAGTGGGTATTTACCAAATGACCTCTCGAAAGTAAGCAAAACCCGACAGGTACCTTATTTGGCTCTGGTAGTGGGGGCTATATTCGGAATTTTAGCACTTATCTTATTGGATACCAGTAAATTAGTGGTTGTGTCGACGATTGGCGCGGTAGTCGTTTATATTATTAGTATGTTGTCTTTGTTTCGCCTTCGGCAGACGCATCCAACTATGCCGCGTTCGTTTAAAGCGCCGTTTTATCCTGTTTTTCCGGCCATCGCCTTGTTGCTCGCTGTTGTGGCATTACTGGCAATGGCTTATTTTTATAGTTGGCTGAGTTTGTTATTTCTAGCTGGATTTATAGTCGTTGCCGGGTTGTTCTACATAACAGGCCAATATCAGAAGAGCAAACAGGAGTGGAAGGCCGGTGTGACCGTTTAACCTCTATGGCTTATCACTGTACGATTCGTGGCTTTACCTATCGTTTCAACGATCTGAAAGACTTGCTGGCCAAAGCAAGTCCTTTACGCTCGGGCGATGTGTTGGCGGGTATAGCAGCTGAGAGCTACGAAGAACGAGTAGCCGCGCAGATGGCTCTGGCTGACTTACCATTAGTATCTTTTCTCAATGAAGTTGTCATTCCCTATGAGGTTGATGATGTTACGCGTTTGATCATTGATACGAACCACAAAGCTGCTTTTGAACCCATCAGTCATTTTACAGTAGGTGAATTACGAGACTGGCTCCTTAGCGACGAAGCCGATGGTATTACATTGGCAAAATTAGCTCCCGGATTGATGCCCGAAATGGTGGCAGCTGTATCGAAACTCATGCGGAATCAGGATTTAATTCTAGTTGCAAAAAAGTGCGAGGTTGTGACCCGATTCCGAAATACAGTTGGTTTACAAGGTCGTTTGTCTGTCCGATTACAACCCAATCATCCAATCGACGATGCAAGAGGGATAGCGGCCAGTATGATCGATGGGCTGCTGTATGGAAGCGGAGATGCTATGATAGGGATTAATCCTGCAACAGATAGCCCGGCAGTTACGGCTCGTTTGCTGCATATGATCGATGATATACGCGAACGATTTGAGATTCCAACGCAAAGTTGTGTGCTCAGTCATATCACTACAACACTACAACTGATTGAACAGCAAGTACCAGTCGATCTGGTATTTCAGTCGATTGCCGGAACCGAAAAAGCGAATGCCAGTTTTGGGGTAAGTCTTTCTCTCTTGCAGGAAGCTCACGAAGCTGGCCTATCGCTGCAACGCGGGACGCTTGGGAATAACCTCATGTACTTCGAAACCGGGCAGGGAAGTGCTTTATCATCTGGTTCTAATCATAACGTCGATCAGCAAACCTGCGAAGCTCGAGCCTATGCCGTGGCTCGTCATTTTAAGCCGTTTTTAGTCAATTCTGTTGTTGGATTCATTGGTCCTGAATATCTGTTCGATGGCAAACAAATTATCCGCGCCGGACTCGAAGATCATTTCTGCGGGAAATTAATGGGGTTGCCAATGGGTATGGATATTTGCTACACCAACCATGCCCAAGCCGACCAGGACGATATGGATTCATTGCTTACCTTGCTGGGCGTTGCTGGCATTAACTTTATTATGGGGGTTCCCGGAGCAGACGATATTATGCTGAATTATCAGTCGACATCCTTCCACGATGCACTTTACCTACGTCGTGTCCTTGGCCTGCGACCGGCTCCCGAATTTGACGAATGGCTACTGCGTCAGGGAATTATGGATGCGCAGGGTTATCGGTTATCGAATAAATCCCACAGGCAATTTTACATGGCCATGCTGCCGCAAGCATAGAGCAAGGGGCATAGAGTGAAAACATGAATGAGCTAAAAAAGAGTAATCCTGAAGTCGATGAGTGGGCATCCTTAAAGGCATATACGACCGCTCGAATCGCGCTCGGCCGGACGGGCGTTTCCATTCCATTTCGGGAGTCTCTTCGGTTTAAATTAGCTCATGCACATGCAAAAGATGCAGTTTATTCACAGTTAGATATTGCTGAGTTAAAGACAAGTTTAACACCGACAGGACTGCCGATACACACTGTACTTAGCCGGGCAGAAAACCGCGATATATATTTGCAACGCCCTGATTTTGGCCGTTTACTCCACGATTCGTCCATTGAAAAACTTCAACAACTTGCTCATTCTCCGTCTGATATTGGCATCATCATAGCCGATGGCCTTTCCGCAACTGCGGTTATGAAAAATGCGGCCTTGCTGATCAATCCGTTTGTTGAAAAAATAAGGAAATCAGGTTATTCATTGGCACCCATTATACTAGTTGAGCAGGGGCGAGTTGCGGTCATGGATGTAATCGGTGAATTACTACAGACCCAACTGGCCATTATTTTGATTGGCGAACGACCTGGCCTTAGTTCATTCGATAGTATGGGGGCTTACATCACCTACGGGCCGAAATCGGGCCTTACCGACGAGCGCCGAAATTGCATTTCCAATATCCGAGAGCAGGGATTAGCACCAACTTATGCTGCCGATAAGCTTCTGCATTTGATTCAAAACGCATTCAGACTGCAGGTCACAGGTGTCGCTTTGAAAGATATTGATGGATTACTGGAGTGATTTTCGAGAAATGTTCGTATCAAACAGGAACTATTTTGTGATTCTCGGCGAGGCAATACTTTGGCGAATCAGCAAGCAAAAAGGTCAGATTTTCTAATCTGACCTTTTTGCTTGAAAAAATCTATCAACAGTCGGTTCTATCAATGCGGATTATTCGATTGTTACGTGCTTCCAGTTTTCGCCCGATCGAATCCGGTTCAGTTGAGTATGTGTGATACCAAACTGTTTTGCGATCATTTTGAGACGATTTTTGTCGTTGAGCAACAGCTTTTTAATAATCTTGACCTTGCTTTCGGTCAGTTTATAATTTCTGGTCTGCCTTGGTAACTGACGGTTTTTCAGGCTAGGGTTGTGTCGATTATGTTCGATCATTTCGTCTTTCGTCACCCAGCGAAGATTCTGAAAGTAATTATTGAGCTTATCGTGGTCGAGGTGAATGACAAAGGTTTGATCTGGCTGATCCTGCTGCACAAAATGTTCGGCTACTAATTTATGGATGTACCGATTGAGTGTTTTTCCGCCAGATCGAATATTAAGCGATCGATACCCCTGAATGACAGAACCTTTGATGGTTTTGCCAGGCATGCTACCCGCGGCATTACCTGCGCGTGCCGGAGAAACTGATTGAAAGCTGCGTAAACGACCGTAGTTTGAAACTTCATAGTGAGGTGGATTCTCAACTCCTTCAAACACAATAGGTATCCACTTTTCATTCCAGAAATTCTGTTTTTCTCTGGCATCCATGACCGAATGAATTTTTATTTGTAGGCGTGACTTTCAAGCGAACTACTTACTTTAATGAGTCCTTAACAACTAGATTACAAAATAGTTGTGAGTTATTTAAGTTACCGCAAATAATACCGTAAAATCCGAGTAAGAGGTATTATAATTTGCTGATAATGACATGATTTCTGGCGAAAGTAACACCCAGATCCAATAATTTTTTATCGAGTTATAATCGAGCATCGAAACTGAGTAGGTATCTAGTTCGTTTATACGATACGGTTGTCGATTTCGACCGTTTATTGGTTACAGCAATGACTACTAGTATAAAGAAGACAGCCATAATTGGAGCATCCGAAAAACCAGGCCGCTACGCCAACCTGGCTGCCTATCGTTTGCTTCGACATGGGCATGACATAGAGTTAATCGGACTAAAGGAAGGAGAGATTGAAGGTCACCCAATCCGAACTGGGCATCCCGTCCTTGAAAATATTGATACGGTGACTATGTACGTTGGTCCGCAAAACCAACCTCCCTTGTATGATTATATCAAAAGTCTGAAACCTCGTCGGGTCATTTTTAACCCCGGTACCGAAAATCCAGAATTTGAACAGCAACTACGAGCCGATGGTATTGAGCCAATCGAAGCCTGCACGCTGGTCATGCTATCGATCGGGACTTATTAAATGGATTGATCAACGGACTTGTTGACTGATTGAATTGTTTAGATTTTAGTCAATCATTTACCATTTTATTAATGCTGATGCCCAGGTGAATCCGCTGCCAAACGCAGCAAGGCATACCAGATCTCCCGGGTGAATTTTACCTTGTTCGAAAGCTTCGGTGAGGGCAATCGGAATGGAGGCTGCAGTTGTATTTCCGTAGTGTTGAATATTATTGAACACCTTCTCTTCGGGTAGATTCATCTGCTGCCGAACGTATTCTGAAATCCGAATATTGGCCTGATGGGGGACGAGTAAGGAAAGGTCTTCAGCTTTGAAACCGTTCGTTTCCAGGCTCTCGTTAATCACCTCCATAAATCGGACGACGGCATGTTTAAATACTGCGTTTCCATTCATAGTCACGTTATAATTGCCGTCCGTTAGCGTTTCTTCGGTTATCCAGCGCCCGTCGCGGCTGCTACCAGGATCACGTACATACAGTTCTTCGGCGTAGCGCCCGTCGGCATGAAGATGCGTGGAAAGAATCCGATGCTCTGGATCGGTGGTAGATTGTACCACAGCTGCCCCGGCACCATCTCCAAATATGACGGCCACCCCGCGTCCTTCGTTACTCTTATTTAAAAAGGTTGACTGAATCTCGGAGCCGACCACGAGAATCGTTTTATACATTCCCGTTTTAATGAACTGATCGGCAATAGAAAGCGCATACACGAATCCCGAACATTGGTTACGGATATCGATCACCCCAACACCTTCCAGACCTAGCTCACGTTGCATCAGAAAAGCCGAGCCAGGAAAGTAATAATCGGGGGTAATAGTTGCGTAAACGATAAGATCAACTTCTTTGGCATCAACATTTGCTCGGTCAAGGGCCATACGCGATGCCGCCGTTGCCATACTGGCATTGGTATCTTTGCCATACGTAAAGTACCGTCGTTGTTTTATGCCCGTCCGTTCCTGAATCCAGGCATCGGATGTATCCATATATTGTGTCAGGTCATCATTTGTAACCACCTTCTCGGGTACATAAAAGCCTAACCCTTTGATACTTGCGTAAAGCGTATTCATTTGTCGATCGTAAACTAGTCGGCAAAGGTACTAAACCTTATAGTGGAATCTACGAGGTTTTCAATCTCAGGCGGGTTGCAGTTCGAACGAATATTCTTCCATAATCAGATTAGCCAGTAATTGACGACATGCAGAATCAACCGTTGCTCGTGCCTGATCTTCGGTATCTGCATCGACTTCGAGCCGGATATGTTTTCCGATACGAACATTATCGATCGTGTCCATCTGGAGATTATGAAGGCCCAATTTAACGGCTTTGCCCTGTGGGTCAAGGATTTCCGAACGGGTCATGATGTTAATTTCGGCGATGTATTTCATTTTGAGATTAGTGACACAAGTATGTAAAGTAAAATAATGAGCGGTATGGCTGCGAACTGCAAAAATAACAGGAGAAGCAGGGATGCAATCAGAAAACTATATTTAATCCGATTTTCGGCCCAACTAAACGATTTGAACTTGAGGGCGAAAAGTGGAATTTCTGTTACCAGCAAAAACGAAAAAGCAATCATGATCCCAAGGCCAACGTCATGTTTCCAAATTGCATCATACTGTGACTGATACTTTTCCATCAACGGAAAAGCAGCTATGAACATCGTATTTGCCGGAGTAGGTACACCAAGAAACTGATCACTTTGCCGCGTATCAATATTGAATTTAGCTAATCGAAGAGCCGACAAAACCGCAATCAGAAAAGCACCGTAGGAAATAGTGCCTAAGCCCTGAAACCAGCAAAGCTGAAATACAATTGTTGCGGGAAGTACACCAAACGTTACGACATCAGCCAGTGAGTCAAGTTCTTTGCCAAATGGTCCAGATACCTTCACCAAACGAGCTACGAATCCATCGCCAAAGTCAAGAATAGCTGCTATACCGATCAACCAGGCGGCTGTATCGAGATGGCCGCGTAGTGTCATGACCAGACCAATACATCCGCATAGCAAATTGCCGCAGGTCATGGCATTCGGAAGGTGTTTGAGCAAGTTCATTATATAGTAGTGATGAACGATGAGTGATAAGTGATGAGTAACGTTCTTAGCCTAATCAGGTTCATCACTCATCGTTTATCACTTATCACTGTTTTACATAAGGGTTTGTGCGTTTTTCCTGTCCGATGGTCGTTGGTTGCATATGTCCTGGGTAAACCACGTAATCGTCGGGCAAGGTATAAAACTCGGTTCGAATGCTGTTGATCAGATCGGCATGATTACAGTAGGGGAAATCGGTTCGTCCAACACTGCCACGAAACAAGACATCGCCCCCAACAATATAACGTTCAGCATGATTGATAAAGGCTACATGACCTGGCGCATGCCCCGGTACGAAGACAACATCAAGCAAAATAGTCCCTAGTTGAAATTGATCACCTTCTTTCAGAAAAGCATCTATTTCAGAAGGTTCGTACCCACGAAGTCCATACAGAGCGCAGCGGGATGGGACATCGTTATAAATAACCATATCCAGCTCGTGCAGGTAGGCTTTCACCCCAAATTTACGTTTTACATACGCTACGCCGAAGACATGATCGAGGTGTGAATGGGTTAGTAACAAGTATTTGACCGTTAACTTGTTGGCCAGAATAAATTGCCACAACGCTTCTTTTTCGGCCTGTTCATAACAGCCTGGATCGATGATAACGGCTTCGCCAGTTGTATCGTCGGCAATGACATATGTATTTTCCTGAAACGGCGAAAATGTGAAGGCTTGGATCATGAAGCAATACCAGAACAATTACAAAAGTAGAAACACCGTTGGTTTTTTGTGCAAATCCGGTGGTTGAGATTTCCATTCTCGGATGGTCAGCGTACGAATAAACGCATCCGGTGACGTGACGTTACAAGCTACGCATAGACGTGTGTTTGTTTGACAGTTCGCCAATACGTCAGCAAACAGAGAATCATTTCGGTAAGGTGTTTCCATGAAAATCTGCGTTTGCTGACGCTGCTGAGCTTCTTTTTCCAGATGACGGATAGCTCGGGCGCGATCTTGCCGATCGATAGGTAAATAGCCGTGAAAAACAAACGATTGCCCACTCATGCCAGAAGCCATCAACGCAAGAAGAATAGAGGACGGTCCAACCAATGGCTCTACTCGCCAACCCAGCGTATGCGCCATGCCAACCACCACCGCACCCGGATCAGCTACCCCCGGACAACCTGCTTCAGATAAGACTCCTGCGTTCTGCTTACGTTCAGTCAATTTCTGAATCTGCCGACGTGTATCCGTAGGCGACGTATCTTTATTTAGTTCGAAAAAGGTAGTTTCATCTATAATTCGACTGGTTTTCAGGCCGCTGATAAATCGTCGGGCTGAGCGCACGTTCTCAACAAAATATGTATCTGTCGATTCAATAACTTCCCGAATCGACCCAGGGAGAACCTGATCGGCAGTACCTTCGGCGAGTAGGGTAGGGATGAGATAAAGCGTAGGCACGTATTGGTTTACGAATTACGGTTTATGAAGGATAACAGCGTATCAACAAACTCTACCGGTTTTTCGGCTTGCACCCAGTGCCCGGCTCCCTGAATGGTTTCGATTTGCGCATTCGGGAAAATCCGTTTGATGGTCGGAATGTCTTCATCCAGAATATAGGGTGATTCACTGCCTCGGATAAATAACGTTGGCTCCGTTACAATTTGTGGGTTGGTCAACTCGTCGCCAATGCCATGTAACTCCCGTTCAATAACGGGTATATTGATGCGCCAGTCGAATTGACCTTGATCGGTGCGATACAAATTTTTCAGTAAAAATTGCCGTACGGTCAGCGAAGGTTCGTATTGCTGTAAAATCGCATCAGCTTCCGTCCGGCCTTTGATCGCCAGCAGATTAATGGCTTTCAAACCCCGTATCAATTCGGCATGGTGGACCGGATAAAACTTGGGAGCTATATCGACAACTACAAGTTGTTGAAATGTCTTAGGATAAAGCATGGCATATTGCATCACGGCTTTACCTCCCATAGAATGCCCAACCAGTATTGGATTATCAATCTGCTGATCCATTAAAAATTCGTGCAGATCTGTTGCCATGCTGTGGTAATCATGTTCATTGCCACGGGGTGATTGTCCATGATTGCGCTGATCAACAGCAAATACTCTATACCCTTGAGCGGCAATCGTTTTACTAGTTGTCAGCCAATTGTCAGATGAACCGAAAACGCCGTGAAGAATAACAATCGCCGGGCCTGTTTCGCCGGTTTGCCGAAAAAATAATTTCATAGAAAACGAAATCGCAAAAGCTGCGAAAGAAAATGTTTTGACGTCTTATGAAGCCGCAAAAGTAAAACGAAAATAACAGGAAAGCGGGCAGATATCCTGGGATTGCGAAGGAAGTCACTTGAATTGGTACAAAAAGAAGATCATATACTGAAAATCCCTTAACAATATGGTAATGTAATTTTATAGAACGTAAACATTTAAAAATAGGATTTAACATATAAATTTGTCTATACTATTTGATATGGTGGTACTTTTTTAAGATAGCACTATTTTGTAACCTCAAAAAAATTAGCATCTTTGTCTCTCAATTGGGAGTATATCCAAATGGACAGCTATCTCAATTGTACTAACCAAACAAACACTTCTATGTCTAAAAAATTACTGCAATTTCGAGTGGCTTTTGTGCTGGTCGGCAGTATGCTTTTGGCTGTGCTCGGTGGGAGCGTAGCCATGGCACAGGTAACGACCTCAGTTATCAACGGCCAAGTGACCGATGATAAAGGTGGTGCCTTGCCTGGAGCTACTGTTGTCGCTATTCACGAGCCATCCGGTAGCCGATACGGTACGACAACTAATGCCGCTGGCCGGTACACGCTTCCCGGCGTTCGGGTAGGCGGACCATTTAAAGTCACTGCTACCTACGTTGGTTTTAAGGATCAGGTAGTTGACGGTGTCTTCACAAACCTGGGTACTTCAGCCGACGTAAGCTTCAAAATGGTCGATAATAGCACAGCCTTAACGGAGGTTGTTGTAACTAGTAACCGGAGCGGTATTATTAGCTCGAACCGGACTGGTGCTGCTGCTTCTTATGGCCGTGAAACGATCAATACAGTTCCAACCCTAGGCCGTACAATTAGTGATATTACTAAATACAATGCTTATAGCAATGGTCAGTCATTTGGTGGGCAGGATGCTCGTTTTAACAACATCACGATCGATGGTGCGGTTTTCAACAACGGCTTTGGTTTAGGTAACTCGGCTCAGGCTGGCGGCCGAACAGGTACAACAGCTGTTTCGTTAGATGCTTTGGACGAAATTCAGTTGAACGTTGCTCCTTTCGATGTTCGTCAGACTGGCTTCTCAGGAGCGAGCATTAACGCAGTAACTCGCTCAGGAACGAACGATTTTTCTGGATCGGTTTACTACCTGTGGCGCAATAATGGCCTGGTTGGTAAACAGGCTGACGGACGGGATTTACCGCCTGTTAATATTGATCAGAAAACGCAAGGTTTCCGGATTGGTGGTCCAATCATTAAAAACAAACTGTTCTTCTTCGCAAACGTTGAACAATACAAAAGCAGCCAGCCTGCTCTGGATTGGGTAATTAACCGGGGAGCAGGTACAACAGGTAACGTATCGCGGGTAACATTGGAAGACATGAATGATCTTAGCTCGTTCATGAGCACCAATTTTAACTTCAATCTTGGCGCTTTCGATAACTTCAACAATGAGGTAAAGAGTACTAAAGCCTTGTTGCGTTTAGATTACAACATTAACGATAACCACAAACTGTCTATTCGTTATTCGCACCACGATTCAGAGTCAGGTTCGATTATCAGTAATAGTAATAGTAGCAACACCGCTGGTAACGGTAACCGGACAAACTCATCGTTAGCAATCTCTCCTGAAAACACAGGGTATATCATTGCCGATAACACCCGTTCGATTGCGGCTGAGTTGAACTCTACATTCGGTGGTAAATTTGCGAACAAACTCGTTGTTACTTACAATAAGCAGATCGAAGACCGTACTTATAAAACGGGTATTTTCCCAACGGTCGACATTCTAAAAGATGGAACGACCTACACAACGGTTGGGTTCGATCCATTTACGCCGAATAACAAGTTGAATTATTCGACTCTAAATGTGACGGATAACTTCAGCTATTTTGCTGGTAAACATACACTTACCTTAGGTTTGGCTTACGAGAAATATACCTCAAATAACGTATTTTTCCCTGCATCAAACGGTGTATATGTTTATAACTCGATTGCTGATTTTAAAGCAGCCGCCCTTGCTTCGATCAGCAATCCAACTAGCACAACATCGCCAGTATCTGTAGCACGTTATAACCTACGGTATTCGTTGCTACCTGGTGGTGCCGAACCATTACAAACACTGCACAGAAGTACTTATAGTGCTTATATTCAGGATGAATTTCAGGTTACTCCGAATTTCAAACTGACAGCAGGTGTACGGGCTGATATTTTTGCTTATGACAATTCAACAGCTGTGGATTTCAATAACCCGGTTGTGGCTGGTCTGACGTTTAAGGATGAGAATAACGCTGACTACAAAGTTACGACAGGTTCTTTCCCAAAAGCCCGATTACTGGTTTCTCCTCGTATTGGCTTTAACTGGGATGTAAAAGGCGATAAGATGACCCAGATCCGCGGTGGTAGTGGTTTCTTCGTATCTCGGATTCCAGAGGTATTGGTATCGAACCAGTTAGGTAATAATGGGGTAAACACAGCATTGATTGCAGCTACCAACACAACAGCTTATCCATTTGTGACTGATCCAAGCAAACTGCCAGCAGCGGTACGGCCTGATCCACAACAAACTGATATTACGAAACTGACTCCATACGTTATTAACGCTACGGACCAGAATCTGAAATATCCGCTTGTTTGGAAAACCAACTTAGCTATTGATCAGCGTTTGCCTTGGGGCTTGATTGGTACGTTGGAAGTTATCTATAACAAGACGTTGTATGGTCTGCGTTACATTGATGCTAACCTGAAAGCTCCTGATCGTGTACTAAGTGGTGCTGATACCCGTAACCGCTTCCCTGCATCAGGTGTAGCTGGTTCACAAGGCCCAGCTACGAGTGCTGTTAACATTGCTCGTTTTAATAACACAGCCATCACGAATGCATTTATCCTGAAAAATTCAACGGAGGGTGATGCCTACACGTTTACGGCTAAATTAGAAAAACCCGCTAACCGAGGTTTTGGTGGAATGTTGGCCTGGACATACGGTCTGGCCCGTGACATTCAGTCGGTAGGTAGCACAGTTGTGGCCAACGTACCAACAGTACAAGGTCAAAACTATTTGGGTCTTTCATTTGGTGATAATGACCTTCGCCATCGGGTAATTGGTTACCTGAACTACCGGTTGAATTATGGTGGCAAGTTTGGCGGATCGACAACCTTTACCTTGGGTGGTCAGTACACAACGGGTTACAAAACCAACCTGGTTGTTGGTGGTGACCTGAACGGGGACGGACAAACGGCTAATGACCTGCTTTATATTCCAAGAAGCGCTTCTGAACTGACTTTCTCAGCCTTGACAGTAGGTTCGGGTGCATCACAAGTTATCTATTCTCCAGAACAACAACAAGCTGCTTTCGATAAGTACATTAGCAATAATGACTATCTGAATAGCCGTCGTGGCCAGTATGTAGAGCGTAATGGAGTTTTCTCTCCAGATCTGCTTCGTTTTGACTTTACTGCTATTCAGGAGTTCTATGTTGCTGTTGGCGCAAAAGGAACTAAGCACACCATCCAGTTCCGTGCTGACATCCTGAACGTAGGTAACCTGTTGTCAGGTGGTAAATCTGGTGTAGGTTGGGCTACAACCTCTACTCAGCCATTGTCGCTGGTTAGCGTAAGCGCAGCTGGTGTGCCAACCTATCGTTTAGGTACACAATCTATTAATGGTCAAACTGCTCTTTTGCAGGACGTATTCACCAAGAGCATAAATGTTGATAACGTTTGGCAGGCTCAGCTTGGCGTTCGTTACTCGTTCTAAGCGATTGTTTCTCATTGAAAAAATCCCCCGCACAGCTGTTGTGACGGGGGATTTTTATTGGATTAAATTCATACGATGAAAACCAGTCTTGTCATAATTTTAATTAGCCTGATAGCCTTTGAAGGGGTAGGGCAGAGAGTAAATCGATTTCGCGACAGTCAAACGATTGACGCCTATTTTCAAGTAAAGCCCGGTCGTAAATATCCCCTTATTTTAGCGCATCGTGGTGGACCTGGAGCTACGGATACGGAGAATTCGATACCTACGTTCGAGAAATCATCAAAAGTGCTTCCAGATGCCATTATTGAGATGGATGTACGCATGACTCGTGATAGTGGCTATGTGCTATTGCATGATCCTACGCTGGATCGAGAGTCAGAAGCGAAAGGAGCCGTTGCTGAATGGACGTTGGCAGATCTTGGAAAGGTTAAGCTCAAAACACTCAGTGGTGATTTAACTGATCAGCACATACCCACCTTTACGGATATCTTGGTCTGGAATAAAAACCGGTATATGCTGGCACTGGATGTAAAGCCAGGTACTGATCCACTCCAGGTTATGAAACTGGTCCAAAAGCATCAGGCTGTACATTCGGTCTTTGTCATTTGCTATTCATTAGCAGAAGCCCAACGAGTTCGCGATCAATACCCAACGCTTTGGCTGGCAGTTGGTGTCAACAGTATGGCCGATCTCGATCGATTTGAAAAAGAGCCATTAGTCAAATCAGGACGATTAATTGCACTTACTCCGCAGAAACTCCAGCCCGTTTCATTTTATGAACGTTTACATAAGCTCGGTATTCCGGCTTCGATCGGCACGTATGGTCCTGGTCAATTAGATGAAAAGCCTATAGCTGAAGCGACGACTGGGTATCGAGAATTAGTCAGGCAAGGGGGAGACATCATTACCACCGATCGACCGGTAGCTGTATCGACTCTATTCTAAGCTCCAGTTTATATGAACTATCGTTGTTGGTTATTTCTATGGCTATTGGTTGCAGTAGCCAAGACCACTTTTTCGCAGCAAATCGGACAGTCAATTCCTGTCTGGCAACCTGGTCAGCTTGATATTCATCATATCAATACCGGCCAAGGAAATTCAACCTTTATCATCTTGCCTGATGGTACGACAATGTTGGTTGATGCGGGGGCGATTAACTCTCTTGACTGGAGAACCAACAAACCGCGAAACATTCCAACCAAGCCTACAAATGAACGTCAGGCAGGTGAGTGGATCGCTCGATACATTCGGAATACGTTACGTTTTCAGACCAATCCTGCTGTTGATTACGCAGTTATTTCGCATTTCCACGACGATCACATGGGTTCTTCGCTCAATGTGACGAAACGATCAATCGGGGGATATGTATTGGCCGGGATTACTGAAGTGGCAGAATATGTTCCTATTCGGAAAATAGTTGATCGCGGCTGGCCCGATTATACCTACCCACGCCCGTTAGAAGCTGATTCGATGGTGGTTAATTATCGTCGCTTCCTAAAGTGGCAGCAAGAAAATAAGAAACTAGTAATTGAGCGATTTCAAGCGGGCCGAACGGACCAATTAGTTTCTGTAAAACCGAAATCGGTAAGCCGAAAATTCCTATTCGAAATCAGAAATCTGATGGTTAATGGCGAAATCTGGACAGGTGAAGGTGTAAGAACAAAAACTCTATTTCCTCAATTGAGTACATTAAAACCCGCCGATTACCCGAACGAAAATATGTGCAGTATTGCCTTCCAGTTACATTACGGCAACTTCGATTATTTTTCGGGTGGAGATCTGCAGGGCGTACTTCAGTTTGGCGCACCCGCCTGGCACGACGTGGAAACGCCCCTGGCGAAAATAACTGGACCGGTTGACGTTCAACTTGTAGATCATCATGGCTATCCAGATTCCCAAAACGGTTCGCTGCTAGCCAGTTTAAAACCGCGAGTATTGATTATCCCGGCCTGGGCTGCTTCCCATCCGGGTCGTGATGTTCTAGAGCGGCTTTTTTCAGATCAGTATTACGCAGGCGAACGGGATGTGTTCGCAACCAATTTGCTGGAAGCGGCAAAAACTACAATTGGTGATTTGTTACCTCAACTAAAAAGTGAATCAGGACATGTGGTGATACGAGTCGAAAAGGGCGGAAAAACGTATCGTGTCCTTGTAGTAGATGACCGGGATGAATCATTTACGGTCAAGGCCATTCATGGGCCTTATCAGGCACGATAAAATAAAAATTAAGAAAGAGTTTACCCTTTCGCGTTTTTTGCCTTAGCGGCCTTTAGCGCATCCGTACCAGCCTGATAACCTTGGACGATCATTTTGCTGATGTCTTCAGACGTGAATTTCATTAAGTTGAGGGAAAGAGGTTCGGTAGGTCTGATAATGGTTAACTGCAGATGTCGTCCTTGATATTGTTCGCGTTCTGCAAAACGCTCAGCCCAAGCAATATCATTGTTAACCAGCTGATTAACAGTAATATCCTTTACTCGATCCATTAAATTAAGCAAGTTGCGGTAGTTGAATTTCTCATTGTAAATTTTCCGGGCATGACAGGCTATACAGGCAATATCCGTAGCGCCATCCTCAATGGCTACGCGTAAAGGAGCCACTTCGCGTAAACCACCATCCAGAAACGCCCGTCGGTGATCGCCCCCGATTTGTATGGCAGGCATTAGAAAAGGCAACGAACTACTCGCATATACGTAGTCTAAAAAATTAGGATCGTGCGCATCCGCATAGACCATATCGCCCTGAATAATGTCGACTGCACCTACTTTCAATTTAACCGGCCCATTCTTAATCGCTTCCAGATCAACGTGATTTCGAATAAGATTTTGTATCGGTGAATTATCGAGAAGACCATCAAACCGACTCATAATGGTATTATAACCCATCCGAAATCGGGACCGAATAACGGCTACATCATCGGGTTTGGTAATGTTACGTATCCAGAATTCTATCAATTGCTTCCCTACTTTTTCCCAATTAATCTGCCCTGACTCAGCATATTGTTTAGCAGCTTCGTTGGCAATAAACGTCGCATTGAGACTGCCAACCGAAATACCATACAAATGATCAGGGGCAAATCCTGACTCAAAAAGTGCCATGGCGGCACCTACCTGAAAAGCGCCCTTGAGAGATCCTCCGCCCAGTACCAGAGCATGAATAGGGGATTGATTTTTGGATGGGATATTGGCCGATTTTGGAATGGTTGGGGTAGGATTATTAATCATGGAAAATCAGGAAGCTGTTTTATCCGTAGTAAGTTGAAGCTTTTCAAGTAATAAACAAAACGAATTGAGTCCGTGATAGTTGTAAACAATAGGACTGGTTTTCTAAACGGCTTTTTCGGCGTCTGCTCTTTCCTTACTAATATTGCCAGAAATTCAGTCGATAATCGATAGTTATCAGTCGTTAGTCAATAATGAGAAACGTATTCTTAAACCTATTGACCGACCACTAACAACTATCGACTGTCAACTAAGAACTCCCATATGCCTCTCACCGTCGCAGATATACAAGCTCCGATTGCTGCCGAAATGGAATTGTTCGAGCAGAAATTTCGGGGTCAAATGAAAAGCGATGTCATGCTGCTCGACCAAATCATGAATTACATCGTGAAGCGGAAGGGAAAGCAACTCCGGCCCATGTTTGTCTTTCTGATGGCTGGAGTTTGCGGACAGATTACGGAAGCAACCTACCGGGGCGCATCGCTCATCGAATTGCTCCATACTGCCACACTCGTACATGATGATGTTGTCGATGATTCGAACTATCGACGCGGCTTTTTCTCCATCAATGCACTCTGGAAAAATAAAGTAGCCGTACTGGTTGGCGATTATCTATTATCGCGCGGCCTGTTACTTTCCGTTGATAACGGTGATTACGATTTGTTGCAACTTGTGTCGCGTGCCGTACGGGAAATCAGCGAAGGGGAGTTACTTCAGCTCTATAAAGCCCGACGTTTAGACATCACCGAAGACGTCTATTATGAAATCATTCGGCAGAAAACGGCTTCGTTGATTGCGGCTTGCTGCGCTGTAGGCGCTCGTTCAGTAGGCGTTGATCCAGAGACGGTTGAAAAAGCGCGAGTATTCGGCGAAAAAGTAGGGATTGCGTTCCAAATCAAAGACGATCTGTTTGATTATGGGACAGCCGAAGTTGGGAAACCATTAGGCATTGATATCAAAGAAAAAAAGATGACCCTGCCGCTTATTTACGCCCTAAATAAAGCGGGTTTTCTGGAAAAACGGCGTATTATCAACATTATCAAAAACGATAGCGAAAACCCGAAAAAAGTGGCCGAGGTAATCTCATTCGTCAAGCAGTCGAATGGTATTCAATATGCGACTGAGGCTATGAATCGATACGTTGCTGAAGCGCAAAATCTCCTCAATTCGTTTCCAGAGTCAATTTATCGCCAGTCACTGCATCAACTGGTACAATACACCATTGATCGGAGTAAATAAGTGGTAGCTGGAAGGCAACCTTTTCATCATAATCCCTTCATTGCGCACCATCGAGCCCACCAATTTTGTTTTGTACATTTGTACCACTTTATCCTAACATCCAACGAAACGGTTTTATGCGCCTGATTACGTCTACGTTCGTACTGTCACTGATTTCTATAGTAGTCCTTGCTCAGCCAAAACGAACTGCACCAACCCCATCAAAAAATGCGGCAGCGACTCCTCAAACACTTGCTCGACCTAAGCTTGTCGTGGGAATCGTCGTTGATCAGATGCGCTACGATTATCTGTACCGATATTATAACAAGTTTGGTACGGGAGGATTTCGGCGGATGATGGACGGCGGTTTCAATGCTCGTAATAACCATTATCACTACGCAGCTACCTATACTGGACCCGGTCATGCTGCCATTTATACTGGCTCAGCCCCTGCTTTAAATGGCATAGTTGGGAATGATTTCTACGAGCGAAATATCGGTCGATTGCTGTATTGTGCCGAAGATACCACCGTCAGTACAGTGGGTAATACCGGTACGGCTGGAAAAATGTCGCCCCGAAATATGTTGGTAACCACGATTGGTGATCAGCTTAAATTAGCTACGGATGGGCGTGCTAAAGTGATTGGTATTGCCTTAAAAGATCGGGGAGCAATTCTGCCAGCTGGTCATGCGGCCGACGCGGCTTACTGGTACGATTCGAAAGATGGCAACTTCATCAGCAGCACGTTTTACCAGAAAGAATTACCAAAATGGGTTCAGGACTTCAATTCGCTCAAACTCGGTGACAAATTCCTGACGCAGAAATGGGAGCCAACACTATCAATGGCTCAGTATACCGAAAGTACGCCCGATGATGAACCATACGAAGCATCGATGCCTGGGGAAGCCAAAGCCATTTTCCCACACGAATTTGTTGTTCAGACTGGTAGTAGTAAATATGAAGTATTACGAACCAGCCCATACGGTGATCAGATTACAAAAGAATTTGCACTAGCCGCATTGAAAGGGGAGCAATTGGGCAAACATGATGTAACGGATATGCTTTGTCTGAGCTTTTCATCACCCGATTATATTGGTCACGCTTTTGGTACGCACGCTGTTGAAACAGAAGACAATTATATTCGACTAGACCGACAACTGGCTGATATTTTTAATCAGTTGGATGCGACAGTCGGCCAAGGCCAATGGGTAGCGTTTTTGTCGGCCGATCATGGGGTAGTTGATGTGCCAGGTTTCTTACAGCAATACCGGATTCCTGGAGGGGTAAAAGGATATGGAGAAATTGGCGAAGTGGTAAAAGCTACGCTCGAAAAAGCCTATGGACCAGGCAAATGGATGCTGTCTTACATCAACCAGCAGGTTTACTTAAATCATGCCTTACTGACTGAAAAGAAAATACCGATGCAGGAAGTTTATGAACTGCTTCGAAGCACCTTATTAAAGCAAAAAGCGATTGTTAATGTGGTGAATCTCCATAATCTTGGGGCCGAAGCTCTGCCATTATTGCAGGAAAATCTCTTCCGGAATGTAAATCACCCAAATCGTAGCGGTGATTTCTACGTTATGCAACCCCCAGGCTGGATAGAAGGACGGTCGAAAGGAACTACGCATGGCACAACCTACGCCTATGATACGCATGTTCCTTTTCTGTTATACGGCTGGGGCGTTAAACCGGGCCAAACTTTACGCCGAACACATATTCACGACATTGCACCAACCATCACGGCCCTTCTTAAGCTACTTGAACCCAGCGGCTGCATCGGTAATCCTGTAGAAGAAGCGATAAAATAGTGATGAACGATAAGTGATAAGTATAGCGAAGGGAATAAATCCTACTCATCACTAAATAATAAAACTTACTTCCTTAAAAGCAAAGTAGTGCACTTGCTCTTTTGTAGCTATAGCCAATCGACCTGTTGAATCGATACCGATTATCGTTCCTTGAAACGGACGCCCTTCCGCTTCAAAAATGTGCTCTTCCTGATAACGGTATAAAATTTGCAAATAAGCCATTTTGAGCGAATCTCGCTGACCGGAGCGCAGTTGGAGGTAAGATTGCTCAAGTGTTTCACACAGGCGACTAAGTAAACCTGGCAGGTCATAGCCGTTGGGAAGAGAAGCTTGCAACTGAAGAGAAGTAGCCGTTGAATAACTCATTTCAGTCTGATTAACATTCAAGCCAATCCCGACAATCGACCAGCCAATCGCGTAGCCTTGAAGCATGTTTTCAATAAGAATGCCGCCTAACTTTTGGTCACCTACATAAATGTCATTGGGCCATTTGATTCGTAATGCATCCCCGATTAGTGGCTGTAGAACATTATAAATACCCAGCGAGATAGCCATATTAAGCCAGAACTGCTCGCCAGCTGATAAAAAAGTTGGTTTAAGTATGGCCGAGAAGGTTAGATTTTGTCCTGCATTTGCTTCCCACTTATTACCACGTTGTCCGCGTCCGGCAGTTTGATTGTCAGTTATGACAAGGGTTCCTTCACTGGGGTCTTTCTGCGCAATCAAAGCAGACGCTTCGTCGTTAGTAGACTGACAGCTTGGCAGATATTGGATTATTTGTCCAAGAAAAAGCGTTTTGGGATAGATTTTGTACAAAATATTGTATAGTTTAGTAGTAAAGCTAATGAATGGTGCTTCGGGCGTATTACCCTTTTGGCAAAGTACCCGCTAATTAGCGTGGCAATGTTAAACCGAAAGCATGAGAATAAACAACAATAAAGAGTTTACCGCCGAGCAAATTCGTGATTTCGTTGTTCGCGGGATGCAGGAGAAAAAGGCGCAGGACATCGTTATAATGGACTTGCGCAATGTGAAAAATGCAATTTGTGATTACTTTGTAATATGTTCGGGTAATTCCGATACACAAATTGATGCCATCTCAACGTCGATTGAAGAAGAAGTTTACAAAGCCAGCAAACAAGATCCTTGGCATAAAGAGGGGAAATTAAATAAAGAATGGATTTTGCTGGACTATGTTGACGTAGTGGCCCACGTCTTTAAAAAAGACCGTCGAACTTTCTACGACCTTGAGCAACTCTGGGGTGATGCTGAAATTCATTTAGTTGAAGACAATGAACTAACAGCCGCATCTTAATACATAAAGCGGCCCAATCATACAGGAACAGACTGATTTTGGGCCGCTTATTGAGTCGATGAACCGTCTGTCCGAACCAAACCACGAAAGAAACATTCACTTTGAAAACGGTGTTAACTCATGAAATCCGTTTTGTATAACCTGAAGAAATGGCAGATAATAATAGAAATCCGTTAGTACCCCGAGGAGGGCCACGCAAGCCCAACTTTCAGGGTTGGATTGTTGCGTTACTGATTGCCGCCATCCTTGGCATTACCTTTTTTAACAAAAGCTCAGCCACTCGCGAATCGTCGCAGAAACGGTTCGAGCAAATGGTGAAAGATCACGAAGTTGCTGAAGTAGTGGTTGTCAATGACAAAGTTGCTGAAGTAACACTCACCCAGCAGGCAGCGCAAAGTCCAAAATATCGATCCATGTTTGCTGACAAACCGTATTTCGGTTCCAGTCATGGTCCACACTTCCAATTCCAGATCGCATCTGGCGAAACCTTTAAAAAGGATCTGGATGCGATGCAACAAGGGGTTCCCGACAACGAAAAAGTTGACTATAAATTCGAGCAGCGTAGCGACTTTGGCAGTATTATTAGTACTTGGGGGTTCCTAATCGTCATGATCCTGGCCATGTACTTCCTGTTAGGCCGGATGTCGGGCGCAGGTGGTCCGGGTGGACAGATTTTCAACATTGGCAAGTCGAAAGCAGCTTTGTTCGATGCTGATAACAAAGTCAAAATCACCTTCAATGATGTAGCGGGTCTGGACGAAGCGAAAGAGGAAATCAAGGAAATCGTTGATTACCTGAAAAACCCAACCAAGTTTACAAAACTGGGTGCTAAGATCCCGAAAGGAGCCCTTCTGATTGGCCCTCCAGGTACAGGTAAAACCTTGTTAGCGAAGGCTGTAGCTGGTGAAGCTGGCGTTCCGTTCTTCTCGCTGTCGGGTTCTGATTTCGTTGAAATGTTTGTTGGGGTAGGAGCGGCTCGTGTACGTGACCTCTTCAAACAAGCTAAAGAAAAAGCACCTTGTATCATCTTCATCGATGAAATTGATGCAGTAGGTCGTTCGCGTGGACGCGGATCGATGCCCGGCGCAAACGATGAGCGTGAGAATACACTGAACTCATTGCTGGTTGAAATGGATGGTTTTGCAACGGATTCAGGAATCATTATCCTGGCTGCTACCAACCGTCCTGATGTATTGGATTCAGCGCTGCAACGTCCAGGCCGTTTCGACCGTCAGATTAGCATTGATAAACCAGATATTATTGGTCGGGAAGCTATTTTTCGGGTTCACCTGAAGCCTATTAAACTGGCCGCTGATGTTGACCCAAAAGAATTAGCTGCTCAAACACCAGGATTTGCCGGTGCTGAAATTGCAAACGTTTGTAATGAAGCTGCTTTGATTGCCGCTCGTAGCGACAAAGAGGCTGTTGATATGAAGGATTTCCAGGATGCAATGGACCGTGTAATTGGTGGTCTGGAAAAGAAAAACAAGATCATTTCGCCTGAAGAGAAAGAGATCGTAGCCTATCACGAAGCTGGGCACGCGGTAGCTGGCTGGTTCTTGGAACACGCTGATCCGCTCGTAAAAGTGACGATTGTGCCGCGTGGTGTAGCTGCTTTGGGTTATGCGCAGTACCTTCCTCGTGAGCAGTATCTGTATCGTACAGAGCAGCTAATGGACGAAATGTGTATGGCTCTTGGTGGACGGGCTGCCGAAGATCTAATTTTCGGTAAAGTATCAACCGGTGCGCTTAGCGATCTGGAGCGTATTACTAAGCTGGCTTACAGCATGGTAACGATGTATGGTATGAATGACAAGATTGGTAATGTTTCGTTCTACGATTCAAAACAGTCAGACTACGCGTTCAATAAGCCTTACTCGGAAGAAACCGCCAAGCACATTGACGAAGAAGTCCGCAAGATTGTTGACATCGCTTACACGCGCACAAAAGATTTGCTGACCGATAAGCGTGAAGCGCTGGAGATCATTGCTAAAGAATTGCTGGAGAAAGAGATACTCTATCAGAATGACCTCGTTCGCTTGATTGGCAAACGGCCGTTCGAGCGTGAAACGGTTTATCAGGCTTATAAGAATAAAGGTGTGGCTGAAGAAGTGAAAGAGGAAATTGGCAAGGAGTCAAAACCAGCTGAAACCGAACCCGAATCGCTTCCTATCTAAAGTCAAATAATAAAAACGAAAAAGGGATTTCTTAGCTGGAATCCCTTTTTCGTTGCACTTACTTTTTGCCTAGCTCAATCGCTTGCATATCCAGAACCCGACCTGCATCAAGCGTGAAACGAAGTATTGTGCGCATAACGTGAAATCCTGTTTTACCCGCTGCGCCAGGATTTATAAATAGCAAATTGTTCATCTGTAAATCGCGTGTTACTTTGAGAATATGCGAATGTCCGCAAATAAATAAGTCTGGCGGATTAGCTTTCAATTGAGGGCGAACAACAGGATTATAGTTGGGTGGTGAACCACCAATATGCCTCATCCAGATGGATAAACCCTCCAGGGTAAAGTGCTGGTCGGGTGGTAATTCATTTGTTGCCAGGTCAATATTTCCACTCACAATTCGTAATGGCCGGAAATCCCGCAACTGGTCAATAATCCGAAGATCACCCACATCACCAGCGTGCCAGATTTCGTCGCAATCAGCGAAATGATTGAATATCTGTGGATCTAGATAACTGTGCGTATCCGATAATAAACCAATACGAGTCATGCCAATCTAGGATAAGATTTGTTCTTTCATCTCGCTCCGAATCCGTTTCTTGTCAATTTTACCGACACTCGTTTTCGGAATTTCAGAAACGAAAAGAATACGATCGGGAAGATACCATTTATGGATGTCTCCGCGATCTATTTTCGCTTGCAAGGCTGCTTTAATACCTTCTGCTGTTAGAGCATACCCCGCTTTTTGGACGACGAGTGCATGCGGTCGCTCTCCCCAGCGTTCATCAGGCAAACCGACAACGGCTGATTCGGCCACGCCCTCAATCTGCGAAAGTTCATTTTCCATATCCAGTGAAGAAACCCATTCTCCACCAGTTTTGATAACATCTTTCGTACGGTCAGCAATGACTAGCCAATTATCGGGCGAAATACTAGCTACGTCACCTGTGTGCAGCCAGCCGCCTTTCCAAAGGTCTGCTCCACGCTCAGGATCATTATAATAACCTTGTGTGAGCCAGGGCGTTCGTACGACGATTTCTCCCAACGAATTGCCATCATGCTCTACAAAAGAGCCTTCGTCGTCCATCAAGCGCGCTTCCACAAAGGGAGCAATTCGGCCTGCCCGAACACGAAGATCAATTTGTTGTTCAAGCGGTAAGGTTCGTTCAGTGTCATTTAAATATACAACCGAAAGAATGGGAGCTGTTTCGGACATACCATAACCAGCTAGAACATTAATACCTAAATCCAGAGCTGCTTTTGCCAGCCCTTTTGTCAGGGCTGAGCCTCCGATTAATACACTCCAGCGGCTTAGATTCTCTCGGAATTTCTGAGCTGCCGGGCTCCCAACGAGCATTGCCAGGATGGTTGGTACACAGTGAGAAAGCGTAACTTTTTCGGTTACAATAAGTCGGCACAGCATGTCTGGCTCATACTTGCCAGGATACACCTGCTTGGCTGACATCAGCGTAGCCAGAAATGGAAATCCCCAGGCATGAACATGGAACATTGGCGTAATCGGCATATACACGTCTGTTCGCGATTTAAAAGGCAGGGCTTCGTATCCGATCAGGTAGGTGAGAAGGCCCATTGTATGCATAAATAACTGTCGATGAGAGAAATAAACCCCTTTTGGATTACCCGTCGTACCTGTAGTATAAAAAGTTGTCGCCCATGTATTTTCGTCAAAATCTGGAAATTCATATGCTGATGAAGCCACTTGTAGGAGAGCTTCGTATTCACCAGAAAAACCAGTTGGAATGTCGATAACCGGCTGCGAGATTTTGCCATCGACATATACTTTGTCACTTAAAATAATGAATTTTTCAACGGTTGTTAATTGATCTTTTATAGCTGTCAGAAGTGGCAAGAAATCTTCATGAATCAGGATTACTTTGTCCTCCGCGTGATTCATCGTATATAAAATCTGTGCAGGAGACAGTCGAACGTTTACTGTATGCAGAATGGCGCCAAGGCTGGTTACACCGAAAAAACATTCAAGATACCGATGGCTGTCCCAATCCAGTACAGCAACTGTATCACCAGGGGCCACACCGATTTCAGTCAGAACATTGGCTAATTGCCGGACCCGTTGATTGAACGTAGTGTAATTCATTCGGAATAAATCCCGGTAAACAATTTCGCGTTGGGGCTCATAGTTAGCTGATTGAGCCAGCAACGATTTTATCAGTAAAGGCGGTTCTTTAGCCTCGGCTGTACGCGGAATGAGTTTGGTCTGTATCATAAATGACGTAAAGGTTTAGAGCAAAAACGCGTAAGTCGAAGGTAGGATTGAACGATGGAAAGAAAAAATAGTAATCAATAAAAAAGCCTAGACTTCTATGGGTAGAAGTCCAGGCTTTTCCTGAAAGGAATTCAATTACAACAGTAATCCAGCTAATGTAGCTGACATATAACTAGCTAGTGTTCCGCAGATTAGCGCTTTAAAACCTAGTTTGGCTAAATCGCTGCGACGTTTGGGAGCTAGCTCGCCAATACCACCAACCTGAATAGCGATTGAGCTGAAGTTAGCGAATCCGCAAAGAGCAAAGCTGACAATCGCAATTGTTTTTGGATCTAAAGTTGGTTTTACTTTGACCAGATCGAGGTACGCGACAAATTCGTTCACCACCATTTTCGTACCCATCAGCGAACCTGCTGTTTGGATATCTTTAGTCGGTACGCCCATCGCCCAGGCAAAAACGGAGAATACTTTTCCTAGCAAAAAATTCATGCTTAGGTAATCGATGCCAATCAAATAGAATCCAATGCGAAATAAAATGCTGTCAATCAGGGCAATAAGCGCGATAAAGCCAATTAACATGGCCACTACGTTTAGCCCCACTTTCAAACCCTCGCTGGCTCCAGCTGCAATGGCATCGAGTAAGTTTGCGTGCGTCTTTTTGATTTCAACTTTAATAATTCCCTGCGTTTCAGAAACTTCTGTTTCAGGCATTACAATCTTACTAATAACTAGTGCGCCTGGAGCGGCCATAATACTGGCCGCCAACAAATAAGGAGCTGGTACACCGAGCGAAATATAAACAGCCAATACTCCACCGGCAATACAGGCAAAAGACCCTGCCATACTAGCCAAAAGTTCTGAATTCGTCATGCCGTTCAGGTAAGGCTTAATCATAATTTGAGCCTCAACCTGACCCACAAACGTACTAGCTACGTTTGAAAGGGCTTCGGCACCACTAACGCCCATCAACCATTTCATCGCTCTTGCCATAACTGCAACGATGCGTTGCATAACACCCAGGTGATAGAAAATATTTACCAGAACGGCTACGAAAATGATCGTTGGAATGACTTTGAAGAAGAAAATGAAATCGTTACCAGGGCCGAAAGCTTTCACTAATACATCCGTCCTTACCAGAGTAGAAAAGACAAATTCGGCCCCAATGTTTGCTTTTTGCAGTAGCCGATCTACATAATGCCCTAAGCCCTGAAAGATACTTTGGCCCGTTTCAGTTTTTAAGACAAATACCGCCAGTCCGAACTGGAGAGCCAGTCCAACACCAACAGTACGAAAATTTATTGCTTTGCGATTATTGGAAAGCGCATAGGCAATCCCCAGAATTAAAACGATACCAATTAAGCCAGTAAAGCGCTCCATCAAGTAAAATCAGAGTTACAGTTAGGTTAGCTAAGATACAAAAAGTAGCGATGGAACAAGCCTGTCTAGAGTTAAGAGCAAAGAAAACGGACTGAATTGGCTATAAATAGCGTCACTCAATCCGTCTTATCTAATTTGTGTTTATGCTAGACTAGAGTTCTCAGATCGAGAACAAAGCCAGGAAGTACATCTTCGCCTGATAGCTGACCAAGGCCATTAACTTCCTCGCGATCTTGATTAGGCCGGTAGATATAAGTTAGCTGGTTAGTCAAATCAATCAGCCAACCTAATCGACAGCCATTGGCCATCCAATCATCCATTTTCTCAAAACAGTCTTTCAGTCGATCTGATTGAGAGCGAAGTTCAAGTACAAAGTCAGGGCAAAGGTGTAAAATTTTTCGGCGCTGCTCAGGCGTAAGTATGTCCCAGCGACTTTGGGTAATTGCCGAAACATATGGTGACATAATCGATGTATCAGGCAGTCGAAAAGCCGTTGACGAATCAAAAAATTTCCCAAATCGTGTCTGACGATTCCATATAGCAAAATCAGCACCTATCTCAAAATTGTAATTGCCACTTTCTCCGCCTGTATTTGCCATAAAAACAATATCGCCATTCTTCCGTCGCTCGAACTTCAGGTCCGGATTATCCTGGCAGAAACGAATAAACTCATCGTCGTTCATTCGTAAATCTTCCGGCAAATGTACCCGTATTGATTCCATCCCTCTGTTAAATTAAGCAACCAAAGATAGTAAAACTGTTTATTAAATATTAGCAATCGCTCGCTCGGCACCCTCCTGATATTCTTCTTCAATTTTGGCGATTTCGGCAGGCTTGATTTCGGGGTCGAATAAGCGGGCTGCCATGGCTTCTTTTTCGGTTACGTCGAAGAAGCGTTGATGCATGTTAAATGGCTCACCACCAGCTGGTACGTCGCATTTCTGAAAGTCGCCATCTTCTTTAAGCTCATACGCATTCACGTTATCTTCCAGATTGTATTTCAGAATCAGAATGGCCTGCTGTTTGACACGATTATCGGCCAGGAAAAACAAGGATTCAATGCGTCGGTCAAAACTACGCACCATCACATCGGCGCTGCCACCGTATACTTTTGGATCACCATTGTTATGGAAATAATAGATTCGGGTATGTTCCAGAAAATCACCAACTATGGATCGAACCATGATGTGTTCACTCAAACCTGCACGTTGTGGACGAAGGCAGCAAATGCTACGGACAATGAGCCGTACAGGAACGCCAGCTTGCGACGCTTTGTACAATTCATCGATAACCTGCTTGTCTTCCAGTGAATTAACTTTAATGCAAATGCCACTAGGCAATTCTCGTTTGGCATTATCGGCTTCCTGGCGAATCAATCGTATTAACTGATCCCGCATATCGCGCGGTGCTGTAATCAGGTATTGATATTCATTGGGCAACGAGTGACCGGTGATTACGTTGAAAAACTCGGAAATGTCGTGCGTATAGGTTTCGTCAGTCGTTAGCAGACCAATATCGGTATATAGTTTTGACGTGTCTTCGTTATAATTTCCGGTAGCCATGTGGGCGTATCGTACAACCCGACTGCCTTCACTCCGCACAACAAGTAATAGTTTTGTATGGGTTTTGAAACGGCTGATTCCGTAAATCACAAAACAGCCTGCTTTCTGAAGTCGCTGTGCTTCCCGAATGTTATTTTCTTCGTCAAATCGTGCTTTTACTTCGAAGAGAACCGATACGTGTTTCCCATTTTCAGCGGCTTTTAATAATGCTTCGGTAATGCGTGATCGTTTGGCTAATCGATAAACCGTAATTTTAATAGCGAGTACATTCGGATCTTCAGCCGCTTGTTCTAAAAGTTGTAGTACAGGTTCGAAATTGTTGTACGGATGGTGAAGTAGCAAATCCCGTTGTTTAATTATTTCAAAAATATCGTCTGTTTTCTCACGACCTAGACCTATTGGAGGCACAGGAGCATGTGGACGAGGCATATCATCTTTGAAATCGGGATGGCCAATAATCTGCCAGAAAGCTGAATAATCGAGCAGACTTGTTGACTCGAAAATATTCAAATCGTCAATTTCCCAGCGTTTTTTGAGCAGATTCAGCATCCAGGTTTCGCTGTCTTCCGTGACGTTATCGGTTTCTACTTCAACACGAGTAACACGCCCTAACCGTCGATTTTTGATTTTTTGCTTGACTTCGTCAATGAAATCGACTTCATCATCATCATTTTCGTCGAGCGTAAAATCGCCATTACGTGTAATACGGAACAGATTGACCGACAGAATATCTATGTTCCGGTAGAGCTTTTTAATGTTCTGACGGACAATTTCTTCGATGGGCAGAAACAATGTAATGTCCTCGCGTTCAAAGGATAGGAAGCGAGGTAAATTGGCCGGAATCTGTACGAATGATAGCCGTTGTCGATCATCGTCATCCTCCGCCCGGTTTTGTTGAGAAGCAGGCACTTCTGGACTCTGCGTAACCACACCGAAGATCAAAACTTTAGCTAACAACACCGGAAACGTATGAGTATAATCATACAGCATTGGTGTCAGAGTTGGGTAGATAGCTCGGTCGAAATAGTCGGTTGCTGCTGCCTGTTCTTCTAATTTCAGGTCGTTGAACTTGGCTAATTGAAGCCCGTTTTCAGCAAACAAGGGTAGTAACTGCTCCGTAAAGAGAGCCTGCTGATCCTGGCAGAGTTGATGAGCTGCTGTGAATAGAGCCTTTCGGAAGGGAACTTCGCGCAGACCTGAATAATCAACTCGCTGTTTATGGTAATCGAGATAGTTGTATAAACTACCAACCCGGATCATGAAGAACTCGTCGAGGTTTGAAGCTGAAATTGCCAGAAATTTCAACCGTTCCATTAACGTACGATCCGTACTGCGGGCCTGATCAAGTACCCGTTCATTGAATTTGATCCAGCTTAAATCCCGACTTAGGTAATCGCTCTGGTCGATGACACTGCTTACTTTTTCACTGACTTTTCCCATTTTTTCTGTGGTCAGGGTGGAGGGTTTCTCCTGACGGTGAGTAAAGCGGGAAACCAGGTTTCCCAAAATGTTCCGGTTTGGGTTCAAAGAATAACGCATACTCAATTTTACCTGTGAATTACAACAAAAAAGCGGGCTGTTTGGCCCGCTTTATATTATCATTCGGTTAAACATCCACTCGGGCATATTTCGCATTTCGTTCGATGAAGTCTCGTCGGGGGGCCACTTCATCGCCCATCAGTGTCGAAAAAACGTGGTCAGCATCTGCCGCCGACTCGACCGTGACCACTTTCAGCGTTCGCGTATCGGGGTTCATCGTCGTGCTCCAGAGCTGTTCGGCGTTCATCTCTCCAAGACCTTTGTAACGTTGAACGCCTACATTTTCTTCTTTTCCTGATCCCGCTAATTCTTTTACGGCTGCTTCACGTTGGGCTTCTGTCCAGCAATATCGCTCTTCTTTACCCTTTTTGACCAGATAAAGTGGAGGCTGAGCAATGTAGATGTACCCATTATCGATCAGCGATTTCATGTTGCGGTAAAACAACGTCAGAATCAGCGTTCGAATGTGGCTACCATCCACGTCGGCATCGGTCATGATGATGATTTTATGATACCGGAGTTTATCCAGATTCATCACCGTTTCATCATCTTTCTTTTCGAGTCGAACGCCAAGGGCAGTCCAAATGTTTTTGATTTCTTCGTTTTCGTAAATCTTATGTTCCAGCGCTTTTTCTACGTTCAGGATTTTACCACGCAAGGGTAAAATGGCCTGATAAGCGCGGTTACGGCCCTGTTTGGCAGTACCACCAGCCGAGTCACCCTCAACCAGATAAAGTTCACATTTTTCAGGATCAGTGTCGGAACAGTCGGCTAGTTTTCCGGGGAGGCCCATGCCGCCCATGAAATCTTTCCGCTCGGTCATAATTCGCTTGTAGGCCAAATCAGCCGCGATCCGGGCCTGCGCCGAAACAAGGACCTTCTTAACGATTCCCTGCGCCGTTTTTGGATTTTCCTCCAGCCAGGTTTCCAGCAGATCGGCCATCGCCTGACTCACTGCACTCACAACTTCCTGGTTACCAAGTTTGGTTTTAGTCTGGCCTTCAAACTGAGGATCCTGAACTTTTACCGAAATAACGGCAGTCAGTCCTTTCCGGAAGTCTTCCCCACTAAACGTGACTTTACCCGCATTTTTGGGTAATACGCCCGGATTTTTATCGGCGTAGTTTTTCAGCACCCGCGTTAGGGCCGAACGGAAACCCTGTACGTGCGTACCGCCTTCATGCGTGTTGATATTGTTCACATAGGACAGCACGTTCTCACCTGCTTCGTAGTTATATACCAGGGCAACCTGTACAGGTGTCGAACCTTTATCGCTCTCCATGTAGATGGGTTTCATGCCATCAAGGGAAGGGCGAGTTTCATCCAGGTACTGAACGAACTCGATCAAACCACCTTCTGAGTAGAAATCATCCTGACGGAGCGGTTGGCCGTTCTCATCCAATTCCCGCAGGTCTTTCAGGAAAATATGAATGCCTTTGTTCAGGTAGGCTAATTCCCGCAAGCGACCGGCAATCGTTTCGTACCGATAAACAGTTTCGGTGAAAATACTACCGTCAGGTTTGAAATGCGTTTTGGTACCGGTATCGTTAGCCTCACCAATGACGCGTACATCATACTGAGGCACACCAATTTTATATTCCTGTTCAAAGATTTTGCCTTCGCGATGCACCTCAACACGAACGTCGGTTGAGAGAGCATTTACGCAGGAAACCCCAACGCCGTGCAGCCCGCCGGAGACTTTATACGTGTCTTTATCAAATTTGCCACCCGCGTGCAGGATCGTCATCGCTATTTCCAGCGCTGATTTCCCCATTTTGGTGTTAATACCCGTTGGAATGCCCCGGCCATTGTCCTGAACCGTAATGGAATTATCAGGGTTGACAGTTACGCTGATTTTGTCGCAATAGCCTGCCAGAGCTTCATCAATAGAGTTATCGACAACTTCCCAGATCAGGTGGTGCAAGCCGCGAATACCAACATCACCAATGTACATGGATGGACGTTTGCGAACGGCCTCCAAACCTTCTAAAACAGTGATGTTATCGGCACCGTAATTGCTATTTGGCTTGGTCTCAACAGGAGCATCAGCTTCAATCAATTCGTTGGGCATATTAGAATGAAAAAATGTCAAAAAATCTGTTGTTTAAGGCCGTAAAATCGCGTGGATTCCTTTGGTCTTATAGATTGTAAAAATACAAAAAAAAGTTGTCTTTTCCTAGCGTATTTTACAATGATTGCCTTAATATACAAAAAAAGTAGCGCATTCCCAAAAAATAGTGTTTTGTAGATTCTATACAGTTTTTGGCGTCAAACAGATGAATAATCAACCTAAATTTTAAGTGTATTGAAAACGAGTAAAAATGATTGATTTTCTGTACTTTTTTTAGATGGTGTTTTCTCGAAAAAATCGTATTACTAAAATAAAAAAATAAAGCCGAATCAATAAGATTCGGCTGCAGGAGAATCGGGTAATTTTATGGGTTAATCTTCGGGGTAAGGAACATAGACAAAACCTGCGAAATCGCCATGAACGACAAATAAACAACAGTACTCGTCTGGCTTTTTATAGTTCTCTTTCCACAGATCGATCGACTCGGTACCAATTAATGCACGTTGCATAAATTCATCTAGAAAAGATGCCTTATAATTCCATTGATTTTCTAATTCATTAACGCCAATTAGTAGCTGACCTACAGGTACATCCCGACGAGAAGCTACAAAAATGGGATATTCGGAAAAGCCACGTTTTCGAATTTGATAAGACGCTTCTTTAAGCTGATCAGCGACCTTTACAAAGTCCGAAGAAATGGCTCCCATAAGCTCCTTATTGACATCGTACGAATTAGCATCGTCGAGGAGCGTATTTTCGTTGCTATGATTGATCACAGAAAAATTTGTTTAGTGTTTCAAACGGTCCGCCGTAGCGGTTAACTAACATGAAACCAAGACTTGAAACAAATTAAAACCGGGCGGCCAGCAAGAGATCCAGGTCTTTAAAACGCATATTGAACTTGCGGGCGATGTACGCATTGGTGAGCGTTCCCTTATGAGTGTAAACACCTTTCATAAACCAACGGTTCGCATACATCATTTGCTCAATACCGCCTGTCGTCCCCGTTTGCAGAAGAAAGGGTAGGAAAATATTACTCAAGGCCATACTCGCTGTGTGCGCTACACGGGCAGCGATGTTTGGAACGCAGTAGTGAATAACACCCATGTGCTTGTAAGACGGCTTTTTATGCGTCGTCATGCGGGATGTTTCAAAGTTACCCCCCTGGTCAATTGAGACATCAATAATGACGGATTCGGGCTTCATTCGCCCAACCATTTCTTCCGTCACAACAACGGGGCTCAACCCATCTTCGGCTCGCATGGCACCAATGACGACATCGGCCCGTTGAACGGCTTCAGCTAACGTATCAGAATCAATAATGGACGTGTAAACGTGTTGACCAACAGCGTATTTAAGCCGTTGTAATTTGTAGAGATGCTTATCGAATACTTTAACTTCAGCGCCCATTCCTAGTGCTATACGCATCGCGTACTCGGTAACAGTGCCTGCGCCTAGCATCACAACTTTTGTAGGAGGTACGCCTGTAATTCCGCCCAGAATAATTCCCCGCCCGTTGGCTGCGTTGCTTAGGTACTCGCCCGCAATGAGCATGACGATACTTCCGGCAATTTCACTCATCGAGCGAATTACTGGCAATCCACCGGCCTGATCTTCAATGTATTCATAGCCGAATGCCGTTAGATTTTTGGCATTGATTTTCTCAAAATAAGCACGATCATGCGAAGGTAGATTGAGTGCCGAAATGACCGTACTACCCGATTGAATATGCTCGAATTCTTCGTCGACGAGCGGTTCAATTTTCAGGATCAGATTGGCCTCGTATACTTCTTTCGGTGATTTGGCGATTTGAGCCCCAGCCTCACTATATTCACTATCCGGAAATTTAGCCTTCTCGCCAGCACCCTGTTCAACGATAACTTCATGACCGTTGCGAACCAGAATAGCCACAGCTTCGGGCGTCAGCGCAATCCGGTTCTCCTGAAACGATACCTCTTTGGGTAGACCGATGAGAAGCCCACTTCGACTCGTCTTTACCGCTAGCGGAGCTTCTTTCGGATATAGGGCCGTTTGTTTGGCCAATTCCTCAAATCCAGTCATCAAATGCAGTATAATGTTTCAAGTTTAATGTTTCAGGTTTTGGAGAGGACATTAAACTTGAAACCTGAAACATTAAACTTGTTTTGTTTCTATCGTCCGCCGTCCGTCTGGGTCGGTTGACAGATGAACTCGATAATACGTGGCTGGCCATAACGACGTGATGCGTTCGGGCCATTCTATAAAACAATAATTACCTGAATCAAAGTATTCTTCAATACCAATATCCAGCGCTTCTGCCTCATTGCGAAGACGATAACAGTCGAAATGATATACTGAGTGTCCTTCGTGGGTTGTGTATTCGTTGACTATTGAAAAGGTTGGGCTCTGTACTGTGCTGATAACACCCAGCGCCCGGCAAAGTTCTTTAATTAGAGTAGTTTTACCTACGCCCATTTCACCTTCGAATAGCCAAACCGATAGTTTTCTGCCGTCGGCCAATAGATGGTGGGCCACAGTAGAAAGCTCATCAAGATGGGCAGCATGTACGGTCATTCGCTTTATTCCTAAATAGCCTGCAAAGCTACGGAATTTTGGTCTATCCAGTTCGTTTGTCGCGAATACTTACTATATAGTAGACTTTACCTAATGAGTAAAACGGCAAGGCGTTTACTGTTGACTTGCAGACGCCTTGCCGTTTTCCCAAATTGCTATCGATTTTCGGGAGTCTACCCTCTAGTAGCCATCATTTTGAGGAAAATTAGTTTTGTTATTATACACGTCAATTTCGGATTGTGGAATTGGATACACCGTCCGATAGGCAGGCATCGCAACATTCGTAGCTTTTAAAGCAGCTACCGCAGTCCCAGTTCGTACTAAATCGAACCAGCGGTCACTTTCTAGCGCTAATTCCAATCGACGTTCATTGATAACCGCTGTTCGGAATGCTTCTTTGGTCGCCAGTTGAGCACTGGTGTAATTCGTAACACCCGCGCGAGTCCGGACGCGGTTCAGCGCCTTAAAGGCATCACCGTCAGCCTGATAGCTTACTTCATTTAACGCTTCAGCATACAGCAAAAGAATATCTGCGTAACGCAATACAGGGAAATCATTGCCAACGTCGTTCGTTGACGAAATGTCATCATAGAATTTTCGGGGAATCGCATTGATGTTATTCGGAATCGGAACCCGTACGGTTAGTGGAAGGCGTTTATCTTCAGGGGTGTAAGCTGATCGAAGTGATGGTTCAATATTATCGCCAATACTGGTTCCAAACCACAATCCGTGACCTTCGCCAATGGTTCCGCCTTTCTTGAATTTGACTGCAAACAGTAGTTCTGCGTTATTCTTATTGGTTGGCAAAAACACATCGGCAATATTAGGTAGCAATTGATAGGTTGTTCCGGTAGCCAAATCTTTCAAGGCCGCAACTGCCAGATCATATTTCTTCTCCGTTATATAGACTTTACCTAGTAAACCTTTAGCCGCTCCTGACGTAGCTCTACTGATGTCTGCGCCCATATAACTGGCGGGTAATCCGGCAGCTGCATCCGTCAGGTCTTTTTCAATAGCTGTATAAATTTCCGTGATTTCGTTGCGCTTATATGAACGAGCGTCACTTGTAGAGCCAGCTTTCAACACAAGGGGCACTTTCCCCCAAAGCCGAACCAGATTGAAATAAGATAAAGCCCGAATGAATTGTGCTTCGCCTTTGTATCGGGCTTTCAACGCGGCATCCATAGTTACAGCATCAATCTTATCCAGAATCAGGTTGCAGCGATTAATGCCCGTATATAGGCTCCCCCAGGTATCACGTAAGATCGTATTGGTGGTCGGTTCGATAAACTGATCGATGTTGTAACGAAGGCCAGCGTTCGACGATGGATCGTTATCGAGTACATTATCTCCCCGAGCTTCGATCAGTGTATTAAAATCGCCACCGTATTGGCTGGCATTCTGAAGCGCATCGTAAGCCCCATTCACGGCATTGCCAAAATCGTTAGCCGTTTTATAAAAATTATCGACGTTTGCCTGCGACTGTGGTTTGAGTTCCAGAAAATCTTTCTGACAGGCCGATGCGACCAGCAGAATGGCAATGGCTATATATATTGTTTTCATAGCGAATTAAAACGAAAGGTTGATACCAACAGAAGTTGTACGGGGCAGGGGATAGGTGCCGTAGTCTTCGCCCGACGAAAGAGCGCTGTCTGGGCGACTGTTGACTTCTGGGTTAAAGCCAAGATACTTGGTGAAAGTAAACGGGTTTTGCACCGTAGCGTAGATTCGGGCACGGCTCAGATGCAGTCGTTGTAAGAGTGCCGTAGGGAGTGCATACCCCAAGGTAATGGTACGAATCCGCACGTAAGAACCATCTTCAATGTGCCAGGTAGAAATCTCGCCGTTTGATCCTGAAGCAAGTCGGTTCGCTCTGTTAACCAGTCCATTACCCGGATTATCTGCCGATTGCCAGCGGTTAAGAGCACCTTTAAACAGGTTTCCATTGCCTTCCATATTGTAAATGTACCGGCGGATCAGATTCAGGATTTTATGTCCCTGAACGCCCTGAATGGCAAAACTCAGATCGAAACCTCGATAGGCGAAACTGTTGGTAAAGCCAAAGGTGTACTTAGGAAAGTAGCTACCTGTAATGGCTCGGTCACTGCTGAAATCAATTTTTCCATCGCCGTTGTTATCGATGAATTTAAAGTCGCCGGGACGGGTAGTTGAGGTGTGCGGATAAGCATCTATTTCGGCCTGGGTTTTAAAGACACCGTCGTAAATCATGGTGTAATATTCACCAATTGGTCGGCCGATCTGAGTAATAAATTGCGCTCCCGCAACACCGCCAACCGCAATGATCGGATCGCCGGAAGGTCCAAGAGCGAGTACTTTATTACGGTTTGTTGCCAAATTAGCACTGGCTTCCCAGTGGAAACGACCGAAGTCCTGGCGAGTGCCGAGTGTAAACTCAAATCCCTGATTGTTAACTTTTCCAATATTCTGCAATTCCGTACTAAAACCGGAAGCACGGGGAACGGGTACGTTCAGCAGTAAGTCGGAGGTGTTGGCATTATAATAATCGATGGTCAGATTCAGGCGATTTCGCAGGAATGTTACGTCGAAACCAATGTCGAGCATCGCCGTTTTTTCCCATTTCAGCTTATCGTTGGCTGAATTGCTCGGCGCTAAGCCACTGACCACGGTTTCTGGCCCAAGAATGTAGTTTTGATAACTTAGCAAACTGACCGAGCCATAGTTTGGAATCTGGAAGTTTCCTGTCAAACCATAGCTGGCCCGAAGTTTAAGATCGCTTAGCCAGTTGACCGATTTTAAAAAAGATTCCTGCGATATATTCCAACCGGCTGATACCGAGGGGAAATAACCCCACCGATTATCGCGCCCGAATCGCGACGAACCATCTGCCCGGATGGCACCCGATAGCAAATATTTGCCCGCATAATCGTACTGCACCCGACCCAGATAAGACAACAAGGACCATTCCTGAATATCGGAGCTGCCGGATGTTACCTGACCGGCGTTAAGGGTGTAAACCAGGTCATTCGGGAAGTTACTAGCCGTTAATTCGTTGGATGTTCGCCGGTCTTTTTGTGATGAGAAACCAGCTAAGACTGAAAAGTTATGATCGCCAATTGACCGATTGTAATTCAGTGTATGTTCGACGAGCCAATCAACGAAGTTTTGCGCCCGTGAGAAACCCGTTGGTACCGATGCCCCTTTCCGATCGCGAATTTCGAGGGTTGACGGACGGTAGTAATCGCGCTGAAAACTATTAATATCCGTTCCTAAACTCAGTCGATAGGATAATCCTTTTAGAATTTCGTACTGTGCATAAACGTTGCCCAGCAAGCGAATCTGGCTCATCTTATCACTTACCTGATCAGCGATAGCCACCGGATTCAGAATCGATGTAGCGCCATACCCCCAGGCATTACCTGTCCAGTTATAGGAGCCGTCGGTGTTGTATACCGGGAAAATTGGCGGCATTTGCAGCGCTAATCCAACTACTCCTTCGCCCAGATAAGGGCCTTCTGCCTTGATCAGATCGTGATACGAATAGGTCGGGTTGAGATTAATTCCCGCCGTTAACCGACCGCTTTTCACTTCGACATTGGCTCGTGCTCCGTACCGTTTGAAACCCGAATTGATAACAACTCCACGCTGATTGAGAAAATTGCCTGAAACATAAAACTTCACGTTGTCCTTGCCGCCAGAAATCGATAATGTATGATTCTGGATGGGCGCTGAACGGAAAATGGCATCCTGCCAATCTGTATTCGTCAGGCCAGGCTGACCGGATAGATAAGGCAGAATTTCTGGTTGAATCAACGTACTAGGAGCTCCCACACCCCTGTTCCGAACATCGTTTGAATCGGTTGGTTTTCCGGTTGGGTTGCGATCGATATAGGCATTGTTTTTGGCTTCGTAGCTAAGCTGAGCATATTCATAAGCATTCACCATATCGATTTTTTTCGACACATTCTGAACGCCTACATAGGAATCAAGGCTAATAAGCGTTTTGCCCTCCTTACCCCGTTTTGTTGTAATGAGTACAACGCCATTGGAGCCACGAGAGCCATAAATAGCTGAGGCTGATGCATCTTTCAATACCTCAATACTTTCAATATCATCGGTATTGATGGTGCTCATTACATTGATCGGGTTGTCGGGGAATTGCGTATTTGTACTTCCGGTCGCGTATTTGGTATCGCGCGAGAGCGGAACGCCGTCAATTACATACAATGGATCGTTACCGGCACTAATGGAACCCGTACCTCGCACCCGAATGGATAGCCCTGCACCTGGAGCACCCGACGTTTGTGAAACCTGTACACCCGCAATTTTAGCCGCCAATGCCTGATCGAAACTGGCGACGGGCTGATTGGCTAAGTCCTTTGCTTTTACTGAGCCAATGGCTGTTGTTATATCACGTTTATTCTGAACGCCATACCCAACAACAACGACTTCACTTAATGCATTGTCGGTTGCAGTCAGCTGAACGTCAACAACGCTTCGATTACCGATGGCCACTTCTAAAGGTTGGTAACCGATAAAGGAAAAGACAAGCGTTTTCGCCCCGTTTGGCAGACTCAATTGATACTTCCCTTGCGCATCACTTGTAGCACCTACGTTTGTGCCTTTCACCTGAACAGTTGTACCGGCCAACGCATCACCATTAGCAGCGTCTTTTACAGTACCCGTAATTAGTGTTTGCGCATAGCTTATCTGACTGAGTAAAAACAGCAGACAGAAGGGGCGCCAGAATCGATACAAACCTCGAAAGGGGTTGGGTAGTGAGTTAGTCATATAGTAGTGATTAAAACAGGTTGAAATAAAAGCGACTGAATTACGAGCAAGTTAGCATATAATTCAGTCGTACGAATCCACATATTGCTGAATAGTTTACTTAATCGCTAGGCGAATGTTACTAATTTTAGGATATTTAGGATGGAGAGGAGTGAAAAATGTGTGAAACAGTAGAATTGATTAAATAGTAGCCACTTTTTGATCGATTAGTAGCGATTTTGATACAAAAAAATGGTCAATAGGCAACTGCGCCCATTGACCATTTATACTGGTTTTTCACTAGTAGAGTAACGATTCCCGATTCGTTGACAGTGTCGAAGAAATCGTAAACCGTAATCTGTAAATCGTACCTATCAATACCCCGGATTCTGTTTTAGCGTTGCTTGGCCATTTACTTTACTATTGAGGATTTCCTGCAACGGAATCGGATAATATTCGTGCTTGCCTTTTACAAACGTAGCCCCTTTGAAGTAGGTACGCATATTTGATTCTTTCGCCATATAGGCATTGAGCGTTTCGGCGGCAATACCCCAGCGGACAAGATCAAAGAATCGGTGTCCCTCCATTCCAAACTCCAGCCGGTTTTCAAACTGAATAGCTTTACGAGCAGCTTCTTTATCCGTCCAGGCCGTGGTATACTGGCCAATTACATAGTTGGCAGCTGGCGAACCATTGTCCATTTTCACGAAACCGTCTGGATTAGCTGCACGTTTACGGATAATATTAACGTACTCGCGAGCTTTTTCCAGACTTCCAATTTCCATTTCAACTTCAGCCAGCCACAGATACACATGGGCTAATCGAAGAATGCGATAGTTATTGGCGGTCAGGCGGTTGTTGCTGGCAAATGTGTTCGTACCAACATCTGTCCGGTAAAATAAGTGTTTCTTCGGCTCATAAGGCCCACCATTTCCCTGGTCGCGTACCCAGGCTTTGCCAGGCATTAATCCCCAATCCAGGTATGGAATACCCCGACGGCCAACTGTCCAGTCCAGCCGTGGATCGAGCCGTCCGGCATACGGCGTAAAGGGTTGCGTCGATTCTAATCCCTGGTCGTTGGAAACGTCGGTATTGTTGAACGTATCCATCAATGGTAGTCCATTGGCATCTGTTTGGAAGGCATTGACCAGATTTTGCGAAGGCTGGAAGAATCCGCAGCAGGTTGTCGGCCCACCGTAAGGGTAGTTTAATACATCGCCGTTGTTACCGTTTTCGCCTGTACCGTCGTTTACCGAGAACTGAATCTCGAAAATAGATTCTGCATTATTGTTCGTCGTCGTCTTATGGTTGTCGTGGTATCTATCCATCAACTTATATTGCCCACTAGCCACAATCGCTTCCAGCAACGGTTTGGCATCAGCCCATTTCTTCTGGAAAACATACGCTTTTGCCAGCATGCCAGCCGCAGCCCATTTAGTTGGCCGTCCGACCTGTGATTGTTTGGCGGGAAGGTTTTCGTAGGCGAACTTTAAATCCGCTTCGATATTTGGCCAGATGTCCTTGTCATTAGGGACTTTGGTGCTGTTCAAATCCGTCGGATTGTAGATCTTTTCATCGATGTACGGCACCATATTGAACATTTTCTTGGCTTCAAAATGGTAATGGCCCCGCAGAAAGCGAACTTGTGCTGTAACCTGAAGCTTATCTGCATCAGACATATCTTTCGTTTGGGCGAGTGCCTGCAATACATCGTTTGACCGAGCTACACCATCGTAACAAACCCGCCATTTTCCCCGGAAATAGCCATTGTCGGGCTGAATACTTTTGTATTCAATATAGGAAATATCAGGCTGGTCACCCGTTGTTGACCCTTTGTAGGCATCATCCGCGGCTACGGCACCAAATACCCAATTGTCGGCAGCTGAGTGATAGGAAGTACCTCCAGAACCCCATCCATCGAGGAGCGAATAAGCGCCGACTAACAGGTAGTTGACGCCCGTAGCATTATAAAAACTGGAAGGGCTTAGTACAGCTTTGGGTTGCACATCCAGGAAACTATCCTTGCAGGCTGTCAGCGATCCGATTGTTAAGAACGCAGCCCATATAATTGTTTTTTTCATGACCTTTTAAAAAGATTAATGGGTTGATTAGAATGCCAGATTTAGACCAACTAACATTGTTTTCGACACAGGGTAAGCTCCCTCGTCAACGCCAATGTGACGGTCATTACCCGTGCCCCCTGAATCGCGCAGGTTGATTTCAGGATCTAAGCCCGTATAATTCGTTACGGTAAACAGGTTCTGGCCCTGGATATATACCATTGCATTGCTTAGGCCCAGTTTGGAGAGTAACGGGCGGGGCAGATTGTACGAAAGCTGGATATTTTTCATCCGCAGATACGAACCGGGTTCCAGATAATACGTCGATGGGTTGGAACTGATATTGTCGTTCGAACGTAGCTGTGGCAATTTTGCATCAGTTTTGCCAGGGCGCCACGAATCTTCCCACATACGTTTACTGCGAACACCACCAAATGTTTGGAAGTCAGTCCAGTAACGGTTGTAGTTGAAAATCTGGTTGCCGTAAACACCTTGCCCGAATACGGTCAGGTTAAAGTTTTTATACCCGACATTCAGGTTCAGGCCGTACGCCATTTTTGGGTGCGGGTTACCAATTACCTGCCGATCGCTAGCATTGATGATTCCATCGCCGTTCAAGTCCCGGAAGTGGAACTGACCAGCTTTGTTATTCAACCCGCCACCAAACTGCACAGCGGCTTTCGACGCTTCTTCATCTGTCTGGAAAATGCCATCGATCACATAGCCAAAGAAAGACGAAATTGGATAATCCTGCTGGGTAACGGTCATGGCCGGAATCCGGGGCGTAAAGCCGAAATATTGCGTACTAGGGTTACCATCCGTTCGGGTTACCAGGTTACGATATGTCGAAATATTGGCACCAATGCTATACGTAAAGTCGCCATTCATCAGTTTTCCGCTATGATTTAAGCCCAATTCAATCCCTCGATTTCGGAACGATGCAATGTTCTGAAAGGGGTTAGTAGCCTGACCCTGAGTGAACTGAACTTCAACTGGGAACAGCGCATCAGACGTAACCCGATTAAACCAATCGAAAGTCAGATCCAGTTTACCTTTAAAGAGCGATGCATCGATACCCAAATCGACTGACGTTGTTGTTTCCCATTTTGCGTTTGGATTACCAAACTGCTGGAGCTCATAACCTTGCAGCGAAGATGTTCGCGAACCGTTCAAATCATAGAACGAAACGGTTGGGCCTGTTCCGTAAATGAGATAAGGGTTGTAGTTACCGATTTCCTGGTTACCAGTCTGACCGTAGGCTGCCCGAAATTTCAGGTCATTGATCCAGGTAACCTGCTTCAGGAAATCTTCCTGAGAAACGCGCCAGCCTGCTGATACAGCGGGGAAATACGCAACGCGATTAGCAGCAGCAAATCGTGATGAACGGTCTCGGCGAATCGTTCCATCGAGAAGATACTTGTCGAAGAAGGAAAAGCTAGCTTTCGCAAATTCAGAGGCTAACTTCCAGTCAGACCCACCACCCGTGTTCGTTTGAGTACCAGCGTTACCGGCGTCCAGATAGCGGTTGTACAGATCGTCGTTGGCAAATCGGGAGCGGTCAGCCCGGAAAAATTCAAAATTGTTTTTGATAGATTCCGTTCCCACGAGTACGTTATAGCGAATTGAAGAGCCAATTTCACCATTGTATGTCAGCGTGTTATACCAAGTCCAGGTGTAGCCTATTTCATTGCGGGTAAACATGGAATTGGCTGTGGCTGCTTCCGAAGATTCGATATCTCGCGGGGTATAAGCCCGGATGTTGTAGGTATTGTAATCGATCCCGAAGCTCGTTTTCGCCGTCAGATTTTTCAGGATGTCTACTTCTGCATAGGCGTTTCCAAAAAATCTCAATTCTTTACCGACGTTATCCTTGTTACGATACAGCAGGGCAACTGGGTTACGAGCATTATCAAGGTCACCACCTTTCGTTCCAGCGAAATTACCGGCCACGTCATAAACCGGAATAAGCGGCTGAATCCGGTAGGCCATCGAAATGGCGTTGCTTTCGTTGTTGTTGGCCGTAGCACTCTGGGTAGAGTTCGTACCACCAACACGTTCGCCATAAGCAAATTGTATGTTTTCGCCAACCCGAATCCGCTTGGTTACGTTGAATTCGGTATTCGCTCGGATGGAGTACCGCTTATACCAGGTGTATTTCATGATCCCGTCCTGGCTGAAGTAGTTCGCCGACATTGCATAGCGACCACCTTCGTTACCTCCCGTTACGCCAATCTGATGATTCTGGATTGGGGCTGTGGAGAAAATTTCATCAAACCAGTTTGTACCTTCCTTATTCGCTTTTGTAATCAGCCACTTATTGACGCGAAAATTGGCATTGTCTACATCGGTGCTGTAATTGGTATAGTTACCGCTCGCATCTTTTGCCAAGCGAGGATCGCCTTCCATTGCGCCATCGGGAAAGATGTAATCTGGAATGACAGGTGTTGCGCCGTTACCAAACTGAGCGTGTTTCGGATTTCCGTTCACCAGGTTACCAGCGTTCCGGCGAGATTCCCAGATCAGGCTTGCAAAGTCCTGTGTATTAACCAGTTCAGGGAATTTGCCTGGACGAGCAATGCCATAATAAGCATCATACGTCAATTTTGGCTTACCAGCTTTCCCTTTCTTAGTCGTAATAATGACAACGCCGTTACCTGCCCGAGATCCGTAGATCGACGCAGCGGAGGCATCTTTTAGTACTTGTAAGCTTTCAATATCGTTTGGGTTCAAGGTGTTCAGGTTGCCCTTGGTAGGAACGCCATCGATTACATAAAGAGGGGAGTTATCATTGATCGTACCAAAACCGCGAATCCGAACCATCACGCCACCACCTGGTGAGTTATCGTTACCAACTGTTACCCCAGCTACGCGTCCCTGTAATGCCTGTGCGACGTTGGCCGATGGTACTTTCAGCGCTTCTTTCATATCAACTGTGGCAACAGCCCCGGTGATGTCGCGTTTTGCCTGTGCCCCATAGCCTGTTACTACAACTTCGTTCAGCGTTTTAATATCCGCTACCAGAGCTATGTTGATCGTAGTTCGGTTTCCGATCGTTACTTCCTGCGCCACAAAACCAATTGCCGATACGGTCAGGATGTTACGACCTGTAGCCACATTTAGTGAAAATTGCCCGTTTGCATCTGTTACTACCCCGGTTTGTGTCCCTTTCACGACCACGTTCGCGCCAGGAATGGCATTATTGTCGGTTCCATCTGTAATACGACCCGTTATGGTGCGATCTTGGGCCATGGCACTTACGCATAAGAGCCAGCTCAGTACAAGTAGTGGGCATAAACAGCGCACTTTCTTAAGTAAATTGATTGTCATACTGTTAAGAGTGATTAATTGGAAAAAGTAATAGTTATACGTAGGTAATTATCCTTAAAAGGTGAAGGGTGACTTTTTCTAATTAACTCCTATTTAATCTTTGATAATAAATAATGAGCATAAAAAAGGCCCGCCTGTTTGTACAAGCGGACCCCTGATGAAAAATGAGCTTAATTAAGCTAGATGAATAATAGTTCGGTTTATTTTAACTGTAGTTCATCAATAACTTTTTGTACTTTCTGTTTCAACTGAGCGTAGGTATCATCGAAGGCTTCTTTGCTGGCCAGAGGTTCGCGAACGCTGACATAGAATTTGATTTTCGGCTCCGTTCCAGATGGACGTGCTGATACTTTTGTGCCATCTTCGGTAAAGAATTGGAGTACGTTGGAAGATTCGATGCCCATCTTGCCCGCTTCGATAGCCGATGTCTGCCCCGACGTAGCATCTAGGCGAGTTAAGGCTTTGTAGTCATCAACACGAACTACGGGCGAGCCGGCAATGCTCTTTGGCGGATTCGCTCTGAAATCGGCCATCATTTGCTGAATTTCTTCGGCACCTGATTTCCCTTTCTTCGTCAGCGAAACGAGGGCTTCGTAGTAGAAACCGTTTTCCATGTACATCGCCATTAGCATGTCGAACAGGCTCTTTCCCTGATCTTTGGCGTAGGCAGTTAGTTCGGCGATAATCGCGCAACTCGCAATTGCATCTTTATCGCGGACGAAATCGCCGATGAGGTATCCGTAGCTTTCTTCACCACCACCAATGAATTTTTCCTTGCCTTCAAGTTCGCGAATTACTTCGGCAATGTATTTAAAGCCGGTCAGTGTGTTGTAGCAGGTAACGCCGTAATTCTTACACATCTGATCGATCAGATCCGTAGTCACGATAGTTTTGGCGACAAACTCTTTGCCCGTTAGTTTACCTGCCTCTTTCCAGGCATTTAGCAGGTAATAAATAATCAGACTGGCCATCTGGTTGCCATTCAGCAACTCAAACTCGCCGTGATGATTTCGAGCACCTGCGCCAACTCGGTCAGCATCGGGATCGGTAGCCATTACCAGATCGGCGTTGATAGAAAGGGCTAAATCCAGCGCCAACTGCATAGCCGCCCGTTCTTCTGGATTAGGCGATTTTACGGTCGGGAAATTCCCATCGGGCGTAGCCTGCTGCTCGACAATGTGTACGTTGTTAAAACCCAGCGCATCCAGAACGCGGGGAACAAGCGTGATTCCCGTTCCGTGAATCGGTGTGTAGACGATGTTCAGGTTAGCCTGATCTTTAATAACTTGGGGATTAACAGCGTTCGATTTAACCCGCTCCACATAAGGCGCATCGATCTCTTCGTCGATCAGGGTAATGCGTTCGGGGATGCCCAAAAACTTAATATCGTCAACAGACGTAACTTTGTTTACTTCGCCAATGATCCCTTTGTCGTGCGGAGCCACTACTTGACCACCGTCGTTCCAATACACTTTATAGCCATTGTACTCGGGCGGATTATGCGAAGCCGTCACCACAATCCCACTCTGGCAACCTAACTGGCGAATGGCAAACGAAAGCTCCGGCGTTGGACGCAGGCTGCTGAACAGATAAACTTTGATACCGTTAGCCGAAAAAATATCGGCAGCTAATCTGGCAAACTCCGGGCTCATCCGGCGGCTGTCGTGCGCAATCGCAACACTAACATCCTGGCCGGGAAACGCAGCGTTAATGTAATTGGAAAGCCCCTGCGTAGCCGCCCCAACTGTATAGCGATTCATCCGATTAGAACCGACGCCCAAAATGCCGCGTAAGCCGCCGGTGCCAAATTCAAGATCGCGATAAAAGGAGTCGGTTAATTCGGTAATATTTCCAGAATCGATCAGGTGTTGAATGGATTCTTTGGTCGCAGCATCGTAGTTGCCACTAAGCCATTTATCAACGCGTTCCTGGGTAGGGGAGTCAAGGGCTGTTGCCATATGTGTGATATCCTAAACTTTGGTTAATTAGAAATTGGACTGGGAAGCTTACATCTCTGAAAAACGTACTTTTCAGAAATAAGTTAGAATTTTTAATAGTCCGCCAAAATTACAATTACCTTACTGACCACCAAATGAAGCGAGTAGATTCTGGAGGCTTTTGTTAAATCGGATTTCTGTTTTATCGGTTTATAAATCCTTCCAGCCTTCGGGTTTGGCCGATGTTCGGGTATCGCTGGATACGCAGATGGCTGTTACTGGCCGGGGAGGGCCTCCCCATATACGGATGTTCGGATACGGATAAATCGGCTCCGGATTCGGTTGGCGACGATTGAGAGAGTAAAACAGTTGCGCTCCGGTTATTCGGTAGGTTTGCTCCGGATCTGTTTCACCCAAAGGGAGCCCTTTCGCATCCGTACGATCCAGCCAGTATCGCTTTGTTGCCACCGCCGATGCGGTAAAGTAGCCAACGATTTTTTCTCGCTCATCGGTTACATTCCGAATATTCCCGATAGGTGCTGAAGGAGCCGTTTGAGTTACGCCATTGGCTGTTTGGGTTTCCTGAAAAAAGCTGAAATAGGCATGCGCTTTCTGCGTTAAAGACAACTGCCGAACTTCGACCAGGCAAGCCGTGCTATCGTAAAAAGGAATCTGCGCGACCGGTCGATGCTGAATGACATTTCCGTTTGTGTACTGATCATCGAATACGTTGAGCGCATAGCTATAAAGTATCTCCCAACAATCGGTGCGACAGGGATAATCATAAACGTACAGGCCGGTTGGAAAGGGTGGTTGACTGGCCTCCAGGTAATTGACTGGTACGAAACAATCTTCGTAAGGGGTATCGCTGGAAACGTAAAAAATCCTGTCCTTATAACTATGGGGCGGAATCGCATTGACAGCATACACACCTTGCTGGCAGCTCCGGCACCAGCTTTGTTTTTCCCAAAGTTTCCAATCCCAGCGATAATAATTATGCTGATCGACAGGATCTTTAGTGTCGATAAAAAGCGTATGGCCAGCCCGATACCCACCATCTAGTTGTTGCTCAACAGGTAACATAGTCGAGCTAAAGGTGGCTGATACCTGGCTAATCGGCGGTACAGCGGGCATGACCTGCTGATTAGAGACATATTTCGTACCATCGGCGAGCGTAATTCGTAGTTGATAGGCATGCCCAATTTGTCCTTTAAAATCGCTGGGCAGTTGATAGCTGCCATCAACCGTTTCGTGACAAGTAATAATCTGACTCGAATCAACAAGTACGTCAACACTGGCTTTGGTAATTGGTATGGCCCCAAATCGTCCGGTGAGTCGGTCGGCTTGGGAACGGTTGAGCCGAATGATTTGGGGCTCGGGTAGATTGGTAATAGTTCCGTCGACAACCAAAACATTGACTTTGCTATTGAGTGTCAGGTCAATAGGGTCGACGCAGGCTGTTAGTCCAAAAAGTACTACTAGTGCAATAAAAGCGAAAAAAAGAAAACGCATGCTGTCAGGCTATCAGAAACGTAATGCCATCTTATCCGGCTGAGGCATTAAAAGACTCATTTTGTCACTTACGTTTATAGGTAGATTTTATTGAAACAATGGTTTGCTAAATATGAAAAAATAAAGAGACGTTTTGCCAGCGTTCCCCGTTTTTTCATCGTCTACGTTGTAAAGAGAATTCACGCCTTTGTTTACCTTTTCTTTTCATGCACCGACTTCTCCTGCCTTTTTTCTTTATTCTGGTTCAACTGACTGCTTCGGCCCAAATTTTATATACGTTATCAGGTACTGTTCTCGATTCCGCAACTCGACAACCCATCATTCGTGCCGCTGTTGTCGTTGATTATGAGAAAAAGACGACAGGTACCTATACCGATAACCAGGGTAATTTTTCGATCAAAATTCGGTCAGGCCAACATGTTCTGGTCGTACGATCCATCGGCTTTGTTCCACACCGAAGCAATATTTCTGTTCGGGAAAATAAGACTATACAGGTTCTCCTGCCTTCGGTTGCCAGTCAACTGGAGGAAGTTGTGGTGACCAGCAAAGGGTACGACCGAAATGTTCGTCAACCACTATTGGGTGTTAGTCAGATTAATATTGCTACGCTCAAACGGATGCCAGCCGCTTTGGGCGAAGTTGATATAATGCGTAGCCTGCAAATGTTGCCCGGCGTTACCAGTGTTGGCGAAGCGGCTAATGGGGTCAATATTCGCGGGGGGACCACCGACCAAAACCTGATTCTGATGGATGATACCCCAATTTTCAATCCTACGCACATGTTTGGGCTGTTTTCCGTGTTTCCGCCGGATGCAGTGGGTAGCCTGGATCTATATAAAGGGAATGTACCCGCTCGGTACGGCGGACGGGCGGCTTCGGTGTTGGATATCAGCCTGCGAAATCCGGACCTTAACCAGTTTAAACTTAGTGGAGGCATTAGTCTGGTCGCGAATCGACTCACTGTCGAGACGCCTATTGTGAAGGGAAAACTGGCGCTGCTTGTCTCCGGTCGGGGTGCTTTCAATGATTTCCTGCTGCGGTTAGCATCACCCCGTCTGGATGATATTCGGGCCAAATTTGGCGACGGATCGGCGAAACTATTCTGGCGCGTCAACGACAAAAATACGGTGACAGCGATGGGGTATTTTAGTCAGGATTTGTTCCAGACGAATTTGCTGGGCAGCCTCGCCAATATCAATGCGATTAATACACAGTACGCTCAGCAGACGGCTAATGGGATGGTGCGCTGGTTTCACGCGTTTTCTCCCCAATTGAATTTGCAAACAACAGCGCTGGTAGCCCAGTATATTCCTCGAATTCTATCGACCGAAGATAGTACGAATAACAAAGTTGTACTGAAACAATCGCTGCTGCAACGGCAAATCAAGTCTAATTTGAATTATCAGCTAACGAATCAAAAAATTGAATTAGGTGTCAGTGGGATTCATTATCGACTCAATCCGGGTGAGCTGATTCCAGGTAATAGCTTAGCGGTGAATGCTCAGCGAACACCGATTGAACAGGCTCTCGAACTGGCGATTCATGCGGAAGATGAAATTAGCGTAACGGATCGGTTGGCGGTGTCGGCGGGTTTGCGGTATTCACATTTTCTGAATCTGGGGCCTGCAGTGGTGCGGAAGTACGGTACGGAAGGGTCAAATAGCGCCGTGTATGAAGTGACAAATGTTGTCGATTCCACTCGCTACGGAGCAGGTCAGATCACCAAACAGTACGGCGGGCTGGAACCTCGATTGGGTTTGCGCTATGCGTTGGGCGATAATTCGTCCATCAAAATTGGCTATAATCTGATGCGGCAATATTTACAGGTCATTACCAATACGACGACTCCGCTACCCACATCGCGCTGGAAAACCTCCGACGCGCATATTCAGCCACAGGTGAGTCAATTATGGTCGGCGGGGTATTTTCATAATTCGAAGAACAATATTTTCGAGCTATCGGCGGAGGTGTACTGGCGTAGTACTCAGCATATTCTGGATTACAAACCCGGCGCTGATTTCCTGCTGCAACCTTATCCTGAAACGCAGTTATTGCCAGGGCGTAGCAAAGCGTATGGGTTGGAATTAATGTTCTCCAAAAAGAAAGGCGAACTAACAGGTTGGGTAAATTACACATACGCCCGTACGCTAAATCAGGTGGCTGAGGGTGTTGATTTTCAGCAGCAGATTAACGGCGGAAACTGGTATCGGGCGAATTACGATCGACCACACAGTATAAATGTTAGCTTGAATATCAACCAGGGAAAACACCATAGTTTCTCGTTCAATTTTGCCTACAGCACTGGTCGGCCATACACAGCGCCGGAAGGATTTATTCGCTACCAGGGCCGAACATATCCGTACTACGACGAGCGAAATCAGTATCGCTTACCCGATTATCATCGTCTGGATTTCGCCTGGAATATTTATAACCCCAGCATGAAGAACAAACGCTGGCAGGGTCATTGGACCTTTACAGTCTACAATTTATACGGTCGCCGGAATGTATATTCGATTTTCTACCGAACAGAAGGTCAGGCGACTAACCCTTACCGACTTAGCATTTTTGCCGCTCCAATTCCCAGCCTGACTTACAATTTCGAGTTTAAGTAAGTCGTCTAATTCGCTCTCGTTATGCGTTCTTCACTGATTAGTTTCGGCCTTATTCTGCTGGTGAGTGTCTTACCACTGGCCTGCGTCGATCTCGATGAGAGTATGCTGCGTGGAACTGTCGATGTGATTGTCGTTGATGGGACGATTACGAATCTGGCCGAACCACAGCGCATCAAACTCAATCGCTCCCGGGCAGACCCACTGACGGGACGATTTGGTGTATTGGCGATTACAAAAGCCAACGTCAATGTCGTAGTCGATTCAGCGCAGGTTGTTTCGGCAACAGAAATGGTGGATGGGACTTATGAGTTGCCGAGTGATTTTCGGGGGCAGGTTGGGCATGCCTATCAGCTACGCATTACGCTCAGCGATGGCAGGCAATATGTGTCTACGCAGCAGATTATGCCAGACGTGCCACCGATTGATAACGTATCGATTCGGTTTAATGCAACCACGTTTCCGCCCGGTCAGTACCCTAATGCTTTTCGGGCGGGTTATGACTGTTTTGTGAATACCAAAGACCCCATTGGAGAGCGGAACTATTACCGTTGGGACTGGAAGCTTTGGGAGAAACAGCATTGGTGTAAAAGTTGCTATCAGGGTATCTATGTTGATTCGGTGCAGCAGGATTATGTACAAAACGGTGCTCTCGTAGCCGTCCGAAGCGCCGTTGAAGATTGCGTGGCATTTCCCACTATAATCGGGTCCAACAGCTTAGCTATTTGGTATGACTATCTCTGCCGATCCGACTGTTGGGATCTTATTCAAAATTATTACCTCACTATTTTTGACGACCAATTGACTAATGGCGGGGCTGTCAACGGCCGTCTGATCGGTCAGGTGCCGTTGTTAACTCGTCAACCTGCCTTGCTTCAACTACGGCAAGGATCGTTGACCGCATCGGCTTACCGATTTTATGAACTATTGCAACAGCAAACGCAAAAAACAGGTGGATTGGCCGATTCACCACCGACAGCCATTGTTGGGAATGTAAAAAATCTGGCTAATCCGCGAGAAGCCGTAACCGGATTTTTTACGGCTAGTGCGGTTGCCACGGTCCGTCGCTTTATGGATAAGAAAGATGCTACTGTTTTATCGTTTGGGTCTTATACGGATCAGGGGCAAATCATTGAATTTAACGATGAGCTATTCTATATTCAGACCCTCCGCATTCCGAACCTTGGTCCCCTTGGCCCACCCTTTACAGCGGGTGGGCCAAAACGATTCATAACCGCCCCCTGCATTCCCAGCGAAACCCGAACACCGAACAAGCCCGAAGGCTGGCCAAACTAACGCTATGAAGGCATTAACTATGGCAAATCAGTTACTGCCAAAAGGCCTGTTTTCGAGAGGGGGAATTCTGTTCATCTTAGCGGTATTTGCCTCTGGCTGCGTCGATCTTGATGATACACTGCTGCGCGGAACCATCGATGTTATCGTCGTTGATGGAGGAGTAACGAATCTGGCTGAACCACAATTCATTCGGCTCAATCGCTCGAAATCTGACCCGCTAACTGGACGATTCGGTTCTCGGCCAATCACAAAAGCCACGGTTGAGGTTATTGTCGATTCAAGTCAGGCTATTCCCTGTCATGAGACAGTGGATGGCACATATCAGCTCCCGTCCGATTTTAAAGGGCAAATTGGGCATGCCTACCAACTGCGCTTTACCCTCACTGATGGGACCCGCTATATATCTAATCAACAAATACTGTTTCCCGTTTCACCCATCGAAAGTGTATCCGCCCGCTTTAATTCCCGAAGCCTTTATCCCCCGTTGAGTGGATTTTATACGGCTGGGCATGATATGTTCATCACGTTTAAAGATGATCCCCAAACCTGCAATTACTATCGATGGGAATGGAATTTGTGGGAAAAGCAGGAATGGTGTCGGAGCTGTTATCTGGGCGTTTATTCTATTTATGGCGTTACGGCCATGTTGATCTACAACGGGTATCCGGCGGGTAACATCTATATTTATACATCTGACAATAAAACGTTGCTCGAAGATTGTTACTACGAGCTTACTCCGCCCCCTTATTCATTACGGAGTCCGGTGCCCGAGTATCGATATGATTATACGTGCCGGACGCAATGCTGGGAAATTATTCATAGCTCTGCCATCAACATCTTCGAGGATCAATATTCCAATGGCGGCTTATTATCAGGGATTAAGGTTGCCAGCATTCCGTTTTATGACCATGCTCCGGGTTTGGTTGAAATTCGGCAAAGTTCGCTGACGCCCGATGCGTACCGATACACGAAATTATTTCAGCAGCAAACTCAAAACTCCGGTGGACTGGCCGATACGCCACCGACTGCGTTGATTGGAAATATCCGTAATGAAGTCAATCAACAAGAAGCTGTGGTGGGCTATTTCACCGCATCGGCAGTGGCTACAATACGGTATTGGCTGGATCGCAAGGATGCGTCGGGTGTATCTTTGGGAGGAACCGATCCGGCTGGCTATTCGAGTTTGCCGGGAGCCGAACTGTATTATGCCTTGAATCGACGCCAACCCACCCCTGAACCAAGTTTCCCCGAAGCTCCTCAGCTTTACCTATTCAATAGCCCACCACGGCCCCCAACGGCTATTTGCGTCGAAAGCGAAACCCGAACCCCTTACAAACCAGCCGGTTGGCGAGATTGATTTTGTCATCCTTCCTATCGTTAGGATGACAAAATTAGAAATGCGCTTACGTGGTTGGAGCCTCTTCTTCTATTGGGGACACCGTTGCTACTTTAGCCATATCGTCCCAAAAACTAGGGTAGGATTTTGCGACGACGCCCGGTTCTTCGATAATGATCTCTTCCTGCATAGCTACGGGCGCAAACGCCATTGCCATGCGGTGATCGTCGTACGTTTTAATGACTGCCGGTACAGTATGCTTCGTGCTCAATCGTCGAACTTCGTAGCGGTTATTCGTTTCGAGCTCAACTAGCTCAGCACCAATTTTCTGCAGTTCGGCCTGGAGAGCGGCTACGCGGTCAGTTTCTTTGATTTTGAGGCTTTCAATGCCCGTCAGGTGAAGCACAATTCCCTTGACGGCTGCGCAAACGGCAACGGTTTGAGCCAGATCCGGGCAATCGGTAAAATCCCAGGCGACGGATTCACTGGCTGGGCATTTCGTCAACTGAACGCCTTTGTCAGTGAACGTACTGGCAACGCCCAACTCCCGCATAATGGCTACGATAGCACTGTCGCCCTGTAAGGATTTCTCTTTTAATCCCAGTAATGTGATCTCAGCTGTTTCGTCTTCCGCCAACGCGGCCACGCTATACCAATAACTAGCACCCGACCAGTCAGATTCAATGGCATACGGTTTTGGCACGTATGGTTTTGGGGCAACGGTGATAGTTTTAGCTTCCCAATCGGCTTTTACATCGGCACCGAAATAGATCATTTGCTCCAGCGTCATTTCGATGTATGGCCGCGATCCAATAGCGCCCGTCAGTTCCAGCGTCAAGCCGTTGGGCAACGTTGGCGCAATCATCAACAGTGCCGAAATGTATTGGCTACTCACATCGCCCCGAATGCTTACGCGATTAGTTTCCGATGGCGTAAACCCGTTCAACTGAAGCGGAGGATAACCTTCTTTTTGCAGATAAGTAATATCGGCGCCAAGCGTTCGCAACGCATCGACCAGAATACCAATAGGGCGTTCGCACATACGGGGTGTACCCGTCATGGTTTTCTGTTTGCCGGTTGCTGAGAAATAGGCCGTTAAGAAACGCATGGTTGTTCCCGCATCCAGCACATCGGCCGTATTATCAGTCGATTTCAGCAATCGAATCATCGTTTGCGTATCGCGGGCGGTCGAAAGATTTTGCAGATCGGATTGAAAACCAGTGAGTGCGTCGATAATCAGCGCACGATTACTTTCACTTTTCGACGAGGCTAAAGGAATGGTCGCCTGGACAAGGCCGGGCTTCGTCAGCGTAGCGGGGGGAGTTAAACGAACAGCGTTCAAATTGTAGACCGTATACTGGTTAATAGAATTTGTTCGCAAAAAAACGAAAAATCGGCTAGATTCCGGCCATGATCAAGCGCTCAATCGGCGCAAAAGCTTTGTCTCTCCATGATTCAATTTATCAATGCCACCGTCTTTACGGGCGACGAATGGCTATCCAACGCTTCCGTACGAATTGATAATGGTCGTATTCAGGAAGTTACTACCAATCTTACAGGATCAGTCACTACTGATGAATCAACGATTGATCTGGCTGGTGATTACCTGATTCCGGGTTTGGTTGATCTTCAACTTTATGGTGGATCTAATCTATTCCTGAACGACGTTCCTGCCCCAGATACTGTCCGGCATATTTACGATTCTCACTCTCGAAACGGTACAACAACCCTTTTACCAACGATTCATTCGACGTCGCTTGAGATTATGCAGAAGTCGATTGCTGCTGTAGCCGTTGTTCGGGAGGAAAATCCATTTGGTATACCGGGTATTCATGCCGAAGGGCCATATTTCAATCCGGTAAAGCGAGGAGCGCACAGCATGGCCTATGTTCGTACGCCAGCCGAGGGCGAACTGGAAACTCTATTCAGCACCAACGCCGATGTCATTCGGATACTGACGTTAGCTCCCGAAATTCTGACGCCTGAACAGTTTGGTACGCTCAAACGATTGAAACATCCCAACACACTGCTTTCGCTGGGTCATAGCAATGCGACTTACCAACAGGCAACCGCAGCTTTTAATGATGGTGTGCCGCTGTCAACGCATCTTTATAATGCGATGCGCGGTTACGAAAGCCGCGAACCTGGCGTAGTAGGCGCTGTTTGGGATCATTCCACAGTGCGAGCCAGTATAATCGCCGATGGATACCATTGTGACCCAACAACGATTCGAATTGCCTACCAACTGATGAGTGAGCGACTATTTCTGATCTCCGATGCGCTTTTCGCCAACCCGCCGAGACCTGAATTTACACTGGGTCAGTTTGTAGTGCATTACGAGCCGGATTCGAACGGACCGGGCCGATATGTCAACGACGAGGGCAAACTGGCTGGCTCAGCGATTACGCTGATTGACTGCGTTCGGATTGCCGTTGAACAGGCTGGTATTCCTCTAACGAATGCTTTGCGAATGGCATCCGTAATTCCGGCTGAAATTATCAGTATGGACGATCAAGTAGGACGAATTAAACCGGGATATGTGGCAAATCTGGTGCGCACAGATCAATCCTTACATACCAAAGGTGTCTGGGCATCCGGTAACCAAATCGCGTAACAACAATGCATATTTAGCCTTTACTCAAAATCCCCCGGACTGATACAAAACAGTCTGAGGGAATTTTGAGTATAAATACGGGTTTGCTGAAAAAAATACCTAAAAAATATTAGCTATATAATTTTCTGTTGTATTATTTAAATAAATCAGTATTATATTTTATATAATAACTTGACAACGTTATTATAATTTGTAATTTCGATAAAGTATAACAAAATATACTCTTAAAACTGGAAATGTAAATTCCAGACGGAGTCCCACAATTAAGGAAGTTTCTAGTCAGTATCTATCCTGTTTCTAACTGACTATTGCACGATTTCAGTAACCTTTTTAGTCTATTCTGATCTAGTCAGCTCACGCGCTGTCTGATGGTTAGTTATTGGCTAAATTACTCAATTTCCAGCGTCCACTGTCCAACTTGTTTATCTTATGAAACGACTCAGTATAACTAGTCCGTATACGCTACGCGGACGCTATTCTCCTGGTATCCTAAGCTATACATCGCCTACCTGTACGACCGTAAGCACTTACGAAATACGCCCTTTTGCTAATGGCAGTCGTCGACTTCGTAAACAAAGAGAGTTGAGTCAGGACTAACGCCTGGTAGGTGAACCTCTTGTAAACTCCTCTCTATTCCAATTGCTTGTTCTAGAATTTTTCCAATCTAACCGCTTCATTCCTTATGAAAAGAAAAGTACTCAAGGCGGATGCCGTCCCTGTGTTAATCGCGTTGTTTGCGTTATTGACGCTATTACCGATGGCAGTCCAGGCTCAAACGCGGAAAATAACCGGAAAGGTTACCACAGGTAACAACGCTGAAGTATTGCAGGGGGTTAACGTACTCATAAAAGGAAATACCCGAAAAGGGGCTATTACAGATACGCAGGGAATGTTTTCGCTGGAAGCAGCCCCAACCGATATTCTTGTGATTAGTTTTATCGGTTTTAAATCAAAAGAAATAAAGGTTGGCGATGAGACTAATTTCAATGTACCATTGGAAGAAGATGCTACGCAACTGACCGAGTTGATCGTTACTGGAACTCGAAATACAGGTCGTACAATTCTGGAAACACCTGTTCCTGTGGATGTTATCTCGATCAAGGACATCATGGGCGAACTTCCCCAAATCGATCTGGCTCAGATGCTGGCTTATGTTGCACCTAGTTTCAACGCCGTTCGGTCGCAAGGGGGAGATCTCGATTCACACGTCGATCCGGTTCAGTTGCGGAATATGGCTCCTAACCAAATTCTGGTACTGATAAACGGCAAACGTCGGCATACGTCAGCGTTATTAATTACTGGTACTGCCGTTGGTAGCCCGTCGACATCGGTTGATATGTTAACAATTCCAGCCGCTTCGATTGATCGGGTCGAGATCCTTCGGGATGGTGCAGCAGCTCAGTATGGTTCGGATGCTGTAGCCGGAGTGGTGAACATCATCCTGAAAAAAGGAACGAATAAATTAACGGGCAGCCTGACGGGTGGTGGCTATCTGAACTCGGGTGGGGGCGCCGGTGACCTAACCAAATCGGGCAAACCTGACGGATTCAATTATCAATTCGATGCCAATTACGGCTTCAAAATCGCTGAAAAAGGCTATCTGAATATTTCGGGTCAGATTACACAACGGAGACCAACGCTACGGCCGTTTGTAAACGACTGGGGATTCTTCGATAATACTTATCTCAATAACCTCCGGACCGATAAATACGGCAATCCGGTCATCACCAACCCCGAGTTAATCAATGCTCAGGTGGCTGGTAACACGGCTCAAATTACGGCGTTGAAAACGGAAGCTGGCCTGATGAGTGCGCGTGGATTGACAAAAGCTGATTTTGCCGTGTATGCCGGAATGCCTGCTGTTACGTTGGGAAGTACATTCTACAACGCTGGCTATGAAATCAGCCCAAATACGACCATTTATGGGTTTGGAGGGGCTTCCTACAAAAATCTACAAGGTTTCTCGTGCTATTTCCGTCGGCCTGCGCAAACCGACCGGTTCAACTATCTCCTGTATCCCAATGGATTTCGGCCGCAAATGACCTCCAATACGTCGGATATTTCCAATACAGTAGGGATCAAAAGTAAGATTGGTGATTTCAGTGTCGATTTCAGTAATACGTTCGGGCAAAACTCGATGCGTATCGGAATGATCAATACGATGAACGCTTCGTTAGGCTCCAATACGCCTGTGAACATGTATCTGGGCACTCATCAGTTCAGTCAGAACTCGACCAACCTTGATTTTTCGCGCTATTTCAAAGACATCATGGGTGGATTGAACATCGCTTTTGGGGCTGAAATGCGGGTCGAAAATTATAAGATCATGAAAGGGCAGGACGAAAGTTTTGCCTATGGCGATGCTGGTGTTCTTACCGTAGTTAGAGATGGTCTTCTGATTGGTCCGGATGGGAAACCGCTGGAAAATGCGAGTAGCACGCCGATTGTCGGAGCTGATGGAAAACCGTTATCTGTATTTGCTGGTGAGCAGGTAACCGTAAAAAGCCTATCGTCGAACTGCCAGTGTTTTGCAGGGTTTGGTCCTAAGAATGAGCGAAATGAATATCGGACCACGATGGCAGCCTATCTGGATGCCGAGCTTGAAATAACCAAAAAGTTACTCTTGGCGGGTGCCGTTCGTCTGGAAAATTACTCGGATTTTGGTGGTGTGTCGATTGGGAAACTGGCTGTTCGGTATTCCGTAACAGGCAAACTGACCATCCGGGGTTCTATCGCAACGGGTTTCCGGGCTCCGTCGTTGCAGGAGTTGAACTACACGCACACCGCTACAGCGTTCGTTCCCGATGCTAATGGAATTCCTCAACCGCTGGACGTAACGACCTATCCAACCAACAGTACGGCTGCGAGAGTGTTGGGTATCAAAGGATTGAAGCAGGAGAATTCGCGGACATATGGCCTGGGTCTTACCTTCCAGCCCACCCGAGGATTTGAGGTAACGGTAGATGCTTACCAGATCGATGTCGACAATCGTATTTTCCGAACCAGCTATTTTAATGCGTCGGAAGTAGGCAATAATTATGGCGAAGTAATCGGTGGGGGCGAAGCGCAGTTCTTTGTCAATGGGGCAAACGTTCGCTCGAAAGGAATCGAATTTGTCGGAAACTATACCTATTCGATGGCTCGTAACAAAAGCCTTACGTTTATGCTAGCTACGATTTTCAGTAAGAATACCATTTTGACCCGCAAAACGCTGGACCTAAATGTAGCGAATCTCACACCCGATCAGGTAGTTGAAAAATACCTGAGTCGGGATGTAATCGGTCAGTTTGAAACCGGAACGCCAAGAACCAAAATGATTGGCTCGGTTGCCTATCGATTCAATAAAATGAACGTCATGCTGCGTGGAACCTATTTCGGAACGGTTACCGAACGTTCTGTTTCGTCGGACGATAAGGGCAACTATTACGATCAGACCTTTTCTCCCCAAGCCATTTTTGACCTCAGCTTTGGTTACGATCTGACGCGCAATCTGAAACTTTCGGTTGGAGGTAGCAATATTTTTGATAAGTATCCAGAGGTGTTGCGTCCTGAAAATCAAGGGTTTTATCTATACTCCAACAACCAGCAAGGATCGAATGGAGCCTATTATTATGGACGGATCATGTTCAACTTCTAATTTCTCAATCCTGATGAAAAGCATTCTTCATAAACTGAATTTCATTCCCAGCATGGGAATCCTACTGACACTGATTGCCTTATCGACTTCCTGTGAGCAGCAAAGTTATGAGCCGAACACGAGTGTAGCCCCCGGCGGTGGTACCGTAACGACTTATAAAGCCTATACACTGGCCTCTACAGACGGGAAGAACATTTACGGACGAGTCGTTTTTTACAAGTACAGTGCTACGGTTACGCTGGTAGAAATTGGGCTTTATAATACGACAACCGGAACCTCGTATGCATCATCCATTTATCAGGGTAAGCTTTCCGGTGGATCGGCCACAGCTCTGAAACCGTTGGATACGATCAGTGGCGCTACTGGTGAATTCTCAACCAACAAATATTTCACGATCAGTGAGGCAGGTTTCTACGACAAACTCGGTGCGTATGATGCCAATGTCAAAATTATGCTCGGTACAACTCTGGTTGCCAGTGGCAATATTGGCGCTAATGCTACCCCTGTTGCTCAGTCATAGAAAGATTAGCTAACTAATTGGTTATTAAATAATTGTCCAAAGATAGTGAGTTAGAAATTTTCCGCAAAATGTGTTTTTTAATAGCTCTGGATTATTTTCTGGGGCTATTTTTGTATGTAGTCAGTTCATCACTACCAGTATTTTCCCGACTTATCAATTTGCCTTGTACGCTGGGTGCTTTTACACCGTTACCGAGCATCATAGGACTTCGAAATACGCGCATCTCATCCCACAAATCAGCTTCCAGGAACGAATTCAGAAGCGCTGCTCCACCTTCCACCAGTACCGATTGAATGTTACGTTGATGGAGAATTTCTAAAGAATGAACGAGCGAATGAGTGAAAGAGTGAACCACTGGATAGGACTTCTCGTCTGACTCGCTCTTTCGCTCATTCACTCGTTCACTCATTTCAGAGCCTTCATGAAAGACAATCGTGGGTTGAGAGCCGTCGAACAAATGGAGGTTTTCAGGCAGCGATAAATTCCTGTCGAAGACAATTCGGGTTGGGTTTTTGCCGGGCCAAAGACGTGTATTGAGCCGGGGATTGTCGATTCGGGCGGTATTGGTGCCGACCATAATTGCGTCTTCTTCGCTTCGCCACCGATGCACAAGTCGATGCGACAAATCACCACTAATTTTAACCGGCTGCGCATCTTCACCTGCTATATAACCATCACTTGTTTCTGCCCATTTCAGAATAATATAAGGGCGTTTCTTTTCAAAGAACGTGAAGAATCGCGCATTCAAATCGCGACCTGTTTCGGCCAGAACACCGGTTTCTACGGAAATACCAGCCTCTCTCAGTTTCGCAAAACCCTGCCCTGAGACCAACGGATTTGGATCATCGTTGCAGCAAACAACTTGACCTATTTTCGTTTCGATCAATAGATCAGCACAGGGAGGCTGTTTTCCGAAATGAGAACAAGGCTCCAGCGTAACGTAAGCTATACTTTCGGGTAATAGATGAATGTCTTCCGGTTTAACGGACGCGATTGCATTTCGTTCGGCATGAGCTTCTCCGTAGCGCTCGTGCCATCCTTCGCCAATAATCCGCCCAGTATATGGACTACACTGACCCGTTGGATCGTGCACAATCACGCATCCAACCATCGGATTCGGGCTAACATGACCACGGCCGAGTGTCGCCAGTTCGAGTGCGCGAAGCATAAATGGGTTTGTCATTTACGGTTTTCTATTTATAGTTTTTGGAATAGTGTGAGTTATGAAATTTCTTGCCTACATCCGTAAACAGAAAACCGTAAACCAACCCCTAAACCGAAAACTTCCCTATTTTTGGCAAAATTATAATATATTGCTAAAAATTATATATAAATTGCTAAAAATCAGATAGTTAAAAAGTTGTCTATATTTTATTACTGAAATATGGCTGGAAAATGTGATTGGTTTTAGCAAGATAGGGGAGGGTTTTGGGCAAAGTTAACTGTATTGTATGAACGCACTAATGATCCTATTAGGTCTATTAAATGCCTGATTCGGTCTATTTGTTTTCTCCGGATCTATAAACTGATCCAAGCCATGCCACTATTGGAGGCCTTAGACAGGCCTGTCATAAACTTTGACATCAAGGACCTGCTGGGCCATAGCTATATGTCCACTAAGGAAATGTGCTTTGGAGCGATGGATCAGAAAATGCAAGATTCAGCGATGGACGCGATTATGGGCGATGAATAAGCGAGGCTCATTCTTTTTGATTGGCTAATTGGCACTCTATCTCCAAATGAGCCGCCATGTACGCCCGGCCCGTTCGGTACTCATCCGTTAAGTGACTCAAATACCGGCCACCTTTGCGGGTGTAGTTCACGGCCATCAGGTAGGCGTTGATTAACGCTTCTTACATGGCTTTTTGGCCTTCGAGGTCTTCTTGATTCATTAATCTTAATTTAGAACAGCAAGCGACTGATATATGTCTGTACGATTATTAATAATTACTATTAAAATGCGCTTATATACTGTTTCTTTATGAAATCATCCATAATTATATGTGCATTGTATGGAGCAGGCACATTGAGCTCCTCTAGATCATAAGAAACAATCATATTGCCGACTATCTTTACTTTAGTCTTATCAATATCAATAACCTCTTCTACTCCATACATTTCTTTTAGTTTCATAAATGATTTTCTCATAACATCTTTGGGTGCACAACTGAAAATCATCTCTTTTGCTTCTTCTAAATTCCCACCATTATGCTCTTTTATTTTGTCATATAAATAAATTAAGCTTAATGGTAAAAAATATGATGATTCAAAATCTGGCTTTTCTAAAATAAGCCTTTGAAAAAATGGAAACAAAAAACTAGTTTGTGTTGCCAAATTTGAAAGATTAAACAATATACTCGCTAAAAGAATGCTTGGATTAGAAGCTAGTGATATAGCAACAGCAACTTCATTAGGAATTTCTATTAATAAATGTTTTCTGGCTAAAATAAAATTAGACCTAATAAGATACTCGCCAGCTAAATATTCTTGCAGAGATTTATGAGAGAATTCATATCTATCAAAACCAGACTGTACAAACAACCCAGTAAAGCTCTCTAACTCATTAACAACTAAATTTACCTCATTAGGCGGTAATTGAAATGACTCGCAAATATCTGCATAGCATTTTTTCAACATCTCTGTTGTGAAAAATACTTTCACTAATTTTGCTGTTAAGTAATACGATAGGTTACATAAGAAGTCAAACTTTCTATCTAAAGTAAATTGGCTAAATTTTGACTGCCTTTTAATTCGACGCTGCTCATCCCAATCTTCGATTAATAAATTAACGATTTTTTTATAGACAGTTTTTGGCTTACGAGGAATTTCACCGCTCCTTTCAAATAATGCGCATAAGTGAGCCAAATTTAGTGGCCTTAAAGCAGTATCTTTAAATGGAGAGTTTTCTAATCCTTGCATCATTTTCAGTGATTTTCGCTTATCGTCAAACCAATTGTCAATAAATTGGGTGATTTGGGAGTTGTTCAGATCAGCAATCTCATACGTCCGGCAATTAGGAATGGTGATATCAAATTCTCCAGTTCTTGAGGTTAAAATAAATCTGGTATTATTAAGTTTTAATGATAATCTCTCAATACTTTTAATTAAACTAAGTTTAACGTTATTAGAAGGCAGTTCATCAAAACCGTCAAAAATAAGTAGTATATTTAATTTATCAACAAATTCCGCAATTAACTGCTCTTTAAAGTCACTATATTTCTCAATTTGTGCTTCGTACAAACCTTTTGCTATTTTATATTTATATAAAACATCTTGATAATTATTCAATTCTGGATCATTTTGTTTATGTGGTCTATAATATTCTATTTCCTCATCAAAATCTATATCATACTCTTGATCATCTTCTTTTTCACTCTCTTTTAATATAGTTTCATATCTTAAAATAGAATTATATATATCTGAATGAAGGGCAATATCAATACCGAAGTTGTCAAATAACAAATCAAATATAGAAAAATTATCATTAACATTTTCAAGATAACGAAATTGGATTACGAAGGGAAATGCAAATTCTTTTTGATTACTAGTTTTTTCAATTTCATTTATAAATATATTTTTCATTAAAGTTGTTTTCCCTGCGCCTGGACCACCCAATATGACCACATTCTTAGTAGAGAAATCTAAATGTTTTAAAGAAACCTTTGGCTCTGAACTTGTCTCGAAGTGAGTCTTTTTAGGTGTCAAAAAGAAATCAAGTTGAACAAAAATTTTCTTAGTATCTTTAGAGTGTATAGAATCTTTAAAACTTATCTCTTTAGCCCAAGTATTGCTATGGGCTACATTGTGAACTATTCTTTTTGCGACAATCTCATTGGTAACAGTGTATTCAAAATCGCTTATTAAGCCTATATTTTTATCGTTTCGAATTGGTGAATAATTATTGGATTGTGTATTAAGTTGGTCTTCAAATTCAGAGCAGCTTTTTAGTAAAAAAGGTACCGCATCGTAAAGCTTCGTTAATACATATCCAATATTTAACTCTGCCCAGTTTATATCTTTAAATAGTTCGCTTAATGCAGTTGCCATCTTATAAAAAGGTAAAGGGTTATTTTAGGGTGTGGGTTATATATTTTATTTAATTATGTACTGGGAGTTAATTACATAGTCGTTTGATTTCCCAATTAGCTTCCTACGGATTTTCTGAATAGTACTCCAGTAACTTCATTGATAATTCATACCGCTCTTGAATCAATTTTTCGTAGTGAGCATCGGTTGGCTTTGGTTCACCATCCGGGGTAAGGAATTTGATCAGAATATCCAGCTCCACCTTGCGCCGTTTGTTCTTCCAGTAGAGTTGCTCAGCTTTGGGTAAATCTTTAATCTGGAGCTCGAAACTGGTCAGCGAGGAGGCAGCGATGCTGGCTATTTCAGAATAGAGGGCTACAGTATTAAGAGTAAAGTTTTCAGGCATAGGTATAATATGTTAGACTGCTTTATAGTCTGTTGTCAAGATTTACTTCTTTTAAAACGTGTGACTTTTATATCCACTTTATGTTCCTTCCACCCCTCTTGTGAAGCACTGGGCCTCACAAAAACGCTTTCTAGTTTTATGGGGCGGCCTAAATAATTTTTATCAGGATGAGGATTCTTTTTGTTAAAAGAGCCATCTAAATCCAAGGTCACGAACCCGGTTTCGCCTGGAGGTAGACCCGTTCGGCTGGCTTCTGGCGTATCGGTATACATCTTAATAAAGATACCGTCTTTGTTACGAATTGGCTCTTGGTACGTATCAAACCGCAAGAGAAGATCGACCGGAAAGGGATTATTATTGAGCCAAAGAAACTTCAATTGTACCGTCCGAGTAGTATGGGTAAGTGAGAATGTTTCAGGTCTAATCGTACCAGCTGAGTCAACAGAATAGTTGCCTGTTTTGACTCTGTCGTTACTTGTTTTTGTGGTTTCGTCAATAAGTCGCGGGTAATAGAGGATGATGTTTTCAAATTCGACCATTGGCGCTCTATCGAGCCGACCGTCATAGGCTTCCTGTTGCCAGTCCTCCTGATTGACCGTTGAGTAGTGCCGATTAGCGATTTCCCGATTGGCCAGCTTTGTCGCTTCTTTTTCCTGTTCGGCTTTCTGGCGTTGGTTTACCTTTTCATTCAATGCTTTTCTTTTTTTCAATGACTTTACCAGGGAAAACATACCATACAGAATGGGAATCACGATGAGGCTTCCCATCAGTATAAAAAAATACGTTAAAAGCTTATCATCACTCATAGCAAGAACAGATGTACAGTTGTGGAAAATAATAAGTTATTGTCTTCTTCGTCTAAATTACTGCCCAAAGGGCTAAGCTGGATTTTGATCCATGTTTTTAACAAGGCTGTTTCATGAAGTGGTGGTTTTTTGAAACAAGCGACTAGCGTATACGTTTTTGGGCAAGGAGGGCTTTGCGGCTGGACATACGTTATCGGCAATTATTCATAAGTAAGCATTGATGGCTGAGGCCGTTTCTTTTTACCTCCCCATTTTCGATACTCTGCATCTAGTAAAGGGTAAAGCATTAATTCACCAGAAGATATGCGATACTCGCCCAGCTTGTGTTCACAGATAGAGACCCAGTTCTTTTTCAGCCACCCAGCATCGTTCTGTTTATTTTTCCATAAGGCGAAAGCCTGCTGATTATCCCAAAGCGAAATACTCCAACAGTAGCTAGAACATTCCTTTCTCATGAATGTGGCAGCTGCCTGAAGTTCAGATGGGGTCTTCTTACTAGAACCGACGTAGACATGAAGCCTATGCATATACCGGGTTGTTGTATCACTCCATAAAAGCTTAACCTCCCGTTTCGCTTCGGCTGTTATTGGTATTTTGGTGCCAATGTCATTTAGTGGTAGTGATTTTCCCGGAAACCCCACCAGGAAATGTTTTTGCACATTAAGATCCCTGGATACAAGGAAGTGCGAGTTCTCAACCTCAGTTTTATTATTTATGGATACTTCTAACTCAGTGCTTGTATAATAAAACGTTCGGTTGCCATGCGTTTTGCTTTTGATTCGCTCTCTCAGCAAAGGAATATCCCGGTCATATCGGTTGATAGAATCCGTCAAGCGCTTGACATTGTCGGCAAAACGTTTAGACAGGGCTAAAAAATGGTCTTTTTGCTGCTGTGATGTCGCATTGGTTGCACTATCCAGGTATAGGTTTGCACTTCCATCCTCCCCTTCTCTATAATGGCTGTAATGATACTGGCCTGACTGATAGTCACCAAGCAGAATTGAATCGAGCTCTGCTTCTCCAATGATCCTGTAGGATAGGGTTTTCACTTTATAGCGAACCAGATCAGTGGGAAATACGGCGGGGTTGGGTGGTATACGCGTTTGTACATAGGTCAGAATGGCCGCATCGAGTTTTTTTATCAGGTCCTTCTTTTTGGACTGGGCGGCTACAAGCTGAATAGCTAAAAGACTTACTGCGACTACCGTAAATAGTTGTTTCATGGTGTGGAGATTAGATGTATATGGTTAACTAATAGATTTTACCGCGTTAAGTATCCCTTTGCGACCATGTAGCAAAACAGAATAAAGCTCACACTGAGCAGGGCAAGGATCATGATCAGAATGGGCCTGAGCTTTCGTTCCCTGGGCGTTGGCATAGGCGTTAGTTCATGGTGGGAGGTTTAGGTAAGCGACAGGCGTATACGTATTGGGCGAATCAGGTCTTTGCAGGTGGGCATGCATGAATCAAACTTTAATCATTATATAATTTACCTGTCTCCAAATAAACTTTAAAATATTTTTCTAATAAACTTACCATTCCCTCAATGCTAGTTTTATCATCAGGAGATCTTATAAATGAATTATAACTTAGGAAATCTTCATTCAAAGGGACATCAATAAGCATTGCTTGGCCAATACCTCGACTTCTTAAAACTTTTTTCACAAATGCCCTTTCCTTTTCAAATAACAAAAGGAAAGGATGAATTCTATTTATGAAATGTTGATGAATAAATTTGATGAATAAATAATAAACAGCGAACTGAGTCTGAGCTTCCAATAAATGGTCGTTTTTTGGAAAAACTATACTAAGTTTATCTAAATTTCGGTAAGCCGTTTCGACATATTGATCAAAATAGTACTCGTATAAACCCATTCCTCTATTCACCATCATATCTAGATCTGATTTTTTTATAGAAGTGGGTTTACTCCCGTTTAACTCTATCGAAAGAATTTTAGCTGCTGCATTTAAATCCTGCCCTCTATCTTTTGAGTTTTTACTACTTAACACAAAGCGGGCACTCTCTTGTAAAAAAGGATGAATTGCAATTTTTCTTATTATAATCGGCACTGGACCGGGCAATGCATTTCTTCGTTCAGCCCCGGAAATGGCCACATTGATATTTAAACGAATAAACATTTCGAAAATATCTTCTGGCCTATCCGATTGTACACCCATAACGGTGGGTATATAATTTTCAAATCGCTTAACTAAATAAGGGAAAGTATAAAGTAATTTTTCAAAATTGCAATTTCGAGCATCTAATATTTGATCATCATAATAAATAGGAGTACTATCTAATTCAAATTGATTGTCTATAAAATTAAAAATTGTACTGAGCCGCTGCTTGCCATCTATAACAGCGTACTGTTTTTTATTTTCATTTAAAATATTGCTTCCACCACTAAAATCAGCCAGATAAATTTTAGGGAAGTCATAATCATTTAAAATAGTATTAATAAAGAGCTGCTTCATTTGCAAACTCCAAATATCAGTTTTTCGCTGGTATGTAGGATTGAAATCAATTCGCTCCCTTAAACTATACCATCGCCCAATCGTATACAAGTTTTCAATATGCTTAACCTGTAGCATGGCCGTTTCTAAATTGTGTATTTAAATGCTCTTTTTATTTCTTTTGCCAAACCTTCCAAATCGGGAAATATCACTGAATCCGTTATGCCGATTCTAGATAATGCCGTCATCATTGGTTCAATAAATCCGTTAGGAATGATGATTTTCTTCAAACAGTCACCCGGATAAGCATCCCTAACAAATACTTCTTCCATAGCAATTATTTCTTTACCAAAAAGCACGAAAGCACCCTTTTGTGCTACAATTCGCACACTATTATAATTACCATAAATCGCCACTGATTGCTTTCGTATTCTAGCAAATGTCGCCTTAGTTTCGTAACCAGTCATCAACGAGTCATCCGGATTAATAACTGTGGTTATGGAGATATCATCTAGTGATTTAGTATTCCACTTATCAGGCACCAACTCCCACACGGCCACATCTGCCTCATAATTTCCATGTTGATTCCTCCTTGCTCCTGACAAGGCGAAATATAATGCAACAAATGGGTTTTCAGTCCAGTCTAATAATCGAGTTGGCACACCAAAGTGTTGCATTAAAAAAAAGAAATCCCAATCATCGGTTGTCGTTCGGGTAATATATGGCAAACTCCGCTGCTTAAACCTTTTTAGAATCTCTCCTTCCTGATTAATCAAAACAGCAGAATCATTTATGCTTGGGTGGCGATAAAGAGTAGGCAGGAGTTTATAGGATACATTAGACGCTCCCCTGTACCAAATTATGTTGTTAGCGGCCGACATGGTTTCGACCTCATTCATATATTCGGCAAGGGATGTAACTATAACATGTGGAACCATAGTAAATCCTTGGCGTGGTAAAGGTGTTAATTATGCAATAACTGAAGATTTTGCTCAGTCTTATGTATAGTAAGACTTCTAGGTATATTAATTGGGTTTGAAAATATCATCAACTCAGACCCTTTTCGTTTTTGCTGGAGACTATAATTTAAATCAAAGGCAGCGAGTCTAAAATATTGATACATTTCCCTAATTGCCTGAACATTATCATAGGAGACGACCCAATTTGAATTTGCTTTGGCTTGAAGCATTTGGGCTAATTCGCTATGTTCGTTATGGCAATAATTATTTAAATAAAGCTTATCTCCTTTATGGTAATATGGGGGATCAAGGTAAAAAAAAGAATTTTGAGGATTTATTGTCACCTCTAGGTCTTCAATAAAAAACTCGGCCTCTGCATTATGAATCACAATTCGGTTTGCCAAGTCACCAATTTGTCTAACTCGATTTTTTAGAGTTTCCTTATAAAAACGTGCACCAATCAAGTAATTACCTGTCTGATTATAGCCGCCTATTGGTCCTGATGCGTGCAGAATTCCTGAACGACTAGTTCGGTTTAGGTAGAATAGAGCAAACCCAACATCGAACATTTCTTCATTTTCAGGATTATCATATATATGCTTGAACCGTCGCCACTCCTCAACAGTCAATTCGCAGGTATCAATGGCATCTATAAAATCTCCTGTGTGATGTAAAACTGAGTACCAAAAGGAGAAAATCCTATAATCTGCATCGTTAATAACGATAGTCTCAACAATGTCATTAACAAGCAAGTGAAGGGCCGCGCCAGCTCCACCACAATAGAGTTCGTAATAGGTTCCACCACGCAAACCATTGTTATCAATAACATTTGCCAGGAATTTTCCTAGCACACCCTTTCCACCTGGGTAGCGGAGCGGACTTAATAATTTTTTCAAAGGTTTAGGAGTATAGGTGTGTATAAATGTCACTCGCTTTTACTTTTTACTCTTCAATCACATAGCATTCTGATTCTCGTACCCTTTAACTAGAAATAGATGAAGTATGTCCACCTTCTCGACTTGCCAGGGCTTATAGTGTTGATTATATGATCTCAGAATAACTTTTGTGTTGTCTTCTGGATCAGGATCTATATACTTCAGTAGCCTGTATCCATCTAAAACAATCAGATAGATTTGACCAAAATCAATATACTTTTTATTTTTTATTGGGTAGACAAAAAGTCTAGAACCCGGAAAGATGCGATCATACATTGAATCACCTTTTACGTTACAGGCTACACAATCTCTATACTGAGGAGCATATATATAGCCGTCTGGCTCTTCATCAATGTCATCAAAATAGAGCTCGATAAGACCCGCCGTTATCTCTACATCATAATAGGGTATATATAATTCTGCGTCCTTTTCGGGTATTTCCGTGAATAACGTATGGGATTTGGACCTCTCTGAAGATTTAGCTTCTTTTTCGGGCTCATCTTGTTTATCAGGCTCAGGCTTTGGTATCGCATTACAAGACCCCCTTATACCTTTTCCAGATTTTAGCCAATCTGCATTGACATCAAAATTTAATGTCAATGCGGCAATGACATCGTCACCCATTACTTGCACTGCATTTTTAATTCTAGAAATCGTAGAAGAATCAATTTCTGCATGCCTAGCGATAGCAGCCTGAGACATACCAGTTGCCTCAATAAACTCCTGCATCCTTTCTGCTGACTCTTTGTATTCTTCTATCGGTTCTTTAGAATTCTTAGCCATATCATGACTTAAATAAAATAATTATTGACATTATCTTGCAAATGTCATGACATCAATATTAAATTTGCTTTACATTATTGACAAACGGACGAATGCACGTTTGAATGTACGCAAATTATACACAAGCGATGATAGTAAGCAAGCAAATCGAGCAATCTCTACGCAAACGGCTGGCTAAGACCGAGGGAGGGATTAAAGCTGCTGCCGCGCTCGGTGGTATTTCAGAACGAGCAGCCCAAAAGGTGATGCGCTTTGAGAATGTCACTCAGCCAACCTATGACGCATTCTGCGAGGGGCTAACCCGGCTAGAAAAAGCGGAAGCCATGCGAAAAGTTGAGAATGAACTTAAAGCTTCACGATTAGCCGCTTAAGCAATGACTCCTCAACTTTTCAATTTCCAAAGCACGCGTATTCGTGTCATTCAGGATGAACAGGGAAATGTTTGGTTCGTTGCGAGAGACATTTGCGGCTCTCTAGGCTACAAGCAATCTGGACCCGCCGTAAAAAAACACTGCCGAATAAAGGGGGTGATGAAACATCACCTCCCCTCGAATGGAGGAAGTCAGTTTACAACACTGATAAATGAAGGCAACTTGTATAGGCTAATTGCAAATTCCACCCTACCAAGTGCTGAAAAATTTGAGGAATGGGTTTTCGATGAAGTACTTCCCTCAATTCGAAAAACAGGAGGTTACTTCGCTGAGAAACAAACATCTCTAGAATCGCGAGTCACCCTTCTAGAAGCTCAGGTAGCCCAGCTTCAACGGCAGCTATTGGATAAGGTATCTGCAATTAAACCTGTAAAGACCTTACCTCTAAACGCAGAATCACTTCTGGTTCAAAAGCACTTTCAGCCTTCGCCGGAAGGTGGTCAGCTTTGGTCAGTGCAGCAGGTGATGGATTTTCTGTCGGAAGCCGAAAAGGTGAAATCGCTTAACCGTGTTCGTGTCGGTGTTGCGCTGAGTCAGTTATGTGGTCCTCGTCAGGTCAAGTGGACCAATAATAAATCGGTCTGGTATTACTCCGCAAGTTTAAACGCCAACTAGCCATGCAAGCCTATCAAACTGAAAAACCAACCGTAGCTGAACTCATGGACCAGATTCGTGACCGGGCCATCCTGCTTAGCGCGGCCATTAAACAGGCCAATGAGCGCGGCATTGACGTGAGCGTACAGAAAGCGCCGGAAGGCTCAGAGAATTTAATTCAACTTGTATTCGCGGTCTGATCATGTACATCGCCATTGATGAAGCGCTCATTGCGGATTTAACCAGCGCACTTAGTGAAGCGGCTAAAGAAATCGCTCTATCTCGAAAACGGGAAGAAACGCTTCGTCTTGAACTGGAGCGAAACAAGCTACTGACAGAGAAGCAGGCCCAGGAATACTTACAGCGGGATGCGGAAACGCTTCGCTATTACCGAACACTGGGGCTATCCTCCATTAAAATCGGTAAAGACCGCTGGTACGTGAAAGGCGTTGTCGATGATTGGCTGGAATCCGGGAAAGTCAATCGGCATAAATCCTAATCCCGAAAGGGTGTGGTGTGGATAGTAGGGGAGTCCGGGTGCTACTAGTGCCCGGCACTTTTTCACCAACCACGTTTGCAAAATCTAACCCATAAGAGCTATTTCTCTTACTTCAAAAATCATACACCATGAAAGAATTAATTCAGGCTTTTAAGGCCGAAAACAAAAACGTCTTTGATGTTGAGTTGCAATACAAAACCGTACGATTTCGCCATAAGGATCATCACGTACGCATTACGTCGGCACTACTTAAACAGTTTGAGTCGATTGGCCCAGTAGAAAGCCTGGTAGTTTCAGAAGGCACTTTGACGGTCATCTACCAATAAAAGACAAAACCCCGGCATAGGCCAGGGCTGGTACAATCTTCATAATTAACACACGTAAATCTATGGAAACAAACGCAGTAACGCAAGTTCTGACGCTGAATCGTATTGGCGATTGGAACAAAAAAGACCTGACCGAACTGGCAAAAGCGAGTGTCGATGAGGTAGCTGAAAATGGCGAAGATACGCTCGCCCTGTTAGCGATGGCTGCTAAGCTGGAGCACTTTGCAGGTGAAGTTAAGAAGGCGGCTAAGGATCGCGGTATTACTGATCTGGCTAAGTATGACAAGTCCAGCGTAGCCAAAGGCGGTGTGCAACTGGCCCTGAAAGAAACGGGCGTCAACTACGATTATAGCAATGATCCTGTCTGGAGTCAGCTTGATGCAGCGGTTAAGCTGGCCGAAAAAGCACGCAAAGAGCATGAAGAGTTGCTCAAGAAACTGCCTAGTGGTGGCATGGGGTTAACGCATCCGGAAACAGGTGAAACCTACCTGGCTTACCGGCCTCTTCGCACGGCTAAGGAATCGATAACGGCTACTATTCTATGAAACCTGCCAAACAACAGCCTCCCATTGACTGGGTTTGCGCGATTACCTGGACGGTTGTGATTGTCGTCAGTTCTGCGTTTGCTGGTTTTGTCATCGCCTGTGCACTCTCATGAAAAACCGCTCTGTCTACTCGTTCATGATGGCCTACGTGATACCTGCGCTCATCATGCTGCTACTGCTCATTTGCGTCAAGGCTTACCTGGAAAAACACGGAATTGTTTTAAAAGCTTATAATCGTCACCACAACTATGACAACGTCTTTAAATACAACTTCATCAACCGACCTACAGACAGTCGTCGATGATAACCTATTGTCTGACTATTTGAAGTCAATGGGTTTGGCAAAAAAACTGAATCAGGATGAAACCGCTCAGTTTTTGCAGATTGCCAAGGCTTACCAGTTAAATCCATTCAAGCGGGAAATCTACGCGACAAAATACGAAGGCAACGCCCAAAGTTTCAGTATCATTGTTGGGTATGAAACGTATTTGAAACGTGCCGAACGAAGTGGCAAGCTGAACGGATGGGAGGTAACTTTTTCCGAGTATGAGGATGGTGAGTTTTCGGCAACGATTACGATCTACCGGAAAGACTGGGACCGTCCATTTAGTTGGGAAGTGTTTTACTCTGAGCAGGTGCAGACCACTCGTGATGGAAAGGTGACTAAGTTTTGGAGCAAAAAGCGCCAACAACTCCGTAAAGTGGCTATTTCTCAGGGTATGCGATTAGCCTTTCCAGATGAAAATGGCGGATTGCCTTACACGTCCGATGAAATGCCGAGTGAGGTTCAGGATACCGAACATGAAGTCGTTGCCGAAACCAAAGTCATTGAGCCAGCCAAAGCTAAAACAACAGGTAAACGCGCTACGGCTCAGGCCATGAAGGATTATCAGGAAACCGGCAAGCTGCCTGACGTTGTTGACAACGGCGATCCAGTACCCGATGAGCAGTTTGTGTTTGATCGAATCGACGAGTTTGAGGGGAATATCAAAAAGGCTGAGGATGATCCAAGCTTTGACTGGAATGAGCAGATGATTGCCGATGATAAGCTGTTGTCGCTTGACGACAAGCGTAAGCTCATCAAAGCATCCATCATTCGGCGCATTGGTCTGGTTACGAATCCAGATGCGGCCAATTACGTCCGTGGCCGGATCGCCAAATATCAATCTGGACTAGCCGAGGAAGTAAACGTGCTGTTTCAGGATTTGAAAGAACAGGCCGAAACAAATGGTATGTGCTACAATACGAAAGGCAAACACTTCGAGCCGATAGCTGAAGAACCTACTAATGAACAGTTCAGTCAGGCACTAGCCGACAATGGCTAAGAAAAAGCCAGCTTCATCCATGAAGTTTGGTCCTGATCAGCTGATCATTGGTAAGCATCCCGACACAGGCGTCATTCATAGACTCACTATCAATCCTGACGATAAGATCAAAATCGAGCGAACGCCTTACGTGTCGAATAATCCTGATGGGTGGACGCACCACTACGAAACCCTCCACTGCGAGGCATCCAAACATACGTTTTTGCTGATCAAAATAATCGCTAACCCCTGCGATTGGCCAGGGTAGGGCGGCTTACGTATAAACTGTACCGTTCGTGAAAACTATCAAGCTCGAAGACATTGACGTCGCTGATGTGAAATGGCTTCAATACAGTCTGATTCCCAAAGAATGTACGATTAAAATGGGTCGTAGCGTGTTGCGCGTGATTGGCTCTGAGGTAGAGGATGTGGTCAAGAAAATCAAACAGCTTAAGTAATCATGCTAGGTTCCGTTACTTCCTGCCAGTCCGTGCCTGATCTGAATGCGGCACGTCGTGACTTGGTCCATCAGCTGTATAAGCGAGGCATAACGATGGAAGAATTTGATGTGGCTTATGAGCATCTTGTTCTTCATTCCTATCAATTAGGACTCAGGTACCATGTCGAATACCGAAGCTACGGACCGGTCAAAATCGAGGGGCTCAGAAGCTTTCTGAATGACATCAAATATGCCCGGTTTCTTAAGCAGTTCAATCAAGCGTATGAGCAGCTATCAAACGGACTAACGCAGGGATTAATGGGTCAGGCGCAATACGATATGTGCTATCATTTGCTATTAGCTCAAGCGGATTTTCAAGGCTACACCTGGAATAAATTCCAAAACCGATTTATCGAATCATGATCAAGCTCCGTCCTTATCAGCAGTCGGCCATAGGCGACATTAAGGAGAATTGGAAGGCTGGACGTAGGAAAGTCATTCTCTGCCTGCCAACGGGCGGGGGTAAAACGGCCTGCTTTTCTTACATGGCCTACGAAACGCTGACCAATAAAAAGCGGCCAGGGCTCAGGGTACTGATTTTAACGGATCGGGAGGAACTGCTTACCCAGGCGGGGGGATCTCTGACCAAATTCGGCATTCGTCCTGAGCATATTAAGTCGGGCAATAAGGACAAAGTCAACCGCCGGGCGCGGTGTTTCGTCGGGATGATCGAAACCTATTTCAACTGGCTTAAGGAAGCCATCAAGGATTGTCAGGCTGAATGGTTACTAAACTTTGATCTAATCATTATCGATGAAGCGCACAAGGGCAATTTCCGTAAGGTACTCCAGCTTTGGGCTGAGCATGGCATTACTCCCTACCTGGTCGGTGCTACGGCAACACCACTTAGTACCAAGAAAGATGATCCACTGTCGAACTATTACGATGCACTGGTGTGCCCTGTCCAGATATCCGAACTTGTTGAGCAGGGGTTTTTGGTTCCCGCAGTCACCTATGCCGCGAAGGTGGATCGCTCTAAATTCAAGACCGACACAAAGGGTGAGTATACCGACGCGTCTCAAATGGATGTTTTCGGGGGGCGGCAGGTCTACGGCGGACTCGTCGAAAAATACAAGCAATACGGTGTAGTCGATGGCAAACCCCTAAAAGCCATCTGTTTTAACGTCAATGTCGAACATTCCCTGGCGGTCTGTCAGGCCTTCAATGATGCGGATATCAGAGCCGTTCACGTCGATGGGGAAACGCCCGATGATCAGCGGGAAGCCATCTTTCGCGATTTCAAAAACGGCAAAATCGATGTACTCTGTAACGTGAGTATTGCCACTACGGGTTTTGATGAACCCAGTATTCGCGTGGTGATCGTGAACCGGGCAACGACCAGTAAAGTCCTCTGGCTGCAAATGGTAGGAAGAGGTAGCAGACTATTCACTGATAAGGATCATTTCATTCTGCTGGACATGGGCGATAACTACAAGGAACTGGACCTGTGGGAATCGCCGGTTGACTGGGAGGATCTGTGGTGCAAGAAGCGAAAGAAATCCGACAAGAAGGATGTCGCGCCCGTTCGCGAATGTCCGCTCTGCGAAGCGCTCTCATTAGCCGCTCATAAACATTGTGATGTCTGCGGCTATGAATTCCCGAAACCTATTCGGGCAGAAGCTGAAGCGGTTGAATTTGAAAAAGTCAGTGATGGTCTGGATCGACTGCTAAAGGCTCGACCGTCTGACTGGAAAACCTTGCCGGTAGCGGATTTATGGGCACTGGCAGAAGCGAAGGAATACAAGCCAGGCTGGGTCATTCATGTGCTTCGTCAGCGGTGCGAAACCGAGTCGATTTTTCGGGATGAAATCGAAGAATTTGCCAGACTCAAGGGCTACAAACGCGGTTGGGCCATTCGGATCGAGTATCAATTAACCCCTGTCAGTTACGCATCATGAACAGCCCTATGCTGAAACTCAACTTCATACCCTTTGGGGATCAACCCTATATCCTGTTTTGGGTAGCTACAAGCAAAGGCGATGGCTGGTGGGAATGGTATGGCCAATATAAGATCCATTTGAACTAACCCACTCACCGTAACATCTCAATGAGTACAACAAAAGATAAGCTAGCTCTGGAAGACGCTGAAGTGTCTTACTATAAAAATGCGTGGGGGGATAACGACTCGCAGGCCTTTTTAACCACGCGTGAGTGGCTGGAAGGTACGATGCTTGGTACCTGGAAAGATCACGTTTTGGCTGTGCGGAAACAGCTGGGCAATAAAGAGAAGTACGATAAGCTGAAGCGGGATGGTGCGGGCGTAACGCCTGGTGCCCGGTTTACGCATCGAAAAAAAGGCGGAGAACTGGCCTATACGGGTCTGATGGTCATCGATCTGGATCACCTCGACGAGGATCGCCAGTCGGTCAAAGCGCTTATGAAGCTGGATCCGTATACCTACGCAGGTTTTGATTCCATCGGCGGGCAAGGCTTATGCCTACTGTTCCGCGTTGATAATGCCCGTTGGGATGAATCGTTTCTTGGTATTCAGGAATATCTGGGTAAAAAGTACGGCCTGTTTGAAAAGTTCGATCAGTCTGGAAAGGATATTTCCCGGCTTCGGTTCGTATCCTATGATCCGGATGGATTTGTTAAAGAGGTACTCCCTCCAGTATTTAAGGAGTATCCAAAGAAAGAAACCAAGCAAAAGCACATTCCCGACACGTTTATTCACACGCAGGAGGATTTTGATTACGTCTTTCAGCAGGTGATCGATACGGGTGTTGATATTACGCCATTTTACGCTCAGCGTCTAAAGGTCTGCTTTGCCCTGATTGATAAGTTTGGCGAAGGGGGTTGGCCTTACTTCAACCGGATCTGTCAGAACCACGCCGAATACGACGAAAAGAAGTCAGAGCGGATGTGGAAGTCAGCGCTCAACTACGGCGCTCAGAAAGTTACCATCAAGACGTTTTATTATTTCTGTAAAGAAGCAAATCTGGACATTGCCCGGCCAACGACTCGGGAAATCACCTCCATTGCAGCCGCTCATAAAAAGCAGGGAGGAACCGTTAAGGGTACCGTCGAAACGCTAAAAAAGATGCAGGGCTTCGATCCAGCCGAGACGGAGCCGATAGTCAGGCAGGTGTACGAGTGCCGGGAAGAATTCAAAACGGATGAAACGCTCTTTGATCAACTGGAGATGTTTCTACGTAGTAACTATCCGATGCGTCGAAATGAGATCACTCGCTACATCGAAGATGAACAAGGACGTGGGCTGGTTGAAACAGACTTTAACGGTATATGGGTACATGCCGTGAAGGTACTGGGCAAAGAGGTATCGGATAAAATGGTAACTAAACTCATTCATTCGCCCTTTACACAGTCGTACAACCCCTTAAAAAGCTTCTTTGCTCAGCACGCGGATCGTAAACCAAAGGGAGTTATCAAGGACTTAGCCGAAACGATTCAAACCTCATCAGGCTTTGAAGAAAACGCGTTCATGCCAGGGTATGCTGAATTTATTATTCGCAAGTGGCTAATTGGCCTGATAGCCTCTGTTTATGGTCATCATTGCCCAATTGTGCTGGTTCTAACAGGCAAACCCAATACCGGTAAAACGGAATGGTTTCGGCGGCTACTGCCTAAAGAGTTACACGCTAAGTATTTCGCTGAGACGACCTGGCCAGTCAATAAGGATACCGATATTTTAATGGCTGAGAGCTGGATAACCTTCAATGATGAATGGAAAGGCCAGACTGTGAAGGATCCTGAAGTGTTGAAAGGCTACGCGTCCGCTGACTGGTTTTCGCTTCGTGAACCCTATGGCCATTCCAATGTGAAACGGCGTCGTATGGCCGTTATGTGTGGCACTTCGAATCCGACTAACATCATAAAGGATCCAGACAATAACCGAAAGATTTTCGGCATCAATGTCCAGTCAATTGATTTTGAAGCCTACAACGCGATCGATAAAATTGATCTGCTCATGGAGGCTTACCATGCATACATGAGCAAGGAATCTCAATACCTAACGTCTAAGGAAATTGAACAAATCAATCAGGAAGTCAAAGGCTTTGAGAACCATTCCGTTGAGCGACTACTGATTGAGAAGTATTACGTCAAGCCTGAAAACATTAAGGACGCTGAGCTATGCAGTCAGGGCGATGCGCTGGTCTATCTGCGTCAGATGTCGGGCTTTTCAAATCTGGATAAAGATACCATTACCCGCGAGTTTAGAACGCTTGGTTTTCAGTATCAGGACAAGCCAGTCTATTACGCGCCTGATGGCAAAGTAAAGCGCGGCTTCTGGATCTACAAAACCTCGCTGATACCAAGTTCAACACCACTTCTATAGCACATTAAATCCTAATTATATGCTCCAACTCAAACGACCCATCGTATTTATTGATCTGGAAACAACCGGATTAGACCGCGAAAAAGACCGCATTGTGCAAATCGGCTTATGCAAACTCATGCCCGATTTCACCATTCAGGACTGGCAATCCCGTCTGATCAATCCTGAACGCTCAATACCGGCAGAGACGACCAAAATTCACGGCATTACTGATTTCGATGTTTTTGATCAACCTCGATTCAAGGATGAAGCAGGTCCACTATTCGAATTTCTAGTAGGATGTGACGTCGGCGGCTTCAATTCCAATTGGTTCGACATTCCATTGCTATTTAATGAGTTTGCCAGGTGTGGCATCCATTGGAATTACCAAGCCTTCCACATGATAGATGTCGGCAATCTGTTTAAGATAAAGGAACCTCGAAATCTATCCAACGCAGTGCGCTTTTACTGTGATAGAGAATTTATGAATGCACATAATGCCGCTGATGATATCAAAGAGACCGTAAACGTCTTTATGGCTCAATTAGCCCGTTATTCAGACTTACCCGATTCAGTTGACCAACTCGCCCTATTCACTAACTACAACTGCAAAGTGGCGGACATATCAGGCAAGTTCGTCTATAACGCTGATGGTGTACTCCTGCTCAATTTCGGTAAGTACAAAGGCAATCCGGCCAAGGAACATCTGGACTTCGTGCATTGGATGTACTACAAAGCGGACTTTGCTCCTGATACGAATGCCATCTGCGAACAATTACTTGGCGGTGGAGGCATTAACGATGACGACGATGAGGGTATAGGCTTCTAAAAATCTTACACTTCTTACAGTAACCTTACATGGGGGTGTAAGTAAACTTAAGGGATCTAACTATCTCACATTTAGCTATTTAATTATATAATCTTACACCTTACATCAATATTTATAAAATTACGTTACGAGAAATGATTATCGTAGGTAGTGGTATAAATAATATAGGTGAACAAGAATTATAAATTATATAAATCCAAAATCGGGAGAATCCCTGTAAGGTGTAAGATTGAAAATATAACGCCTTATATAATAGTTAGTTAAGTAGCATTAGTTTACTTACATGGGGGTGTATGGTTACTGTAAAGGGTGTAACATCCACAAAACAAATAACTATTGATAATCAACAACTTATGCAAACCACTACAAAACCCGATGAATCAACCTGGACAGAAGCCAGACTTCAACAGGAGTGTTACCTCTGGCATCATCAGAATTACCCAGCTGAGAGGGGTCTACTATTCACTGTTGACAATAACGCTACTGATGCGATAAAAGGAGTCGTACGTAAAGCTGTAGGCCGCGTAGCAGGTGTTAGTGATATGATTTACCTATCGCCCGAAGGTTGTCCCGTCTTGATAGAATTCAAGCTTCCTAAAGGCAGACAATCAGTTGAGCAGATGGCATGGCAAACATTAGTTGAACGGAACCATCATTACTACCGGGTTATTCGTTCACTGGCAGAGTTTCAAGAGTTAATTCAGGATAAACCTTATTTACCGTTTTAAGGCTATGGGGGTACTCAAACACAAAAACATGCGTAAGCTCAATAGAGCGCAGGATTTACTAGTAAAAGCCAGATCGATCATTAAAGAGGTCGCCAAAGACGAACAGGATAGGCTTGATGATTCATCAGACTTTGCAAAAAATGAATACTGGCGAAATATGGCCATTCAATATTTAGCTGACGGAGAAATAGTGAACAATGCCATTACTTACGTTCAAGCGGCTCGTTTTGCCCACATTCGAGAAAATACATTAGTCTGAACTCACAACCCTCACTCACCGTACCAATGGAAACCATAAAACTACCTGGCTTACATCTCTCTTACGCCTGAAATTACCTCAGTTTATTAGTAATATTACTTAGTGACAACTTGTACAAAACTTACGATTATGAATGAGACCTTAACGGCCCCAATTAAGCTTTTACACGCTGATGAGCTACCCCGTCAGCAAACATTCGCCTACATCACCATTCGTCCAAAAGCATGGGAAGTATCGCTCTCAAAAGCACTGTTACAATTAATGGGAATTGAGCAGGATAACGCCGTATCGTTATTCCCTAATGGTAAAGGCTGGTACATTACCCGCGTTGGCTCACGTGGTTTTAAAGTGCAGGTTACTTCCCGTTACGTAAAATCATCTCAACGTATAGAAGTAAGCGGAGGAGTGATTAACTCAAAGCAGCTGGTGTTACAACTCATGGAGCAGTTTGGATTCGAATCCGACCAGGTGATGCGTGTTCCTGTTACCCGTCATGAAATAGCTGTCAATGACGACTCTCATCCCTTCCCTATCCGTCGGCTCATCCTGGATCAGAAACAGGTGAGTTCAGCCAAGTAGTTAACTTGGTGTTATGGACACAGAGGATGAATTGCTTAATGACGGGCAACAACTACAGGAAACAAAGCCGACAAGCTTTATCGAACTATTTGATTTACTCGATAAGCGCGAGGCCTTATTTGTTTCAGAGTATATCAAGGATTGTATAGCAACCAGGGCGGTTGTGCGTTGTGGATTCTCCGAGAAGTCCGAATCAGCCGCTGTCATTGGTTCACGCATGTTAAGAAACGTTAAGGTTTTAGCCTGCGTAAACGCATTCCTTAACGAGAAGGCTATGTCGGCGACGGAAGCGATCAAAAACGTATCCGACATAGCCCGTTCGAATCTTAGCGACTACATGGTCGTCAAGAAGGTACTTAAAAGTGATATGGTCCGTAAACCGTTGCGACTGATTATCACTGAACAGGAAAACAAGATCGACTTTGAGAGGGAGTATGGCCAGTCTATTCGCATGTCGAAAGCTGAAGCAAAACGCCACGCTGAACGAGTAAAAGGACTGGAGAATGATCTCATACGACTCCGAATCGAACTGCGTCGAAATCCAAAAGCCTACCGAGATGTGCAGGGTGAACCTAAATGGGTTGATGAGGCTGATTTAGATCTGGTTAAACTGGCGAAAGATAAAGAGCTAGGTCGTATCAAATCGTGGACGCCTACTGAGTATGGTGTAAAGGTCGAGATGTATGCAGCGGACACCAATCTAGAACGGATCCTGAAATATCACGGCAAACTACCGGAGAAAATTGAGCACTCTGGGCCGAACGGTGGACCCATTGAAACCAATCAGACTCGCAGCTGGATTATCGCTAACCATTCGGGAGTTAATACAACTCCTGCACCAGACGAGGATTATCATAAGGCTAAATAGTATGGCAACTCCAATAAAATTAACTGACGTCAATGGTCGATATACACCCAAAGTAGGCGAACCCTTCGACGTTCATATCCGCGATTATAAACTTGGTAATCGGCAAACGATTGAAGTACTATCCTGCTGGGAGTTCACTCCATCTGAGTTTAATCAAGTGATTGAAACCGGTTTTGTGTTTCTCAGACTGTATGGTGCTCAACCGCCTGTCTGTATGTTCAACGCGGAAATCACTGAGTTTGAAGGCCAGAACGCGATTTTTAGATTAGGCCATTGCAACGACTTACCAACGTTCACGCGCAAAATAACTTATGCTGGTGAAGAAATTGACGAGATCACTTCGGCATGGCGACTCAATCCACAGGGAATCGCTGATCTAAAAGAAAGAGGTTATATCCACCTGTCAGTTGTTGGCGGAATGACTGATGTGAAGATTTTCGGAATCAACCCGATCCGAGAGTAAATGAAAAAGCCCCGCTGTTAAGGCAGGGCTTTTATAATGTGGTCGTAACAGGATTCGAACCTGTACTAAGAGCGTCGGAGCCGTCTCGTGCTATCCATTACACTATACAAAAGACTAAACACGCTACCAGCTAAATAGTTTCAAACTTTCTCCATGTTCGTCTGCAATCCAACATTCTTACCCGTCCTTCAGGCAACCGCGGCCATTCGCTACGTCCACAGCTGGGGCGGTCGTATGCGCGGAGGTAGCCACTTCGCGACGGAATACGCGCTCGCCTGTCTGATGGATAAACCGTATTTCCGTGGTTATCTGATGCGAGCGGTCTTATCCGATATACGCGGCTCATTATGGCGCGATTTAATGGATCGCATGGATGAAAAAGAAAAGGAAGGCAAGCTCGATAAGAAACGGGACTTTCAGATCAACGACGTCGCGATGACGGTCTATTGTAAAGCCAGCGGCAACCGGATCCTGTCGAAAGGATTTAAGAAATCATCCAAATCGCAAACGGCTAAACTTAAATCGATCGCGGGCGCAACGCACGTGTTTGTCGAAGAAGCGGAAGAAATCGAACTGGAAGATTTTCAGAAACTCGACGACTCGCTTCGCACGAAAAAAGGTCAGATTCAGGTGTTCTTAATCTTCAATCCACCCAAAAAGAACCACTGGATTTTGGCCCGCTGGTATACCCTAACGGAGAGCCGAATTCAAGGGTATTTTCTCGCCGAACCCAAAAAGCAACCGAACTTTCTGTCCATCTTTTCGACCTACCACAACAACCGGGAAAATCTGGATCAGGGTACGATCGACAACTTCGAGAATTACTACTTCACCGATCCCGAACACTACTGGACCAACGTGCGCGGACTCGTCTCGGAAGGAGCCAAAGGCCGAATCTTCAAGAACTGGAAAGCGATCACCAATGAGGAGTTCAACAGCCTACCCTACAGCAGTTACTACGTGCTGGATTTCGGCTTTGGCGGGCATCCGCTGGCCTTTGCTCACGTAAAACGTCACAACAAACGGCGCTATGCCAAAGAGTTAATCTACAGTACGGGCATTAGTGACGACGAATTAGTGCGTAGGCTCAAGGCGTTAAAGGTGGGTTCGCGGCCGATTGTGGCTGATTCGGCTGAACCCAAAGCCATTGCCAAGCTACGAAACGAAGGATTTAACGTCATAGCCGCTCGCAAAACACCCGATTCCATTCGATCAGGCATCAAGACCATGCAATCGCTGGAATGGCATTACACGCAGGATTCCAAGAACCTGGCCTACGAATATCAGGAATACCGCTGGGAGCTAGATGCCGATAAGAATCCAACCGATCATCCGGAAGACAAGAATAATCACCTCATGGATGGCCTTCGATACGGCGAAATCACCGATCCGTGGGGAGGAGGGGCAATTGAGCATAAGTAAGCTTCTACTATCTTCAAAACGCATTCGGCTTTGATGTGTCACGCGTTGGATGACTTCTGGATAACGACGTCCGGAGTCTGACAACGTGCTTTCATTCTCAAATCCGACCTGCACCGATGCACACATCATGCTATAAGACGCCACGCTACTAGGCGCATGGGCCGACTGCTACGCTCAGTCACCAATTCAAAATTATAGCAATGCCCAAACGCTTATACGAAGCCGCTAGCCAGACCGCTACCGTGCTTGGCGCTCCAAATACCGGAATCGACATCGTACCGGGTAATATCATCAAGTGCATTTTCGTGGACATCGCGGGTTGGAATGCTTATGCGACTGCCCCTACCGAGGTCAATACGCTCACCTCTGCCTGGTGGACTGCTTTTCTAGCCGCAACCGGCACCTCGCACGCAGTAACGCCCTTTATCGACGCATTTGATTTGCCACCAACGACTGCACTAACCGAGGGTGGAGACGATACAACCACCTACAACGGTGTACCTCGTCAACGATCGATTTCGTACGCCACGGCCAAAGGGAAACTGTCGGGTATCGACAACACCCAGGCGCAGCAGCTGCGCAAATTGGCCGCCAAATCGGGCAATTTCCAGCAGGGAACACGTATCGGCGTCATTTTCATCCACGAAGGAACCGGCATTACATATCTGACAGGTGCCAAGCCTATTCCGTGTTTTAACATCTTCATCGGCGATCCAAAGATGGGCGGTTTAGGGGCATCGGACGATTACGAATTCCAATTCCATCTGGAAGGCGGCTGGTCCTTTACCAAGAAAACCCTTGAACTCGCTTTCGAGGGCGGCACGCTGACCAATCCGGCTCCCTAATCCATGAATGAAAAAACCACGCTTTACCGGCTCTCTGATGGGGAGCCGGTAGAATTTCCAGCGGATCAGGCTCGACGAATTCTGGACTTACAGTCTCGTATGCAGCGGATCGATTACTCAGTAGACAAACCCACAACCGACAATGCCGATCACGGACCTACAGGCGATAGCACGGATCAAGAAGCCACTCCAACAGGCGGAGCTACGTCGGGCAGCAGACGACAACGATCAACAGCGGTTTCACGCCCTGACGGGAACGAGTAAAACCGATGCGGGTGCCTACGCTGAGAAGTTCGAGAAATGGGTAGGCGCTGTGCTGAATAACGAGGACAAATTCGCCCGTTTCAAGCAGTTACATCGGTTTCCGCTCGCGTCTGCGCAGATCATCGATCGTGCGTCAGATGAGTATTTGAAAGCCTTTGATGCGGAGGATAAGTTTATCAGCGCTGAGTTCAGTACGGAAACCATTGAGGTCGATTCCGCTGAGTATCTGGATGAAATCGCGTTTGATGATTTCCTCAACAAAACGCTGTTCAATCAGTGTTTACAGGCTTCGGGCGCTATCTGGGTAGTGGATCTGGATTCGACGCCGAATGAATCAGGCTACGCTCGACCTGAAGTAATCCTACGGGAATTTGGTCAGATTCAGGACATCGGCCTTTCAAAGCGCGGTATTATTCAGTACGTCATTTTCGCGCTTGATCCCATTAAAGACGAGTCTGGCCGCGTGATTGAGAAGCGATGGGCCGTTATCGACGATGAGAGTTACCGGGTTTTCAAGCAAAAAGGCGATAGCGATGAACCGGAATTCGTATTCGCCAACCTGCACGATCTGGAACGTTGCCCAGCTGGGTTTATCTGGCATGACCGGCTGATTCAGGATAAACCGTTACGCATTCAATCGCCACTGCATGCGCTATTTACCGAACTAGACGACTATGTAGCGGGAAATGTATTCAGCAAACACGCTGATTTATATGCGGCTTATCCGATTCTGCGGAGCTATAAAACGCGTTGTCGGTACGAAACGCCAAATGGTGAGACCTGCGATAATGGCAAGATTCTCATTCGCTGGACCGAAGGCAAAGGCGATCAGGAGCAGATTAAAGAATCGATCGAAGATTGCCCGATGTGCGCCAAACGCAAGCCTATTGGACCAGGTAGCCACATTGAGACCCCTCCGCCAACCGATAATCTATCGCCCGATCTGACGAATCCCGTTGGTTTTATCAATGCCGAACGGAAGCTACTGGACTACATTACCGAAAAACAGGCAGCGATTGAAGCCAAGATTATACTGGCCTTAACGGGTGACGATGGTACGATCGATCAGAGTAATAATCCTGTCAACGAAGATCAGGTTCAGGCCCGTTTTGAGAAGCGAAAAGCCATTTTATCATATTGGGCGGAGCATTTAGAGCGTACGCATCAGGAGATACTATCAGTCTTATTTGCGCTGCGTTACGGTACGCAGTTCATTAAGGTTTCTGTCAACTACGGCACTGAATTTCACCTGCTCTCACCTGGTCAGGCCATTGCTGATTATAAGGCGGCACGGGATGCGGGCCTTCCCATGTACCAGCTGGCCGCGCGTCGGCTTCGGATTGATAAGGTCATGGCCGGTTCATCCGAAACCGAGCAAATGCGGATTTACATCATGTCTCAGCTGGAGCCTTACCCGGATTTGCCGATCAATCTGGTACCGCAGGGCTCAGATGCCTATGAGTTGAAAGCCGATTTTGGTAATTACATTGCCCGCTTTGAAAGGGAAAATCACGGCCTGACGGTGTTTGGAAAAGCGCTGTCAATGGCCAAACGAATCGAGTCAATCAAAACAATTTTATATCAATACGTAACCGATGGCAAAGCAAAACGCGAAGTCCCAATCGTCGAGCCCCAAGGCAAGCCCCAAGGGTGATTCGTCAATCAAGGATAAGACCGTCTTTCTGGATAAAGACGTCAATAAACAGTATCCAGTTAAGGAGCACGATCTAGCTAATTTTATCGTGTATCAATACACCGAACGGAAGGTGTTGGAGACGGTTGTAAAACTTCCTGCAACGCACGTCAATCCGATCGGAATGTACACTCCAGAGGAGTATGCAGAGCACATTCAGAAGGGCGGGCTATTTGATCGATTGGGTTTGAAACACGAAGTTTGGAATACACCGAAGGGTGAAACAATCCCAGAGGTAGAGGAAACAGAGGAAGAAGAATCCGAAGAGGAGGAACCTGAAGTCTAGTTTCTAGCCAAACCCAATTGTACTTGCACATAAAAGCCTAATGCACTAATGAATTACGACGAATTTAAAGCCGAATTGGACAAGACACCCGAGTTAATGGGCGACATCTATAAAAACCATAAAGATGACTTTACCAAGCATCTGACGGATAATGAAAAGATGGTCGTTACGACGATGGATGAGTACAAGAAAACCACGCAGACAGCGATCGACAAAGCGATCAAGGATGGTCATACCGCCTGGGAAGCGAAAGTCGAGCAACTGACTGGCCTCAAACGTCCGGAAGGAAAGAAAGGGCTGGAGTGGTTTGATGAAGTCTCTACCAAACTCAAATACATGGCCGAAGGGGACGATGCTGGTTCTGCTTATGCGAAAGGTCTCAAAAAAGAGCTTGATGAGTTAAAATCATCGCTCAAGACCGAGAAAGAGCAAACGTTTAAAGCCGAAGTAAACGGTAAAGTTGAAGCGGGTATTAGTTCGTTGAAATTCGCTACTCCATCGCACATTAAAAAAGACGATGAAATCGCGACGTATCAAAAAACGAAAGCCGCTCAAATGGTACTCGTCTTTAATAGCCTGTATACAGCGAAAAAAGATGAGTCCGGTCAACTTTTATACGTAAATGGTAAAGGGGAAGCGCAAACCGCCGATGGTCAGCCAATGACAGCAGATCAGATTGCCGCCCGCGACTTCGCCAGTGATTTAGCGCCTAAAGGTAAAAGCCAGGGAGGTACCGGTTCGATCAATGACGATCCGAACGCAACCAACGAAGGCTATTTAGCCGCTTCGCCCGATCTGATTGAAAAGAAACTCGCTGAAATGGGTAAAGCGTACATGTCTCCTGAGTGGGAAGAACTGTACCGCAAAGCCTTGAAAGCGATCGGAAAGGGCATCTAGGGCTAGATCAACAACAGTATTAAGTGAAAAGTGAAGCGACACTGAGAAGCCGAACCTCACGCTAAACTTTTTCACGAAATGGCATCTGATTTATCAGCAACAGTGTTTAACAGCGCTGTTTTGAAAGCAAAAGATCGTCTGATGGCCTTCGAAAAGCGACGTCCGGATCTGGGCGTACTGGAGGCTTTCGACAAGTACAAAAACGGGATTATCAATCCCACAGAGCACGCCCGTTTGCGGGCATCGGCACGACGTCCGATCGAAACCGTTGTTCGTAAGAAATCAACACCAACGGTGCTGTCGACACGTACGATCAGCGCAACGCCGAACGGCTCGCAAACGGCCAAAGTAACCCTGTCGTATAATACGTACGGTGGTGCGGTAGGTGTTACCGAAGCGATCAACGCGGACAACTACCTCGACGCAACCGATGATCTGGCTGGCCAGATTGAAGATTTGATCCGGGCGATCTGTCTCCAGCTGGAAACCGATGGTACTTCGTTCCTTGAGGCTGCGAAATACACCTCATTGCCAACATCGTCGCTGTTTGGTGCTCCGGTTTCCAACGCGTACGAAACGACTACAAAGGATGTGTTTATGCAACTGCCCGCGGCTCTGCGTAAGCTGGGTATGACTGGACCGTTCCACATGATTTCCAACGTGGAAGCGCTCGCTACTATCACCGAAAAGCAGACGTTTGGTGCGTATAACCAGCAGAATCTTGAAAAATTGCTGGCTGGTTACGAATTCGCGTTTTCGCCTTCGATTTCGGCCAACTCGGGTTCGTTCTCGAAAAACTACGTCATTCCGACTAACTCGCTGTCTATGGTGCAGTGGACGGAATTCGACTGTCGTAAAGGGATTGGTTCGTACGATGCGGGTAAGAAGTACTACACCATGCCGTTTACGTTTACCAGCCTAAGCGGGTACACGTTTACGATTGAATTTGGTGTAGTGTACGTCGGCGCCACGGTTGATAAAAGCGCGGTTATTCCGGGTCTGGAACGGTCTTGGACTGAAGCCTGGTATCCGTTCGTGGATATCGCCTTCGCCAAAGCGTATTCGAGCGATACGTCTTCGCCGATCGTTAAAGTCAACGTTTCGGCTGTTTAATCAAACACATTAGGAGTCAGACTAGGTTAGCTACTAAGCTGTGACTAGGCTGGCTCCTAATGGTATAGTGCTCATTACTTGTTTTCTCTCACAGTCAAATTCACAATCATGAAACGATTTCTTGTCCTCGCAGGCCTGAGCTTTTGCCTAGCCTTAGTCGCTTCTCCTCCTGAAGCCAAAGCCCAACAGTTAATGACTACGGTCACAAAGATCACCTCGACAACCGTTACGGGGGATGCCGTTTCGTTTGAAGACGTAACCAACAAAGTAGCGATGACCTATAAAAAAGGCATGTTCAGTGCGAAAACCGTGGGTTACTCGGGTGGTACCGTTACGTTTCGGGATTTACACAATGGCAAAACCATCTGGCAGGGTGCGGTAAGTGGTGTAACGATAACCGGCTACGCGACTGATAGTCTCAAGATACTTTACATAAGGCAATTCCTTCATAATTAGCGACACTTTCCGCTTTTATTCTGTACTCACCGGACGTCCGTATCGATCAACATCGGCGGACGTTTTTTCTTCTAAGACCTTATGCTGACTGCCCTCTTACTTCAAAAACTTCGCCCGATGATCGGTTTTCGGGCCAATGTCTTCGATCCTGCCGATGCTACGGATTATAAACTGACGAATCCGTTAAAAGCTACCTCGTCGGGTGTTACGCAGGATCAATGTCATGAACTCTTGCAGATACCGACGTTGTATCAAACCTACCCGAATAAACTGGCTGACTTTGGCGCTTATCTCGCTCAAACGCGTGACGATGCGATTCGTACAATGCTGGCTACGCTGGAAACCCGGCTCGCTGAGGTGGGACTAGCTTCGTTGCTGCTTAATCCTGTTACCTTGTTCAAGGGTATACCGACCGCGCCATCTGTTATCGCGAAGTCAGGTCGAACCGTCGGATTAATGATTGCAGCCATTCAGCGCGACGTGACCGTTACGATCGATCGTTTGTTGTTTTCCGGTTCAGCGGCCAGTGAGTTTTCGCTAAAGCTGATTTGCGTTGAAACGGGCATTGAAACAGTAGTTGATTCGATTACACCGAATGACTGGCAGGATTCAGGACTACAGCTGCGATCGGGGTATAGTTATTATCTGGTGTATAACGAGAATGATTTGGGCGATAGCAACCAGGCGAAGAATTCCTTTACATATTGGCCCAAACCTGCAAAGGGTTGCAAAGGCTGTGCAAAGGGATGTTTGACCAACTACGTTAATATCAAAGCGATTGTGCTAACGGATGGTATTCCAACGGCGGTCACTGATACCAATTTCGGGCTGAATCTTGTGCTTTCGGCCAGTGGTGATCTGTCAGGCCGGTTTGTTGATAATCCCATGCGGTTGTTACCGCTATTTCGTCAGCAGATGGCTATGACGTTTTTAGAGAAAATAGCCTATTCCGTTCGGAAGAATCCCGATACAGAAGATGCGCGTCAGGGGTCATTATTTGCGCTTACGGATAAGGATAATGCGAATCGGGTGCCGTTGCTATTTGAATCAGCTATCAAGTCGATTGTTAAATCTATGCAGGATGAAGCATCCAGGGCGATTGATGTCAATCAGGACGATGAGATATCTTGGGGTTCTATATAGATATGTGGGAATTCATCGGATTAATATGCTTCTGTTTAGCATTCTACTTAATGCTTGCCACACTAGGCTTTTGTCTGGTAATGCTTCTATTGGTAAGCATTGGCCGGGTTAAGATACTATTCGTAGGCAACGAGATAATATTCATTCGTAATGGTAAACGAACTCGTTGACTTCTTTCTCGCTCCACTGCGAAGGGTCGATATCCATCAGGTCGTCGCCGAATCGATCGATGCGCACGAAGATGATATCATTGATCTAAACCAAAGCCAACTCGCAGCGGGTCAACTCGCCGATGGTTCGGCAATCAAACCGTTTTATAAGCCCGTTACGATCGCCATTAAAAAGGCCAGAGGTCAGACGTCCGATCACGTGACATTACGCAACAAAGGTGACTTTTATCAGGGCTTTTATACCAAGCGGGTTAGCGATGGAACCGAGGTTTTGAGCCGTGATCCGAAAAACGATATGTTGGAGGCTAAATACACCGTGGATATATTCGGTCTGTCAGTTGCGAGTAAAGAGCAGTTATCCAATCGACTCCGGCCGACGATTCAAGACAAGTTTAATCAAGCCATGCAATGAAAAAGGTAGCAGTACTCAAGAATGCTCATACCAAAAAAGAGCAACAGGAAATTGGCGATCGATGGGCAAATTCTAATAATGAGCGAATGACTATCGGTGATACGTTAGAGCATGCTCGCCAACGATTAGCCAGTCAATCAACTGGAGGGGGAAAGTACCGAAAGAAGCCCGTAGTCATTGACGCTTTTGAATGGAGAGGGGATATTGACAGTTTTAAACTTGGTCAATGGCACGCCGAAATGGGTATCGGTTCAGAAGGGAAGTTTGTTGTCAATAATGATAGCACTGTTTCTATTCACACTCTTGAGAATGTAATGACAGCGAGTCCAGGCGACTTCATTATTCGGGGCGTAAATGGCGAATTCTATCCATGCAAGCCAGACATCTTCAAGAAAACCTATGAACCAGCCGAATAGAGTATTACCTCCGCATCCGGTACCATTAACCGACGATTGGAGCGAGAATGAATTCGATCGCTTTCGCGCGGTCGTTAAACGCATTTACGATAGCAGCTGGTGGACGTGGACCGATATGCAGGAAATGGAAACCTGTATACCTGGTCTAACCGAGCGATTAGCGATTACGTATGGCGTAACGATCGAAACGTTTGAAATGATCCTGTCGAATGGCAAAGGTTATTACCTGACGCCTGAACTAAAGGAAGACTTTTATAAAGGGTTTTATTATGAATAGCCATCCTCGTACGCTGACTGAAGCGATCAATCAAATCCGTGACAAGCTGGTTACGCTTGAATTTACCGACATCGTGCAGGGTCGAGCAATGCTGTTTGATGAAAAGCTCGCTGGTCAGGATCGCAGTCAGCCTAAACCAATGGTTCATGTTGGGAATGGCGAGTACCTGGACTGTCGGCCAAACGATACCTTTAAGTCGGTTATCTTTTTTGCCTCGAAGGATCTGGAGAAATCGGATTACAATCAGAATCGACCTTCTGGCCATGCGAAGAACCACGTCATTCGATCGACTCGTAACGTGTCACTGTATGGCTGGGTCAATATGAAGGCCATACCGGATCGCTATGACGATGGTAGCGGTTTTCCGGAATTGATTAAGATGGAGCTTAAAAAAGCGCTTCAAAACGCACGGTGCGTAACGCAGATTACGGGCTATCAGGATGGGCAGGTAAACGAGGTGTTTAAACCGTTTATCGTCAGCGATTTGGATAAGCAGTATGATAAATGGCCCTACTGCGCGTTTCGCATTGATTTGGCTGTATTGTGTATCGAGACGAATGTATTGGCAGGTCCACCTAATAATTACGTGTAATGGAACCCCTTCTAACCATATATGATGGCAAGAAACGCCAACGTATTCCAATCAGCGAGATTGAGTACCTGGCTGGCCTTGGCAACTATACGTATGTCCACATCCGTAACCAGCCGCCAATCCTAGTGTCGCTTACCCTCAAAAAGATGGCCGGTCGGTTGCCCGGTTTCCTGCGTATTCATAAAACTACGCTCGTAAACGCGTCGCATATCATCGGGCATAATATCCAAAAATCGCAGGATTCAATCGTATTACTCTCCAACGATCGTACGCTCGCTGTATCCAGACGTCGGAGTAATCTTGTTAAACAGCAGTTATGCAAACCGTAGTCGTTTCGGAGAGACTTTCGCTAAAGCTCTATAATTCGATTGAGAAATTCCCGGTCGAAAACGACCTATCGGCTCGTCAGTACGCAACAGCTATTTCGTCTCTGGCCAGTAATGATGAGGAGTTAGCCCATATGCAGGAGCGGGTTGATCTGTTTAGTCGCATGAATAAACCCGCTGAAGCGGCAAGAGAAGAAGCGAATATCAGACTGTCGAAATCACTGATCGAAAGTGGCTATGATCCCAAGTCGCTGGAATTCGCATGTTTTGTACATTCCGTTAATGGTAAACCTGTTACAAGTATCGACGAAGATGATCTAACCGCACTGATTGCCAAACTGCGCAAAGATGGACTGACAGACGAATTGATATATAGCTCACTTGAGTCGGCAAAAAAAGAAATGGAGCTTGAAATTCGGATGTACTTTCCGGCTCGACTGGCGAAAGGTCGTAAAATGAACAACCTGGTTAAGTATAAAGCCTATGGTGTTGCCCTGGCCGATTACTACCAGAATCCGACCGATGAAGCTAAACTCGAACTTGATAAAGCTACACTTGCCGTTGCCTTGATTCAGGATGTGTATACGTTTGGAATCGACAACAACGTAACGGCCGTCATGAAAACCGCGCAACAGGGCACCTATAATATCCTGATGGAATGCGGTGTGGTTGATCCTGAATCCATGAGCGTTTTCCAGTATTATAGCTGGATCGATACGCTTGAAAAGCGCTACGAAGAACAGAAACAGAGTTTAGCTAAGTCCCAGAAACATGCCGGTAAATGATGCTAATTTTTTGATGTGGTTTGCCGATGGTGAATCACAATTCGATTTAGGGCTACCTCGTCCGTTCGTTCGCGAACCCGAAGTACTTAGTCCGGTTGTCTGGCTTGTTCCGGGAGATATTGTTCGGTTTTACATCAATACAACCGATAATACGGCCATTGGCGGCACTTTGTTGATTGTCGATGAGCAGGGAAACGGTGTTGCAATAGCGGTACAAAGTCTATCCTTGATTGATTTTCCGAATGGTAGTCATACGTACGGCTCGTTTACGGTACCTAACAAACCAGAGGGTTTATATCGTCTCCAGCTGGGAGATTATGTGACTCAATACCTGTGGATGACAACGGCTGATAGTGCAGTCGATAAAACGGCCGTTGTTAGTTTTCGCAATGACGATCGGTTGGGCGGAGCGATCAATACGCGCTGGTCTTATCTAAGTAGTGCTTTTTTTCAAACGTTCCGGATCCGGCTGGCTGTTGATGGTATCGGCAATGGGACGAATAAAAGCACCTATACCTCCTCTACATCGGGCAAGAATAAACCGCTTTTCTCTCAGATGAACCGAACTGTACGATTCGTAACGCCTGAGTATGACTATTGGGGTCATCAAGCCATTATCGGTATGCTGGAGCATGATACGATCTACATCAACGATCGGTTACTGACGTTTAAGGAAGGGTACGAACCCAATATGAACCGGGGCGATGCGTTGTCGGAAGGGACATTTACTATGTCGGATGAAGCGGCCACTACGATTAAGCGGTAAGGAAAACGAAGCTATTGTGAATTATTGGAAAGTTTTGGTTTGGTTGACTTACTTAGATTAACTCCCTCATCTGGCGTCTTATTTTCGCTTTCATTGGTCCTTTTTCGTTGAATAATTGATGAAAGAACAGGAGCGAACACAGAAACGGCTAGACCTGCTAGAGAAACAAGTATAATATTGTATGCACGTTCAATGTCTTTATTAAGAGTTTCGAATTTCGCCTGATTAGCCGTTTTGTTATCCTCTATCTCACGCTTAATTAGCGGTATTTCAAGTACCTGGCTTGGGTCTTTGATAATTATACTCTCAATTTTAGCGAATCTCTTTTTAAGACTATCAAGGCTACGTTGGAAGACGGTTAATTGAGCATTTGAGCTAAGAGTAAAAGTAAGTGTATCATTTCCGTGTGGATGCTGTTGGATATTATCAAGCCTACGTTGTAATGAATCCAGTGCTTCACGTTGGTTTCTGAGCATTAGTTGCATTTCTCGTGATCTAAAGTTATCATCTTTTGTCGGATTGTAGACAAAACCAATAACTAAACCGCTAAAAGCAATCAACGCCCCAACAACAGAAAATATCTGTTCAACCCGTTTTGATCTCCTAGCCAATTGATTTTCTATAATGTCAGCCAATGGGTTAGCATCAAGGTTAGGTCTAGGTTTAGGGTAATCAGTAAAAGTTTGAGTCTTTGTGGTAGACTTTGCCATTAGATTTTATTTTTTGGTGTGTTTTTATTGTATTCAAATGTCAACATTTTTTCTTGCATATAATTTCGAACAAAATTCGCAATTATATATTTGTTCGAAATTATATGCACGCCATGAATCTTACGCCTAAAGACTCTAATCAGGGATTTCGTTGGATAATCACAGGGGTTATAATTGCATTTGCGGCAATCTTCGCCTACCAGTTTATAACTGCTCCTAAGCCGAAGGTTGATCCTCGTAAGGAAAAAATCGAGGCTTTCTTTTCTGGGTTTGATGGCTCGCATGCCGAATTAGAAGAGAAAATTAAGTCTCAAATGAAAAACCCAGATAGCTACAAACACGTAAAAACTCAATATGTAGACAAGGGGGAGACGTTGGATATACTGACAACATTTCGCGGAACAAATTCATTTGGTGGAATTGTGACTCAAAAAGCCGAAGCAACGATAAGCATGACAGATGGGCATATTATTGACTGGAAAATGCTTGAGTAGGTAAGCCTGGAATTCAAATCCGGCCTTTATAGTATCTTCACCCCTGACACTCCCCCTCAGCCGACTGCATCACCCTAAAAAGTTGATGCTTTATGGCTATTCTTCGCTCCGAAGACTTTTTCCCATTTGATGATTTTTCCGGCCAAATCAAAGGGCTAGAATCCCTTTTAGAAGGTGTTGGTCAGTCTGTTTTAACAATGACTGGCCGCATCAAGTCGATATATGATGCTAGTCAAAATGAAATAGCCACACTAAAGGCTGGTTTAAAAGGCATTAGTGAAGCTTCGGACAGTGCTGATAAAAAAATCGCTGAACATATCAGCTTAATTAGTCAGGCAGGTCAACGAACCGAGGCTTTTCGGCAGACACAATCTAACCTCACCGAAGCGCAGCGTTTAAACGCGCAGGTAGTAGCCGAACTCACGGCAAAGTTCATTTCACTCTCCGAGCGGTATAATAACCTCGATCGTAACGCCAAAGATTACGCCAAACAACAGCGAGCAATCCTGAATGAAACTAAAGTGGTTTCGCGAGCGATCGATGCGCAAAGTAAATCGCTTCAAGTAACAAAAAAGGCGATCGATGCAGCCGAAGGATCCTTTCAACATCTCGAAAAACAGACAAAAGAGCTACGGCAGACGCTCAAAGAAATGCCGAATGCGTTTGATCTGACGACGGGCGCAATCAATAGAAACAACCGGGCCGCAATGGATTTGCAGGCTCAAATTGAAAAGAACAGTAAAGCCCTGCTTGCCGCCGATCGGCAGATGGGCCTATCTCAGCGTAACGTCGGCAATTACGGTTCTGTTTTAAAAGATGTCACCAACGACTTAATAGGTTTCTCTAGTACCTCTGGTGCTATTGTAGCTGTTATAGCTGCCGTTAAGAATGGTATTGATATTGTTCAGGATATGGAGCGCTATGATGCTTCATTGAAAGAGGCAAGTCGCGACTCACTTGATTTCGTGCGTTCGCAGGAGTTTTTATTTGATCTATCTGGAAAGCTTGGTTTAAAATATGGCGACCTGGCTGAGAGCTATAAAAATCTAAAATCTGCAACCAAAGATACCAATCTTGAAGGCCGTCAAACAGAAAAGATTTTTACTGCTGTAACAACAGCAGGGGCAAAATTGCGACTATCGAGTGAGGCCGTTGACGGTACACTCAAAGCGTTGGTCCAAATGATCAGCAAGGGGAAAATCAGCGCTGAAGAGTTGCGTCAGCAGTTAGGTGAACACCTTCCCTCAGCACTTCGGTTGATGGCCGAAAGCCTAGGTGTTTCGACCTCTAAGCTGGATAAGATGATGCAGCAGGGAGAACTTATCTCCACTGAGGTAATGCCAAAATTCGCAGCTGAATTAGAGAAGGCTTTCGGCTTAAAACAGGGCGAAAAAATAGATAACCTTGCCTCTTCTACAACCAACCTTGCCAACGAATTCAGTCGTTTAGTTAAGCAGTTTAGTGATACAACTAGCATAATAAATTTCTTCAAAGCAATTACGGATGGGCTTGGTCATTCGCTCGGTGACATTCGACGCTGGCTAAAAGATGGGTCAGTACTCGAATTGTTTACATTTTTCGGGGCTGGATCACTCACCCGTCGTAATCAATTTCGGAAGGATAAGGAAGATGCGTTAGTTGCCTTTGGGGGCATGGACGCCAAGCAACGGCTGCAAAAAATAAAAGAGTTGCGAGATCAGGAATTGGCGGCTCAAAAAGCGGGGGATATCGATACCGCCAATGAACGGGCGGCTATTGCTCAGGCTTTATCAAAGCGCCATTGGCAGATGGTCAATTCTGAATACAAAGACGGACAACGTAAGCAGAAACAAAAAGAAATTGCGGACCTTGAAAAAGATGAAAACGACAAGGCTCGTTTTTTAAAACAATCCCTCAAAAAACGAACAGCTGAGATACTTGCCCTTGAAAAACAACTTGATAAGGATCCTAAGAATGAGTTGTTGGCGAAAAAATTAGAATTATATCAGCGTCTCGATGCCGAGCAGCGAGCAACAGATAAGCAAATCGCTGAACGAATTAAATCGCAGAAGGGCATCTCCGCTGAGAAAGCACAGCGCGAAGCCGATCGAAAATTGAGTCTGGCTATTGGCCTAAATCAGAAAAATACGGATGTCGCTACGTCGGCATTAGATACCTCATTTCAATCGGGTGCTATTTCTGAACGTGACTTTATCGATCAGCGACTCAAAATCCAACAGGACGGAATTCTCAAAGAGCAAGACCTACTCCGGAAGGCTGGTAAAGAGAGTACGGCCGAATACAAGGATACGCAGGTCCGACTCAACAACCTGGCCGCGGATTATATCAAAAAAAGGGCTGAAATCGAGCACAAGGAGTATAAAGATCAACTCGAAGCTACCAAATCCGAACTCGGTAAGATTGATGCTCAGGTCGCCGAAAGCCTAACGAATCGTCTGGCAGACATACAACTCGCTTATGATAATGAGGAGAATGTTATCAAGCTGGCCGTCGCCAAACGGCAAATGAGTCAGGAGGAAGGCGAGCGGCTCATTACCAAGGCCAGACTAAAGCAAATCAATGATTCGATTACAGCTTACAACGCATCGTACGATACGATCGAACAGCTGACCAAATCGAATGTCGATAAGCGGATCGCCTTTTTAGAAGATTTTAAAAAGCAATCGGTTGGTAACGACATCGCGATCGCCAGCGCTCAGAATGAGATTAATAAACTCAAGGAAGAACAGGCGGATCGGTTGGCTAAAAACGAAAAAAAACGGGCCAAAGATGTCGCTGATGCTAAGGTAGAAGCCAATCGTAAGGGTCATGAGCAGGAGGTAAAAGATGCAGAATGGGCAGAACAGCGCAAACAGATGCTCATCCAAAAGTCACTCGAAGCGGCAAGCGCCATTACCGATGCCTACTTTACCATTCGTGTTAATAACACCCAGGCTGAGATCGATAATCTACAAGCCTCAAAAGATCGTGAATTGCAGTTGGTGGGTGATAATGAGGAAGCGCGTGCGAAAATCGAAGCTGATTTTGAGCAAAAAAGTCGTGAACTCCGCCGTAAACAGATAGAACAGCAACGGGCTCAGGCAATCTTCTCGATTATCACCAATACGGCCGCAGCTGTAATTGGGAGTCTGGCGCAAATTCCGGCTCCAGCTGGTTTACCGTTCGCCATTTTAACGGGTGTTATGGGAGCGGCACAATTAGCCGCGGTTGCATCGGCTCCAATTCCACAGTACAAAACGGGTAAACGAAAGAGTGATTCGTACGAAGGTCCAGCGTTAGCGGGTGAGGCTGGTTCTGAGCTTTACGTTGACCGGGAAGGTTACGCCCAACTGTTCACTAAGCCGACTTACTTCCAAACCAAGAAAGGGGATACCGTTTATACAGCCGACCAGACCGCACGAATCCTATCAGACATGAATCGAAGCGATACGATCGGCCGCGCGATCGACGATATCGGATTCAACACATCGGTTGTTGATCGTATCCGTAAAGGTCGCGTTAGTGAACAGGCTGCTATCTACCAATTAGCCTTGAGTGGTAGTCCTCAACTTACTGAGTCAGGTATCGAACGAGCATTTGGTAAGGCTCTCGACGATCGGCCAGTCAACGAAACCCACATTGACGAGCACGGCATAAAACGACTTCTCCGTGAAGGTCAAAACCGGATGGAATACCGCGAACGGCGCTACAAACACGGCCGGTAAATCCCTGCAAATAGTCATCCTATCTGAGCGGTAGAAACTCGCCGAACCCAAATAAAACCATGCCTACAGAAATTATTTTAGATGCGTTCGGACGGAGCAAAACCTTACCCGGTGTCTACTCCGATTTCGCTCCGTTTTTCCGGCTGATTCACGTTGCGATCGATGGCACCAAAACGCCGTTTGAGATGGACGATGAGCCAATAGACTGGAAAAACACCCGATTCTCTCTGAAGCGCGATGCGGACCTGCACGGCGTCAATTACGAGTATAGTAACTCGTCGGTCGAATTCAACGGCAATGATCGCGACTTTATCAATTCGGTCTTTTTTACCGAGGGCGAAGATGCGACGATACTACTTCAATACGGTATTCATATACCTGAACTGAATGGTCAGGATGCTTACGATGTCGTTGAATACGAAGGTCGGCTCAACCTGGCGACTCGAAAAACAGCCGAACGTCGCGTGTCGTGCGACTTGGAGCGATCCAGCCTACAAACGCAGGTGAGCGCCCGTTGGGATGCGAATCTGAATCTAGCAGCTTCCAAATCACTCGATAACGTTTCCATCACTCCGCCAACATTCAGAAACATTACGCTTTCTCCGCAGTCGCTCGATGAGCGGTTTACGGCGAATCTACTTTCCAGTAAACGCGCTGAATCAACGTTTCCCGGTGATACCAACGGACACGTCTGGATTCAGTTCGATACCTCTCAGCCACAAATCGCCGAAATCGATGAACTGGCCGGGGGGCGTCCAATGGGTCTTTCCGAGTCGGATGGTCCAATCAATCTGGACGAATGGCTGTTTAAACTGGTTTCATCGGGCAATCGTCAGATTAAGATTGCCCTGACGTATGACCTATGGTTTACGGTCAAAAAACGCACGATTTCGATCGGTCCCGCTCGAATTACGGGCTATCGGCTCGATACGTTTTTAACGATCGTACGGGCCAATGGGGATCAACAGGACTTTCCAATCACTACGCCGTTATCCGACGGATTAGGCGTTCGTAACGTGAATGGCCAGTTACCAGCGAGCGGTTTTTCAGAATCCGAAGTCTCCATCACCGCATCAGGCACATTAGATGTTGCGCTCGACCTCAAAGCTGGTGATAAGATTTTCCTGTATGGTTTGCTGTGGTTTAGCCACAACAAGAACGAGCTACAGAGTACACAGGTAGCCGTTACGACCAAAACGCAGCGTATTTCGATTGTCGGTCGCTCGAAGAATCAGGCCAGTATTGCTCGCTGTTTACCCGTTTATGATGCGATGAATGCGGCTCTAGCGGTGATAACTGGCCTTCCTGACCGTTTTCGTAGTGAGTTTTACGGCCTACAGTCAGCCCGCTATCCGACTGACGGATGCGGCTCACGTCGGGTATTATTCAACGGATTTGCGGCCAGACAATTTAAAGCGCTCGACCGGCCGCTTTCGCTTTCGTTTCAGGATGCCGTGACCAGCCTATCCGCGATCGATGCGACGGGCCTACAATACGGGTTCGAACTCGATGATAACGGCAATCCGCTCGAAATCGTGACGATGAAGCCCGTACGTGAGTTTTTCAGGCCCGTCGAACTCATGCGCTTTGATGAAGTAGGCGACTATTCGGAGGAAAGTGTACCATCTGAGATTTACTCACAAGTCAACGTCGGCTACGAAAAATGGGTAGACGAAGGCTCAACCAGTCTGGAAGAGGTATTTACTACACACCAGGTCACGACGCCCATTAAACACGAATCGGGTACCAAACCCATTGTTTCCAAGCTGGTAGCCTCCTCGCTGGCCATTGAGAAAACGCGCCGGGAACAGTTTACCGATTCGCCCAAGGATGGTACGACCTTCGACGAGAGCGTGTTTATTCTGCAATGTAAATCCATTCAGAGCTATTCGGGGGCTGGTTCGCTAATTGCCGGACTGGTGAATTACATTATACAATTACCCGTTCCGCTCACGTGGTTAGCTGTTGGTCAGCGCATTACGCTATCGGGAACGGCATCAAATGATGGTACCTATACAGTAAACTATGTTTCCGATATCGCGCAACGCCCGTGGACGTTTTACGTCGCGGAAGATCTATCGCCCGAAGTACTGACCAGTTTGCAGATTGCTCCAGCTGCGGGCGTACTGGATTTACAGCCGGAAACGGGCGCTGATTTCGATCAGGTAACGGGCCTGCAATCCCCCAACGATACGTACAATTTGAGGCTTTCACCGGCCCGGATGTTATGGAATAACGTGCCATTATGGGCTGGCTGTTTGATCAATAAGGATAAGTATAACGTCATTAATCATAAGGCGGTAACGGAAACAGGCTTGATACAAGTCGCCTTTCGTAGACTGGTGATTTTCAATATCCTCATTACGGATATGTATATCGACTGGTTAGCCGCGGGCATGACAATTAGCGTCTCTGGCTCAACGGGTAACGATGGCCAGTACACCGTAATAGCCGTATCTCCACCCGATTACCGGCCGTGGCAATTCTTTGTCAAAGAGGTCATTCAGACCGAAACAGCGCCTTTAGTCAACATCTCCTTTGAGAAAATTGGCAATGACGATCTGTATGCTGCGGTCAACAAAACCAAGATTCCAAATAATAAGAATGTCGTTACGACTTTACCCGCGATCGACACGTGCGGACGTGCTGGCAGGGTATCGGAAGCGGACCCCTTGCAGGTTGATCAACTCATTCCGGAGCTTCTGTTTGTGCCCAGACGGATCCGGTTTAAACGTCGGCTATCACACGCCGAAATTCAGCGTCTTCGCCTTGGTCATATGGGGCTATTACCTACTGAGCTTGACACAAACGGCGATCCGGTTGATCCCAATTATGGGTATATCAGTCTACTGGATGAGCGGGGAATTCGGGTCGCTGGCTGGCTGAATGAGGTCGAATATAGCCGCGACAACGAGGAGGCTGTTTTTGAACTTCGTCAGACTGCGTTAGATTTGGCTGACACTACATCAGGGCTGGATTGCTCCCAGTTCGCCGGTTGGACGCTCGCGCAGGCTATGGCCGCCGATGAGCGTACCCGAAGGCGGATTGAATTATGTCGGTTTATCGACGTTGATCCACTGTAACCAATGGCCCTACCTGCTCCTCAGACTATACCGGAAAATGACATCATCCGCGAGATTAAAAACGTCGTGGATCATAATGCGGGATTACTGATCTCGGATGGCGTGGCTACGGATGATGGTTTTTCGCTGGAAACCTCATCGGGCGAAACGCTCGAGGTTGATCTGTCGGAAAAGTTTGTCACTAGGCCAGAGTTCGAAGAATTTACGGGTACCAATCCCGCAACTGAAGGTGAATCGGGTATCCTGCCGATCGCTACCGAAGCCGAAGCCAAACTCGGTCAGAACGATACCAAGGCGATGACTCCCCTTAAAGTTCTACTCCAGCTGGTGCAGATTGGCCTGGTGAAAGTGGACGAAGCGGGTAACGCATCGATCAATATCGAGCACCCTGTTTTTACGCTAAACGACGTGTTGGCAGAAGGTTCGATAACCGAAATTGTCGCCAAGTTTATGGGCGGTCTTGTCGCGAAATTGACCAGACTAGCCGAAGCGGGACCGGATGCAAATGCGGTGATGGTGGGCATGTCGAGCGATCATACGATAGTTCAGTTGGATCAGGTACCCGTACTGTCTGCTGTTACGGGCATTTTGGGCGTCAATCGACTGAATGGGGCTGATGTGGGTGGTCAGACTACGCTGGAGGTATTGGCCGAGAAACTAAAGCCTTTAATCCTCTCCACAACGCCAATCGGTGCCCCGCAGGTGCTTAATCCTATTCCTGACCAGACGATAACTGCGTCAGGCGACCAGACGTACCCCATTCCCGCAAATACGTTTTCAGGTACCAATGTACTGACCGCCCGAAAAGAAGACGGCTCTACGCTTCCGGTTTATCTGACGGGTAATATACTAACCATTCCCGGTCCTGTTGCCAATCAGGTCTTGCGCGTTAAAATCGTAGCGACCAACAGCGCGGGACTCAGCAACAATACCGTCTTTACGCTGACGATTGCCCGAACGGTAACGGATCTTCCCTATTTCCGAAAAATCAAGGAAATCTATATTGCTGGACTCAAAACGCTGAATATCCTCGCTGATACCAGTTATACAGGTTCTACGCTCTCTCAACTCCCATTTATTCGCTACAAACGAGCCGACGAAGCCAATTGGCGCAGCGATTGGGCCAATACGTTTTCAACGGCTGGCCAATGGGCACCCGAAGTAATCGCAGACGGTTACACACAGTATTGGTTTGGGGCGTTGCAGGAGGGTAGCGAGACGGTCACAAACGTTGTTGTTCAACTCAAACCGTACGCATCCGCGCCAGAATCGACCTGGCAGACGTTTAATCTGACTTTAGGTTCTGTTGATATTACGCAGCTTCTGTACGTATATGGCACATCGGGCAAAATAACCTTTGTTGCTGTCAAGCGGATTGCGGGTCCAGAGCAGTATTTAGCCGTGTACGTAGACGGTACCGGCAACAGTATGAATAGTAATCTGATTGCTACAGGCGATACGCCAACGTACGCCAATGGCAATCGGGCAATGACCTCAGCGGATGGACCTTACCCAAGTCCAGGTTTATTCGAAGGCTCGGTAAAGTTTGGGCAACTCTATGCCGGTGTACTCAACAAGTCGTATTTACTGGTAATTACCGACGAAGATGGGCACCCGCTATCCTTCCCGATTTCGCTTACCGACAGTACGCCCGTTGCGATTCTGAAAGATTACGACGAATCGGGAAATCCTGAGCCGCCCGATGATGGTAACAACGTAACAGGCGAAACCGTCGTACAATCGTCGAACCGTTCCCTACTGGTCATTGCTGTGCAGGAAAGCGGGGGTAAATATCGGGTTGCGCACACCAATGCGCCAAGTGGCGATAAACTATATCTGCTATCCGGTCAACCGTCCGACATTGGCAGCTTGCCGACGACCTACGACTACGAACCCGGTGACGAGGTTGAAATCACCTTCATTCAGGGCAAGACAACAGCCGATATGTTCTACGATTGGGCACCAACCGTACCCCGCGCTCAGGCCATTATTCGATTCGGACAACCTACTTAACTGCTATGCCAAAGTTTAACAAACCCGATTGGTTGTCAAGTCCTGATTTATGGGCTCCCCAAGTTCAGGTAAACCCTGACGTGCCCTACATTTCCATTCCAGGCAACAAGGTATTGTCGGTTAGCCCTAAAGTAAAAAACTTCAATGCCAGTTCACTTGCTGGCAAAGGAGGTATTACCCATTTACAGGCTACCGACGTTCCGACGAACATCCAACTAAACTGGCTGTATAACACGATTTTTAACGGTCGCGGCTTTACCGAAGGCTCACCCTATCGACTACACGGCATTACGCTCGACCAAATGCGCGGGGTTGCTAACAGCCTTCAAACCGCATCGTTCTACATGGACGAGTTAGCTGAAGGGTATTGGGGTATGCCCGTCGATGCACCTGAATATGTGTTTTTCCTGCAAGCCATGCAGGAAAAACACGCCAATCCCGCGCTTAACCCCAACAATTACCCACTTCGGTACGGCGGCACGTATGGCAGCTTTGCCAGTGCCGGACAGTGGAATTATTGGGAGTATATACCCATTACGGGCGGGGTGCATGAGTCGCCAAACGACCCGATGTTTAAGCAGTACTTGCAAAGCAAGTCGAAAGCGCAGGAATTAAGCGCCCGGCACTTTTCTACGTTTGCACAGTACGGGGTAGGCACTAACATTAAAAACTACATCGACCGGCCTGATTACTGCCACATTTACTACCTCAAAAAATTTGAGATGGAAGCCGCCTGTCTGGGTTACGGGCGCGTTGGCGGTGTTGGTAATGGGTTTATTCCCTATGTCGATTGGCCGAAGATTGAAGGTATAGGCACGACGTTGCACAGTGGGTATACAACCTCACGACGATTAAAGAATCCGGCTGGCTGGCTCGACGGTACCTACGAAACGCATCCACAGGTCGATTATGATTACCGGGTGGGTTGCGGCTTTGTGATTGGCTTCTGCTTGGGTAGTGGTTGGGTTACGTTCAACGTACCCAATCGCTACGGTACGAATCCCAATACCAAATCCGATCAACAAAACTGGAATCCTGACGTACCCGGTACGCCCGCGCCAACCTCATACCCGCAAACGACCTACGCCGACTACTATTTCGATGATATGTACCGGGGGGATGATGCGAGTTCGGAAGCTGCTTACTACTACTCGCAAATGTCATTTACGGAAGGTGAGCAGTGGAAATATGTTCCGTATAAGTTTCAGGGGTCGGATACGTGGATCAATCCGCAAACCGATCAGGGCACCGATCAGGGACCAACCACAACCATTTTGGAGCATGCCGCAGCGTTTGACGGCCCCTATGGATACGGTTCTACAGCACGCCGGGGCCGTCCTGACGTAATGGCTCGTATCAAAGGCTCAACGGTGCATTACTACGCGTTTGATCCGTCACTAGCGAAAGGGAAGCGTGAAATGATTACGATCAAGCTGACGGAAAGCAAACAGGTTTCGATCACGATTCAAGGCGGTGTTTTATACCCTGGCTACGACACGTTATAATAATGGCAGCACCTTTCAGTTGGATCGGCGCACTGGGCGCAACACTTTCCGAAACCTTCACGATCGATGCAGGCTGGCCGGGAGCCGTAACCGTACGTGCGTACGATAAGGTTGGCGAGGTATTATCGCCCTTGCCGTATGTGATGCAGCCAACTCCTGATTTACAGGGCGCGTCGCTGATCGTCACGTTTTCGCCGGTTCAGAGTAAAAAGCTGTCCAACAAAACGTGGATTGAGATTAGAACGGGTTCGGACGTTCGCTTCGCCGATTTTCTCTACATCGATCGCACGGCTCCGGGCACGGTCTTGCCAACCATTTCGGTCAATAATGTGCAGGGACTTCCCGCGCAGCTTGCCAGTATGAGTAGCGAGTTATCGCGACTCGATCAGACGAAGATCAACGGCGAAAACTCGGTTTCGGCAAACCAAACCGCGCAGAAAGCGACGGGTAACACCAAAAAGCTAATCTGGGAAACAGTTGGTAATGCATCGACGATTAAACGCTATGATCCCGCTGCGCTGGAAAAAGTAGAAGACGTATTTACCTCTAAAAACTAACCATGAAACACCTGCTTTCCATTCTGCTTATTTCGATTAGCCTACTGGCTCAGGCTCAGGTCACACTCAACGTGTATCCATCGGGCGACCGTATTTACGTCAACTCGCCCGATGGTAAAACACCCTATCCGGCTGGTGCGCTGACGTTCACCTCGAAAAACAATGCGATTAAAATCATGAGTGGGGCTACAACGATTTTCAATTGTACACCCGCTCAGTTTCTCGATAAGAACAATGCACAGTGGGGAGCAACGGCTGATCTGGCCGTTGATAATATCGTCACGGCGGCTAAATCCACCGCAGGTACTATAACTCCGGCAACTTTCGGAACAACAGCCCCGACGAACTACACGGCCAATACTAATCAATCCGTTACGACCACTAACGCAATTTACATTCTGGTCGAAAACCTAAGTACCAACAGCGGTTCAGCCTCCTGCACCTATGGTAATGTGACCTATTCGATGCTTCCCGGCGAAGGCAGGGAGTTTAAGGCATTTCTCGACGAGAGTTCAACTAAGTATGTCCCCATCATTCCTAGTTTAAGCCTGATTCCCAACGGTCAGGTAATGGCCGTAACCATTATCCCTAAACAGTAATGCATCCAACCATGAGAGCCATTAGTTTATTTTTCATCCTTCTTTCCACGATATCGGTTCACGCGCAGGGACAAGTTGGTTCACGCACGACCGAAGCTATTCTCTATCAGCAGACCGGCAAACGGCTTCTCACTGACGCGCAGATTGCCGCGTTTACGGCTAAAGGTCAAAGCCCGACGCCGGTTGGTAACTGGAATCCTGCAACCAACGTAGCAACGTTTACACCCTCAAATGCAACGGCTACGCTCGGTAGTTCAACAACGCTGGCCAATGGTTCGTATCTGCTAACCAGTACAACCGTCACAGCTGGAGTTAGCTCGACAGTGACGGGTTCGGCGCAAACGTTCTTTCAAAATGATTGGTTGATTGCCAGTAATGGGGTATGGATTAAAGCGAGCAACCCCAACGCAGTAACTACAGCATCGGTTGGACTCATCAACTTTGCTAGTGATGCCGCAAATCGAATCTTTAATTCAACGCCCTGGGATTTAATTAATACAAACGTATCGGTTAGCGGTTCGGGACTAAACGGCGGTACGGTCAGTACGGCTAACAGTCAAATTGTTTTACCATCGGGTCAAACGGGTACGTCCACCTTTTTGCAAAAGACAATTACGCTATCGGATTACCCAACCTATAAAGCGGGGCATACGCTCAAATTTACGCTTATCGTCAACGAATCGACAGCGGGTAGTTTTGATACGAAGTTGATTGCCCAACTCAACGTGCAGCGGTCGGGAACTCAGTTTAGCGTTGCAAGTAACGTCGCTTATACGCGCGTTACGACCACGCAGGTACGGGCGACGTTCGATTATACGGTGCTGTCGGGCGATACGCAGTTACAGCCTTTTTTACAGGTTCCTACTCAGTCCGCGCAACCAGCAAGTTATACCTTTACGTGGGGCAATACCTATATCTACGATGCAACCAACGAAACCGAAGCCGGTAGCGTAACCGACAGGTTCAAGACCGTTAATTCGGGTATAACGACCAATGCCAATGCGATCACGGCGACCAACGCGAATTTACAAGTCTACGACTTACTAACTGTTCCGACAGGTGGGGGGGCATTAAATGGGGCATCGATCAACACAACAGCCAATACGATCAACATTCCGGTTGGTCAAACGGGCGGCTCGACATTCCTACAAAAACCGATTTCGCTATCAACGACCAGTTGGGCCGTTGGCGATACGATTCTGTTTGCCAGTAACCTCTATGAATCCGTACCGGGCAGTTCTACCAACATCATAACCGGCCTTCGGATCAATGTAACACGTTCCGGATCGACCACGCAGAACGTGGGACTCAGTTCAAGCCTGAAGCGGTTCAATTCCTCGCAGGTTACGTATTTTACCAGGTATATCATTCAGTCGGGCGACACGGATATTACCCCGCTGATTCAGATATTCAACAGCACAACGGTAGCCTCTGCCTATACGTTTACCTGGGAGCCGTATGTGTATAATACTAATGCAAAGAGCGCGATTAATCCAATCACCAAACGGTTCAAAGATGTTGTCGATGGGTATACGACGCTGAACAATTCAACAACGGGTCTGATTGGCGATAATAAGCTGTATCCCTCAGCAAGCTATATCTCTACGGCTGGCGAAAGCTTGAATGGCGCTACTTCAGCGGGGACCAGCGTAACAGTCCCATCGGGTCAAACAGGGCAAAATGCCTATCGGACATTCAATTATCCAATCAGTCAGTTTGGGGATTGGGCCGACATGGTGGGAGTGCCGACGACGTTTTATTTTACTCTCAACACCAGCAGTTCACTAACCAGCGTACGCACGCTATTGATGCGTATCAACGTCAATCGCAGTACGAGTAATGTCAATGCGCAGGGGACGGGTCAGGTAATCAAAGTACTCGACGCAAACACAGCCCTTATCTCGATAACCTATACACCGACTTCGGTAGACACGCAGTTGGGTATTTATTTGCAATTTTCGGATAACACGGTTGCGGGATCAACGCAGTACTTTACCGTCACGAATTTCTATTATAATCACGCGGCTCCTTCTGGCTATCCGACGAGCAATAGTTATACGTTGAGCAAAGCCCTCGCCAAACGGGATGCGGATATAGCCGCATTGACTCAGGCTGTTAATGCAGGGCCGCAGGTAACAACGCTCACGGTTAGCCCTGACGGAACGAAACAGTACCTATCCGTCAAACTGGCCAACGATGCGATTACCGACGCTTCAGCTAGTAAGCCGTATGAAATTTTAGTCTATCCCGGCGTGTATACCGATACGGAATGGATTGTTAAATCGTACGTGACGATCCGGGGAACGGTGCGCGATCAATGCTGGCTCAAAGGCGAAAATCCTGATAATGCAACCGATGCAACCATTAACGGAACGTCAACACTTTGGCTACAGGGGACAGCGTCGCTTATCAACTTGCGAATCACGATGAAGAACGGGCGCTATCCGGTTCATTCGGAAGCGTCAGGCGCCAACGTAAACGCGGTTCACACAATTCAGAATTGTTACATTCAGCATTTGGGCAACGAAGATGCCAAAACGTGGCGCAACGCCAATCCCGGTTCGGGGATGCTGGCCAGTACAGTTTGGTCAAGTATGCATGCCTGGGGGTATGGCAGTGCGTCAGGCGTTAAGGAAACCTTCGATAACGTTACGTTCGTCTCTCCGTTCACCGGCTGGTACATTCACGACCGGGAAGATTTCACTAAAGCGACGATTAATGAACTACGTAACTGCCGGATTATTCGTACAGGGTCATTCGGCAATGTGCTAAGTATTCAACCGCTGGGTGCTGGTGTAACCAGTAGCGTAACGATTGATAATTCAGAAATTTCGCCGGGAACGATCAGCGTATCAGATAACCCCTGGATTTCGCAACTGGCCGCTAATCAGGTAGCTAATCACGGTCAGATTGCCGTAACAATTGCCAATTCCACGCCCTATCTGGCCTATCAGGACGCGACAAGAGGAACTGCTTTACGCATAACCAGCGCAACCAATACAGGCACCTCAACAGTGCGTTTTGCGGGTACAGCGGTAACGGCGGTTGTTGGCGCGGAGATCGACCGCGATGCGTCGGGAGGGTTGCAAGGTTCAGCCTATGGCACGTGGGATATTTCGGGCATTCTGGTTGGTATTGGTGGGAATGTCGCTGTCAATAACACCTTAGGCAAACGACTTGGCGACTGTAGTAGTACACCTAAATCGTTGTCTGTTACCTTCGATGGCGCAACCACGAAAGTCATTAGCTTCTCGCTGAATCACACAGCACAGAGCAATGCAACGATTCTAGCCTACATTAATTCGGCGCTCGGTTCGTCGGGTACCGCTGACGAGTTCAATCCGTCACTAGGTGAATTTTATCCGTCATTTCCAGAACGCCAACGAACACTCACTAATAATACAGCTATAGGTATACCTCGCTGGTCAGCCGTTGCCTACGATGCAAGTACAAATGGTGTAAGGATCATGACTACCAGCGATCCGGCCAGTTCGTTCATGGGTATTGCCCTTCACAATATTTCGCCTGGTTCAACGGGGCGTATCCTGACCGAAGGGGTGCTACTGAGAAGTCAGAGCCAAATCCTAGGTGTATCATCAACCATCAGCCAGGGGGCTTCGATTTCAATTTCGTCAACGGTCAATGGTCAGCTTGAAGTGAGTAGTAGCAAACCCATTGGTACGGCACGATTTGCAGCAGACGTTCTTTATTTCAAGGGTAACTAATATCCACGTAAGTACACTCGACCTAAAAACAGATGAAGGAGGCATACCAGTTTTACCAATCGACTCCGAGCGACGTACTGATCGCAATGTGTCTGTTTCTAGGCGCAATGGCCCGCTTGACCCGGAACGAAGCGATTAGCTTCTGGGCCGCGGGCAAGGAGTTTTACTACTCGCTGATTGTGGGCGCCGTGACGACCGGCTTTATTATCTGGCTGGCTAACTGGGAGCTAAAATCCGGCTGGTGGATTGCGCTCGGGGCTCCGATCTTCTGCTCGCTGATTGTGGACATTGTCAACAAGAAGGGCGAGCAGCTTCGCGATATGGACGTAAAGGAAACGGTTCTTTTCATTTTCGATGAACTTAAAAAACGACTCACCAAAACACCTACTGCGTAACTTGTATGAAAACCATTGTCGATTTACTCCTGTTTGCTTCGGCCGTTGGGTCGGTCTTTTTCGTCGCTGGCCTCGCCAACGTGCCCGCGCGGGTCCGCTACACCGTATTTCTGATTCCGCCCTCTTTTTTTCTGACGTTTCTTCTGCACATGCGATGGGGTAAACATCTGGATTTTGGATTGATTGCCATTGGCGTATCGATCGTAGCGTCCGCGCTGATTGGCTTTCAGTTTATTCACGAAACGCCCTTATCAAAAGACGTTCGAAAGCAACTACTCAAGCGCTTTATTACCATCTGTAGTCTGTCGGCACTCTCTGCAGGAGTGGTTACGGGCTTAATTCTTACCACACAAAACGAAGTGTCTGGCCAGAGTAATACCAGCATTTCGGTTCCACAGGCAAAGCCGGTTGTTCCAGCCGATTCGACTACGCAGGCGATTGATAACTTTTTTAAAGCCAAATAGCGATGCGCCAAAACGATAAACCGCTTATGTGGCTCGTCTGTAGCCTATTATTTGTAGCCTCGATTCTATTTGGGCTAGGAGCCCGCGCGCAGTCGTTTCCCTCGATTCTGAATCCGGATCCGGAGTACTGGCGAAAGCTGTATCTGACCGAAAAGGCCCGAGCGGACAATCTGGCCCGGTATGGCACGACGGCCATTGCCGGTTTACAGGCTTCACTCAAAGCCGCTAACGATTCGATTGTCAGGCAGAATGAAGCGATTGTGATTGTTGCGACTGACCGCAATTCAGAAACCGACCGGGCCAATAAAGCGGAATCCAAAGTAGCGAAACTGGAAAAGGATCGACCGAAAACCAAACTCGGTAAGATCTGGAAGGATGTGACGGGCACACTGCAAGTGGCTATACCTGCGGTAATTGTCGGTTTTGGAGCGGGTATAGCCGTAAGTGTTTTTAGATAATCAGCTCATGAAACCACTAACAGTAGACATACTAGTATCCTGCGGAGCCGATAAGAAGTTTGCCCCTCGCTACGTCGATGAGTTAAACAAAGCGCTCTCCGACTTCGGTATAAATACCCTGCTTCGGCTGGCTCACTTTCTAGCCCAGATGCTGCATGAGTCCGATCACATGCGGGCAACCGAGGAATACGCATCGGGAAGAGCCTACGAAGGTCGGATTGATCTCGGCAACATTCATCCAAGCGATGGCGTCAAATTCAAAGGCCGTGGAGGTTTTCAGCTCACAGGCCGAAAGAACTATGAAGCCTTTGCCAAAAAATACAAAATCGACTGCGTGAATAACCCTGAACTACTGGAAGAACCTTACTGGTGGGTTATCGTATCACTCGATTACTGGAAGACAAGAAATTTACAGGTTTATGCCGACAAAGATCAGATCTGGCAAATTAGCTGCCTGATTAACATCGGCCATATTCCTAAGCCAACGGAGAAGCGTCAACTACCGAATGGTTGGGTAGATCGTCAACAGTTTTTAGCCAAGTGCAAAACGGCACTGGCTCCCCTCTTTGCGTAAACGATTAGGTTGGAACGTAATAGACTGGCTTCGATGAGGTCAGTCTATTTTTATTGAAAATTTAATAAAATGATTTAGAAGTAGCTACCCTACTCTACGTTTTAGATTGCCGAGTCCATATTAGTTTGCGGTTCTTTCCAATCGCAAAACTAAAATGAAACTGATCTTCAAGATGAAAAAAATATAAGTACGTATAGGTAATGTTAAAATGTATTTTTCCGTAATCAATTGCTTGTCCATTAGAATAAATCTCAACCATTCTTTCAATAAAACTAGTTGCTTCATTACTTCTAACTTCTTTAGAAAGCTCAACGAAAGAATGATAATTTTTCACTGAATTATTCCCATCGGTATGTAGAGTGTCAAGTACTGATTCACTTTTTACATTATAAATACTAAAATTACTGTTGTTCTTTATTTCAATTGGAGTGACCAAAGGATCATTTTCATCAAATGCTCCTATTGGTGTTAAATCAATTTTGGGGAGGAAAAAAGTATAACCAGTTAAGCCAATACAAGCCAATACAGTACTAAGAATGACATTCCAAGCTGAAAATATTTTTTTATAAAAAGGCTTTGTTAAATTACTGGGTGCAGTATTCGAAACAGGTAATCGAGGTCTTTGCTTTTTTCGTTTCTGGTTAGTATTTGCGCTTTTCTGTTTCTTTTTCATCGAAGTTGCTATCAATTATCACTCCTCCCAAACAAGATCACATCTGCTTTTGCCTGGTAATCGATCAGATTTGTCATATACAGCATATCCTCAATTGTATAGAACCGTGCCGATAGGCCGTGAAAGACAAAAATCCCATGTTCGGCATCGAACCGGCCAGTTACTCCTTTTGTATTCGTAGCGGTAAGGGCGATCTGGTACTTGAGTAAAGCCGAGTTTGAGTAAGAGTTCGTGTGAGAGTTCCATTTTGCGGCCCTATTTTCCTTTCTTAAATATCTTCTGCATTGATTCAGAAAGGTCTTTTTCCTCCAATTCTCTGGTGTAAATCTCGGTTGTCTTTAAACTGCCATGCCCAAGCATAGCCTGAATGTCATAGAGCGTAATATTGGCTTCCCGCTTCATGATTTGCAGGGCATAGTCGGCAAAACTATGGCGAGCACTGTGCATCCGCAGTGGACGAGGTAGCTTTGCCTTTTGCTCAATTTCCCTGAGTCGATTGTTAATCTCTTTATTCCAATGTCTAATCACTTGAGCTAATCGGCTTCGGACCTCAAATGGCGCATTTTTATACTGCTCATGGGTCAACAGTTTTGCATGTGGCTCTGAGTTTTTCAGTAATGGGAGTACGTACGTATCAGGGGAAGATGAGGGAGCCCAAAACTGTTTGAGTAGCAACTGGGCCTCTTCAAATACGGGTGTACTAATCAGGTGCCCTGTCTTCATCATTTCATAGCGAAGGTGAACCGGTTCGCCAGCTTCATTCAACTCAAATTCACGGTACCTCAATTTAAGTACATCCGAAATACGAGCGCCTGCCAACACTCTGGCCAGTAACCAGATTTGAAACGCCATTTCGTGAGTAACTACCCGACGTTTCGATTCAATCTGAATCCCTGTCACCCGCTCTATTGTCTGCTCGTTCAGCTTCGCTTTGGGTGTTTTGGTTTCAGTTAATGGCTCAATTTCAGTCCAGGGGGATTGCAAGGTTGCCTGTTTTTTGGGAATCCCGCGCGACATAAGTACCTCTTCATGCAGCGTGTTTAATCGGCCAATGATTTCGTTGATCGATGACGCTTTTCGTTTATCACCTCGGATTGATTTTGTATCCTGTAAGTGAGATTGAAAAGACAAAGCCGTGATTGGGGTAATGCTTTGCAGTGTGGCTCCCTCTGCCTTATCGGCTAAAAAAGTGTAAAACAGATCACGGGCGCTTTTCTTATTTAGGTAGGTGCCGTAGGCCTGGGATTTAGCCTGTTCAACTACTTTATCCAGCAAGGGGAAATAGAGATCCGAAATGCCTTCCCGGAACCGATCAGCGAGTAGGGTAGGCGTCAGGTAGGGTGTTTCCTCAAGCCAGCCAGTAGCTAGTTTTTTAATTCGTTCATACTCCGCTAGAATTTCAGTATTTAGAGGTTCGCGCTTTGGATGTTTAACAACCCATTTACCCCAGCTTACTTTTCGTTTTGTGGATGGATCTTTCTCCTTTTCCTTTTTTAGTAATTCAGCATCCCAGAATTTTGGCGCATTCTCTATCTTTACTGACGTAAGAACCCGGCCTGGCTTTTGCCCTTTCTGATGCAGTCGTACCATCACCTGCCATCTGCCTGAACGGTCGGCTTTGCTACTGAGTTCGACGTTAAAGGTTAAGCGGGCCATCTGGCTGAAATACTACTGAAATATTCTTATGGAATTTAGCGAAAATAAGGAGAATAAACCAAAAAGCAATAAGGGAGCAGAAGCGCTAAATGCCTCTGTTTTATGGGATTTTTTAGTATTTAGCAAAAGTTGACCAGAATACTAAGCAGTAGTAACTATTTTTGGCAAAATTACTTGACAGACTCCAATGGCCACCGCCAAACCTCTATACGATCGACTCAGTAAGAACATCACGGCTTATCCGCCCGAAGAAGCGCGTGAAATGGCGTTTATGCTCCTCGATCATTATTTCGGTCTACGAAAGACGGATATACTGACTGACAAACCGTTACCGCCTAATCGTACAGAACCGGACTGGTTTAAGATTCTGGAACGGTTAAATCGTCAGGAGCCGATTCAGCACGTTATTGGTACGACGATTTTTTGTGGTCTAGAGTTCGAAGTGTCGCCCGATGTGTTAATTCCGCGTCCTGAAACTGAAGATTTGGTCCGGCTCATCATGCACGATTTTGCCGATCGGACGGATGACGTCCCGATTGTCGACATTGGCACAGGGAGTGGTTGTATTGCTATTACATTGGCAAGATTTCTGCCCCAATCGGTCGTAACGGGTTGGGACGTTTCGGACGAGGCATTGGCGCTGGCTCAACGAAATGCCCAAAATCTGAATGCTGATGTTCAATTTGAAATTCAGGATATTTTAAATGTGCCGACAGATTTTATCCAGCGATTCGATTGCGTAGTGAGTAATCCGCCCTACGTAACTCGCTCAGAAGCAGCCGATATGGATCGGAATGTGTTGGATTACGAACCGGGTCTGGCTCTATTCGTAGACGATAACGATCCTCTGGTTTTTTATAAAGCCGTTGCTGATTTCTGCCTGCATCACCTGACCAAAGACGGAGCTTGCTACGTTGAAATAAACGAGCGTTTTGGCGAAGCTACCCGCCAGGTATTTGCCGACCGGGGTTTCACTAAAATTCAGGTATATAAAGACATTCACGGCAAGGATCGCAGCATACGGGCTACTTTTTAAGAAGTTGTAAACTTTTATAGTTGCAGGGCTATATAGAGTTGTGATTTTTTGAATTGTATATATTTATTTCTAGGCGTTAGCCGACTTTACAATCTATAACCTTACAACTCTATAACTACGTAAGGATGCAACCAACCACTTCATTCAACTACCATTCAAAAATCCGCGAAGTATTCAGTGAGATGAGTAAAGTTGTAGTTGGGCAGGAACGTTTGCTCAACCGACTATTGATCGGGCTATTTACGGGCGGACATATTTTGCTCGAAGGTGTACCGGGACTAGCCAAGACATTAACAATCAATACACTAGCCAAGGTACTCGAACTGGATTTTCAACGAATTCAGTTTACTCCCGATCTGCTTCCTGCCGACTTGATTGGTACGATGATCTTCAACCAGAAAACCTCTGAATTTGAAGTAAAACAAGGGCCAATTTTTGCCAACCTGATTCTCGCCGATGAGGTGAATCGATCGCCGGCCAAAGTTCAATCGGCTTTGCTCGAAGCGATGCAGGAAAAACAGGTCACAATTGGCGAGGAAACATTTGTGCTGGATCGACCATTTCTGGTTTTAGCTACGCAAAATCCGGTGGAACAGGAGGGAACTTACCCATTACCTGAAGCTCAGGTGGACCGATTTATGATGAAAGTCTTTGTGGATTATCTGAACAAAGAAGATGAACTACAGGTCATGCGTCGAATGTCGAATATGAATTTCGACTATGAGGTTCAGCCGGTGCTAGGAAAAGAAGAATTAGTTGCAATTCGTAATGAAATTAATGCGATCGCCATCTCAGAAACGCTGGAACGCTACATCATCGAACTGGTCTTTGCAACACGTCGCCCCCTGGAATACAACCTCCGCGATGAATCGCGATACATTCAGTTTGGTGTTTCACCTCGTGCCACTATTTACCTGAATCTGGCTGCTAAAGCCCTCGCCTACTTCGATCGTCGCGATTACGTACTTCCCGAAGATATCAAAGAAGTTGCTCCTGATGTGTTTAACCATCGGATCATGCTCAACTACGAAGCCGAAGCTAGTGGCGTGACAACTCTACAGGTAATTGATTCGATTTTGCGAAAAGTGGCCATTGGACGATAAGCTTTTTGAACGGCTGAAGCCAATTCAACGTTTTGATTTTAAGGGAATTATTATCCATGAAATCAACACAAGTCTTTCTGTTTATAGGCGCTATTATAGCCGGAGCTTTATGGATTTATGGCACCTACGCTGCCAAACCCCGACCTCCTCACAAACGTCCAGCGGGTGCTACCTCGCCGGGTAATCGGCGACTCGAAAAAACTGATGCTGAGTGGCGGGAAATACTAACCCGGTCGCAATACAACATCACTCGTGAAAGTGGTACGGAATGGCCGGGCAGTAGCGAACTAACTCACGAACATCGAAACGGAGTTTACGCATGCGTATGCTGTCACAATCCGCTTTTTTCCTCCAGAACTAAATTTGACTCCCGAACTGGCTGGCCAAGTTTCTATGCGCCTATCGTTACCAACGCCGTCTATACCGAACCCGATGGCCGACGTACCGAAGTTCGATGTGCTGTTTGCGACGCTCACTTAGGGCATGTGTTCAACGATGGTCCTGAACCAACGGGGCTGCGTTATTGCATGAACGGCGCTGCCTTAGCCTTTTTATTGATGAAATAATGATTGATTTGCAATTCGCGAATTGCAAATTGAAACTATGGGTAAAATCAGAACTGGAAGTAAATGAACTGATTGGACGAGAATACACCGAACAGATAAGTCGTAAACGTAATCAAGCCGAATAGGATAAAAAACAGAACGGTATTGCGTGTCGGAATGGTAAGGTAGAAATGTTCCTTGATCATTAGAAATGCAATCAGGAAAACACTGAACCACATCTCCACCGAATTCATAGGGCTTTCGATTCGATCTGCAAATGAAATGGTTCCGACTCGCCTGAAGATAGTCATAGCATCGCTTAAGGTACGGGACCGGAAGAATACCCATGTGAACAGAAGCAATACAAAGGTTATAACGGTATTGGCAACGGCGCGTATGGGTGATTGGCGACTTTCTCTGTCGTGAACAGGTGAAGTAACCATACGAGGAGGAGTACTGGAGAATCCCATTTTTGCTAATAATTTATCGCGTAAAACGGCTACTACCTGATAAAACCCGTTTAATCCGCCCCAGATTACGTAATTCCAGCTTGGGCCATGCCAAAGTCCGCTCGCTAGAAAGACAATCATCATGTTGATGTATTGCCGAACTTCTCCTTTGCGATTCCCTCCAAGCGGAATGTAGAGATAATCCCGAAACCAAGTGGAAAGCGAAATATGCCAGCGTCGCCAGAATTCAGAAATCGACTGAGCAATATAAGGCGTTCGGAAGTTTTCCATCAGGTTGAACCCCATAACACGGGCCGCTCCAATAGCCACGTCAGAATAGCCCGAAAAATCACAGTAAATTTGAAACGCATAGAACGCAGTTGCTGCTACTAACGTCAGCCCTGTTTGTTCCCCTGGATTACCATAGGCGGAATCGACGAACATGGCGAGCCGGTCGGCAATGACGAGCTTCTTGAACAGCCCGAACGCCATTTGTATCAACCCGGCTTTTACATTCTCAAAATCATATTTGAAGAAGCTATGAAACTGCCATAACACATTTTGTGGCCGCTCGATTGGCCCTGCTACCAATTGCGGGTAGAACATCACGTAGAGAGCATAAATCCCGAAATGTCGTTCGGCTTTCTGATTTCCCCGATACACCTCAATGGTATAGCTCATCGCCTGAAACGTATGAAACGATAAGCCAATGGGCAGAATACTCGAGTCTTTATATGACGATACGCCACCTTTGCCGAAAAAGTATAATACCTTGATGAACACCCGGTTGAGATTCGCTGAGACGGTTTCAGCGATATGGGGCATGTTCAGAAAGTCAAAGAATCCGACGATATTTTCAGCGAAGAAACCCAGATATTTAAAGAATGCCAGAATACCCAGATTTGATACGAGTGAGAGAATCAGTAACCAGCGCCGGGATTTTCCGCTTGTTTTTTCAATCCAGATCCCGGCTATGTAATCAATAATAATTGTTAGAAAGAGAATTAGAATATACGACGGCTGGAAAACCATGTAGAAATAACAACTGGCTACCAGCAACAAGATCCACCGCCCCTGCCACTTCAGACTGAAGTAGCTCAGGGTGATAACAATAAAAAATAATAAAAATTGTAGGGAATTAAAGAGCATTTTTCGTCAATAATCGATGGCCGCTAATCGTCAGTCATTCGGGGTTTCCAGTAGGAATTCAACATCACCTCTGTTGACCATCAACTGAAGACTATCGATTTTCTTAGTACACTTTCTCAATGTTTTCGACAAAATCCTGAAATTGTCGGGCTGGAATAAATTGCATCTGCGTTCGATACGATAAAACAATGAATACCAGCAGAAACGAAATTAGAAAAGCTTGTAAAATAACAATGAGAAATGAAACCACTAGATAGCTAACCCAACCCGGTATAGCCGTATTGTTGAGTAACGTTAAGGCTACAACAACTCCAATGCCAAAAAGTGAAACCAGCGTTATAAACACGCAAAATAGAACCAGCCGAACGGCCATCGTATCCATCAAAACTGATACTGTGCTCAATCCATGGAGCACCAGCGAGACAAAATTCATTTTTGATTCGCCCTCCAATCGCTTCCCACGCTCTAAGGGGATATCCGTATAAGGCAATCGCGATCGGATAACACCTCCTGGATAATTATTCCAGATTGCTGATACATGAACAAGTCTGACTAATTGGGCTGGTGGAATAAAACTGAAATTGCCAAACGCAATCACCTTACCCGTAAGTAATTTAAATACAGCTTTATAGATTTGATAAGAAATCCGAAAAATCACCCCTTCATGACGGCGGGAACGACGGGCAAATATTACCTTATTTACCTGAGCTATCCCTTTTTCCAGTAACATCGGAATATCTTCGGGTTTGTCTTCTCCATCCGAATCCATGACAATCACAGGGTACTTAACCGGCAGTGAAGCCAGATACGACAACCCCAGGGCAATTGCTTTCTGATGCCCCACATTTTGAAAAAGTCGCATGATGGATAAGGATTGTCCTATTCCTGTGGGTAAATGTTCATAGCTTGTTAAAGAACAATCATCAACAATCAGAAAAGCTATTCGATCGACCAGGCTGGGCGGGCAAACTGCCCTGATGCGTTCCAGTAATAGACTGAGCGCTTTCCAGTCGTTAAATAGTGGAATAACTATATGGATGCAGTCTGGATAGATCGTTGAAGGAGAAGTTGACACGATAGAACGGTTGGTCGAGGAGGAAGGTGTTGGGTTTAACGATAGTTATTTTTGTTCCAACTTCTTTGCTGGTACTAAGGGCTGCCGTTGCTGATCTCGAATGACTTCCCGAAGCACATACAATGGGCGGCCCTTCGCCTGGAAAAACAGCCGCAGGACGTATTCGCCAATAAGGCCTAAGGCAATTAATTGAACACCGCTAAACAGAACGATTACGAACAGGAGCGCCGTAAAACCCTGTGGAACATCATGATAAATAAATCGTTTGATCAGCGTTTGTATGAGATAAATTAGCGCTACACCGATCGTAGCCATCCCCAGCCGGGTAATTACTTTGATCGGGTATTCGCTGAAATTGAAAATTCCATTATAGGCCAGCCGTTGCAGCATTTTGAAGGAATACTTTGATTCACCTGCCTGTCGGGCATCTCGTTCATATTCGAAACCGATCTGGCGGAAACCAATCCAGCTACGCATGCCCCGAATAAATCGACTTTCTTCTGGCATTTGATTCAGCACATCCGCTACCCGACGGCTAATGAGCGAAAAGTCTCCGCTGTCTAACGGCATGTCGACGTAGGAAATTGAGCGCATAAATCGATAAAATAAGGCATAAGCTGTTCGTTTAGCCCAATTTTCTTTCCGTTTCTTGCGTACTGCATAAACCACATCATAACCTTCCTGATATTTCTGATAGAAGTCCGTTAGTAATTCAGGGGGGTCCTGCAAATCACCATCGATGATAAATAAGGCTTCAGTACCACGAGCGGCTGCAATACCGGCTGTCAGTGCAATCTGATGCCCATAATTCCGGGAAAGAAACACACAGTGATAGCGGTTATCAGTCAATGCTACCTGCTGCATCAATACGGCCGTATCATCGCGGCTACCATCATCAATGAGGACAACTTCAATGGAAAGGGGAGAAGCCTCCATGACCGCATTTAATCGGGCAACTAAACGCGGAAACGACTCGGTTTCATTATATAGGGGAGCTACAATCGAAATCTGCGGTTCTGACAAGGTAGTAAAGATTGAGTGGGTAGCTGAATTGGCAAAAATACGTTTTTTTGACATTAGCACCAGTTACAATCCTCAGTTGTTAAGGAACGGTAATGGTCTGCGAACTGAATCGAATTGGTTTCTCGTCGCCATCAGCAGGTGTCAGAACACCCACCCGATATTGCCCCGGTGCCAGCATTGGAATAATTAATTCGGCCTGTATCGTGTGGATAGGCCGATTTAGGTAAAAATCACCCGGAGAATAACCGATAGATGATGGAAACAAAAACGTATGTTGTTTCGACTGCACAATGATGGCCGACCGGGGAATAGATTGCGGAAAAGATTTTATCGTTTCAGCCTGATAGCTATAGCCTCCTGCTGTAATCCGTAGGTCAACACTTGTATCAGATGGCATTGTCTGGGCTGGACCCAGTAATGTCTGTTCGTAAGCTGAATAATAAGCTTCTGGATACTGGTAGATGCCCCGTCGAACCGATTCGTTCAGGTTATTACCGGCTTCGGTAGCAAACGTAGTGCCCCAGTTTGGTCCTAAACCGGTTCCATTATGTTTCTGGTTAAAGGCAAAGGTGAGGAGTTTATGCTGCCAATAGGAAATTTTTGGTAATCGGACTATATACCAGGTTCCCCAAACGATCAGGCTTACACTAATTCCTACCCGTATCCATCGATCTACAATTCTGGTAATTTTGTATTCCTCACTTAATACATTAAGATACAGTAAGATGACCAGTAAAGCAGGGTAGATCATATAATTGCTGATCAGCATTACTGCGTACCCAAAACGCGGCCGCAAAAACGCGACGATCACGGCATTCACCATCAGAAAGGTATAACAACCTGTGAAGAAATAACGCCGTTTCCAAAGAGAACTCACCTCTCGATTGTAATTGGCGTTCGTTGATGAATATCCTCTGAACAATGAAATGTTCATCGTCCAAAGTAACCAGAGCATAAACGGGATCAGTACAAAGCCCGCCAAGGTGGGTAATACACTACGCAACAGGATAGAGCCTTCGGGTAAAAAATCAAAAAGCCCACCCGTAAACGTAAAGAATCCTAAAAAGACTAAGTGCGGGTGTTCAAGGAAAAACGTAATGCTACTGTCGTTCCCCTGCGCGTTCTTAAAATCATGAAAATACAGCAGAATTGTCGTTACGCCTAAGCCTAACCAAATTGCCAATCGCCCCCAGTTTCGTTGCTGCACTAGTATAACCGCACCAGCTACCCAGCCAAACAGCCCGTTACTCATCGAAAACGACGTCAGGACTTGCAAACCGGTGCCGATAGCAAAGCGATTTCGGTCACCGTTGGCCAGTAAATACAAAACAGTGACAATCATGGCCAATACGACCTGATGCTGCAGACTGGTAATTGCCCAGGTTGTGGTGAGGTAATACTGCGGTTGTAGTAACAGAAACGGTACAGGCACAAAAGCCAATAGCGGGAGATTGGTTGATCGAAAAATCAGGTAAAAGATACTTAAAAGCCCCAGCAGGAAAAGAAAGGCCGTAAGAATTAACCAACGAAAATTGACCGTACCAGTAAGGTTATAGAAGACTAATGTAATCAGCTTACCGACCAGAATCCGGTGCTCGTTGTTTGGCTTGAGCAACCAGTAAATTTTTTCATTCGTTGTTTGGGCATCAAGATAACCCAAAATAAAACCAAGGAATGCCTCGATGTCATCTACCCAAGGTACATCGACCATGTACACAAACAACAGCAGGCTGAAGCAAATAACAGGAACGGCAATCAGTACACGAGCCAGAGTCCGTAATCGGCCGGAAACAAACGACTGATTACTAGCGAAAGAAACAAAAGACATAGCAGATATGATCACTTCGCTGGTTGACCAGATTTAGTGTCCAGTGTGATTGTTTGTTTATGAAAAAAATCAGCCCAACAACGATTCCACAGATGTTGGGGGGTGTCGTGGATATCGTCAAGGAATAAGGAAACCGGATAATGACTCAACGGAGCTATTGTCGCCTGAGCATTGCCCGGCTTCGACAGAAATGCATAGCGATCCAGCATCTCCCGGTCATATTGGGCCGCTCGTCCGCTGAGCCAGTCGCCATATGCCGTTGATAAAACAGGCCCCATCGATGCCGCTACGAGAGCCCACCCAATAGCTATGAATAGTACAGGGCGAAGGTAAGGAGTCAATTTATCAGGGTTAACACTATGTCGAATTGTTACAATAACGAGAGTTAAGGTATACAGTAGGCAGAGCAGGAAAGTCAGATTGACCAGATTAAGTAACCGTGGAATTGGTGGAATCCCTACGCCATAAAAGTGTAAGGATATAAGCCCGATCACCGTAGCAAAACTGTACAATAACCCCCAAACAGGGTGGAGACGTAAATAAGGAGGCAAATCGTCTTTTCGACGGCTTATACCCGCTAATTTCCAGGCAATTGGCAAGTAGAGGATCGACAATGGTAGCCAGGGAGTAGTCAGTAATTGCTTCGGTAAATAAGTGAGGGCAAACTTGAGAGATGAAATCAGTGTGAACGGAATATTTCGCCCTTCGGGATTGCCTCCCATACGAATAGCATTGCCAGGAGCTTTCATCAGATAGTAAACAGCAATTCCCGCTACAACCAGCAAAATAAGCACCGTAACCGACACGCGACGTCGTTGAAGCAAATCGCCAAAGGCAATCATTCCCAGGACTGATAGTGCCAACACCATCGTCATTTCACTTGATCCAATGATGGCTGCAACAAGCAGGCTTTCTACCACAATATAGCCTGATTTCCAGTTGAATCCTCGCTGTTGATGAGCCATCAGCACAGCGAGCAGAAATAAAAATAGCGTACTGGAAAGTCCGTAACTGGCTAATCCCGTGTACCAATACAAATATTCAGGAATAGTAGACAGGGTTGAGAGAAATCCAACGAAAATGCCCAGCACCAATCCCCACTTAAGAATTGGATCAGAAAAAGCGCGAAGCCACTGTCTGGCGACTGCATAGCATCCACCGATTATCAGAGCCATCAGGATTATGGGGTAGATTTTATACCCTCCATACCACCCAATGACAACGGGATTGGTATGCACAATAAAATTATGGAAGAACCTACCCGTCCAGCCATCGTAATAAAGTTGCTGGGCTCCCCAGAAGCCGTAGTGAATAACCGTATTTGCGAAACAATAATCGTCGGTGGGAGAAGGGTGGTTATATGTGGCCAGCGCAATCAATGGAGTCAGTAAGACAACCGAAAAAAGGCCCAGCAAAACGGTAATAAGTCGCGATAAAGATTCAGACATAGGTTCGTTAAGAATCAAGTCGAGGTAGGAAGTTGTGCCTCTGTTTTTGTTAGTCGGCTATTGAGAAATGGATACGCTAAGACAGCCGCCAGAATTACTAGGGTTCCGCCGTAAAAGCCTAGAGTCATTCGTTCTGTATCGCCAAATATCAGCACCGCTAGTAAGATGCCATAAACTGGCTCCAAATTTACCGTTAATACGGCCATATACGGTGAGAATTTTCGTAACAGGCCGACACCAATCGTATAAGCATACACAGTGCACACCAGGGAAAGTATCAATAACCATACCCATTGCATAGCCGATTCGGGTACATAGTGAACTGTTTCGGCAACATCCGGCGAAGTGGTGAATCGGACCAGAAGCCATAGCCCGAAAGCACCTACAGAAGCTCCCGCCATTTCATAAAAGGAAATGACCAGGGCATTGTATCGCTGTGTGAACCGACTATTAATAATCGTAAAGAGCGACGAAAGCATAGCTGAAAAAACGGCAACTACTAATCCGGCGACCTTATCGAATTCAAATCGAAAAATCAGGTAGAGTCCAGCCATTACCACAATTCCTAATATGACCTCAACAAGTCGCACTCGCCGACGTAGTATAAGGGGTTCTAATACACTGGCCCACAAGGAACTGGTAGCCATACCGGCCAGACAAACCGATACATTGGCTAATCGGGCGGCCAGAAAAAACATGACCCAGTGCAAACCGATTAGCCCCCCTGTTGCCAGTAATCGCCAATAATCAGTGGAAGCTACCCGCAGATTCTGGCCACGTACGAGCAACACTGCTCCCATGCCCAAAACCGCCAGCACTGTTCGGAATAACACCACTGCCGACGCGTCGAGCGGAACTAGTAGCTTACCCAGAATAGCCGTAAAACCCCAGATCAGAACGATGAAATGGAGTTGCAGATAATCCGTAAAGGAAGGCGAGTCTTTCATTAGTGATAATCGATGAGTGATGAACGATGAGTGATAAATAGTCCACGTCAGCTAACCGCTACGGCAGACCGTTTATCACTCATCATTCATTGCTCATCACTCAACATTATCTCGGGATTGTGTTGTACAATAACACCCCAATGGCGGCAAAAATAGCGTTTGGCAACCAGACTGCCACAATCGGATTGAGATTGCCCGACTCGGCAATCCCTTTTGCCAGCATAAAAAACAGCAAATATGTAAATGCCAGAATAAATCCCAGTGCCACTTGCCAGCCAACTCCCCGGCGACTTTTCCGGGCTGACATAATCACACCAATAACCGTCAGGATAATGATGGCAAATGGGCGAGTATCGCGACTATATTTTTCGATCAAATACGTTTCAACTCCGTCTGACCCACGGCTTTGCAGTAGACTAATGTAATCGTTCAGTTCCGGACGGGTAAGCGTTTCAAAGAGGTGGAAATTGGAACTGAAATCATCTGGTTTCAGATTCAGCGTGGTGTCGATGCGTGTACCGGGCGTCAGCGTTTCTTTCATGCCATTGATTTCCCGGATTTTATAATCAACAATCGCCCATTTCTTCTTTTTGGCGTCCCATTCGATATGATCGGCTGATAACTTCTGTTTCAGTTGATTTCCTTCTATTTTTTCAAGGGTAAACTTATAGCCCGTGTTGCTAAAGTTATTGTAACTCTCCAGATAGGCATATGTATTAGGAGCAATTGTCAGATGTACGTTCCGCCCCGAGTACGTAAAGGCTTCATTAATGTACTTTATTTCAAAACCAAGTCGGATTTTATTAGCCTGCGGGATAATGTAATTGACCATAAAATAGGTCGCGATCGCCAGCATACATGCACCAAGCGTGTATGGAAATAGCAGGCGAACAAAACTGACGCCACTACTCAGGATCGCAATAATTTCTGTACGGGAAGCGAGTCGGGAAGTCAGGAAGACGGTGGCGATAAACACCATCAACGGACTAATATAATTCGCCCAGTAAGGAATGAAGTTGAAGTAATAATCCCACAGAATTTCTTTACCGGGTACATTATGCTTGTGAAAATTATCCACCTTTTCAGTGTAATCGATCATCACAACCACCAATACAATCACCAGTACAACAAAGATGTAGGTCTGTAGAAAGCGCTTAAGGATATACCAGTCTAATAATTTCATAAAAAATAGCCGTCGGTCGAGAGTGAGTAGCCAAGTATGGGTGTTACTGATCACTAATTATCGACCATTACCTAATTCACTAATAAATTTTTTGCGACTTCGTAACTGACAAACAAAGGACGATCCGTTTCGGTGTGAACGAGTAACGACTTATCGAAGGCATTGATTTCGCGAATCCGTACAGTACAACCCAAGGCTAGCCCTGAATGGTCGAGGTATTGCAGGAATTCCGTTGAATGTTCCAGTACTGCCATGAGGCAAACCGCTTCACCAAGTCCTGCATCCGATAATTTACGATAGCCTGTTTCGGGCATCTGGCCTGCAGGCGTTGGTATAGGATCGCCGTGCGGATCAAACTGTGGATGCCCTAAATACGTATCTAATCGGGTAACTAATTCTTCCGATCGAATATGCTCCAGTTCTTCCGCAATTTCATGGACCTTATCCCAACTAAAGCCCAGTTTTTCAACCAGAAAGACTTCCCAGAGACGATGTTTGCGAATGATTTGCAACGCCAGGCGCTCTCCTTCGTCCGTCAACCGTACGCCCTGGTATTTCTTATAATGAATTAGTTGTTTGTCAGCGAGTTTACGCAACATATCGGTCACGGAAGCCGCTTTTGTGGCTGTCATTTCTGCCAGCGCGTTTGTACTAACCTCTCCCTGCTGTCGATTGGCAAGGTTATAGATAGTTTTTAGATAATTCTCTTCCGTGAAGGATTGCATAGCGACAGCACTCTTGATCAGAACGGCAAAATAAAGACAAACAGTTTAGAGGCAAAGATAATTTTTATGTTAAACTTTCTAAAAATTTAGACTGGCCTAAATTTTTATTTCAACAATCCTTATATTTGTTTCGTTATTAGCATACGAGACCGAATCAGTCTTACTGAATACAACTTGACGAATGGAAGCAACCAATACTTCAACGAAAAAATGGAAGCCTGAAGAGGTCGTAAACTCTCTGGCTGACGTTCATAGCTCGATTCATGTACCTAAGGGTGGTGGATTTTTTAAAACCTTGCGGGCATATGCTGGCCCTGGCCTTATGGTTGCCGTGGGGTATATGGACCCTGGCAACTGGGCAACCGATATTGCTGGCGGTGCCCGGTTTGGTTATAAACTTCTGTCCGTTGTGCTGATTTCCAACTTGTTCGCTATTCTTCTTCAGCATCTTGCGTTGAAGTTGGGTATTGCAACAGGGCGGGATCTGGCTCAGGCCTGTCGTGATCATTTTAGTCGTCCGGTAGGCATGATACTGTGGTTGCTGGCCGAAATTGCCATTGTGGCCTGTGATCTGGCCGAAGTGATTGGGTCGGCTATTGCGCTGAATTTATTATTTGGGTTACCACTTACGATAGGCGTTCTGATAACCGCTCTGGATGTGGTTTTGCTGTTGTATTTACAGAATAAAGGCTTTCAAATTCTCGAGCGAGTAGTAGCCAGCCTGATTTTTCTGATTGTAGGTTGTTTTGGCTATGAACTGATCGTTTCTCAGCCCGCCATTGCTGATGTTGCCGCCGGACTGATTCCACGAAAAGAGATTATCACCAATCCTACCATGCTCTACATTGCCATTGGTATTTTAGGGGCAACCGTTATGCCGCATAACCTGTACTTACACTCAAGCATTGTACAAACCCGCGATTATAGTCGTACTGATGAAGGCCGTCAGGTAGCGATTAAATACGCAACCATCGATTCGACCGTATCCTTATTTCTTGCTTTTTTTATCAATGCTGCCATTTTGATTCTGGCTGCGGCTACATTCCATTTTTCAGGCAATCAGAGCGTAGCCGATATTTCAGAAGCATATCATCTACTTGATCCGATTCTAGGGGTGAAATTAGCGGGAATCCTATTCGCCGTTGCTCTATTAGCGTCTGGTCAGAATTCAACCTTAACGGGTACGCTGGCAGGGCAGATTGTCATGGAAGGCTTCCTGAATCTGCGCATTAAACCGTGGGTCCGTCGACTTATTACACGCTTAGCGGCTATTATTCCAGCACTCATTGTCGCTATTTTATACGGCGAGCAGGGAACGTCAGAATTACTGGTACTTAGTCAAGTGGTTTTATCCTTACAGCTCAGTTTCGCGGTTGTCCCGCTCGTTATGTTCACTAACGAGAAGGCCAAAATGGGCGTTTTTGCGAATCCTGGCTGGCTCAAAATAGCGTCGTGGATAGTAGCCGTTATTATTATTAGCCTGAACGGCTACCTACTCTGGGATACGATTGCGTAGTATCTTCAAGCGTCTCGCTCTTTTTTCAAATTGTTGAGGAGCTTTTCCATCCCCCATATCCAGAAATTTTTTTGAAAAAGTTGAAATTTTTTTCGTCTACGCAAAAAGACTGCGCAGATAGCCAAAACCTTTGTATCGTCAAGTTTATAAAAACAACGACGATCATGAAATTCAACTTTTTTAACCGCAATGAATCGACAACCGTCAACTATGAGGGAGCAAAAGCGTACGTGTTGACGCCTGAAATGGAGTTATACGCAGCCGTAGTGACCACTATGCTGAACGATTCGCATTATGAAAAAGGGGCTGAGCGATTAACCCGCATCCGCTCACTGATCAATCAGGTCGATCCGGTATTTGTTGCCAAACTGGCTGTATATGCTCGTGAATACATGTACCTGCGGTCTGCGCCAGTTGTGTTAGTTAGCGAACTGGCAAAAGTCCATAATGGCGATGGTTTAGTAAGCCAGACAGTTAATCGTACGGTGCAGCGTCCTGATGAAATTACGGAGCTGCTGGCTTATTACCAGTTAGCAAACGAACGAAAAGGTGCTAAAAAGCTGAATCGAATGTCGAAACAGATGCAGAAAGGTTTGGCTACGGCATTCAACAAGTTCGACGAATACCAGTTTGCCAAATACAACCGAGATGCGGCTGTTAAACTCCGCGACGCTTTATTTCTGGTTCACCCGAAGGCTGCAAGCGAAAACCAGCAGGCTATTTTTAATAAAATCGTAGCCGGAACGCTGAGCACGCCCTATACATGGGAAACGGAATTAAGCGCGTTGGGACAAACTAAATTTGAAACGGAAGCGCAGAAATCATTTGCTGTTCGAGCAAAATGGGAAGAACTCATTACGAGCGGACGGCTGGGTTATATGGCTACCTTACGGAACCTGCGCAACATGCTTGAAGCGGGAATTAGCGGAGCACACGTTGAAACAGTCTGTGCCTTGCTGTCCAGCGAACAAGCCGTTCGGAAAGCCAAACAGTTGCCGTTTCGGTTCTTGTCGGCCTACCGCGAACTGAAAGCACTGAAACTTGGTCATGTACCGATGATACTCAATGCTCTGGAAAGTGCGGTAGTAGCGAGCATTGCTAACCTGCGCGGTTTCGGAGCCGACACCCGCGTAGTGGTTGCCTGCGACGTGTCGGGATCAATGCAGAAAACAGTTTCGCCAAACAGCAAAGTGCAACTGTACGACATTGGTTTGTTATTGGGAATGCTGTTGCAGTCGAAAAGTAAAAACGTACTGAGCGGTATGTTTGGCGATCGCTGGAAAACCATCGCATTACCCTCGCGTCAGGTGCTGGCTAACGTAGACGAGTTTTATCGACGCGAAGGCGAAGTGGGTTATTCGACCAACGGGTATCTGGTTATTGACGACCTCATCCGCCGGCGCTACAAAGCCGATAAAGTGATGTTGTTTACTGATACGCAGTTGTGGGATAGCAATACCCAGAATACGTCGTTTGCCAACATGCTGAACGCAAAGTGGACGCGGTACAAGCAATTGTTTCCTGATGCCCGACTATACCTGTTCGATCTGGCGGGGTATGGCAACACGCCCGTTCGCGTAGAGCAGAATGATGTGTATCTGATTGCAGGTTGGTCAGATAAAGTGTTCGATGTATTACAGGCGCTCGAAGAGGGCCAAACGACGCTAAGCGCCATTGAACAGATTGTACTTTGAAATAAGCTCTGGCTGGTGAAGATCAGTCAGAGCTATTAAAAAAACAGGATGTCGTAGAGGTGGGTTACTTCGCTCCATACGGGGAGGAATCATGTGGCTTCCATCGTGAAGTGAGATGGTCTGGTTCGACTCCAGCAAGAGCAATGCCCCACTTTTTATGTTCCCACTTCGTCTGTTACTCCTGTTTCTATTTTAAAAATTAATGCAGGTGCCGTAGAATAGGGTTACTTCGCTAGCGACGATAGGGTCGCCGGTTCGAATCCGGCCATTAGGGTTCGCTCTAATGTAGCTCAGTGGTAGAGCATATATGTACCTTATTCGCCTGTTGCCCTGCAATAGTAACAGTCCCAAAATAGGTGTCGTAGAGCAGAATTTCTTCGTCCCATATGGAGGTGATGGTACAATCCATCTCACTGAATTATCAGTGATAGATCAATCAGATCACCAATCTAGAGTCTGCTCGGCTGTTACCCGATTTTGGGATTTTTTGTAGAAGTAGTTAGCACAGAAGCCGCTGTTATTTAGTGAGATTTGCCTATGAATTTTATAGAGTTCTTCATGGTGAAAATCACTATCTATAAACAGTAAGCGTATTCAGAAGAATATATCCCCTCTCGGCCCCTCAAAATTGGGCATTCAGGAAGATTCATTTTATCTGGTTAAGCTTCTAAGCCAATTTCGCATTGTCAAAAAATAACTCGCCACTGCGAACCAAGGCTATGAAAATAACACTACTTCTTCTTTTACTTACCAGTACAACGTTTGCCCAGTTTGGTCCGGGCGGTGGGGGGCCGGGTGGCGGACGACCAGGCGGTTTCGGTGGCCCCGGTGATTTCGGGCAAAAAAAGGAAAAAACGTTTATTCCGGGTACTGATACCGATAATCAACCAAAAGGCAATGGAAAAGTGGCTGGTATTCTAATGGATTCAACCACCAATAAACCCGTTGAATACGCTACGATTGCGCTTATCAGCACAAAGACAAATAAGCCCATTGACGGTACGACTGCTGATGATAAAGGCCGTTTTTCGCTGACCAAACTGGCTCCCGGCACTTACAAGCTGCAATATTCCTTTATCGGCTACAAAAACCGTACATCGTCTACAATTACCATCGAGAAAGGCACAGATATTAATGTAGGTGTAGTGAATCTGCCTCCTGATGTCCGAACGCTCACCGAAGTAAACGTGACAGGGCAGTCGAACATGATCGAAGAGAAGGTAGACCGACTGGTGTATAATGCCGAAAAAGACCTGACGACCAAAGGTGGAGATGCTGCTGATGTGATGCGAAAAGTACCTATGTTGACTGTCGATCTGGACGGTAATCTTACTCTACGTGGCAGCAGCAATATTCAGGTGCTGATTAATAATAAACCCAGTACGATCGTGGCCAGCAGCGTGGCCGATGCTCTGCGGCAGATTCCTGCTGACATGATCAAGAGTGTCGAAGTAATCACTAGCCCCTCAGCCAAATACGATGCTGAAGGTTCGGGCGGTATTATCAATATCGTTACCAAGAAAACCACCCTGCAGGGGCTGACGCTGGACGTGAACAGTGGCGTAGGCAACCGGGGTGCCAATTTGGGCCTGAATGCGAATTACCGCACCGGCAAAATGGGCTTCTCACTGAGTGGATTTGGCCGGGCCGAATACAATGTCAAAGGTGAATTTGAGAATACGCAAACAACGAAAACGGCCAACGGAAATCAAGTGACTATTCAGAATGCGAATACACTCACAGAACGATTGTTTGGTAATTACCAGCTAGGTTGGGATTACGACATCGACAAGAATACATCACTGACTGCCAGCGTACGCTATGGTGCCCGCAACAGTAATCAAACCCAGAATGGCTTGTTGACCACTACTTATCTGCCCGGTGCCGTTACGCCCGTGCTCAACGCCCGCGATGTGATCACGAAAGATATCAATGGTAATGTCGACGCCAACGTAACGTATACGAAAATCTATAAGCCACAGCAGGAATTGAGCGTTCTGGGATTATACAGCCTTAATAATCGGCAAAATAACTTCACAGCCGACTTGCTCAGTTCGACTGATTTACACACGATCCTATCCCGTCAACGGAACGATAACCCCAGTAATAACCAGGAATCGACGCTTCAGATTGACTACCAGACTCCCGTTGGACAGAAAAATCTGCTTGAGTTTGGCGGTAAAGGCATTATCCGACAGGTTAACAGCGATTATACCTATTACACCGCTCAGGGAACCACGGGTGAGTATATAGTGGATAATACCCGTCAGAATAATTCACTAAATTATCAGCAGAATATTTTGGGCGTGTATGCTTCCTGGACGGCCGCTCTTCCCCGAAAATATACCCTTAAGGCAGGTGCCCGGTATGAATACACCCTCCTTGATGCCCGGTTTGGCTCTGAACAGACAGGTACTCCGATTTCGCTCTCTAATTATGGAAATCTGGTGCCAAGCATCAATATTTCAAAAAGCCTGTCGAAAGGCAAAACGCTCAAACTGGCTTATAACCGACGGATTCAGCGACCAGGGATTCAGTTTCTTAATCCAAATGTTAACATAGCCAATCCAACCAACATCAGTCAGGGAAATCCCTATCTTTCGCCCGAACTGACCGATAATGTTGAATTAAGCCTGTCGTTGCCCATTAAATCGGTTTACCTGACAGCTGCGTTGTTTGCCCGTCGGACCAACAACGAAATTACCAGCGTACGCGATACCGCTTCCGTTCTGGTAAATAATGTACGTCAAACGGCTATTCGAACTAATTTCCAGAACGTAGGGTACGAAGACACATACGGCATTAATGTATTTGGTAATATCAATCTGTCGTCGAAGCTACAGATCAATGGGGGCTTCGATCTGATGCATGTGAACCTGACTAACAATAATGCCAATCCAATTTATTCGGCTGCCAACTCGGGATGGGTGCTCGGTGGTCGGTTGTTTGGTACCTATACCATAGGAAGCGGCTGGGGCATTCAGGGCGGTGGTGGTATGATGGGTCGGCGCGTTCAGTTGCAGGGTTATCAGGGGGCGTTTGCCTTCTACAACATCGGCTTCCGGAAAGATATTGCCCAAAAGAAAGGGAGTATTGGTTTAGTGGCTGAGAATTTCCTGAATCATCCATTCCTGGTCCGATCGGAGTCAGTATCGCCTATTCTGAGTCAGTCGAGCGTCAACAGTTTCTACAACGCTGGGGTCAAGCTAACATTTGCCTATAAAATCGGGAAGATGAAGTTTGTGGATTCGAAGCGGAAGAAATCGATTGATAACGACGACGTGAAAGGTGGCGAAGGGGGTGGTGATAATCAACAACAAGCTGCGCCCGGTGGTGGTCGCCCACGTTCATAACAATGCTTAAAAGGGTTAATTATCAGTAGGTCAATTTATTAAACTAACCTACTGATAATTAACCCTTTTAGCTTCTTTCAAATAGTTGCAGGTACGCCAACTTCGATATGTTGATGGGAATTATATAACGCATTTATTGTATTTCATAGACATCGTAATTAGGGAATCGATGCTTTAGCTGGTAATGATCGGTTGTCAGACCGGGGAAAGAAGTTACTGTTTCGTTGGAGCGCGTAATCAAAAAGCGAATAGCACCCTGGCGAATTTGATTATCCAGCGCCGAATAATTAAACTTTTTACGAGGATACATAACGGCTTCGACCATATCCTGTTGCGGAATCAGGCAGTTTTGATAGAGTAGACCGTTCAGGTAGCAATAATTATAATCCGTAACGAACACCGATTCAGAAGGCTTTAGATCAAGCGTATTCTTCAGGTAATCAGCAATTTGTTTTTGCTGGTAATAAGGTTCCTCAGAAAGCGCGTTCGTTTTCAGTACACGCATCCAATTGAAATTGGTAATATTAGGCAGTACCGCCCAAACCACTGCCGACATGAATAGTATACGACCCGTAAGTCCCACTTCACGCATTGTGAGTGTCTGTTGCCGTAGCCAGATCACCACCATTAGGCCAGTCAGAGCTATATATTCGGTAAAATAATTCAAGGCCGATCCCCATTTTAAGCTGGTAATCAGCGAAAATCCAAAGATGACCAGCACGGCCCAACCCAGCCAGTAGTAATCGGATCTGGATTGCCGCATGAGCCAAATGGCTAACGGTAAACCCACCGCATTCTGAAAACTGAACGTCCGAAAGTAGTGGTCAATAATATTGGTCCTGAACGAAGCCAGATCTATGCCCTGATCCACACCTTTAACAATATTTTTGTAGAGCAACACTGGATCATGTTCGGGCATTAAACCGACTAAAAAGATGGCGCCCAATAGGCTTGCGCTGGTGCCTAGAATGATGGCCTTACCCCATTGTTTCTGATAAAGAGCATAATAACCAGTTATAATAACCGGTAAAACAACACCAGACTGTTTTGTTGCAATGGCCAGGCCAGCCACGATAACCATACTTGCCAGCCAAGGATCTCCCTCTCTAGGTTGGCTCGCCCGAATTGCCCGGAGCCCCGAATAGAGAGTTGCCATTACTAGTAAATTATAAATACTGTCGGGTCGGGAATAGGCTTGTGGTGGTAACAGGATAAATGCAACAGTAGCGATAGCCAGGCTTACTCGGGTACTCGTTCGAAATTGACGACTTAATTTGAAGAGCATGAAGGCATAAGCTATATTAGCCAGTAGCGATATTACCCGGCTAACTCGATAAATGCCCAGCGTATCGTCAGAATCAATATCGGCCAGATAACCGAACGCAGCGACAATTCGGTAATAGAATGGACTGTATTGGGTGATGGCATACGGGGCCGCTTCTGGATTCGTATAAAGCGGAAAACCTGCCATGTACCGCTGAACGGAATAAATCACATTGCTTTCTATACCACCAATGTCTGAGCTGGCCAGAAAAATCAGTCGAAAACGTACAATCAATGTAGCCGCCAGACAGACCAACAGGAAAATCAGTAAGGGGAATGGTAAACCCAGCTTTTTGGATACGCGAGGTTTGTCATAGCGTTTCGGAAGGGTGGAGAGATTTTCAGCGTTGGGCTTTAGGGGTAGAGTAATAGTAGCAGCCATATCATAAACGTCTAGGTTGGATAACTTTAGTTAAGGCTTTGTAAATCAATTGTAAGCGTAAGTAAGTGGATCAGAAAGTAAGCTATGCTTTGAGAAAACGGTCTGATTTACCCGCCACTTAATCAATTATTGAGTACAAGCAAGATGAATGCCACATAACGAAATTGAGATCAAATGTTATTTTGTGGCAAATTGACGTTTCACTTCGCCCGTTTGATGATCATGGGGCTAAAAAGGCGAAGCAGCCAAATGAGCCCAGCGGTAAGAATTCGATGGTTCATAACCTGGTAAGATTTTAGCAAAGTCATTTACAAACGTGTATCAATGCACAGTCGAAAAGGTGAGTTGTCAGTCAGAAAAATAAAAACTAGCTTTTACTCACCTTTTACGTTCATCACCGATTAACTGACAATTGACAGTAGGCAAGAGAATAGCTTAACTGGCCTTATCTTCGCCCATTCAGTTAGACTATGCCTACCCGACCACTACCCATATATTCAACAGAACAGGCTTTATACGAGGCACTTAGCCGACGCGAAGAACGAGCGTATCACCATTTATACGCTGAATCGTTTCCTTCTTTTCGACACTGGGTGATTACAAATAATGGATCAGAAATGGATGCTGAAGATGCGTTTCAGAAGGGAATGCTCAACTTCCTGCTCAATATAGAAACCGGAAAATATCAGCTTCAGGCAGGTACGCGCATTACAACGGTGCTGTTTGAATATTGTAAGCGCGTCTGGTTCACCGAATTAAAGTCGGCTCGAATGCGCACACGAGGTACTATGCCCGACACAATCGATGCCGTAGATACGGCCGACGTAGCAATGGATTTAGAACGAATGGAAATTGTCAATGCGGTTCGGCAATCGCTAGGTCAAATGAAAGAAGAGTGCCGGAAATTACTGGAATGGTTTTATGTCGATGAACTATCGTTGCGGGAAATTGCAGAACGATTGGGTATGAAAGAGTCATCCGTAAAATCGAAACGGTACGACTGCGCTGAAAAACTAAAAGCCCTCTACCAGAAAATCGCTAACCAACAAGGGTTATGAACTTATCAGAAGACCAATATGAAGTAATTGAAGCTTATTTGACCAATGAGCTATCAACTGCTGATCGGGCGTTGTTTGAGAGCGATATGCAGGCCGACGCTGAGCTTCGTGCCGAAGTTGATCGGCAACGCGCTATTCGGCTGGGACTTCGGACAATCGGTATTGAACGCGCTTTAGAGAAAGCAAAGGCACAGTATAAAGCTTCTTCTGAAGTTGTACCAACGGAGTCTGGTCGCGTTCTACCATTGGCGAACTGGCGCTTTTGGGCAGCAGCTGCTTCGGTGATTTTGGTATTAGGGATTGGGTATTATACCTATCAGCAAACTGCTGATCGACAGGCTGATATTGCCTACATGGAAGCCTTTTCGGGCGATTATTCGACGGAATTAATCAAAGATTTTCCGACAGAGCAGGTTGCGCCAAAAACACGCGTTAAATTTCTGAATGCGGTGACGACCTATAAAGCCGGAAAATACAATGACGTAATTGCGCAGTTAAAAACGGTTCCTGCTGATAAACAGACGGTTCATTACAAAAACTATTTTCTGGGATTAACGTATCTGGCTAATAAACAACCAACCGAAGCGATTCCACTGCTGGATAAAGCTCAGGCAAGCCCTTCCGCAAAACTTCGACAAAAAGCAGAGTGGTTTCTGGCTTTAGCCTATGTTAAAAATGGAGAGACGAAGAAGGCGCTACCGATGTTGAAACAAATCAGCGATGACAAAACCAATCCGTTTTATTCGCTGGCGCAGCGAGTGCTGCAAAAGATTGATTAGCAAATAAGCGTCGAATTCTCCGTGTCCGTTTCCTAGGTCTGTGTCCTCACAGACCCCTGTGCGTCGGCCAACAATATCCTCCGGTAATGGGTCTGTGAGGACACAGACCTGGGAAAAGAAAATGTTCTTTTTCGTTTCGGCGATTATTTACGTCAAATCAATTAGTTGTGGGTTCACAACAATTAATCCAATGTGAACGAACCGTTAAAACGGGTATTCATATAGATGTTTGCTTCGGATTGCCCGGTTGAATCCGCTGGCTGATAAACAGTTAATTGGACGAACTACTGATTGTAAAGGATTTGTACCTCGGCCGCTGTCAGCGCTCGCTTATAAATTCGGATATCATCCAAAGCCCCGTAGAAATAGTTAGGCAGATCGCTCGATTGGGCGCCAAACTTTAAATCTCCTCCCAAGCATTTTTCCAGCGTATTCTCTGGCAGGTTATCGGAACTTGCTAACGCAACGTTGTCGAAATACATACGAGCCGAATTCCCGCTGTAGACCAATACAAGGTGATGCCATTGCGATAAATTGGGTGAGCTGGAAAAGCTAAATGTCTGCCAGCCTTTTCCTCGCTCACAATTACTTTGCTGCTTAATATCAGTATTAATGATGACACTAGAGCCACTGTCGCTGGGTCGGATGAGCGAACTGTACATTTCAGCCGCCCCATCGCTAAAGCGGGACTTATTGTAAATCTGCATGGTTCGGTTTACGGCAGATGGCTTAATCCAGATGCTGATGGAAATAGCGTCCGGATTCAAGCTACTCGATTCACGCATGTAGCAATATTCCTTGACTCCATCCAATAAAATAGCTGAATTAGCCCTTCCTTTTCGATCGGTAGTGAACGTAGGATTATCGGCCGTGGTTCTAATGTGGTTATTGTAGCCGCTAATGTCCTGTAGCGATTTATTGGTAAACGACACGGAAGCAATCAAGTCCTGCGTAATGGTCACCATCTGGGTTGTGAACGACATAACCGTTTCGCCGTAGATAACTGCACCCGAGGAAAGGATGGCATAGGGGCGATAATAATACGTTTTATCCGGAGTTAAATCCGTGAGGTTAACGGCGATATAGGTATTTGCTGCTGGGCTGGACACGATCGCTTTTGATGAATTAGTTACCTCGGGCGTTGTGATGTTGGCTGAATAACAGATACCAAATTCCTGGGAAGCCGGATTGCCCGGTACTGCCAGAACAAAATAAACAATGGCGGTGGTGGTTTCTGCCGTAACTACCCCATTGGTCGCAACAACTGGATTTTGTCCTGTTCGGAATGTCTGCACCGGATCGCTATAGGCTGTTCCCTTGTCGTTGATGGCAAAACTACGCGCATAATAAGTCGTGTTGGGTGATAGCGTAGTTAGTGAAAATGAAATAGGAGCATTTATAGTACCTGCTTCGTCTTTATAGGCAATAGGGTCTTTTGTTATATCAGGGACAGTGTTCGTGGTTGAATAGCAGATGCCAAATCGTCTAATCGCAACATTGCCATTGGACGTAATCGCCATCTGCAGCGTAGCTGACGTCTGCGATAACTCAGTTACAGGCTGCAAGCTTACGACAGGAATCATGGGATTGATGACGGAAATAATGCTCTGGAGAATGGTTGAATCTTTACAGCTATTCTTCAGAGTTGCTTTTACTGTATAACTGCCTGCTGCCGGATATGTATAACTGACTGTCGTACCGGTTGTAACCGTCGTACTAGTATTGCCAAAATCCCAGGTAATTTTATCAATCGTACCACTACTATTTCCAATCGAAAAATCGACTTTTAAATCCTGAATTTTTGCATCAAGGTTCCCCGTTGGGTTAACGCAAACCCGCTGCGATTTGTGTTCAGGCAAACTCCATTCCGAGCAGCTAAAGAATAGACCTCCACAGCTACAACATATAATGATATAAATAAAAAATTTACTGAACTTATTCATTATCAATGGGCTATCAAAATATGGGCGGAATTAGTTAGAACGTAAATACAAGAGCGAGTCCTACCGATTGTGAGGAGGGTTTCCAGTGTAGGCCACTCGTGCGTAGCTTCGGTTTATACGCAAACAAATATACTTCCGCGAGCGTAGCTAAGGCCGCAACGCCCAGACAGGCTTTAAACAAACCGTGTTTTTGCTGGGCTACCTGTGCGGCCAGATACGCTTCGTTATATTGTTGATAGGTATCCGGATTATCGACGACACCACTACCGCTGGGATCAACCCGCTGGCTAATTTCGTTTAAGGTGGCCATTTTTGTTTGGTAGTCATTGCGCAATACATACGCATATACTCCTGCACCAATAGCGACGGCACCAGTAGCTACTTTTACACCAACCCGTTTATTGGGTTTAAACACATGATTAACCGGCTGAATCGGTGGTAATTCCGGAAAGGGATTTGGATTAACCGGCTGATTAGCCGCCTGCTCATAATAAGCTGCTAACTGGGCCTTCGTAATTGGGTCGTCGGGGTTCAGTGCTAAAAGTTGCTTGAGCAGAGAAACCGCTTCTGCACTGTTATACAGCCGAAACGCGTCATCGACTTTCTGACGTAAAACCAACCGACTGTTGCATTCGTTAATCTGGTTTGTTGCATACGTATCCGATTCAAAACCAGGTACTTCCAGGCAATTCTGGTATTGTCGGCGTGCTTCGGGGTATTTGCCTTCTTTAAAATAGTCGTCTCCTCTTTTTTTATACCGATCGTACTCTGGATCGCTAACAGTAGCCGTGGTTGAGGTTTGGCCTAAAACCACCTGTAGGGGAGTTAGAGAAGCAAAGGCGATTAGCAGAAACAGGATAAAGCGATGTAAAGGTGTGTTCATATTGTTGATTTACTGACTGGAGCATTGGCTAATTCGCCGTTTGACTTCCTCCGTGTCTTTCAGCGACTGGGCCACCTGAAACCAGGCTTTTGCGCCATCAAATTCATCTCTGTCAAAGTAACTATTGCCCTTCCCCATACTGTACGTATAGGGAATGTCAGCTTTCGTTGTACTTAAGTCGTACTCTTTGGCCAAGGCTCGGGCAGCCGTAAAATTCTCTTTTGCTTTTTCTTTATTGTTACTTTTGGTGATCGCCTTATGCCCATCATCGATCAGTAGATCGTATTTTTCCTGAGCTTCACGCCTTGCTTTTTCCAGTGCTTCTTTGGAGGCTGGCTCAGGTGCTTTTATCGCTTCTGGCTCCTGCACAGGTGGAGTAACTTTAGGGACTTCTGTAAGCTCGGTCGTTTGCGTAACCGATACTGCAGGAGTTGTTTGGGGCTGGGCTTTGAGGGCTGCATTTTTGAGGGCAAATACATCCTGACGAGTAGGGTCGAGTTGTAAAGCGCTATTGGTCAGCATGATGGCTGTCGCGTAGTCTTTTTGCTGAAACGCGAAACTGGCCTTGCCAAGTGCAATGTCGACCCGTTTGGTAATTGCTGCTGTTATGGGAGCGGATAAGGTTACTGAACCTGGTGTTGTAACTTCTGACGTTCCATTAGTCTGAGAGACAGTTGGTTTAATGCCAGAGATGGCCGTGCTATCCTGATTCTGTACAGATTTTTTCTCCGGGGAACCTGTCAGGCTGATAAACAAGATAATGCCACTCAACCCAATAGCTGCGGGCACGGCAATTCGCCAGGGAAAAAGGCGTCGTGATGGAGTGCGTTTCGCAATTTGTACCTGAGCGTCTACACCTGTTTTTTTTGAGGAAACGGACGTTGTTTTTACAGCAGCACGCTCTTTGCCACCATCAACTACTTGTTGCGGGACTTGTGGAGTCGAAGAGGAGACAGGATCGATGAATACATCTGTCTTCGCTTCGTCCTGATAAACATCCGTTGATTCGGATTCGGTAACAACGAATTTAGGTCGGAGTCGATCCAGACTTACCACTAATCCACGGGCAGCGTCGGCATTTGTCGGATCAAGCTGTAATACTTGCTCATACTGCGTTTGTGCCTGTTCGAACTGCTGTTGATTGAGTAATTCGCCTGCATCGTTCAGATATTGGCTAATGAGCTGTTTGTCAAGAGCAGATTTGCACTGAGCAATACCTTTCTGCGCTTCAGGATGCTTTTCCCGTTTCGATAATATTTGCTCAAACAGATTGATCGCTTCTGTGTACTGCTTCTTATTGGAATGTGCTTTCGCGTCTGCCAGCAGGGTTGGAATGTGATCCAGCAAGTCGAGCAATTCGTCTTCTTTTCGAACGCGGTCCCGAATATCGCGAACCAGGCACCGACGAATCATACTCGCGTACGGTTCGGCAATTGAATTGATTCGGTCGGGTAAGTCAACTGAGATGATTTTTTGCTCAATTTCCCGACGAACGGATTGCTCGCTGCTGTTTTTCAGGTCAGCCCGAAAAGGCTTTTCTCCCGTCAGCATTTCATAGAGAATGACACCAAACGCCCACAAATCAAGGTTAAAACTTACCCGACTGCCCTCAATTTGCTCAGGGGCTTTGTAGGAAGGAGTACCACGTCCGTCGCTTAGGTCAAAATCTGAACTGTCGAGTTCATCCTCACTTACCAATTTGCTCAGGCCAAAATCCGCAATTTTTGGTACGAACGTTCCGGCATTGTCGCGCGAGATAAGAATATTGGCGGGCTTAAAATCGCGGTGAACAATATGATGACGATGCAGATGCTGGAGGCCCAGCAGAATACCTCGGGTTAGGTCATAAATTTGGGTAGGGGAGAGTTTCTCCTTCTGAAGTAAATCGGCCAAATTACCATCCGCGTAATATTTCATGATGGCAAAATCGCTGACGCTGGTATCGGTTTCGAGCCGGTAACAAGCATCATACCGAGCGATATTGGCCTGGCGAGGAACCCGTTGGGCTAACTCGACTTCGGCCTTGAGCGACTTTGCGTCGGCTCCTTTAAACTCACTGATTTTAATGGCAACCCACTCCGTTTCCAGCTGATCCTCCACCTTTACCACTCGCCCATAGGAACCACTACCCAACAAAGCGCTCTTATCGTTAGGGCGAATTGGGTATCGTCGTTTGAATTCCTGAAATGAGGTAAACGACTGGTTCATAGGGTTGTTTTGTTGTTAAGTCACTGGGCGCAAATCAAAGATACGCTAAAGGAAGATTATCCGAAAACCGACCATAAAAAACCGGTGTCTGCCGACCACGGGTTACCAGTTTCACTCTGGGTAATACATATTTATGTAATTCCTGAATTGTTACAATCTGGTTACCATCGAGATCCCCCTTACCTGTTAGCCCGCGTAAAAGGAAATGGGTGAAAGCACCTCCCTCCAGCTTTCCCGCTTCAATGGCACTTTGTGTCGATCGGCTTGCCAGCATCATGGCTACGTTACTATGGCTACTTAGGTTGCGGGCTGCTTTTTGCACAGCCTTGCGTTGATCCTTCTTATTTTTGATCATACCACCCGACAGGCAGGCGTCGGCAATACACAGTTTGGTGATGGCTTTTGACGCAAGAAAAGCGGTTTTGATATCTTTATGCGTCAACAGCGTTTGGAGGCTACCGGGTCGCGTATCGTAGGGTACAAAACTAGTAGACGAGCCATGACCGGAGAAATAAAAAACGACTCGATCTTCTGGACCGGCCTGTCGAAAGAGTGTTAAGGCTTGTTTAATTTTCTGTTGAGATGCCTGATGGTTCGTCAATAAGCGAATATGCGAATCGGGTACGTTTCCTCCGGCTTTACTTTTCAAAAAGGCGACAACCTGCTGGGCATCCCGGTCGGCAAACCGCAAATCGCCAGCTGCATAGGAAAGGGCCTGATAATCGGAAATGCCTACAACAACAGCATAGGTTTGCGGGGCCAACACGGGTGGCTGACAATTAACGAGTAGTTCTAAACCAAATAAAAGAGAAAGAAACATCGCTTTAGAAGGTTTGAATGGATGGCACTGGTTCTGTTTGAGTTACGTATCGGATGCCAATCAAGTAGCCGGAATAATTATCCTTTGTTCGGCCTTCGCACAAGGCTTCTATTGACTGAATTTTGGCCTGATCGGGTACATTGGCTTCCATTAATTTTTCAAGCGTATAATCGTCAATATGTTCTAGTACGCCGTCGGTACACATAAAAAAATAATCATCCGGATGAATATCCGTTAGCATCACAACATCGGGTATTGGGCGGCTCGTTGGTCTACTTTTATCACTCTGACTGCATACTACTGCACGACTCAACCGATTTCGCCAGGGATGGGTGAGCGCCTGTTCTGCGGTAATAATGCCAGATTCTACCATATCGGCTACCTGCCGATGATCGCGTGTCTGAAACAGGATTTTCCCCGCCCGGATTTGATAGACGCGACTGTCGCCGATATGCGCAATGGTTACCCCTTGTTGGTGCGCCTGGAATAGTGCGAATGTTGAGCCCATACGATTGACGAACGGTTGACATTGCAGATAGTCACGATAGGCGTTGTAAGCCCAGTCGAGGGCTGATTGCAAATGGACAATATCTAAGATTGGGTAATCCATAGCTGTCGCATATTCCATTATTGACTTACCCAGCAATTCGCTGGCTACTTCACCTTTATCAGCGCCCCCCATCCCATCACAAACAATAAAAAGCGTTGTCTCACTGGTGGCCCCGCCAACCGCCGGATACAATGCATCCTGATTCGTTGGCCTTTGCCCGACATTCGAAAAGGCAAACGGGGTCGTCAAATGAAGAAGCATAAGCTATTGTGTACGGTCGGGATTGAAATCTAACTCGATTTTGTATGTTTCAAGCATGGCCGGTGGGATAGAATAATGCGTCAAACGGAATTGATCTACTCCACCCAGCTTAATAACACCACGATCTTCTACATCAACAAGTTCGGTTTTCTGCAATAGGATTCCATTCAGCGACGTTCCGTTTAAACTGTGCTGAAAGATTTGGGTAGGCATATCAACGGCGCCATCCTGAAGTTGATAACGCAGTTGCCCAGTCCATTTGTCGAAGGTAACGGTTAAGGTACAGTGCCGACGGCTGATGTAGCAGCGGTTATTGTGCATAAACCGGCCAACTTGAACCGTGCATGAACCAGACGTTCCAATCACATTACTGCCGAACTGAAGTGGATAACTGATTGTTGGTGACCCTTCATAAGTCAACAGGCCAAAGTCAGGTAATCCCTGAACAATGGCCTCGTCATACTGAAAAGCAGCCTGTAACCGATTGACCGCTCCACAACCAATATGTGAACAGGTAATAGAACCTTTCTCGAAATCAGCGGTCCGAACCATAATCCGTCGGCCACATTGCTGGCAGGTAATCAGCGTTGTTTTAAAGCCACCCATACGTATTATTCGTCCATATCATGGACATCGCCGTTATTTACGTACGTGTCGCTATCTGCCTCATATGTGTCCGCAATATAATGATCAACAGCTTGATCGAATTCCTCTGAGTCAGGATCATGCATGGATAATGCCGATGTGGCAATCGGCTCGTCGGCATCCAAAATCGAATCGACAATTTCTGCTGACATCGTTTCCTCTAGTCGCTGGCTGAAATTGTCGTTGGTGAGGATGAAGGGTTTGTCAAGCCAGACAGCCGCCGTTTGCTCGCCCGTGAGAGGGTCGTACCGATAGAGGGTATCCAATCCATTATCGCCACGCGCGTCAACGACCTTATACGTATGACCATCGCCACTGTTCATAACCACCGTATCGATAATGCCGTCATGATTACTATCAAGACCCATTACTCGCTGGCCGTTTAAATACCCCTCAATCACTGTTGGGTCGTTTACTTTCTGTGTCGATACCAGTTGATTGCTATGGGTTGCGTGTGGGTGATAGAGCTTAACGGGCAGTTTTTCGCCGATGATCATTTCCGCGTATTCCTGACGCTGTACGAGCGATAAGTCTTCCCATTCTTCTTTTTCGAATGTATTGTACCAGCGCCCATGCCAGCTAAATACGCCACCAACACCTACTTCATTACGGGCCGCTCTAAACGCCTGACCAAAACTCATATTATCGACTACTTTACCCGCTACATCAATATCTTCAGGCAACTCGATAAAGGCTTTGGAGACTATTTGCATTCCTTCATCATCCGACTCGGGGGCTATTGCTTCCGAAATCTTTTTACTAACTGCCCAGGCTGAACCACCCAATAATAAAGCCGCAGCCGAAATGCCGATCATTTTTTTCTGATCCGAATTGAGCACCGATGCTGGTAGAGCAGGGCGGGGCATGACTCTTTTTAAGGCCAAAGAATCAGGCGTTAATTCAGTTTTGTTGGAAGATAGCGACATGACAAATGAACTAGAAAGTGAGCGATAAGCATTTATCGCGCTTATCGGGAAAAGGTGAGTGGAAAGTCAGAGATTAATTTACCCAGATTGCCTGACAACGGCGACAGGTCTTTTGCTGAGCCAGTAATTCCCATTCCCGGACACCAAACGGATCGCGACAATCGGGATTGGGGCATCGATAACGCTCCCGGTATTCTTTATCGATGATTTCTATTTTTTCCTCCGTCGATAAGAGTGATGAACAAAGTGTGGGTATGAGTACACTCAAACCCGCCCCCGACAGCACATGCAGGAGAGGAATTGCCCCTCCGGCTGTGCTAAGAACGGCACCAATTCCCACAAGCGACGAAACCAGAACACTGCCCGTACGTACCATTTTCTCCCGATTTCGGCAATCGCGACGAAGTTTTGGGTACTGTTCATATACCTCCTTCAAGGCGGTAAATTCGGGAACAAAATTGAGTGCAACTGTTTGAGATCTCGAGGGTTCTATGGAAAGCGGATCGATTGGTTGCGAGTACGTTGGCGACTTAGGTAATACTGAGGTCGCCGACGTACTCGTTTGTATGTCCAGAAGCTGGTCAATCGAGTAATCCGTATCGGCTAACCGGATAGTATCTTGTTTACCAACAACTTTGCGGGTAATCCGCACACCATTCACATACGTGCCATTTTTGCTGTTAAGATCTTCCAGAACAAAACTGTCCGGTGTACATTGGATCAGCCGAGCATGGCTTCCACTGATTTTATCGTTCGAAATCCGAATTGCATTATCGACCCCACGCCCGATTGAATGGGTCGTCAGCAGACTTAAATCGTCTATAAGTTGCTCAAGTTGATTACTGGCAGATGACGTACTGGCTGGAGTCATAGCGAGCTGCGTACCATTTGGCTTTTAGTATTATTACTATCAAAAATACGATAAATGCCGCTTACACAATAGCCTATCGCCTTTCCTGCCAATCAATGTTCGTTTTCTTCCTTATAATACCGATTTTGTATCGCGAAAAGTGCGTATCAAACGCGCCTTTTGCCCTTGTCACCTTGCGATTAATTGTACAAATAATTCTCCTAGTGGTTGTTCTGATAATCCTTTTTCTCGATGTTGTCGCTCCCTATGTGATGCTGAGCGTTGCTGATGCCAGATTTTAGGCCGTCCTTCAGTCCTTTATCGGTTTTCACCGACTCTGTTAGACGATGCAGAGACACAGGTAATTCATGGTACAACTAAGCGAGCAGGAGTGGAGGATTACCAGACTATGATTCGGTTTTATGTAGCGTTGATTCACCATAGCTGGTCGCTAATCGGCTGAAAAAGAGATGACCTACTGAGTGAGTAGGTCATCTGCAAATTCACCTAATTAAACAAAACCCGGGATTATTACCTTATAGGTGTTCGTACATACGGCCTGTTTTGTCAAAGAGTTTTTATGATTGCCGGGTTTATTTCGAATGATGGCTGGATTTTTGCGTTTTCTAGTATGTAGAAGTTTCAATTAAAGCTAGATTGACGAATCTAAACATCGTTTATCTTTGCCCCGTTTTGACCTGATCTTGAAGCAAAAGGCGCAAGCCTATCTTATGGAAGATAAAAAGCACTTAGATACCGTTACGACTGCGGGTTTGCTGGTAGCAATGGGTATCATTTATGGCGACATCGGCACATCTCCTTTATATGTTCTTCGGTCGATTGTTGGTACCACAGAGCCAATTCAGGCAAATATTGTTCGGGGAGCACTCTCCTGTATTTTCTGGACAGTTACGCTCCAAACGACCGTCAAATATGTCATTTTGATATTACGGGCCGATAACCGGGGTGAAGGAGGAATTTTTGCGCTCTATGCGCTGGTTCGTCGACACGCCCGCTGGCTCACTATACCGGCTATTATTGGCGGTAGTTCGCTGCTGGCCGATAGTATTATTACTCCGCCTATTTCGGTTTCTTCGGCCGTAGAAGGGTTGCGCATCTTATATCCAGATATTCCGACTGTTCCTATTGTGATCGGTATTCTGGCCATACTGTTCCTGATCCAGACATTTGGTACCAGTGTGGTAGGCACCGCATTTGGCCCAATTATGCTGGTTTGGTTTACCATGCTGGGCACGCTGGGAATTATTCATATCATGGACGATATAACGATTCTGACTGCGCTCAACCCAATGTATGCCTATGATTTCCTGACTGGATACTCTGGGGCCTTTTGGTTATTGGGGGCTGTTTTCCTGTCAACAACAGGCGCGGAAGCACTGTATTCGGATATGGGGCACTGTGGGCGGGCCAATATCCGCGTTAGCTGGGTTTATGTAAAAGCCTGCCTGATGTTGAATTATTTCGGTCAGGGTGCTTTTGTGGAAAGTTTGATCGGTCAGCCACTTGGTGAACAAAATCCATTTTATGCCCTGATGCCTGATTGGTTCCTGATCATTGGCATTTGCGTAGCAACAGCTGCTACGGTAATTGCCAGTCAGGCGATGTTAACAGGAGCCTATACCCTTATTAGCGAAGCCATTCGACTCAACTTCTGGCCTAAAGTTCGACTTCGGTATCCATCCAATCAAAAAGGGCAACTCTATGTTCCGAGTATCAACTGGTTACTTTTTGCGGGTTGTATTGGCGTAGTGCTTTACTTCCAGGATTCGTCGCGTATGGAAGCTGCGTATGGACTGGCTATTACGCTGACAATGTTGATGAGTACTATTTTATTTAGCTATTACATGTATTCCCATAAATACAATGCATGGCTGGTTATTCTATTCCTTACATTCTATCTGACCCTCGAAGGCTGCTTTCTGGTTGCTAACCTGGCCAAGTTTACACATGGCGGTTGGGTTTCGATTTTGATTGCCGGTATTATGGGGACAGTGATGATTATCTGGTTAAGGGCCTTCCAGATTAAACTTCGACTGACGGAATACGTACGAATCGATCAATATATCCAGGCAATCAAAGAACTGAGCCGCGATATCAGCATACCTAAATACGCTACGCACATCGTCTTTATGAGCAATGCGGCCAGGCAGTCAGAAATTGAGTCGAAGATTATTTATTCGATTTTCCAGAAACGCCCCAAACGGGCCGATATCTATTGGTTCGTTCACGTCGATACGACAGACGATCCCTATACGATGGAATACAAAGTGAATACGCTGGCTCCCGACGATGCCTACAAAGTAACGTTTAAGTTAGGGTTCCGGGTTGAGCAGCGGATTAATTTATTCTTCCGTAAAGTGATTGAAGACATGGTAAAAAACAAAGAAGTAGATATTACCAGTCGATACGAATCACTTAGTCGCCAGAATGTTATTGGAGATTTCCGATTTGTTGTATTGGAAAAATTCCTTTCGTTCGAAAATGAGTTGCCTACCGCCGAGCGGATTATTATGAATATCTACTTCACCATCAAAAGTTTTACGACGCCCGAAGATCGCTGGTTCGGTCTGGATAGCAGCTCGGTAAAAGTCGAAAAAGTGCCACTGGTCATTCGCCCCGTCGAAAACGTCCAACTCAAACGAATTACGTCATAGTCGTGATGAACGATAAGTGATGAGCGTGCTGACGCATACTATTTATCACTAATCGTTCATCGTTCATAACTCATCACTAAATGAAACTTTTAATTACCGGCGGGGCCGGATTTGTTGGCTCATCGCTGGCCATCTCGTTAAAGCAAAACTATCCTCATTATCAAATTTTTGCGCTCGATAATCTCAAACGGCGCGGATCAGAATTAAGCTTGTCGCGGCTTAAAGCGGCCGGTATCGAGTTTTTGCATGGTGACATTCGGAACAAAGAAGATTTCGATGCCTTACCGGCTGTCGATACGGTCATTGAAGCCTCTGCCGAACCTTCCGTATTGGCAGGATTGGATGGTACGCCCGATTATCTGATCAATACCAATCTGTTTGGTACGGTCAACTGCCTGAATTATGCCCTGAAACATAAGGCTAGTTTCATCTTCTTGTCTACGAGTCGCGTTTATCCGATCAAAACCATTGAAACCCTCAATTTCGAGGAAGCCGAAACTCGGTTTGTTCTGACTGATAATCAGCCTGTACCAGGCGTTTCATCGCGGGGAATTGCTGAGAATTTCCCGCTCGATGGAGCTCGGTCATTGTATGGAACGACCAAACTGGCGTCGGAACTTCTGATACAGGAATACAACGAGTTCTACGGAATGAAAACGGTTATCAACCGTTGTGGTGTGATTACAGGCCCCTGGCAAATGGGTAAAGTCGATCAGGGTGTAATGGTGCTCTGGATTGCCAAACACTATTTCGAACAGCAACTTGCGTATATCGGCTACGGTGGAACGGGTAAACAAACTCGCGATATGCTGCACATTGACGATCTGTACCGACTGATTGATTGGGAATTGCATAACCTAGATACTGTCAACGGCGAAATTCTGAACGCGGGCGGTGGAGTAGAAAGTAGCGCATCGCTGCAGGAACTGACCAAAATCTGTCAGGAAGTGACGGGGAAGACCATTCCAATTAAGGAGGTAACCGAAAACCGAGCCGCTGACATTCGACTTTATATTACTGATAATACCAATGTTACGAAATTGACCGGCTGGAAACCCCAACTCGGTATTCGGGAAATTGTCACTGACATACATGCCTGGTTAGACGAAAACCGGGCTGCTCTAGAACCTATTTTAAAGTAAGAGTTGGTTGAAAAATTTTGTCATCCTGACCGCCGGGAAGGATCTTAAAATATCCCCAGTTGAGAGTTAGGAAACATTAAGATCCTTCCCGGCGGTCAGGATGACAAAAAAATAATAAATTTTACTAACGAAGCGGTGTTGGCAACGTAACGAAATAAATTCGATTGAGGTCAACTTTACCTGTGGCTGGCAGGATTTTCGTAGTAAATCCATTCATGCCATTATCCACAACTCCGAAATCATCGTCGTTCGAAATGGCCAGCGTGTTGCTGCCAATTAGTGCAATTCCTTCAGCTTTGTCATGTGGATAGACGGGCGAAATTTGTGTCAACAGGTCGAATACCAGCGTTTTAGTAACGGGAGTAATTCCCGCGTTCTGCAAACCCGTTTTGTCCTTTAGCTGTTCGACGCTTAATCCGCCATATTGTTTACCCCCATCGCCATTGGTCGGATCGGAAATATCGGTGGCACCTGCCAGATCAAATTTGTATATCCGTTTAAACGTAGCCGGTTTCGCCGGATTACCGCCATAATCGCCATCCCGTTCCAGTGCCAAAAACGTAGTATTGGTGATCGCAGCAATTTCACTACAACCCGTTAAACTCGCGTTTTCCATCAGATAAACATATTGTTTGGTAGCGCCGGTAGCAATCTCGAACGTCAAGACGCGCAAAATAAGCGAGTTAGCCACTGCAGACGACGACGGATTATACATGGGCGACTGCATCAGACCAACCAGAGTTTTGCCATCGGGCGTAATCGTTAAGCCTTCCATACCCCGGTTTGGCCGACGACGGGCAAATACTTTAGGAATAGTACGTCCCCCCGTACCCGATCCAAATGGATTGATGCGTTCAATCGTATTGCCATTCGCGTCGAAATGCGCAATGTGTGGCCCGTATTCGTCACTAATCCAAAATGTACCGTCTGGTAGAAGAACCATTCCTTCAGAATCAATTCCGTCGGCGTTGGGAGCAATGGGCTGGCCATTCAGGTCAAGAGCGGTTTCGCCAGTATTGCCTTGTCCAATTGGGTTTGGTAAACCATTTAGAGGCTGTCCGGCTGCATTTTTGAGCAAGATAGTTCGCTCAAGTACTAATTGATTGCCAACGACACGGAACCGAGCAATCTGAGGAGTGAAATCGGCTTTGCCAAAAATAATCGAGTTGGCAGCTTGTCCTGCGGCATTAGGCCCCCGATCAGTCAATAAATAAAATATATTGGGATCGTTTGGATCGCGCGCAATGGCCGAACCATATCCACCATTATAGATAGTTGTTCCGTTCGGCGATATAGCTAATGTTTTGGGATTAGATGCTTCGGAAAAAGCCGGATACGTATTAGGATCGAGACGATGGTCCAGACAGCCAGCAACAAGCAGGCCACCAGCAAGTGCAATGGCCACTGAAGCGGATAAAGATAAAACGTTCATGAGGAAGAAAAATGCCTGTTTTATGGAGTAAGCACACAAAACTACAGGGGTGGATATTACCCAAATGTGATATAATGAATGTGACTGTTAAGTCAGCGTTAAGTTTGTTGCAAATGGAAAGAATTATGTCAAAAGTGTCTTGTTATCACAGTGTTAGTGCAAGGATGATGCTCACTGCGAAAACGACTTACAGATGCTCTCCGTAGGCAGTATAGGTGTTGACTATTGAGCCATCGTCAAATAGATCGACTAAGGCATAACCGGCTGCGGTATGATGGTATTTCCCAAACCACCAGGCACCACTCACTGCTCCATTACAGAAATAGCTAACGTTGTTGTAATCGACTCGATCAACCAGGTGGATATGACCACTTAAAGCCGCTTTTACGTTTGGATATCGATGAAATAACTGCGTTAGTCGGACGGTATCGCTGTGCATCCAGCGGGAGGGAATTGTCCAATTGTCGTTGGTAAATCGGGGGCCGTCGAAAAAGACACAGGCCGCCAAAATGGGAACGTGTGAAACAACTAATATAGGCGTTTCGGCAGGGATGGCTTTTAAGTCTGCTTCAAGCCAATCGAATTGCTCATCGTCTATATGGGCTGTGTACCAACTTCCATCGGCCTTGGGTTGAACGCTGTCTAAGACGATAATATGCCATCCGTTCTGTCTTAGGCTATAATACCGGCGAGCCATCTGTAACTCATCCATAGCCCACTTTCGTCCGTCATGAAAAGCGTTCTGCGTTTCGTGTTTGCACCAGATGTCATGATTGCCAACACAACTTAAGATTGGTAAAGCATTTTCGCTTTTCAGTACATCCTGGTAGAGCTTCCACTGGCGACGAACGCTATCCTGCCCGCGACCGTGCGCTTCCATAATTGCATCACCCCCATTAATAATCAAATCGGGTGTATCGGACAACCCCTGTAGATGATGCAGACATTTTTCGAAGCCTTTAGCCGCCCCAACTAAAGGTTGCATGTGGACATCAGTTACGTGAGCAATGCGTAGTACTCGTTTTTTAGGGAGGGTGGCTACCTGAGCAGTAGCGAAATTGCTGACCGAAAGAGCCGCAAAGCCCGCACCCATGCGTCTAACTATTTCCCGACGATTCATGCACGTGTTGGTTTGCGCAAAGTAAGAGACCAGCTATGATGCCTTAATTAAGTTAGGGTTATGTTTTTATTAGGTAATTTAATAGATGCTAATAATTTATTAAGATGCACAAATAATAATGGCAGTTATTAAGAAATATTAATTACTCAGAAAATGCCTTCTTCTTAATTTATCCTCTGAAATTGGCTTGTAAAATAATGATGATGTTGCTATTGAAATCAGTAATGATTTAATAACATGCGCCTATTCAATCTATAACTACCTTTGCCTGTAAATAAATTATAACTTATTAAATGTTAAGGCATTGGCTAGATGAGTTGATGAATTTACTGGCTGGGAATAGTCGCTATGTATATTACAGTAGCTATCGGCAAGTTTTATTTATCATCCTATTACTACTCTTTATAATAGCGCCATTTGCCTTGTATTATTTTCTGTAAAATATCGATAATTAATACTCTATTTATATTACTGCATGAAGTTAGGTTAAGAATACGTTCTATAAAAAATGAGACCCAGATGGTCTCATTTTTTATGTCTGGATTTTATTATTTTCTCCTGAAAAATAAGATATAACGCTAAAATAGACGATCGTGCAAGCCTGGTTATTTCTCTTTATTGCCGCAATTTTTCAGACGGCCTGGACGTATTCCCTTAAGTACATGGTAGTTGATGATCTGAAAACGTTACGGTGGGACACATTCTATTTATCCACTGTTGGCTTGCCAATTTTGCTACCCTTTATTGGGAATGCTGTGTTTGGTCTGGTAAATATTTACTTTTTTTCACTAGCTATCAAACAGATTCCAACGACAACTGCTTTTGCCGCCTGGACAGCCATAGGCTTACTATTGATTAAAGCGGTTGATGTGTTTGTCTTTAAAAATAATTGGTCTTTTGCAGAACTGTTCTTTCTGGCCTTAATCGCAGTTGGCATTATCGGCCTACGTTTCTACTCAGCTACATAAGGCAAACGATGAACATCGTCGAAAGCTATAGGTTGTATACCTTAGAGGACCTTATTCTTTACCTGGTTACTCTACGATCAATGAAACAGGCTATTCTATTAATTTTTCTGCTTCCGTCTTTCTGTCATGCTCAGGCAAAACTAACCGGGCTGGGAGAGTACAGAATTGGTATAACCACGCCCGATTCGATCAGTCATACTGACTTTAAGGAACAAGAACAGGCCTATGCAAAAGGAACCGTTGCCTTACCGTGTAATCATATACGTATATTCAAAGCGGTAACTAAAGTAGTGGAAGGGGTTTCTATTCCTGACCTATTCCTAGTCTTCTATGACAACAAGTTGTATAAAATCGTCTGTAAGTATACAGATAAGCTAAAACAAGCCTTTCTTCTTAAAAATGGGAAAGGTAGATCCAGACCCCAGGGTCGACTTTCCTTTTGTGGGCAGGGGAACGACAAACCCATGTTGATTACCAGCGAAATCTGGCAAAACGATGACATCCTGGCTCTAGCCATACATGGCAGTGGATATAATACGGATTGTCAGCAGGAACAAGTAAATAGATTGACTATTGGTAGCCAGCAAATGTCAATGCTGGCTTCAGATTGTGAATTACAAAGCGTTGATCTTTTTTCAGATGAATTTGATGACGTGATGAGTCAATCGACAAGTCGATCAGGTAATTTGAAGAAAAAAGAATAAAGCGGCTCCTTAATAGAACCGCTTACGCTAATAGTAATCCGTCATTTTACTGTATTTACCGGTTTGTCTCAACAGTTTGGCTATCTCGTGTATTCTTCTGTACGGCAATAGCACCAAATAGGGCCAGTAAAAAGGCAAATGCGTAAAAACCTTTCTCGCTGGGCAATAGTGTGGCGTTCCATAGACCTACTGTTAATAAAACAATAGCGAGTATCGTAGAAAACCAGCTAAGTCCATAATAAATATCCGTAACCGGAACACCTTCCAAACGATCCCGAACACTTTTTTGGACAGAAACGACTGAAAAAAGCCCATACATCAAGACGGTAAAATAGTAGCCTTTTTCATTTAGTACCATGTCGGATCGCCAAAGGCCAATTAAGAAGCCGAATATACCAGCACCCAGCGCCATCCAGGATGCGCCGACGAATGCCATTGAGGGTTTTTGATTCATTTTTGATTGGTAGTTTATAAACCAAAAATGGCAGGAGTAATGGTGCGAAAACTACCATAAATTAACAGTAGGTAGAAATGAGTCAACAACTGACGCTGTATATATATGGTTTACAACGTTACCTGATCAAGCAGCCTCATAGATGTATTCCTATCGCCAGACAACTGTATTTTCTTGATTTTTGCAAAAGAATAGAAATGAGCGTAATTTTGCCCCTTAGCCTATCAAAAAAAGGTCCTGTAGCTCAGTTGGATAGAGCATCTGCCTTCTAAGCAGACGGTCAAGCGTTCGAGTCGCTTCGGGATCACATTAATAATCAGTCAGTTAGCTTTTTTGTTAACTGACTGATTTTATTTTTACTAACACAGCTCAAAAGATGATTGACTATATGGAAATCCTGACTGAGCCGGTTCGCTATAATATGAAAACGGAAGTCCACCGGCTAACTAGTGAGGCCGAGCTGGACTCACTAATACTTAAGGATTATAATACCGTCAATCAGTCGGGTGAAGTCATAAGAGCAAGGTATCGGCTGGGCGTTGATAGTCCTGCTGAGTGGAGCGATAAAGTCTTTGAGCCCGGATACAGTTTACAATCATTGCCCGAGGTCGAAACTTACATCAAAAAAACGGGCCATTTGTCAAACGTACCCTCAGCCGAGGAAATGACCAAAAAGGGAATCGATTGGGCTAAATACAATGCGGTGGTGATGGCGAAAATCGAAGAGTTGACCCTGTACACTAGTAAGCAACACAAACGGGTTCAGAAGCTGTAGGAAGAGATTAGTGAATTAAAAAAGTAGTATAAATAACTAATAGGCCACACCATGAAATACTTGTTTACCCTCCTTTTTATTAGTTTAGTGAGTGTCTTTGCCACGCCGGGTATAGCCCAGATTAAGCTGATTAGTATCACTATTGGAGCAGACAATAGTTACGCCATTATTTATAATAGAAATGCCTATTCATACCGAGGAGTTCCAGTGGGTCTAGGCGAGCGAATAAAGGAAATTAATAGTAAAGGGGAAGAAATAACGCAGGTTCTCCTTAATAAAGATGGAAGTTGGATTTTACTATATGGTTATAACGGCTATTATAGTAGTGGTCTTTCAGAATCCTTACGGGAAACCCTAAAAGAGTACTGGGAGAAGAAAGAAAATATAAAGCATGTCGCCATAACCCCGACAGGTGGGTATGTGGTTGTATCGGGCAGAAACGCTTTTACCAGTAAAGGAATTCCCGATGAAATGTATCAACAATTACTGAAATTTAACAAGGCTGGCGAAGAAATAAAAAAGGTAATTTTTGGACTCGACGGTAGTTATATCATACTACGAGATAATAATGGGTTTTGGCATTCTGGAATTTCCAATGAATTGAGGGAGAAATTATGGGCAGTCCACAATGCACAACAGGATATTAACGATGTTGTATTGACCCAGGATGGCTATATTCTTAATTCAGCGGAAAACACGTTAGACTGCAAAGCTGCTCCGGATAATTTGATTCAAAAGTTAAAAGAAATAGTTCCTATCGTAAACCAGACGGATACCTATACTACTAATAGCTGGTCAAGACCAACGAATGATCGGGAGGACAAGGATAGAGCTATTAAACGAGTAGACAATTAAATGATCTACACTATGAAACACATTTTTACTGCCGTAGTGATCAGCCTTTTATCTAGTTGTCAACTGATCGCGCAGAACCTGACCATGCAGATCGACTCGGCTATCCTGAACTACGTACAAAAACACGAGATACCTAGTCCGTTAAAAATTATCACCAAACCAGCGCGCTACAAGGTGAAAACCTCAGTGTATAGACTCATTGGCGAAGCCGAGCTTGATTCGCTTACGCTTCTGGATTACAAATGGGGCCAGTATGATTATACGCGTCGAAGTGAAGGGAGCATAATTATAGCCAATACCAATCAGAGTAAGTCTCAGGCAGCGACCAAGGATAGTTTAAAAAAGTATTATTCCACCCTGTCAAAACAATTCCAGGACCTGGCCCAACAATTAGATGATTCGCTTAAAAAGTTCGCAAAAGAAGCCCCCGTGTTGGAAGCAAGAATCAAAAGCAAAACGTATGGCAACCGAGAGTTTTTTTATACAACTACAGAGATAGTCCGAATCATTAATGATGATCCGGAAGAGTTCAGTGCGCACTTTCTAGTATCCAAAGACCTCGTCACTCAAAAACAGTTCATTTGGACCCTGAGACGCTAATCGAAAAATCGATCCATACCCTTAAGCCACTCTCTGTAATCAACCTTTTTTGTAAACTCAGAAAACAGATCGCTGTGTAGTTAGACTCATTACTTTTTTCAATTAACCAAATGTGTGTGGAATAACTAAATAATGAGATACTATGAAAACTGCCTGGATAATTCTGGGCTGTCTTTAGGCTTGTATGGCTCAGCGATTGCGAAACAGACACAACATCTATACAGATTGGCTTCGAAAATTAGCCTGCTGAAGCCAATCTGTACTTATTCACCATTATACACATGACCAGATAGTGCTCTCATTTTTCGGCTGGTAATGGTAAAGCCCCTATATAGGAGTTTACCACCTTACCACCCAAAATTGGGGCTAAATGCTGGGGTATTTGTAATGTATTTACCTGAGCCTGATTTCGGACCTGTCCTTGCCTCGTTCGGTCGCCAGTTTTGACTGGAATTTAAGCCGCCTGTCGATAATCAACTGGCGTCATAAACTGCAAGGCCTGACTAATAAACTCTGACCCATTATTACTGCGTAACCGCTCAGGTTTGCCATAGCGATCGACCAGTTGGTCTAACAATCGGGGTCACCCGCTGGGCTGGCAGCGAATAATCGCCTTCAATTCCTAACGCTTCCCGGTTGTAATCATCAACTACATCTAACATCCGAAACTTGCGACCACCCGTTAAATTATCCGACGTAAAATCCAATGACCAACACTCATTACAGGCTGTTGCTTTGGACAATGGCCGACGGATAACATCCGGCAGGCGCTTCCTGGTTTTTCGGCGTAGGCCCAGTCCTAAAATCCGATACAAACGCCTGACACGCTCATGGTTAACTTGCTGACCTTACTTTCGTAATCTACCATAAATTTTTAGTACTCCCCAGTGTTTATGGCGCCGAGCCAACTGTTCAATTTGGTTACACAGGATCTGATTTTTCTCGTTGATGGCAACGGGTTCAGCTAGCGCATTTCGACTTAGACCAACCCCGCCACAGGCTTTACGTTGACTATTCTGTTTCTGATCAATCATCCATCTAACGACCTGTCGACGCTCGGTAGGGCTCACCACTTCTCAAGCGGCCCTGTTTTTTGCCAGTGCCTCCTTGATGATTTCGTTTTGTAAACTCAACTCGGCGTACATCTTCATGAGTCGACGGTTCTCCTCTTCTAATTGCTTGAGTCGTTTTACCTCAGCGACTTGCATTCCACCATATTTGGCCCGCCAGTTGTAAAATGTGGCCTCACAAATCCCATGTTCGTGGGTGATCTGAGCGATGGTCTGTCCGTTATCCGGTTGCTTAAGAATCGCCACGATCTGCGATTTGGTAAATCGTGCCTGTTTCATTTCCCCTTTGTTTATCAGCGAAATTGATTTTTTTACTCTACATTTTACTGGCTCACTTTCAGGGGTTCAAGCCATAATGGCTCAAGCTCAGTCTGATTAGAGCCTTATGGTTGAAATTGCTTAGCCGATAAATTCACTAATTCTCGACGCTCCAGATTATTACAATCGATAGGGGCGTCAAGTTTAATCGTTGTAAGTTCTATTATGGAATCGTCTAAATAGCTTCCTTTTATACTAAGCATAGCAGAACATATTCTATTAATTATAAATTATCAAAAGCCCAATCAATCCATTCTCGATCACATTGTGTTTAATTTATACAAAATCGGTAGGAGGGGAGGCATGGGTACAGGGCCAGGTACTGGCATCGTTTCAATAACCTGCTTACAGCCTGTATGTAGCAATGCATGTTTGGAAGAAAATTGAGGACGAGAATCCAGGATTTTCACTAGTTGGGCACTACAGGCTAACCTGCCATTCATATTGGCTCCTTAGTAATTCGGCTTTCACCTGAGAAATGTTTCCGGTGCCACTGTGTGGAATGTTATTATTAAGCATAAAAACGTTAAGTATATTAGTAGTTGGATGAGTATCACAAGTAGTCATGCCAATTAAAAGCCAAAGCCCCTGACCAGTAATGGTAGGGGCTTTGGCTTTTAAAAGCACATATATGGATTATATTATGCTGTTTAGACTCTAATCAGAGAGCATAAGTAACAAGAATCGCTGATCCCAGCGGAATCAGCGATTACACGTAATCCATATATGTGCCAATAGGATGCGTAAACACCCTACAGGAAGAGCAGTATAGTGGGAAAATGCGATGAACGGTAACTTATTGAGTAGACGGTTAGCATTACAACAAAAACGCCAACCTCAGTGAGGCTGGCATTTCTTGACTAACCCATAAAATTGATATTGGTATAGCTGTTGCAATACTCATGCCATACCACAAAATTTCCTATCCAGAACATTTTCACTTCTATTCGTACTGTTCGTGGCCACTGAGTGTATTATAGCTCCTATCTGGTTAGTTAAGGCATTGCAATTAATCATGTTAATTAGTGAAATTTTGGCTTCTTTGCAGGTATATGATAGATAAATATTATTTTAAGATATATGGTTAAGGGTTAAAGAAATTATAGGAAAATAAATAAGTTTTTATTGATTGATTATGTTTAATTAAAATAATCAAATATTTTAATTTATAACTAAAAAATGATTGATGAATAGCTAGTATCAAACAAAAAGAGCTTCTATTAAACAGAAGCTCTTTTTGTTTGATACTAGCTATTCAATGAAATTCTTCAAATCAATTTTGTTCTTTAAAAAAGCATCTTTAATTTCTGAATAATATTTGGGGTAATTTTTGCTAAAATTACCCCAAAAAGCAACTGGTAATTGATAGAGTAAGTTTTGGACGCTTATAGCCTGATTAAAAGAAATGGTTATGGGAATATGTCGCTTTATATCCAGAAGAAATGTAGTTCTGGTTGCGGCTCTGAGGGGCAAGTCCTGAATTTTCAGTCGTTCATCAATTGCCGCAATACGCTGCTGTCTGCGTATTAATTCTTGGTTGATCAGCTCTTGCATGGCTAATAGTTTGGCCGTTGAACTGGCTTTTATATTCGCAACTGTATTCATAAATCAGTGAGTATTTATTTGAATAATTTCGATCATTAAATCCTGAAAAGTTGATTAAATATATGGCTATTTTTCTGAATAAAAATTTAATTATAATTGAATTTTTATTTTAATTATTTTATGTATTTAATGGAAAATATAAATGAATTATTATAGCGATTTTTAAATATAAATACAGTCATTTTCCTGGCTATAAATATCAAATAATTTCTATAGTTTTTATTTAATATTTAATTTATACTATATTTATTTTTGTTTAATAACTATTGTTATAGATAATGAAATATTTAACTGAATTTGCCATAAATTTAAGCGTTAAATAAATATTTATAATTCATATGAAATGTATTATTGTTAGCTGGAAGTTTTTATTTTTCTGATTTTTTATTTTTCTTTTTTGGAGACTTTTTTTGTAGTTTATAGATAATATAATGACACTATCTATTCAGATATTCCGAACAGACTTGGACTGATGAATCAATCCCCTACGCTGCTACCATAGACATGAAAAAGCCCCTATCGAACTATATCGATAGGGGCTACTAAAGAAAAGTTGAGGGTTTTATGAGGAAGATTACCAGATGAAACGGTAGAGGATTAACTATAAATGATAACAAAAAATTAATATTGACATAATATTTGCTTAATATTATCTGGCTAAAGCGCTCTACTAATTAGAATTAAAGGTATTCTGTTCCATCATTTAATCCGTTTGAAGTCATGAAAACGAATTTTATCCTTCTCATGCTGGTAGGCTTCCTGGCAACGCAGATATATGCTGCGCCGATTACTACATACAAACCAAAAGGGGCTAAGGCAACCTTAGAGCAACAGTTGGCGAAGTATATTTCGTACCCAGATGCGCTAAAGCCAATTCAGAAGGCAGGTATTGTGGTGGTTCAGTTTCAGGTTAATTCAGACAATAAACTGTGTCGAGTAGAGGTTTTTACCGAAAATAAGCAACTTCATGATGAATTGCTGGCTCAGTTGACCAATGTTAAACTGCAGGATTATCAAAACGATTTAACCGAATTTGCTCCGCAGGTTCATACGGTCCGACTTCGTTTTAAGCCTAATTAAACGGCCGTATACCGTAAAAGAGCGTATTCACGGCTGTGCACAGAGCAAAGAAACACCCTTCGGACTGTACAGTTCGCCTGTGACTGCCCGTATCCTTGAAAGTGAACCGAAAAGCTGTGGCTGTGCAGTCGCAAAATGGTTACGTGCTTTTCATCGAACCTGGAAAAAGACTTTGTATAGAACTAAATCTGCCTGTGCAACCCCGAATTCAACCCAGTGATTCGATTCAGACGATCAAAGGATGAAGTGACGCTTGCTTCCGGACCGTTCCTCTATAGTTTAGAAAGTGTCGAATGATTTAAAAGGCTTGCTAAAACGCCCTTAACACTGATCTAAACGCCCAATTTGCTGAATGGCGTCAATGGGATTACAGGTTATCAATAAAAAGCGAAATCAGTATCGTTCACGGCCATCCCATTTTACACCTTTGGCAATCGAGGGAAGTTCCATATAAAGTATGGGGCGAAAAGCAGTAGGATAATTAGTTAAAGTAATTTGCAGTTATCCTGCTTGTTTGGTTCAGGCCAGGCACCTAATGGATCGACTATGACTTGGTGCGCAGTTGGAAAGGCGGGTAGCGAAATAAATCGTTCGTCAGGGTTTGGGTGGATCAATTCGCGGTGCAGTTGATGCCCATTCTTGTCTAATACGACAAGGGGTACATAGTCATTGATGGGTATTTTCTGCTTTTGTCCGTTTGGCAAGGTTTCCCATTTTGTCGTCAGCACTTCGATTGTAAGTCCATTTGACAAATTAGCTACGTGTCCTATTTTGAAATCAAATTCATACTGATGGCTAAGATACGTTTGTAAGTATTTAAGCGATTCGGGCAATTGATGGCCGAGGGTTGTGGCAAAGGCACTAGCCGTTGCGGAAGTCGGTTGTTCAGTGGCTTGCTTATAAAACTGGCTAATGGTTAAGCTAAGCGGTTTGTCTCCCCAGATTTGCTCAATACTGGTTAGTGCCAGTAGGGCCCGACCTCGCTCCAAAGCATCATCGCCACTCGACTGAAGGACAGACACTACTTGCTTATGCCTGAAAAGCCGACTTTTAGCATACCATTTGGCTCGTTGAGCTAATCGCTGTTTCAGACGTTCGGAACCATATTGCTGTCCTGTATTTTGCAAAGCCAGATACTCTGCCAGACTTTGCTTAATAAATCCGTCGCCGGGCTGTTGTTTGGGATTCAATTTATGGACGAGCCATTGTTTGAATACTTCCCGCGAAACTAAATAATCGATGTAATCCAGCTGGGATGGTTTTCGATAGTCAGCAATCCAACCCTGCGTTTCTGGGAGTAGGATTTGACCGGGTTTCGAGCCTAGGTCAAGAATCCCTGATGGCGTTTCCGTAATGTGTAAGCCTGCATATGGATAAGCACCGAAAAGGGTTTCGCCTTTGTGTAGAGCCTGTGCCGCGATGCGTAACATTTGCCGCACTTGATACGGATGGTAATAGTGAACCTGAATGGTGATATCCTTTCCTGAAATTGACGGAATAGTCGAAGTTTGACTAGAATACTGAATCGGTGGTGAAAACGATACGCCTTTCTGCCATTGTATTGTTTGCCATACAGATAGGCTCAGCAGCATGCACAACGCAAGGAAGGCTAGTTGATAAGGTCTGCTAAACTGCGCACGCCATTGGCGAATACGATCAATCAACGGACTTAGTACCCCCCGATTCCAGATTAACAGATAGGATACCACGAAAATACCAGCAACACTCCACCACACAAGGCGAACAAGTGAACGTAAGCTATTGCTTGGACCGTAGCCGGTTAAATCGGAATAATGAGCAGAATCTGGTAGGAAACTATACAAATAAATAACCTGATCGTCAGTTAGTTGATAGGTAAAAGTCAGTAAAGCGAAAGCGATCAAATTGACTACATGGCTCACGATTCGATTGTTAACCAATGCCGCTACCAAAGCGCCAAGCGCGATGAGCTGACAATAGCGCAGAAATCCGTCCGTAAATAAGTCGGATGTATACAGTTGCCAATCGATCTGATAAAATCCACTGCTAATCTGTACGCCTATACCCGTCAGAAAAAGAACCAATGTGAGCAAAGCGGCAACGCCAATCAGTGCTAAAAGCTTTGCCAATAGAAAGACAAAACTAGGCTGAGGTAGTGCATGATGAATAGCCCAGAAACCAACTGTGCGCTCAAGAAAAATTAGCTCAGTGGTCATCACGAGCAGAAACAGACCGATGAAGAAACCCATTGGCAATCGCAACGCGGTCATGCGCGACGTAGTGGGTAATTCAGGAAAATTTGGATTCAGATTCAATACTGTGATTAGTAATACTGACAGCAGAATTAGCAATCCTATGGTAATCAGAAAGGTAGGCTGACGTACCAGATTGACGAATTCTTGTTTGGTCAATTGGATCATGGTTCGCCATGTATTCCATCCACCAAAATATAATCGGACGTGAATAGAATTAGATAGCTGTTGGGTTTTCCTGCTGTCTGGTTTCGCAGGATGCGTTTTGGTAGATTTTACTTCCGTAAAGTAGCTGAACGTAAATCGGTTTTCGGCATAAGCCAGTAATCCAGAAGCTAGTCCGAGCCATAAAATCCGGTTGATGAAGAACATATCTGAGAAAGCAAGTATGTCCGATGGTTCGTCGACCAAAGCCATCGTTTCAGCCGATTCGCGCGCCATATCTACACCGAACGGATCGAGCAATTGCCATATATCTGCTTTTACCGCAAACTCCTGATTGATCTCAGTTAGTAGAAAATAAAGAACAACCAGAAAAAGAACGATATAGGCACCCCGGATGCTTCGGAGTAAAACGGTTAAGGAAAAAGTCAGACTGACGGCAATAAAAATATTTTGTGCAACTAACCGGATAAAACCATCTAGTAATGCAATCCACACGTCCACGGAATTGATACCATAAAACGAATCGTAAACCCAGATTCCGATTGAATAACAAACCGCTAGTAACATGACAGTAGCATAAGTTCCCAAAAAACGACCAGCGAAATGCATCCGGGGCGTAATCGGTAAGACAAATAACAGATGCATCGTTCGATAGTCTAAATCTTTGGTTAGCGATTGACCGGCCAATAACGTGGCAATCACAGCCAGCATAACACCCAGCGAAGACAGAACGAGATACGCTGTAACAGCCGCATTATCATAAGGATAAAGCGCTGTTAATTGAGAAGAATACCAGATTCCCTGTCCAATCAGTAGAATTGCGTATAGATAAAAGGTAGGCTGTCGTAGTTGATATAACAACTCGAATCGGGCAGTCGTGAAAAGTGGATTCATCGCGTTCACAAGCTAGAGAAGAATAGTTATCCCTTTGACCATTTATACGTGCTTAAGTCTCTGTTTCTACTGAAATTAATCTCAGAAGCCATATTTTATTGGCATTACTCTGTATAACTCAATAGTTCTGAATTGTTCAGCAGGGAAATTACGACGGTTGTTCCTATACTTGCTCCCAAATAGCGAGCTTACTTTAAAGCTTATCGGATAAACTGAACTGCCATGAATTTCCTGACTAAAATCAATCGCTTTTTCCTAGTCCTATATAGTCTATTAGGGAGTTATGTCGCGTTTGCCCAGGATACCGCTGACCTCGAAAAGAAAGCCGATAAGTTATTTGCTGAATGGCAGGGCGCTGGACATCCGGGTGTCGCGGTGGGCGTTTTGCACGGCGGAAAACTGATTTATGCCAAAGGATTTGGTGAGGCTGATGTCGAAACGGGCGCTCCAATTACGCCTGAAACCATTTTCCATGTAGCGTCTGTATCCAAAGAGTTTACGGCTTATGGCATTGTACTGTTGGCACAGGAAGGTAAACTGTCGATTGACGACGATATCCGTAAGTATTTGCCCGAAGTGCCGGATTTTGGACAGAAAATTACGATTCGTCACCTGATTCACCATACTAGTGGCTTGCGCGATCAATGGGCTTTACTGACAATGGCGGGTTGGGGCATGAGCGACGAGATTACCAAAGAACACATTTTTAACCTGGTTCGTCGGCAGAAAGAACTGAATTTTGCACCGGGTGCGGAGTATTTGTACTGCAATACAGGCTATACGCTCCTGGCCGAAATTGTGGCGCGTGTTGGCAAGAAACCGTTTCGGGATTGGATGCAGGAACGGGTATTTGGTCCATTAGCGATGAAAAATACGCTATTCTACGATGATAATGAGCGAATTGTCAAAGGACGGGCTTATTCATTCTATAAAGACGAGGATACCAAAGTTTTAAAGAAAAGTATCCTGAGTTTCTCTAATGCCGGAGCTACCAGTTTATTTACGACGGTAACCGATCTGGCCAAATGGATCGCTAATTTCAAAACACATACGATCGGGAATACGGCTACAATGACCCAAATGCTGGAAAGGGGTAGACTTACCAACGGCGATACAATTTTGTATGCTTTTGCGCTGGCGCACGGCAAGCATAAAGGATTACCCTACTACGGTCATGCGGGTGCCGATGCCGGTTTTCGGTCATACATTGGGTACTTCCCAGACCAGGATTATGGGTTTATTATTTTGAGTAATCAGGCCGACTCGAATCCGAGTGCCAAAGCACTCGAACTGGCCGATATTTATCTGGCTTCTCATCTCCAGAAACCGAAGGACATTCCACCACCGCCAAAATCACCAGTAACTGAAACAAGGCCAGCCAAGACCGTAATGACTGAATATATAGGTCGCTATTACAGTCCTGAATTAGAAACTATTTATTCCATTCGCCCGAAAGGCAATACGCTGGCGCTCGTACATGTGCATCATGGGGAGGTAGCTATGAAGTCAGTAAGTCTGGATAAATTCTCGACCGATTGGTGGTTTATGTCATCAGTCGAAGCCGTACGCAATGACGCACAAGCGATAATCGGCTTACGAGTATCGAATGGACGTGTTCGGAATTTGTGGCTTAAGCGACTGTCCGACGATTTTGATGCCGGAAAACCACCGGTTGCTGGAAAGTAAATAGATTTCTCCCTCTTACAATCTGAACTATTCATGACAATTTACCCCTCGTACGCTCAGCAACGAGCGTTTTTACTTGTTTATATCTGGCTAATCAGCTTATCCGTTATTGCGCAGCAAAAGCCAATTCCCAAGCCCGAAGAAACGCTCGGTTTTCCGGTAGGCGCTGATTTCCACCTGGCTACCTACGAACAATCGTTAAGCTATTTTAAGAAGCTCGACGAAGTCAGCGATCGCTTGAAACTGGTGTACGTTGGCGAAACGTCAGAAGGAAGGCCCTGGTATTTTGCTCTGATTTCGTCGCCCCAGAATCTGGCGAACATCGACAAATACAAAGCCATTGCCCAACGACTAGCTCACCCCGCTGGACTGACCGATAAGGAAGCCAAAAAGCTGTCGCTGGAAGGAAAACCGCTGGTGCATATCGACGGAGGTTTGCATGCAACGGAAGTAGCGGGAGCGCAACATACCATTTCACTGGCTTATGAGATGCTCAGCAAGGCAAATGATCCAAAAATCAAGTTGATCCTGGATAATGTCATTCTGCTGCTTTGGCCTTCCCTCAATCCAGATGGGCAAACAATGGTGGGCGATTGGTATAAATCGAACGTAGGAACGCCCTACGAAATAGCCCCGACGCCATTTTTATACCAAAAATATGTTGGGCACGACAACAATCGCGATGCGTATATGCTCAACATGATCGAATCGCGGGTAGTGACCCGTACCTGGCGTGAGTGGGAACCCAACATTATTTTTGTACATCACCAGACGTCACCGTTTCCTACCCGGATTTGGTTGCCTCCGTTTGCCGAACCCATTGCACCACAAACCCCGCCGATTATTGTTCGTGAGGTGAATATGATCGGTATGGCGATGGCACAGGCACTCGAAAGCAACGGGCAAAAGGGCGCTACGCATATGGGAACGGGTTTCGACGCCTGGTATCCGGGTTATATCGACTACATGCCCGTTTTGCAAAACATCCCTGCCTTCTGGACTGAAACAGCGCTGTATAATTACGCAACGCCCCATTTTTACACCCTCCGCGATTTCCCGAAAGATAAAAGTGAGCTGCGAATTGAATCGCTGTACTCAAGTCCGTGGACGGGAGGTTGGTGGCGGATCAGTGATGCTATGGCTTACATGCAAACCGCTTCGCTGGCAACGCTCGATTATGCGGCCAAATACAGCGACGTGCTCTTGTACAATCGCTATCAGGCGGGGCGAAATACGATCCGGAAATACGAACAGGAACCGCCTTACGCCTATTTTATCCCGCAAAAACAGCGTGATCCGGTGCGGCCAGTCGAGTTATTGCGTCGATTGGCTTTTCACGGAATTCGTATCGGTCAACTCACGAAAGAGATCCAGTTCGATGGGCTCAATCATCCTAAGGGAACCTGGGTAATTCCGATGAATCAGGAGTATGGTGAGCTGACAAAACAGTTGCTCGATGTGCAGGTGTATCCAGATTTGCGCGAATTCCCCGGCGGTCCGCCCGAACAACCGTATGACGCGGCTGGCTGGACATTGCCGCTGCAATTTGAGCTGAATGTATTGCCCGCCATGAAACCCCTGACAGCAGAGGTAAAAGGAGCTATTCAGATGGTAAGCGGAACGGCTAAAGACTGGCAGAAAGATGATAAAACCGATGCAGCACCAGCCGATTTTGTGCCCGGAATCGGCTTTGATACCAATCCGGTTTCGGCAGGAATAAAAGCTCCTGAAGGGCATTTGACGGGTTCCGGTTCGGTTGCGTTAGTAAGCCCTGCGCAGAATAATATGTTCAAATTGATTTCGCGGTCGGTAAAGACGGGCGGCTCGGTTAAATACAGCAAAGAAACGCAGCGATATACTATTGAAGGTGTCAGCCGACCTACGCTGGAATCGTGGGTTAAAGAGTTGGGAATCAATGGTGAATGGGCAACTGCAACGTCTGGAATTCCTATAAATCCCAAAATTGCACTTTATAAACCATGGACGGCCAGTATGGATGCTGGTTGGACGCAGTGGATTTTGGAGCAGTTCGAAATTCCCTTCGTTACCATCACCAATACAGACATGCTGGCGAACGATTTACGGGATCGGTTTGATGTGATTTTAATGGCTTCCGATCGTCCACAAACAATAAAAAATGGTTTTGCAAAAGGAGTCGTACCGCCGGCTTACGAAGGCGGCCTTGGCGATCTGGGAAGTGCCAGCTTAACAAATTTTGTAAATCGGGGTGGAACGCTGGTCTGTCTGAATGCCAGTTGTGATTATGCAATCGATGCCTTGCATTTGCCCGTCAGGAATATAGTCGCCGGACTTCCCCGAAAAGATTATTTCACAGGCGGCTCATTACTGGAAGTAGAAACCGATCCAACCCATCCAGTTATGGCGGGTATGCCAACGAAAGCCGCTGTATTTGTCGATGGTAGCCCTGTCTTTGCTACTACAGATGGTTTTAAAGGACAAGCGTTAGCCAAATTTGCGCCTACGGGTTCACCCTTACGATCAGGGTATTTACTCGGTGAGAAAGCCTTGCAAGGGTACGCAGCTTCGCTGGATGTTCAGCAGGGGAGAGGACATGTCGTATTGATTGGTTTTCGCCCACAATGGCGCGGTCAACCGCTTGGAACGTATCGGGTTTTATTGAATTCAGTGCTTTATGGCGGTGCCGTTGCTCAAGGAGATTATGGTTCCGTCAGTTTCTGGAAATCGCCCGCACTACCGGCCAAAGCGAAAGGGGGAAGTGAGTAGTATTGCGAAAATGTCTTTTTTGTCATTCCGACGCCAGGAGGAATCTTAATGTCACCTATTGATCAAGCTTGAGATTCCTTCTGGCGTCGGAATGATAAATTTTGTGTGGTTCTTTATCGTCTGCGCTGAATTCTCGTCAACTCGTCCAGCAAATACTCTAGTCCGTTCAGCCGTATTTCGTACATGGTTTGTAGAAGCATACCCAATTTGCCTGCAGGAAATCCTTTCTGCGCAAACCATTCTAAATAAGAAACTGGCAAGGCTCGGATTAATTGTCCTTTGTATTTGCCGAAAGGCATTTGATAATGAAGCAGTTCTTTTAATAATTCAGGATTGCCATGCGGTTGATCTTCCGCCATATTCTTGTTGGTTAAATGTATATTAGTCAACCGCCGATTCCAGTAAGCGAATCGTGCCTGCTGTCGAGTCGATTTCGGCATCGACGCCGAGCGGGACGGTAAATTTATCACGAATATGACCGATCATCGCGCCAGAAAAAGCGGGTTTACCCAACGGAATGATGTGCTCGTTCATAACATCTTCCATCGTCAGCGACCCGTAGCCACTTCCCGGTCCGCAGTCGGTGCATTTGCCGAACACAAAACCGGCTATTTGGGGCAGAATACCCGCTAGTTTGAGATGCGTCAACATGCGGTCAACGCGGTAAATATCCTCGTGCGTATCTTCCAGAAAAAGAATCGTATTGCGCCAGTCTGGGAGATAGGGCGAGCCAATCAGATGGCTCAAAACGGTGAGATTGCCACCCACTAACCGACCTCGTGCCAGCCCGGGTTTGAGTGTGGTAATTCGGTTTTCGATTTGTGTCAGATTATCGCCTTTGTCGGTTGGGTTGCGCATGGTCATCGTTTCGCCATCCATCAGCGTCCGTTTGAACCAATCGACTGTAAAGGCATTGAACGTTGCCGAAGCGACCGGACCGTGCATCGTCACGAGCCCTGTTTTGGCATAGATCGCTAACAACAAAGCCGTGATATCGCTATAGCCGATCAGGATTTTCGGATTACGTTGAATCAGGTCGTAATCCAGCAGCGGCAGCAATCGGGCGCATCCCCAGCCGCCATGTATCGCCATTACCGCCTTGACTGTCTTATCATCAAAAAAAGCGTGTAAATCCGAAACTCGATCTGCATCGCGCCCAGCCAGATAACCATATCGGTCGTAAATATGCGGGCCTAGTTTCGTCTGAAAACCCAGCGCCTGAAGCGATTCCTGCGCTATCTTCACAGTTTCCTGGCTGTAGGCCGGAGCCGCCGGACAAAATAGCCCGATGGTATCCCCCTGCTTCAATCGTGCTGGTTTTATGATTGAGAGAGGAGGTTGATTTGGAGCCAGCGGAAGAAACGGAATAAGGCTGCTAGTCTGTAAAAACGATCGACGTGAGGGCATCAGGATAAATGATTTTGTCAGGTTCAGAAAGATATATGAAAACGGACTTTCGGACAAATGAGTCAGACCGGCATTCAAGTAGCTTTATCTGTTAAAAACCTTTTAGATCTGACAATCAATCGTTCCAAATCACTTCAATACCATTCCAACCAACAAATTTATGCTTACCAACTTACGTCGTTTACGATTCCTTTTATCGTTGATGAGTTTGCTTTGGCCGTCCGTCGCCGTTCAGGCCGCAGCCCCACTCATTACAGTAGCTCAGTTGACAGCCGACTGGCAGCGTGCCAAAGAGTACACCAAAGAATATCTGGATGCCATGCCGGAAGATGGGGTAAACTTCAAGCCAACGCCAGAAATTCGGAGTTTCGCGGAGCAAATGCTTCACCTGACCGCGGCTAATTACAACTTTGGCGCATTAGCCAGCGGAAAAGCCAACCCGATGCAGGGCAAAAAACTGGAAGAAATGGCCGAACTGAAAAATAAAGCGGCTCTTACCAAGGCCGTTATGGATAGCTACGATTTTATGATTGATGCTGTAAAGGGAATGAATGATGCACAGTTGGGCGAAATGGTAAAAATGGGCCAGCGCGAAATGACTCGTGAAGTGGTTCTGGCGAAAGCGTTTGAACATCAGACGCACCATCGCGGTCAATGCACGATCTACATTCGGATGAAAGGCATCAAACCACCGAACGAAAAATTATTTTAAACATGGAAAAGCTCGTCAGTGACGGGCTTTTTTTCTGGTCAATTGGAAGTGGTTACTGAGCGGAACCAAACATCTGAAAACAACTGATGTTATTACAGATTGAGCAAAAGCCTTATTGCGCTTTGCTTTTCAGTTTAATGACACGATTCCCATCACGACTCTCTACACTATTATCTGGTCTGGCAATTCTATTACTTCTGGGGCAATGTCAGACAAAAAAAGTCCAGCCGCCCGCAGCGGAAGGGTTCGACCCGCCTATTCCTGAAACGATCTCTTATCTGGCTGGTCCAGTAACGTTTCAGCTAAAAGAATTAGAAGAAAAAATCAATCAGGAGCTCGATCCTGTGCTGGTTGGGAAAACAACTGAAGACGGGAAAGTAAAAGGAATTATGTCGTTCCGGGTTAAGCGGCTTGGGCGAGTGCATGTGCAATACGTCGATAAGCAAGTGAAGTTGTCGGCTCCTCTGCAGATGTGGCTAACAAAACCCTTCAGTAAGGATACAACGCCACCCAAAAAACCGTTCTGCGCCTTACACGTAAATTTCCAGACTCCGGTGAGGGTAACGCCAAACTGGCGATTTGACAGTAAAACGAAATTTGCCGATTATCAATGGATTAAAAAGCCCGAATTACGACTGCTTGGGAAAGATATTTCGCTGGAGAAAGTTGCCCAGAATATACTGGACAAACACCGAACGTCGATCGAAGCAGCCATTGATTCGGCGATTCACCGAGACTTGCGACTCGACAAAATGGTGCGACCGATCTGGTATAATTTACAGAAACCGCTGTTGATCAATAAAGAGTACGGCCTCTGGCTGGTGCCCAAACCCATGCGTGTCGAAGCAGGGCCAGTGAATGGCAATGAACAGCAATTGACTACTCATTTGCGGATTGCCTGTAAAACCGAAACCGAATTGCAACCTGAATCACCCCCTCATCCGCAAATTCCGTTGCCGCGTTTGCAGAAGAAAGAGCAGGTTTCCCAAGTTTCTGATCTGCATCTGATGAGCTTTATTCCCTATAAAGACATCAATCGTATGTTGACTTTGAACATGCGCAAAGAACCTAAAAAGCTTATACTAGGTAGCGTAACGGTCAAAACGGCTTCTGTATATGGTGGTCAGCATTCGTTGATTGTGAAAGCCGAAGTTGATGGTTTGCTGGATGGGCCTGTCTATTTACGCGGGCGTCCGGTATTCGATACGCTGACGAATACGCTCAAAATCGCAAATCTTGATTTCGACACGGAAACCGCGAGTGCCCTTTCGAAAAGCACCGGAGCGCTCTGGCATAAAGGGTTGCGTACGTTACTGGAAAGCTTAGTGACCATTTCCCTAGGTGATGATATTGAGAAATTGCCGCAAAAAATTGCCACCGCTTTCGAAAAGGGAGGAGCCAGCAAGAAGACGTCCTTGGAAATTAAATCGTTTCGGTTTACACCCCAGAAGATCGCTATTCGACCCGATGGCATACAGGCATTGATTAAAGTAGAATCGAAAATTGGGGTGAAGATCAATAAGTTATAAATGCCTATTTGCTGACAACCAAGACAAAATGACATTTCTAAGTATTGCGGTTATACTAGTGTTAGGCTGGATTGGCTGGCGTTATTGGCGCCCTGCTCCAACGACTATTCTGCCTTTGCCGCCAACGTATTCACACTTATTGCAGCAACACGTTTCATACTACCGTGATTTGAGTGCAGAGAAAAAAGAGCGCTTTGAAGAACGTGTCAATCAGTTTCTGAATACCATTCGCATCGAAGGTATAGGTACAACCGTCGATGAGTTGGATAAAGTGCTGGTAGCCAGTAGCGGTATCATTCCCATTTTCGGCTTCGACAACTGGCATTATCCGTTAACTAACGTATTGCTTTACGAAGATCGATTTAATGAAGATTACGAAACCACTGGCGACGGGCGGAGTATTCTGGGAATGGTTGGCGAAGGGGGCGCGTTGCAGAGTACGATGGTGCTATCGAAACCGGCTCTGCATGAGGGCTTTGACAATAAGACCAGCAAAGGCAATACGGGCATACACGAGTTTGTTCATCTGCTCGATAAGGTAGACGGAGCTACGGATGGCCTACCTGAATATCTGCTGGAAAAAGACCACATCAAGCCCTGGTTGAAGTTGATTCATAAAAGCATCCACGACATTCGGGCAAATCAGTCGGATATTAATCCGTATGGCATTACCAACGAAGCCGAGTTTTTTGCGGTTGTATCCGAATATTTTTTCAAGCGCCCCGATTTGCTACAGGAAAAGCATCCAGCCTTATTTAATAGACTTAAAGAAATTTTTGATCAAAATCCACTGAGTAAAGACAAAGGAGTTGCGTAGAGATTTAATTAATTTCTTATATCCAGGGGCTGTGTCCTCACTGCCCCTCATGCGCCAGCCAACGGTAACCATCCGGGCGTGCGGCCTGTGAGGACACAGACCGTTGGAGTTTGTAGCATGATCGCTCAGTTTGGTTAACGGGTAAAAGGAAGCATCCCGCTGCTTATAATAGAGCATCTTACTAAATCCGTCAACCGATATCCGATGAAGTTATCTACTCTGAAATCATCCAATCTATTAACCAGCGCAGTAGCCATTGCTTTCAGCTTAACTGCGTTTTCATCGGCAACCGCTCAAATTGGTGTTGGAGCAAAACCGATCAAAGGCGCAGAAGTTTTTTTCGATGGCACTCGTAAAATGCTCGATGAAAAGTGGATTTACTGGCAAGGACCACGATTGGCGGCTACGATGCCAATTAAATGGCAAATCGAGAAAGACCCCGCCGGACCCGGTACAGTCATGAATACAAACGACCCTGCGGCAGCAGGAGGCAAATACGGTTCGGCTGATATCGTGACGAAAGAAACTTTCCGCGATTTTCGGCTGCATATTGAATTTTATATCAGTAAACCAGGCGGTAATAGTGGGGTTTATTTACAGAATCGCTATGAAATTCAGGTACTTGACGGCGATTCGACATCACACGGTCTGGCTGCGGTTATCAACGAAACGCCATCGCCCTATTATGCCTACAACGGCGCTGGTAAATGGAATGCCTACGATATCTTATTCCGGGCTGCTCGTTTTAAAGATGGCAAACGAGTTGAACCCGCTATGGTGACAATGTACTTCAATGGCAAAAAAGTGCATAAGAATCAGAAAATCAATCAGGTTTGGGGTGGTCCAAACTCCGGTATCGATGGCGGAAATGACGGCGGTAAAGGTATCACCGATACGCCTGGTGGTTTAAAACTACAAGCTGAAGGTCATGATGTATACTACCGCAATATCTGGATTCAAAAACAAGATATCAAAGAAGCCAATACGGATTTTTGACATTGAGAATGCTTATATTCATGTAGCGAATGCCCCGATTGGGGCATTTTTTAGTGCTATGTTCCAACCCTTTCCTGCTATAGGCGGTCATTATCTTGTCGACATAGTAATTCACGAAACCGAAAAAACTATGAATAGGATAAAAATGACCGGGCGACTACTGTTGAGCGCTATTATTGGCCTAAGCCTGTTTGCCTGTAATCAGACGAGTGTTGAGCCTGATTCAACGCCTTCTACGGCAACCATTCAGTCGATGCGGGCAAGCTTGAGTTCGCTGGAAGGAAATTGGGTATTAACCAACTACAAAAACAATCCATTGGCCTCTGCCCTGCAAAATCGGGCAACACTCAGTTTTCAGGACCAACCTGGCGATGTGATGCTTGTCGGTGGGCGGAGCTTTATCAATCACTATGGTGGGAAATTTGAGATTGATGAGCAGAAAGGGTTGATTGTCAAGACGGATGATATCATTTCGACGCTAATGGGTGGATCTGAAACGGATATGAATGCCGAAAGTCAATACATGGATCGTCTGTCGAAAGTTACTTTTTTTGAAATTCCCAGCTCGAATCAACTTCAGTTATATGTTGGGCAGAAGAATAGTCCGACAGAGGTTATGTATTTTACGCGTAAATAGGGAATACATAACACGGTTTTTCCATGCTGAACCGTCCACCCGGTTCAGCATGGAAAAAACTCGATCAGGTAAACTTTTGAGCAGTTGCTTACTACCGCAAATCCTGATTAATCTCAGTCAGCAAATACCCTTGGGGATCGTTGAAGTATTCCCAGAACATCACACCCGCCAATCCTTTCTTTTTCACGTACCGGCATTTCGCTTTCACCGACTCTTCATCATCATAAGAGACAAATTTCTTTAGGGCTGCATTGTACAGAAAAGGAGCTTTCGCTTTGCGGTCCCAGTAGCGTACGTAGGCTGGATTCGTTAGCAAACTGTCTTTGATAAAGGTATAGCCACCACCCCGTTCTACCTTCGTAATCGAGCGCGGATGTTGTGTAGGGTCATCATTTTGCAGTTGCCACGCTCGTCCGTAGAAAGCAATACCTAACACCAGTTTCTCAGCGGGCACACCTGCTTTTTTATACAGTTTCACGGCCTTATCGCCCGATTGCTCATTGTCGACTTTGCCTGTTGCGTATAGATTGGTGTGATGTCCTGCCAATGGACCGCCGGTAAAATGGTCGTACGACATGATGTTGATGTAATCCAGATATTGCTGCGCCTGCGCCATATCGGTATGCGTAAAAATAGCGTCGAAGCCGGGGAGTGCTGTCGTGACCAGGTAATCTTTACCCGTTTGTTTTTTGAGGCCGTTTAACTGATCGCGTAAGGCTTTGAGCATGAGCGTAAAATTCTCCCGGTCTTCTGGACGGAATACGTTGTCTTCACCTTTCATCCCCGGATATTCCCAGTCGATATCGATCCCATCAAGCTGGTATTCACGAACAATATCGACTGCTGAAGCCGCAAAAGCTACCCGCGACGTATCGCTCAGAACGGCGTCGGAAAAGTTTTCGCTCCAGGCCCAACCACCAATCGAAATCAGGATTTTCAGTTCAGGATTTTTGAGCTTGAGATTATTCAGACTTCGAAAATTGATTGAATCGGTCGCGAGGTTATGCAGCCAGGCCCGATTCTTTTTGATATCGACGAATGCATAATTGATGTGCGTCAGTTTTTCGGCTGCAATCTGCTCGGTATGCACCAATCCCCGGAATCCCCCGACGTAGGCCAATACAATCGGCTTTTTTTTAGGATCAGGCTTAAATCCAAGGCTGAAAAGTAGGGTAATCGATAGAACGCTGAAAAACAGAGACGTGCGTAACATGATGGTTTGGGTTGGCTTATTGCCGGTAGTAAAAGCAGTTTCTGGTAAAACTTTAATTGAAATAAGTATTGTTGCAATGACTTGTTCAGCAAATAGTCCAATTCCTATTCAGAGGCTATTTTAACCAATCCATCAAGTGCTTTCTACAGTCGGTTGAGGTGTACGTTTTAGCATGAGGGCTTTCTTACTTGCTTTGTGAGATCAGTCACAACAAATACACTACAACGTATGTCTCACAAACAGCAAAGTCTATTTTTATGGGTCGTTATGGCTATGGTCGTACTAATAGTCTGCGTTTCCTGTAAAAATGACCACGATACACCGTTAACTCCTGAAAAGTCAACAGTCCGCATCGGCGATAAAGATTACCCAACGGTTACAATCGGTGATCAAATCTGGACGGCCATTAACTACGAAGGACCTGGCGGATTACCTTATCGAAAGGGAGCTGAAAAGCCTGAATATGGTCGGTACTACACAATTGAGGAAGCCAGAGCGATTGTTGTTCCAGCGGGTTGGCGGTTACCTACTCAGGAGGATTTTACCCGACTTGCTGAGAACCAAGGAGTTGTTTTTACTGCGCATCGGGCAACAGGGCAGGAAGCCATCAGGAAACTATCGTCTACCACCAACTGGCGTACCATTCCGGGCATAAATACATCAGGTTTTAACGCCCATCCGGCAGGCTATAGCTATCAGGATAGTGATCCGATAGACGGCGATATTTGTGAATTTTGGACAACTGATGGAGTTACGTTCAGTATTCAGGAAAATGCCCTGGGAAAAGCACATAACATTGTATTTTACAAAGACGGCGGACCCGGTTATCGCTTCTCTGTTCGGTTTGTAAAGAATCGCTAATCCGGTCGAAAACTATGCCTGACGAGCACTTTTTGAGAGACGATTTTAAGGCTCCAAAAGTTGCCGCAATTGACCCGATTCTTGTCGCAATTAGCCTCCGATTCTTTTCGTCATAACTAGTACCTTTGTTGTGTAAATAATTAAACAACAACTACTTATGGCAACGAAGATCTTTTTAAACCTGCCCGTTAAAGACCTAAACAAATCGGTTGAGTTCTTCACCAAAATCGGCTACACATTCAATCAGCAATTCACGGATGAGAACGCGACATGTATGATTGTCAGCGACGATATCTTCGTAATGCTGTTGGTGGAGCCGTTCTTTAATGGCTTTACAAAGAAGGAGCTTGCTGATACATCAAAAGTCTCGGAAGTAATTATTTGCCTATCAGTAGAGAGCCGCGAAGCTGTTGACGAACTGATTCGTAAAGCCGTTTCCGCTGGTGGCACAACGATTGAAGAAGCCGATGATCAAGGGTTTATGTACAGCCACGGCTATCAGGATCTGGATGGGCACCTCTGGAACATCCTTTATATGGAGCCAGCTGCGATTAATTAGTGATGAGTTATAAGTGATGAGCGGTGAGTTTGCTGACGCAGTAATTATTGAGCGCGCCAGCAAACTCATCGCTCATCACTTATAACTCATCACTCACTGATTACGAATGGTTAGTTTATCAACTTCCAGTTCGCCAATTCGCAGTTTACCAATATATCCTCGTCCAAGGCGTAACTGTCCGATGGCCAGCGCACCAATAGCCAATGCGCCCATAGCCACCGCTCCGACGGCTAGAGCGCCTATGGCCCAACGTCCAACGGCAACCTGTCCTATTGCCCGTTCCTCGAATCGGAGGGGAAATGAAAATCGTTTCATAGCTTTTTTCTACTGAAAACTTATCCGGAATAGGGGAGGTTTTATACTTTTATCCTGTGGCCCGAATCTCATCTGATGAAGACATTTTATGCCGTACTGGCCAACTCGCTGGCGGCCTCTCTCACCAATAACTTTGTTTGGTTTGCTGTTACATTCTGGGTATATCTGGAAACCAAGTCGGTTGTGGCTACGTCGGTCATGGCCGGTGTTTATTCAGGAACTGTAGCGCTTTCAGGCTTTTTCCTGGGTTCGCTGGTTGACCGATACAAGAAGAAAACGGCCATGATGCTGTCGAGTATCAGCTCGTTTGCGCTCTACGTAATTGCCTTGATTATTTACTGGACCACGCCCGAAAAAGTATTTAACAATCCTGGCAGCCCCATTCTGTGGACTTTTGTTATTCTGGCACTGTTCGGGGCCATCATTGGTAACATTCGTTCGATCGCTCTATCGACATTGGTTACGGTGCTGATTCCTGAAAATGAACGTGACAAAGCTAACGGCATGGTCGGTACGACGAATGGCGTTTCTTTTCTGATTTCGTCTATATTCAGCGGGTTAGGGATTGGTTTTCTGGGCATGTCGTGGACATTAATCGTCGCGATTGGATTAACTGCTCTCACGCTGGTGCATCTGTGGTTTTTAGCCATTCCCGAAAAAGGTATTGCCCATGTTGAGGGCCAAACCAATCACATCGACATCAAGGGGACGATACGAGCGTTGAGTGGTATGCCCGGATTGTTTGCGCTCATTTTCTTCAATACGTTCAATAATTTTCTAGGTGGCGTTTTTATGTCGCTGATGGATGCTTATGGTTTGTCGCTGGTAACTGTACAGACATGGGGTATTCTATGGGGAGTGCTAAGTTTAGGCTTTATCATCGGTGGACTAATTGTCGCTAAGAAAGGATTAGGGCCGAAACCACTTCGCACACTGTTTATCGCCAATATTGTGATGTGGACCATCTGCGTCTTTTTCACGATCCAAGCGTCAATTGTGTTGTTGGCGATTGGTATGTTTTCCTATTTGTGCCTGATTCCGGTGGTTGAAGCTGCTGAGCAAACCATTGTTCAGAAACTCATTCCTCCCGAACGACAAGGACGCGTATTTGGCTTTGCCCAAAGCATTGAACAGGCAGCATCTCCCATTACGGCGTTTCTGATCGGGCCAATTGCCCAGTACATATTCATTCCATTCATGACAACAGGTTTGGGTGTGGAATTAATTGGAAGTTGGTTCGGAACTGGTAAGGATCGGGGACTGGCGTTGCTATTCACTGTTACAGGCCTGGTCGGACTGATCGTAACGATTATTGCGATGCAGTCCCGCGCTTACAACCTGTTATCTGAAAACTACCAAAAACAGTCTGAACTTCAGCCTGTTGCCGGGTAAAAATTGACTGTAAAAAATAGAAAAAGGCGTTAGGTAAAAGATGCTTTCGGTAGAATGTACCAGTCTTTTATCTGATGCCTTTTTCTATTTCTTCTACGATTAGCCCTACCTTCGTTGATTAATAGACGCGAAACGGCTATGACGTTTGACGAACTGAATCTAAATAAACCGCTCCTGAACGCGCTGAACGATCTGGGCTATACGACGCCCACAACGATTCAGCAAAATGTGTTTTCGGTCGTGATGTCGGGACGGGATGTTTGCGGACTGGCACAAACCGGAACGGGGAAAACGCTGGCGTATTTGTTGCCCTGTCTCCGCCAACTTCAGTTTTCGAAAGAGAAACTTCCTCAATTACTGATCATTGTGCCAACGCGGGAGTTGGTCGTGCAGGTGCTGGAAACCGTTACTCAACTGACTGCCTATATGAACCTGGTGGTGGTCGGTGTATATGGTGGTGTCAATATGAAACCGCAAGTAGCTCAGGTTCAGCAGGGAATGGATGTGTTGGTGGCAACGCCGGGGCGGCTGGTGGATTTATTGTCTAATGGTATTTTAAAGACAAAAGCGATCAGGAAACTGGTTGTCGACGAGATTGACGAAATGCTGGATCTTGGATTTCGGACGCAGCTCAAAACCATTCTGGATCTGTTGCCGCCGAAACGTCAGAATCTACTTTTCTCTGCTACACTTACTTCTGATGTCGAGCAACTGATCGATACATTCTTCAATAATCCCGTTCGGGTAGAAGCTGCGCCTATTGGTACGCCACTGGAAAACATTGTGCAGACGGCCTACAAAGTCCCCAATTTTTACACCAAAGTAAATTTGCTGGAGTTGTTGCTGAATCAAGATACTGATATGACCAAAGTGCTGGTTTTTGCTGCCAGCCGTCAATTAGCCGATCAATTGGAGGACGAACTCAGTCCCACATTTTCCACGCAGATAGGGATTATTCATGCCAATAAAGCGCAAAATCTCCGATTCGAAGCCGTCGAGAAATTTAAGTCCGGCGCTTCAAGAATCTTAATTGCTACGGATATCATTGCCAGGGGAATCGATGTGGCTCAGGTCTCGCATGTAGTGAATTTCGATATGCCCGACGTACCAGAGACATACATACATCGAATTGGCCGAACGGGTCGAGCTGATCAGAAAGGAATTGCGATTACCTTCCTGACACCTGCTGATGACGAACGTTTGGCGGCTGTCGAGACCTTGATGACTTATTCGATTCCTGTACTGCCATTGCCAGACGATCTGGTCATTTCGGATGAGCTCACAGAGGCTGAGCAACCCAAAGTGCACATGAAAATAGTTGAGGTGAAAGCACCTAAACGTGAAGATGTTGGCCCTGCTTTTCACGAAAAACTAGCCAAGAATAAAAAAGTAAATGTCCGGCGCGATTATGCCGCCGAAAAAAGAGAAAAATATGGTCGACCCATCAAGCGAAGCGGAAAAAAATAACGTCACATTTGCCTCTCTTGGTTTATCGGAACCGCTGGTGAAAGCGGTAGAGGAGTTGCAGTATTCGCGTCCTTACCCCATTCAACGCGACGCTATTCCATCTATTCTGCGTGGAAAAGATATTCTGGGCATTGCCAAAACAGGTTCTGGTAAAACCGCCAGTTTCGTTCTGCCGATTCTGGAGTTATTTCACCGAACCAAAAACGTTAGCAGCCGTTTTGCCAGCGTACTCGTATTAGTACCGACGCGGGAATTAGCGAGTCAGGTTGCCGATGTGTTTCAGAATTTAGGTGTGCATTTATTTCCAAAAGTGAAAACGGTAGCGGTGTATGGCGGGGTGTCCATTAATCCGCAAATGCAGGCGGTATATGGGGCTGATATTATCGTCGCCACTCCAGGCCGACTGCTGGATTTGCTTGAGCAGAATGCGCTGAGACTGTCTGATGTTGAGATTCTAATTCTTGACGAAGCCGATAAAATGCTCGAACTCGGTTTTGCCGATGAAATGGGCCAATTGTTTGATCGACTGCCCAAAAAGCGGCAGACGATTCTGTTCTCCGCTACGTTGGGGGATGCTATTCAGGAGATTAACAAAACCTTACTGCGTACGCCCACTAAAATTGAAGTTGCCGAAGAAACTACCAACCTCGAACAGATTGAGCAGGTAGCATATAAAGTTGATCCGGCTCGAAAAGGGCCATTTCTTCGGTATTTGATCAAAACGGAAAAGATGCAGCAGGTTTTGGTATTCGCTTCGTCTACCCGAACGGCTGATAATCTGGTGGTTAAGTTGACTAAAAACGGGATTCAGGCAGCGGCTATTCACGGCCAGAAAGGCCAGCAAATCCGTACGGAAGTGCTTCACAAATTCAAGGCGGGTAAGCTACAGGTTATGGTAGCTAGCGACCTATTAGCACGTGGAATCGACATTGAACGGCTTCCCTTCGTCATCAACTTCGATTTGCCCCGGTCTCCTAAAGATTACGTCCATCGGATTGGCCGAACGGGCCGCGCCGAAGCAGTAGGCAAAGCCATCTCCCTAATTACACCCGACGATGAACATCATTTCAAAATCATCCAGAAAAAGATGGGTAAACGAGTGGAGCAAATCGATACTACTAATCTGGATTTGCAGGGGTATTGATTAGTTACTTATAACCTGATATATTATTGGCTATACAGGATTTTTGTCATGCTAAGGAACGAAGAATCTTATCGTGTCTTAACTACTTAGTCTGGAAATTGTAAACTTCTTCGTTCCTCACAATGACAAAAAATGTTACCATTTATCCTCAAATAATTCCGTAAAAACTTGCTGTGTTTTCATAGCGAGCAGATTACGTTAACTTGCTCTTTTAGTAAACAGGCCAACCGTATAAATGAAAACCTTACGCCCTCTAGTTCTCTTTTTTGCGATATTCTTTTGTCAGTTCGCCATGGCGGCCCCAACTACGCCACTGGTTTATGAAGTTAATCTAAACGACCGCGTTGACGATCAGTTTAAGGTAACGTTGCGCGTAAGTGGGTTGACGGATAACAATGCCGTTTATCAGTTTGCGGCTACGGCTCCCGGTACGTATCAGATCATGGATATTGGCCGCTATGTTCGGTCGTTTAAAGCATTTGATGGAAAAGGGAAAGAGATAAAAACCGAGCAGATTTCAACGAATCAGTGGAAATTTGAAAAGCCTGCACAGGTGCGAACGGTTCAATATAGCATTGCTGAAACCTGGGATACGCCTGTCAATGAGCATAAACCGTATAATATGTGCGGCACCTCCATTGAGCAGGATCACGTGCTGATTAACGGGCAAGGCGTATTTGGTTTTCCAAGCGGTATGCAGGCTACGCCCATTGAAGTGAAGCTGAATTACCCGACCGACTGGGCTGTTGGAACGGCGCTGGATAAAAACGGGAAGGGTAATTTTATCGCTGATAATTACGACCGGATCGTAGATTCGCCCATTTTACTTGGTCGCCTAAGTAAAGCTACAACAACCGTTGCGGGTGCTCAGGTCGATGTGTATACCTATTCCAAGACCGATAAAATTAAGTCGGATCAGTTACTGAACAATATGCAGTCGATGCTGACAGCGGCTGGACAGTTTTTGAAGCAATTGCCTGTAAAACGGTACACGTTCCTCTATCATTTTGAAGATCAGGATTGGGGCGCCTGGGAGCATTCATACAGTTCGGAGTATGTGATTCGGGAGGAAGAATTCTCGAAGAAATTGGCCGACAATATGACGTCGATTGCCGCGCATGAGTTTTTTCATGTCGTTACGCCACTGAATATTCATAGCGAAATTATTCAACAATTTAACTTCGTAACGCCCACACCGTCAGAGCATTTGTGGTTGTATGAAGGCGTAACCGAATGGGCCAGTGATGCAATGCAGCTGCGCGGTAAGATCATGGATTTGCCAACCTATCTGGATGAGCAAAGTCAGAAGATTGCTTACGACAAAACCGTGGATACGACTTACAGTCTGAGTAAATTAGGCCTTACCTGTTATACGGACGAAGGACAACGCCAGTACGGCAATATCTATGCTCGTGGGGCTTTAGTGGCTGGTTTACTGGATATTCGCTTGCTGGAATTATCGAAAGGAACGCGTGGTCTGCGTGAAGTGATCAATGAACTAGCTACCGAATACGGTCCCAATAAAGCGTTTCCCGAAAAAGACTTCTTTACTATTTTCGTCAAGAAAACCTATCCAGAAATTGCCGATTTCTTCAATCGGTATATCAAAGCCGCTGAACCGTTGCCGTTTACAGAATACTACAGCAAGCTGGGAATTACTTATACGCCCGCTATTGCCACAGGCGAAAAAACGGCGTCTTTGGGTATGAACGCATCTTTTTCGGATGGTAAGTTTATTATAACCAAGGTAACGGAGCCAGTGGCGAAAGCTGGCTTACAGGATAATGATGAATGGGTGGCCTTCAATGGTCAACCGCTGACGATGGAGACGATTGGCAAAATTCAGAGTGAACTAAAGCAGTTGAAACCGGGCGAAACGTACGATGTGACAGTTCGGCGCAATGGGCAGGAGATGACGGTGAAAAATACAGTGCTGGAGAAAGATGCTATGAAGCAGTTCGTTTTTAGTCCTGATCCTCAGGCAACTCCTCAGCAACTGCAACTACGCGAGATCTGGATGCGCAATCTTTAAAACATTGTTTTACTATTAGTCTGACTGGAATGAGCCTATTAAGAAATTTATTCGGGCCTTATAAAGATGAAGTTTGGCAGCAGCTGGCTAAAGAAATCCAGGCTGATTTTATTGAGGGTGGATTCTGGAAAGGAAGCCGGGTGCTGGCTAATGTTAAGGAATGGACAATAACGCTGGATACCTATACGGTAGCGACCGGGAAAACCTATATTACATTTACACGATTGCGAGCACCTTACGTAAATCCGGATAATTTTCGCTTCAAAATATATCGAAAGGGAGTTTTCAGTAATCTGGGTAAAATGCTGGGCATGCAGGATGTTGAGGTTGGCTATCCTGATTTCGATGAGCAATTTATTATTCAGGGCACCGATGAGTACAAACTTCAGCAGTTATTTCAGAACGTGAACGTCCGGGAATTGATTGAAACTCAGCCTGAAATCACGCTGGAAGTAAAAGACGATCAGGGCTGGTTAATGGAATCCGTTCCAGAAAATGTGGATATATTGTCGTTTCAGGTAGTCGGTGTCATTAAAGATATAGAGCGGTTAAAGCAACTCTACGAGCTGTTTGCCGAAGTGTTGAATCAACTCTGCCACATTGGGTCAGCCTACGAAGATAATCCTGGTTTTGTATGTTGATCTGACGGATTTCCTGCCGTTTATAAACTATTATTTTTCGCCGTGTTAACTGTGTTTTCGCCAGTCAGCACGGCGATTTTATGTCAGAAAGACACTATTTATTTTGTTAACACCCTGTAGGCGAAGCATTAAACCATCTATCTCCATAATGATCTTATAGCAAACAATGACGAAACAGAACTCGTTAATTGATAATTGAAATCCATCGTATCCTTTAATTAAATATCGCTATGGAAAAGATCAATAAATTGATTATAGTGGCTGGTTCAGTCCTTATACTCACAAGTCAATATACAGAAGCCCAGGTTGTAAAAGGCTGGGGAACTGGAACTAATGGCGCAGTAATTGGCGCTGGAACGGGTGCTGCTATAGGCGCCATCATCAATAAGCAAAACCGCGTTGTAGGTGGAGTTGCCGGTGGTGTATTGGGTGGTGCTGCGGGTTATGCCATTGGCAAAAAATCAAAACGACGCTGGAGTCCACAGGCTACAGGTACGGCCATTGGTGTTGGTACAGGAGCGGCTGCTGGCGCAATCATCAACAAACGCAATCGAGTGGTTGGTGGAGTTATTGGCGGAGTCGTTGGTGGTGCGGCTGGTTATGCCATCGGTAAGCGTAAAGACAACAAGAATAAGGCGGAAGCAGCCCGAATTGCGGCCGCCCAGCGAGCTGCTGCTGAAAAAGCCGCTGCTGATCGTGCTGCTGCCAACAAAGCCGAACAGGCTAAAGCGGTGGCCCAGCAAACGGCGGCTCAAACAAAGGAAGGTGCTACTAAACCAGAATTAGCCACAGTAGCAGGGGTTAATCAGCAACCCGTTACCCTGATGGATACAACGCAACCTGTTGCTTCTTATGTATTGAAAGCTGGATACCTGCCAAACGATACATACGGTGATCCATCGTCGCCTTATCCGACCTCAGAATATCGTCGGAAAAGCTGGTAAATAAAGTAGTTCTCTGTTTGGACGGGCATCCCTCCAAACAGAGAATGTGTCAAACATCAAACTCTACACGTTATGAAAACGATCATCTGCTCGCTGTTCGCAGCGGCTCTATTTACTTCTTGTTCGAAATCGACGGACACGGTTAATATTCAGGATCTTAATCGACAATTTATTAGTGCCTGGAATGATAAAGATTCATCCAAGATCATTAGTTTCCTGGCGAGTGATGTGCATTTTTTGCAAGGCAATACACATTTCAAAGGCAAGGCCGAAGTCGCCGATAAATGGGTTCGCGAAACTCTGCCTACGTTAACCGATCTGAAAACCAATGTGGTTAGCTCGGGAACCGATACGCAGACTGCCTATGAGGCAGGCACATTTTCGGTTGACGTATTACCTTTGGATCCGAAAGATCCGCACGCCTTTGGGGAAGGGAATTATACACTTCTCTGGAAAAAAGAATCTGATAATTCCTGGAAATTGAGTTACGCTCAACTCGAAGATTTACCTGTTCAGGTCAAAAATTAAGATTTTTTTTCACGCTGACGTAAGGAAGCATCTTAAGTTTTTCCTATCCAGAATCAGGAAATGTTAAGATGCTTCCTTACGTCAGTATGACAAAAAATGTAGATTGACTAGTAATCTCACAGCAGAACTTCAGCCATTGGCTCATCAATGTCAGCGTGTTTGCTTCGATATTGGACAACCCGATTGCCTAGTAAAAGAATGAGTAAAGCGCTGATGACGCAGGTTGTCATGACACCTACCATGGGCATTGCGGTATTGTTGTGAAATACACTGACCGCTGCTGAAACACAGGCCCCAAATCCCATTCGGAAACTTCCCATTAATGCAGCCGCACTACCCGCATGACGAGAAAAAGGAGCCAGCGACAAGGCCGATGCATTGGGACCGGTGATGCCTTGGCCGCAGAGAAATAGAAAGAGTACGGCAATCAGTCCGTATAAACCATACCAGCCCGCCCAGATACCAACCACCATGATGATGCCTACGACGGTTTGATAAATTAATGTCGTCGAAATGATTTGCTCACTGGTAAAGTGCTTGAGCAAAATGCGATTCAATTGCGTAGGTGCAATAACGGCTATGGACAGAAACGCGAAAATCCAGCCGTATTCCTGCGCCGTGGTATGGTAAATATTGATGAATACATCCGACGAACCAGCCAGATAAGCAAACGGGGCTGAAGTCGCAATACCCCCTACCAAGGCATAGGTCAGAAACTGAGGCTGTTTTAGAACCAGAAAAAAGCTGCTCAAAACTGCTTGTGGACGAAGGGATATTGACGTGTCAGGTTGTTTGCCATTCGGTAAGGCAAAGTAAATACCACCGATAATGATGAGGGTAATGCCTCCCAGGATAACGAAAATAGAATGCCAGCCCAACGCCATAGTTGCGTAACCGCCAACCGTGGGGGCAATCATTGGTGAAACCGCTACAACCAGCATCAAAAGGGAAAGCGCCTGGGCAATCTGATCGACAGGGAATAGGTCACGAACCAACGCCTGAGCCGCTACAAGACCAACGCAGCCACCCAACGCCTGAAGCAATCGCATGGCAATCAGCGTTTCGATGGAGGTGGATAAGGCACAACCGACTGAAGCCAGTACATACACAACTAAACCAGCATATAACGGAATTTTACGCCCAAAACGATCCAACAGAGGACCATACAGCAATTGCCCGACGGCGATACCAACCAGATAAGCCGTTAACGAGAGTTGAACCTGATCAATGGTGGTATTCAGATCTTTCGCAATTTCCGGGAATCCCGGCAAATACATATCAATAGAAAAAGGGCTAATCGTGGAAAGAGACCCTAGTATCAGGATAATTACAACATGTTGTCGGCGAGTCATGGACGCAAATAGAGGTACTAGTTAATAGTACGTTCTGAAGGAAATGATTGTTCCCATCTGAGCATCCCTAGCCGAATAACCTACTTCCTGTTATTTAGCGGTCCAGCTATTATTCGTCGTATCGGCATCCATAAATACGTCACCATCTAGCTGAATCGATTGAATTTTCTTTTTGATGGGTAGTTTGATCGTGGTTTGCTTTTGATTCGCCTGCCAGATCGCTGGAGTTTGGTGAAACGTTTCTTTAGTGCCATCTATAAAGGTTACCAGCACATTTACTGGCGCTACAAAGCCACCAATATTCTGAAGCGTAATTGTACATTGGCTAGTTGATGGTTCGACTTTTTGAATGGCCAAATCGATGTAATTGTTGCTGAAGAACCAATTGTTCCAGAACCAATTCAGATCTTTTCCTGATCCGCTGTTGAAGCTGAAAAACATATCCCAGGGCGTAGGGTGCTTGCCATGCCAGCGATTCATAAATTCATGCAAGCTCTTTTTAAATCCGGCTTCGCCCAGCAAATCTTTCAACGCCAAATATCCCAGTGCTGCTTTCCCATATTCATTGTTCCCTAAAGCAGCACCACTCAGTAATTCAGCAGGGGTAATAATAGGCAAATCCTGATCGGCTGATGGATCGTTAATCCAGTTGGTAACCCGAAATTGCTTGAAATTTTGCGTAGCCTTCTCATACCCTAAATCGACCTGGCCAATCAGGTATTCAAACGTAGTTGCCCAGCCTTCGTCCATAAATCCGTAGCGTGTTTCGTTGATGCCCATGTAAAACGGGAACCACGTATGGGCAATCTCGTGCTCGACGACAAACCGCGAAAAATTTAAATCGGGCGTACTGCTGTCATTCACCATCATCGGATATTCCATATCCGCAAACCCCTGAACAATAGTCGTTTTTGGGTACGGGTAGGGGATGCCCGGCAGATTATTGGAAAACCAGTAAAGCGAATGGCGTCCGAAACGAACCATCTGGTGAAAATCAGCGGCATTGTCCAGAAAAGCTGCCTGAACGCTGGAGCGCCGGTTTGTCTTCTTATCAACCACCACACTCGATGCGTCCCACACATAGCGGTTACTGATACATAGCGTTATATCAGGCACGTAATTAGCTTTCCATTTCCAGCTGTTCACGGGCTGCTGGGCGGTTACGTTTCTGGCATTTATATCAGATTGAGTGGCTACATGAATTACCGAATCGGTAGTCATGGATTCGCTCAGCCGTTTGGCAAAAGTGGGCTGTAGCACCTCACTGGCATTTAACAAATCGCCTGTCGACCAGACTATGTAATCTTTCGGAACGTTGACTGTAATTGTGTAATCGTTGAAGTCATTATAAAACTCCTGCGCTTCCGTAAAATTGGTCCGATCCCAGCCATAATAATCGTCGAAAACAGCTACCCGTGGATAAAAGTAAGCCAGAAAAAAAGTCGTAGAATCTAACATCCCTTCGCGATTACTTTCTCTGGAAATGTCGTAATGCCAATCAAACGAGAGCTTTACGGAATCGTGCGGCATGAGTGGTCTTGTTAACAGAACCTGCTTATTGGTTAACGGACCCCCATCGCGCCAGACTTTATCGGCACCGTTCTCGGCATATCGATCAATCTGAATTCCATTCGTCATGTAATCGGCGGAGACTGGCGTTTGACGGATTGCACCCGGTTTATGACTGTTTAGAAATAGCTTGAATACGAGAGTGGTAAGCGTATCGGGACTATTATTGATATAGGTAATTTCTTCCGATCCTTTAATCGTACGATTGGGTGGTGAAGCGGTAATCGTCATGCTGTAGCGAGCACTATTCTGCCAGTAATTTTTGCCCGGCTTGCCATCCATCGACCGAGTTCCTTTTTTGTATGCCTGTTTTATATTGCGCGGCATGTATAAATTCTGGGCTTGTATAGTAGTGATGCTCACCGTTATAAAAACGGTTAAAACGAAACCTCTCATAGTCTCTGGCAGATGATAGATTGGCAAATAGTTTGTTAGCGTTGATAACGTATTCGCGCAAACTACTAAAAAATAAGTCAGTCCACAGCGAGATTGGGAAGAATGGTAAATGGCTCGGCTTGAAAGTTTAGTTAAAATTTTGTAGATGTAGCTATCGTTGCCGGAGCGAATTACTTGATTACAAATGACCGTCATTTCAACGTTTTGAAAGATCTGGCTTTCCCTCGAGTTACCACAATTACTCTAACGGATTTATTGCGTATGCACAAAAAAGCCTGCTACTAAAAAAATATGCCTGTCGGAACGCTCGTTCTCGACAGGCATATTGTAAGTGAGGAATATAGTCTAGACACCTAATGGACCACCCAAGGTAACGTTGGCATCAGTATCAAACGTCGGATGGCGGCTGACGTGATGACTTCCAGGATGGTTGTCTTCCTCTTCTTTTGACCGTCTATTGACAAAAGCCTGCGCCAGAACACTTAGCTTCCTGTCCGTTTCTTTTTCCTCCTCCAGCGTCTTTTCCAACAATTCTGCCGACTGGGTAAAATCCAGTACATAAGCCAAGGTCAACAGGGAGCCATAAATTGCAATTTCATAATGCTCAATCTTCTGAGCAGCAATTATCAATCCGGCGTCGCGAGTGAGTGACCCCGGTTCGGTATCTGAAATAACTCGTTTGGCATCAGAAATAAGTCCATCAATGGCATCGGAATGGATCTCGTCGGTCCGCATGCCAATAATTTTGAAAATCTCCTCTAGCCGCTCCAACTGATTCCGACTTTCTTCCTGATGGTCTAGAAAAGCCTGGCCCACCTCATCCGTTGTACTAGCCTCAGCCTGATCACCCAGGGCAGCGATGGCTCGCCTTTCTACATAATACACACTCTTTAACTCACTGATAAAGAGGTCACGTAATCCTTCATCGGCTGTGGTGTCACTACCACTGAAAAAACTGGTTATTCTATCTGTTAAGGAAGCCATAACATAGAGTAATTTGATGTAAACTATTCATTTCCTGTAAAATAACCACCAAATGTATGCCATCTGCTGATTATCAGGAATATAGCTATTGAGGATGTTCTGTTTGGTAATGTTTCTCTACAGATGTTGTGGTAAATTCTCACTCTTCAAAGAAACATGGAACCGCAGGGAGCAGCAAAAAATCTATTTGAGTTTAGGTTTGATCGACGCCAGAATTTTGTTTCCGAGCTTGAGTAATTGCTGATAATCGTCTAATAATTCCTGGCGGGTAGCCTGTCGAATTAACATGGAATTCTGAAATTCAGCCGAACTGACAACAGTGGGCCAATTGGCTGTTGACGCTAAATTGCTGCTTCCGGCCAGACGAATATCCCGAAGCAGATTAGGAGCTATCACTGTATTTGTCGTTTCCAGCTCGGCTGTTTCAACCTGTACGATAGCTTCGTACTGTTTGTAATAATCGAATATAGATTTTTTTAGTGGAAAGCTACTGATTACCTGCATATTGCCTGTGCTTTTCAGGTCGGCGAAGGTCGCATCTTCGGAAATAAAACGAGGCCGTTTGAAAACAAAGCGTAGACTGGTGACAAACTGATTGTAATCGGCTGCAGGCGACTTCGGATCGAGACGGGACAGATACGTCGCCTTTTCAATCACCTGCTTTGTTTCGGTCATCACTTCCTTTAACTGGCTGGTATCTGTTTGAATGTCGCTGTAAAGTCCTTTCAGATAAGTTTGTTCCTGTTCCTGTTTGTGTCGATCATCTTTCCACTCATCAAACGCAAATGAAATGGTAATACTGAAAATGATGACGACAACTTCAATGACATACTCCGGCCAGCGTTCGCGAACAAGTTGATAGAGCTTACCAAAGGTTGAGACAGGCTTAGCAGGTGTTTCTGTAGGTGCAGGTTTCTTCGCCATGTATGCTTATCAGAATCAGATTGAATTCAAGTATACAGACTTAGCGGCTAATAACCAGCAGCCTGACCGTCTTTCCGCATTTCGGTGGCCCCCCAGTAAATCCGATTGATGGCATCCCATTGAATAGCTTGATACCCACCAAAGAAATCAGTCGGTGCCAGATGATGTCCCCGACTTTCCAATTCTGCTCGCACCAGTGGAGAAATGCCGCTTTCAAGTGCTAATCGGCCTCCGTCGGTCATGACAGTTCCGATGGGTTCGCTGCTGCCCGAATGCGCAAACCGAGCCGCATCACCTGCTTCCTGTACGTTCATGCCAAAGTCAATGATGTTGCATAAGACCTGCAAATGGCCCTGTGGCTGCATAGCCCCGCCCATAACACCAAAACTCAAAAACGGCTCGCCATTTTTCGTGACAAAACCAGGAATAATCGTATTAAAAGGTCGTTTCCCCGGCGCATATGCATTCGCATGATCGGGTTGCATAGTAAAGCTGGTTCCGCGATTATGAAACACAAATCCCAGCCCATCAGGTACCATTCCACTGCCAAACTCCAGCATATTACTCTGAATGAGAGAAACCATATTTCCCTGATAGTCAGACACGGTTAGGTAGACCGTGTCGCCAGCGCGGAGGGCTGGATCACCTGCGTCCAAATGTTCAGACGCTTTTTTCGGATCGATGAGTTTTCGACGTTGGGCAGCGTATTCTTTTGTCAGAAGCCATTTGATCGAAGCTTTGGCAAAATCAGGATCTGCATAATATTTGGCGCGGTCTTCAAAGGCTAGTTTTTTCGCTTCAACCAATAGATGCAAGTAATCAGCACTGTTATGACCTAATTTTTTTAGATCGTAGCCTTCTACAATATTTAACATTTCCAGGACAGAAATTCCCTGTCCGTTTGGGGGTAATTCATAGACCTCATAACCCCGATAGTTGGTCGAAACGGGCTCAATCCAGGTACTTTGGTGCGCTGCCAGATCCGCTTTGCGAAGGTACAAACCGGCCCGACGCGCATAGTTGTCAATGACATTGGAAATAGTCCCTTTGTAGAATGCATTCCGACCGCCCGTTGCAATTTTCTCGTACGTAGCGGCCAGATCTGGATTACGGAAAACCTGCCCCTCGACAGGCGCTCTTCCATTGATTAAGAATGTTTTTCGGAAATTAGCGAACTCTTTAATAATGGCTTCATTGGCAGCTAATCGATTCGCGGCTACCTGCCAGGAATACGCTATCACCTGCGGGACCGGAACACCTTCGCGAGCATATCGGATGCTGGGAGCAAGTAGGTTGCGCATGGGTAATTTACCAAAACGCTTATGCAACTGAAACCAACCATCGACGGCACCAGGCACCGAAACCGAGAGAGGACCATAGAGCGGAAGTTGTTTCTGGTTTCCTAAAGTCTGTTTTAAGGTACTATATGTCAGATTTTTGGGTGAGCGTCCGCTGGCGTTCAGACCATAGAGCTTTCGATCCTTCGCCGACCAGACAATCGCGAATAAATCACCACCAATACCACCATTATTCGGCTCGACAAACCCGAGTGCGGCATTGGCTGCAATAGCCGCATCGATGGCTGTTCCTCCCTGTTTCAGAATATCTAACCCAATTTGTGTAGCGAGCGGATGACTGGTAGCCACCATCCCGTGCTTCCCTAAAATTGGACTGCGTGTGGCAAAATTAGGCCCGCTAATACGGTCACCTTTCCCCGTCGATTGTCCGTAGACTGAACCGATGGATAGCCAGAGAAGGACTACAAGAGGGCTGATACAAAGCCGAATCATGTTACAAAGATTGATTGGTGGCTGTATCGTTAAATGTAGAATTCGACTTAACCTACTGTAAAAACCAACTCAACACCATTACACCCGCTAAACCTGATACAGACACGAGCGTTTCCATAACCGACCAGGTTTTGAGCGTGTCGGCCATGGAGAGTTGGAAATACTCCCGAAACAGCCAGAAACCCGTATCGTTGACGTGAGAGAACATCATGCTTCCAGCACCGATGCTTAAGACCATCAAATTCGGCTCAACACCTGTAGAAGCTAACAACGGAGTAACGAAGCCAGCTGTAGTAATGCCCGATACTGTCGATGACCCAACCGATACGCGGATGAGAGCGGCCATGCCCCAAGCCAGGATATAAGGATGAACCGAGGAATGCTGCATCATATCGGCAATAGCCTGGTTAACACCACCATCGGTCAGCACTTGTTTTAAAGCACCCGCTCCGCCAAAAATCAGGAATAACATGGCTACATCTTTAACGGCATCGCCCAATAACGTTGTCACTTCCGCCATTGTTTTACCTCGCCAGATTCCCAGCGTAAACAAGGCAACCAGAACGGCGATAAACATACTCACGACCGGCTCGCCGATAAAGAGTACAACTTGCTGACTGATTGAATCCGCTAGTAAAAAGGGGCTTATTAACGTGCTTAGGCCAATTAATAGAATGGGGAGTAATACCGTCAGGAAACTTACACGAGTCGATGGCATTTGGTCCTCCTGTAGATCGGGCGCAACAAAGGCGGCATTGGGTAATGTGGTGTATCGTTTCAACGTCGATCCGAAAAGGGCACCGGAAATCAGGATAGCCGGAATGGAAACTATAACGCCATAAAAAAGGGTAAGTCCCATATTGGCGTTGAATTGCTTCAGTATAGCCAACGGTGCCGGATGAGGTGGCAAATACCCCTGCGTGACCGATAACGACGCCAGCATGGGTAAACCGATATACAAGGCTGGCAACTTATACCGATACGCTACTGTAATGACCAATGGAGCCAACAACATGAATCCAACGGAGTAAAAGAGCGGGAGTCCGACAATAAACCCGGTGATCATAAAAGCCCAGCGCGCATGTCGAGTGCCGACTAATTCCATCATATTGATCGCAATACGCTGAGCGGCACCGCTTTGAGCGACTAATTTGCCAAGCATGGCCCCAAGAGCAATAATGGCTGTAATCGACGCCAGTGTGCCACCAATTCCCTTTTGAATGGCTTCAACAATAGCCAGTGGCTTTAGACCGAGCGCCAAACCAACACCCATCGAAACGGCTAAAAAGGAAAGAAAGGCATGCAGTCGGGCAATTGAAATCAGCGCGATCAACGCCAGAATACCAGCGAGTGTAATCAGTAAAGGCATTAAAATAAGGTAGGGTAGGAGTATAGCTTTACAATTCGCCAAATGACGATTAATTCTACAAAAAATACGGCTAATCGCTATAGAAATTCCAATTTTAGTTTCACTGACTCTGTTATGCTACTATTAAAAAAGAAAACTATAAAAATAGTAATAGAAAAAACTTGTTATTAATTGTAACATTCTTCTAAAATTGCTGTCACAACAAACACAGATATTTATAGTTATGAGTCACATTAATCAAATTCAATATTTTGTATCGCAGTCGTACCGGCAGGTACAGCTTTCTGTTGATAAGGGAAATCAACCGTATCCCTATAGTGATTTTGCCAATGAGTTTGCGCAGTTGCTAGACGCTTCGAGTGATGAATTATACGCCCGGCAACTAACCATTGAATTAGTAGAAGAAGCTGCCAGGTACAAGCAAACGACCGATTATCTGCGCCAGGAAATGACCTTTGAGGCACAACCTCTGACTTTGGCAGATCGGGCTACAGCCGTAGCCTTGGATAGCGCAAGTCAGGATACTGCATTAACCAATCGGCGATTAAACCGGCATACCAAACGCACAAAACAGCCAATAGTGGAGTTAGTGTAATTTCTGACGATTGCAGTTATTATAAAATGCGTCTTGATGTTGATTGGGACGCTTTTTATTAAACTTTCCGAATCAAATCCAGCAGTTTGCGGTCGAGTTTGTGGCCGTGCCAATCTTCGTAGGCTACATCGGTGCGGCCCGAATCCAGAATACCGAACGACCCGACAAACTCCCATAGAGCAAAGCCGATTCCGTTGCTCGATAGAATATCAAGCACATCACTAAACCAGGCTAGAAATACGTTATGGGGCGTTTTATTCCAGCAACCGCACTCTCCACAATGCACGCCTACGCCTTTATTGACCAAATCTATCCAGGGTTGGTAAAATTTGTCGAGCATATCCCGACTCAGGTATTTATCACCCACTTGCCCCGGCCATTTAGGTTCGGGTAAATGATCCGGATCTTTGTTTGCCCAGGGCGCTTTGTAGTGAGAAATGATACCGGGATTATAGCCCCGGCAACTCTGAGCAATATCGAGATCGACCAATTCGGGGATAACCGAACTGCCTGTATTGTTGCCATCAGCAATAATCAAATGTTTAGAATTTTCCTTCCGTATGGCGTCGAAGGCTGCTTTCGCTACTTTTCGATACACCTCACCCGGCACTGTACCATGTTTCGAATGCTGGTCGTTCATATCGGCCCGCATACTCGGCTCGTTTAACAGATCGAAGCTGATTTTCTGCGACGAGACATTTTTGTATCGTTTAGCCCACATATTCCAGTGGAAGCAAAAGGCATCCAGAGCAGCCTGGTCGGTCCAGAGGTTATAAGGTTCGTGAAATCCGGCATTTACGCAATAGCCCGGTGCCCGATGCAAATTCAGACTAACATGCAGGTTGTGTTTATGCGCCATCGTCACCAGCCGGTCAATTCGATCAACAGCTTGCTGGTCAATCTGATAAACCTCGTCAGGAGTAATATGTCGGCTACGATCAAACTTGAGGTACGACGGATACGCCATCGGAATTCGAACGAAATCAAATCCCCAGTCCTGCATCCATTTTAGATAATCTTCCTGAGTCGCTGGGCGACTGTCGGCCGGATCGGGCGAGAAGAAATCCAGCAGGTTAAAGCCTTTCCACTTTGGCAGCTTGTTTTTGGCTACAGTTGGTGGTTGCGCTATTGCCGATACATCAGTTACCGTTGTACTCAGGGCCACTGCGGCTAAGCTGGTGCGCTGAATAAATGTCCTTCGTTCCATAAAAGAAAGAGAATGGCCACGAGCCAATCTACTCGCAGGTGATTCGGATGTCAACACATTCCTCGATTTCTCACTGGGTCGCTAAGTAAAAACAAGGTTGCCCCGATCTTATAGAACAAGTTTTGCGTCTACTGGTAATCACTAACAATAACCATGAAAAAACACCTGCTTACGTTGGGCCTCGTAACGATTTCAGTGCTTGGCGTATCCGACAGCTTTGCTCAGAAAGGTAAGCCACTCTATACCTTCCCAATTGGGGTTGAGTCGTATACGTACCGAAACAGCTTTCCTAAGAATGTAATTGCGACTCTGGATACAATTAAAGCGCTGGGAATCAGTGATATGGAAGGGGGGGCTCCCAAAGGATTAACCGAAGCTGAGTTTAAAAAATTATGCAATGAACGTGGAATTACCATTTCGGCGACTGGCGGTGGTTACGACCAACTAGCGAAAGATCCTATGGACGCCATTAATAAGGCTAAGGCGCTGGGGGCTTCCTATATTATGTGTGCCTGGATCCCGCACGAAAAAGGGAAGTTCAATCTCGACAATGCTAAAAAAGCCGTTGACGATTTTAACCGGATCGGCAAAACGATGAAAGACAACGGAATAACGTTCTGCTATCACAACCACGGTTACGAATTCCATCCGTATGAAGATGGTACATTATATGACTACATTGTCAAGAATACCAACCCCGACTATGTATCCTTCGAGATGGATATCTTGTGGACGCAACATGGTGGAGCAGACCCAGTTGCATTATTGAAAAAATACGGTAGCCGTTATAAACTGATGCACTTGAAAGATCTGAAAAAAGGCATTAAAGGCGATCTGACGGGCGGCACTCCTCCTGAAAATGATGTTCCCCTCGGCGAAGGGCAGGTGAATATTCCCGAAATTCTGCGTTTAGCGAAAAAAGCGGGAATCAAACACTATTACATTGAAGATGAGAGCAATAAAGAATACGAACAGATGCCAAAAAGCATTGCCTATATTAAGAGTTTGAGGGAGTAATCTACTAATAGCCAGGTTTTAAAAATAGTCACGGCAACTGCTGTGGCTATTTTTTTTTACTGGCCATATTCATACAATTTTGATGTAATCCAACAGCATCGACCGCTTGCTCAATAGGGTGTTTAACTCGTTGTGAGGCAGTCGGAAGACACGTATCTTTCGATAATCCAGCCTTTCCTTCCTATGTCAATGACGGAGCAACCTTCCAAGCCGACTTCTGTACCATTGGGTACGCCCGATTACGCCTTTCAACGAATTGCTCTGTGCCTGTCTGGGGGAGGATTTCGGGCATCTGCTTATAGCCTTGGCACGTTGAACGCCTTATATCTTCTTGGCTTGCTCGACAATGTACATATGCTTTCTACGGCATCGGGAGGGACCATTACGGGAGCTTACTATGCGCTCTGGCGTAAACGGGGAAGGTCATTCGAAACCATTTATACGAAATTTTACAACCTGCTTCAAGAAGATAAGTTACTACCTGAAGCGCTGAAGCAGTGGGAGCAAAGTATTGGTAAGGATAAAACCAATTTTAAGCTTATTCAGGCATTTGCCGACATTTACGATCGCGATCTGTATGAGCATATCAAATTTGGCGAGTTCTGGAAAGCTGATCCCGATCCTGCCAAACCGTTTCACCTGCAAAGCATTATTTTTGGTGCTACGGAACTGTATTCTGGGCTTACGTTTCGGTTTCAGCACGCTGCCTTTTTGCCCGAAACAACGACAGATGCGAAAGGTGAGGTTCGCACCAGTTTTTTCGTTGGCAACAACAATGTTCGTATTCGTAACGAATTGGCGCAGGAACTACGAATCGCCGATACTGTTGCCGCTTCTTCCTGCTTTCCTGCTGGATTTGAACCGCTGGTGATGCCCGATGACTTTTTTCCGTCTGACGCTATTCAGCCCGTTTTGCTGGATGCTGATAACAAACCAATCGGAAAAGATCGAGTGGCACTGGTTGATGGTGGGGTGTATGATAATCAGGGAATTGAGAGTTTACTGACGGCGAATCGACGTAATCGCGAATACCGAAAAACAACAGCCTTTACGCAGAATACACCACAGGAACAGGCTTTGCTGGGCGCGTCATCGTTACTGTTGATTGCTGACGTGGACAGTGCAGGGAAAGATCTTTATGAAACGCCTAAGCCGGGCCCAACCCGTGGGGATAGCTCCTCAATCGGTACTTTGGGGAAGTTTCTGACGATAGCACAATGGGTATTGGTAGCTGTATTCGTGCTGGCGATTTCACAACGAGGCTATCGAGGTAGTGGTAGTTTTGGAGCGGGCTTGCTGACGGGACTATCGGCGGTTGGCATCCTACTGACGCTAGGGATTCGATGGGGGTGGAACAAACTAATTGGCTATAGTAAATTGCTTGGTCTGGAGACATACCGGCTGGCTTCCCCCGCATTTCTGGGATTATCCCCCAAACAACTCATCTACCTGCTACGTATTCGGCTGTCGAGCGTCGGCACCTTGTTATTAAGCGTTTTTCTGCGTCGAGTGCGTAGCTTAGATTATGGTTTAGTTTTTGGTAAAGACAACGGCCTTTCGTCGGAAATCGTTGTAATACCCAGCATTATTGGTGGTATTGTTCGCGAATATAACAGTCCAATTAGTGACCGGACGCCTGCTTCATCTGTTCGCCGTCAATTATTGCCCGTCTATGAAACGGTTCTGACAGCCAGCGAAATGAGCACAACACTTTGGTGGCTGGAGGATAAACGCCGTATGAATCCCATCATCGCCAGCGCCGAATTAACGCTGTGCTATCGACTACTCCGCCAGTTCGAAAGACGTCCACCCAGTGGCGAAGCAGGAAAAGAATTGCTTCGACGGGCAACGCTTATCTGGGAAGCTTATCAGAAGGGTGGTTTAGGCTTTCGGCTTCATCCGGGTCTGCTGTCCGATCTTGAGGATAAAAACTGTACGGTAGCTCAGCTTATTGGGCGGGCAAATGCTCTTGCTGCTAAATAAATTCTTACCACCCATTTATTGTTCTAAACCCAACCCAAACCATGTACATCGACAAATCGTATCAAACGACCGGAACTAAGTCGCCGGGTATGAACATTACCGATCCGTCGTTGCATCCACCTTACCGCCGATTGCGTGGGTATGCCTTCGATCCTAGTTTCGCCAACCGGCTTGATGCGTTTGGAATCAATACAGTTGTCTACCCAATCCGCTGGGAGCCCACACTTCAACCAGGACCTATTGGCGAATACATCGAAGTAATTGATATTGACCCGGCCAGTAGTGCCATGTATCCCCCTGTTGATCTGGACGATGCCAAGTTATTGGCACAGGACGGTCTTCCTCCCTCGGAAAGTAATCCGCAGTTCCATCAGCAGATGGTGTATGCCGTAGCAATGCTTACGATTCAGAACTTCGAGAAAGCCTTAGGCCGACCCGTTCAATGGTCTTCGACCGAGTACGACGTTTCGAACAAGCAGCGCGAAAAATTTGTGAAGCAGCTACGTTTGTATCCTCACGCTTTTCGGGACGCAAACGCTTATTACAGTTCACAAAAGAAGGCGGTTTTGTTTGGCTATTTTTCAGCCCGACCCAGCGACAGTAGTTTACTAATGCCAGGCAGTCTGGTGTTTTCGTGCCTTTCTCACGACATCATCACGCATGAAGTTACTCACGCCCTGATCGACGGTATTTATAAGCGATACGTTTTACCTGTACATGAGGATACGCTTGCCCTCCACGAAGCGTTTTCTGATATAGTTGCTCTGTTCCAGCATTTTACCTTTCCCGAAATTCTGGAAAGTCAGATTGCTCGTACCCGTGGAAATCTGGGAGAACAACAATGGTTGTCACAATTGGCACAACAATTTGGGCTGGCAATTGGCCAGTATAATGCACTTCGGGAAGCCATTGGCCGGACTAAAGATGGGAAACCGATTCAGCCCGACCCCAATGAGTTGGCCCAGGCCAAGGAACCTCACCGACGGGGTAGTATTCTGGTCGCTGCCATATTTGATGCGTTCATCAATATCTACAACCGCCGAACCGCCGACCTATATCGAATTGCTACCGATGGTCGGGGTATTTTACCCGATGGTGAAATCCACCCGGATTTAGTCAGGCGGCTTGCTAGCGAGGCTTCTCGTACAGCTAAACAATTTCTTTCTCTCTGTATCAGGGCTTTAGATTACTGCCCTCCGGTTGGCACTACATTCGGTGAACTTCTCCGAGCCATGATTACAGCCGATGTCGATATCGTTCCCAACGATCCGCTTGGGTATCGGGTTGCGTTGATCGAATCGTTCAAGCGCTGGGGTATTTATCCGATCGGCATCCGGACGCTATCGGTCGAAAACCTGTCTTACCCGTCTTTTTCACCGGAAAACCTGGCTGAACTTATTGACCTCCCATTCGGTCAGCAATCAGCGTTTCCTAAATTGATCGAACTCGCCCGAAACTATTATAACGAAACTTCCTGCAAGCTTAAAGATCGGGAAGCACTATTCAACAAGGCACTAAAAGATAAAATCCGGGCGCATGGAATAATTGCCCGATTTGACGAAAGTACCAAACAGGCTATTCAGGATTTAACCGGTATTATGCTGGTGAATAATCCAGGACGCTATCAGGAGTTTTGCCAAAAAAGTAAGATTGAAATCAACCAGGCCCTATTCGATCGAACGACCGACTCCACGCTTGGTATTGCCGTTGACCGGATTTTTATGGATAGCCTCGAAGATGCCGATGGAAACATATTGCCAACCGGAAAGCCCAGTTTCGAAATCCACTCGCTCAACCGGGCGCAACGTGTCGGGCCTGATTATAATGTACTCAATCAGGTCATTATCACCATCATGCAGCGATGCCAGGTGAAACTTACGGATGGCCGAATCTATGAATTCAAAGGGGGCAGTACGTTGATAATCGATGTTGATCAGGAAGTTGTTCGATTTGTTCACAAAGGTGTTTTACGTCGATTCAGAAACGAAATTTCAGCCAAGCGACTAGCTGATGAGCTACTGCGTCGCTATAGTACCGAGGTAACGGAAGGCGAATCTCCTTTCGCCCTATCGACCTGGCCCGACAACGATGAGTTGATTGAACCTTTCGCTTTACTACACCGCCACCCATAAACCTTTCTATCCCATGACCCGATTATCATCAATCTCTATACGTATGTACTTCACGGGTTTCGGCGACTGTTTTCTGCTGACATTCCGGTATGATGACCCCCTTGAGAAGCCCAAAAACCTCTGGATCGACTTTGGGGCCCGCGCTGGTAAAGCGGCACGTATGCAGGAAATTGCCCGGCATCTGAAAGACTATCTCATTCAGGAAGGATTCGTGCGGAACGGCAGGCCGTATGTTGACGTACTGGCTATTACGCACGAACATCAGGATCATATATCGGGACTTAAACAGGCGCAGGCTGAACTGGATGGTCTGGATATTGACCAGGTATGGTTTGCCTGGACAGAAGACCCTACCGATGAAATGGCAAAAGCCTGGCGCAAACACAAAAAGAAAACCCGTGAAGCTGTTCAGAAATCCCTTCAGCAGGTACGCCAGGGAGTTGTTCATTTTGCGGACCAGCTTAACCGGTTAAATCAGGTTCAGGATCCTACTCAGACAGGGCAGCGAAAAGCGATCGAACAAAAAATGAATGTAGCCAGCAATCTGGCCCATCGGCTGAATCTGTTGGCGGGTTTTGAATTTGCTGCTGCCGAAGATGATGATAATAAGTTGGATTTTACACTGCACGAAAGCTATAAGATGCTGATAGAGAAGGTGGGCGAATCCAACATCCGCTATTTACGGCCGGGCTATACCGATCCAGCCGAAAAGGTATTTTCGGGGCATGTGATCGGTCAGGGATTAACCAGCCAGCCCAGCCCGACCATCTTTCCGGGGTTAAAGATTTTTGTGTTAGGCCCTCCCCGCGACCTGACCATCATTCGGGCGGGCGAACCCGAGAACTGGCAGCATTCCCTGCGGGCCGATGCATCGACGGCAGACTTTAGTTTCGACCAAAGTGAGTTTCCCAACGCGGACAGTATGGTAAAAAAGGATTTCTGGTATTACGTGCAGAAAGCGCCTTTTGATGAAGAATTTGTGGTGCCTATCGATTGTAAAGCAAAACGGTTGCCGCCCGATGCCGATCTGAACGTAATCGAAAATCCGACATCGGCCAGTCGAAAAATCAACGAATCGTTTGCCCAGCTTACAACAACAAACGCGTTTCAGAACTATTTTAATGAAAAAGACAGCTGGCGCCAGATTGACGACGATTATCTGGGTAGTGCCGACGATTTGGCTATTAAACTCAATACGGGTGTGAACAATACCAGTCTGGTGCTTGCCTTTGAAATTGAACAGACAAATGAAGTTCTTTTCTTTTCGGGCGATGCTGAATTTGGGGTCTGGAAAGATTGGGATACCGATCAGACGAAACGGCCTGGTCAGCGACAATACACCTGGACCTTGCCCGATCCTGCCAGTCGACGGACGCGTACCGTAACCGTGGAGGAACTGATGGCCAACACCATTCTGTACAAAATGGGGCACCACGGCAGTCAGAATGCTACGCCTAATACTCGTGGTCTTGCCAAGTTGAGCAATCCGCATCTGCACTGCATGATTCCGGTAGATCAAGCGAAAGCAAAAACGTTTGAATGGTTTGATATTCCTTTTAAAGATATATTAACAACACTCGACAATCGCGGGATACCATATATTCGGGCTGATGAAAGTAAGCAGGCAAATCTCGACCTTGCCAATAGTCGCCAACGCCCTTTACCTTCAGGAAGCCAGGTTGAGTGGGCAATTGATACGCAAAACAGTTTATATGTAGACTGGACCTTGACGATACCCCAAATCCCCTGAACCGAATACGCTCCAATCAATCACTTAAAAACTACCCGGAAACGCCTTTCCTGTTTTCAGGTCGCGTAACGGAAACGAATGGAGCCTATGTCGGAAAACAGAACTTTGCACCCTATACACGGTTGATCGGCTTGGTTTACCAGTTGTCATAAGCATTTTGATTGATGATAAACAGAAGCGACTACGTTGCTTGAGTATAAATAGATGAATTGACTGAATTTTCGGTCAATTCATTATCACTACTAACTAATAGGCTATTATTATTCGATGTGTAAATTCATGTAGGTTTGCAGCAAGAACTATTGGTTCTACCAACGAGTTCTGCAATTGAGTGTGCTTTATTTATGGGGTACAACCTTTTTCAAAACCATCATGAGTAATCTGACAACCACGGATCTGATCAGCCTTTTTCCGGCTGATTCCTCACAAATTCCCGCCGATTACCGAATCGAACCCATCCACCAGCGTGAGTACCTGCTGAATGGGGAAATGCGTCAATGGAATGGGCCGGTTTCCGAAGTTTATTCGCCTGTTTGCATTCCTGATGCCAATGGTACATTACAACGGCAACTGGTCGGTAGTTTTCCGGTCACAGGGCCTGAAGAAGCAATTGAAGCATTAAAAGCCGCTGTGGCTGCCTACGATAATGGTCGGGGAGAGTGGCCGCAAATGGCGGTTGCGGATCGAATTGCCTGTATGGAGACCTTCGTGGGGAAGATGCTGGAGCAGAAGAAGATTGTTGTAAACCTGATCATGTGGGAGATTGGTAAAAACATTGCCGACGCTACTAAAGAGTTCGACCGGACGGTAAAATACATTTACGATACCATCGATACGCTCAAAAATATGGATCGGAACTCGTCGCGGTTCCGGATGGAAGAAGGAATTATTGGGCAAATTCGGCGATCTCCGCTGGGTGTTGTGCTGGCAATGGGGCCGTTTAACTACCCGCTCAACGAGACCTATACAACGCTGATTCCGGCTATTTTGATGGGAAATACGATCTTGTTCAAAACACCGAAACACGGTTCATTGCTTCATTATCCACTACTCGAAGCGTTCCGAACCAGCTTTCCGAAAGGAGTCGTTAACTCTCTCTATGGCCGTGGGGCGAATGTTGTACCACCAGTCATGCAATCGGGCAAAGTGAACGTACTGACGTTGATTGGCTCCAGCCGGGTGGCCGACGAATTACAGCGCCAACATCCGAAACTCAACCGGCTACGATCGATTATGAGCTTAGATGCTAAAAATGCTGCCATTATCTTACCTGATGCCGATTTGGATGTTGCTGTAAGTGAGTGCCTGCTTGGATCGCTTTCTTTCAATGGACAACGCTGTACTGCCATCAAAATCATTTGGGCGCATCAGACGATTGTCGACGAATTCCTGAAACGTTTTAGTGCTGCCGTGAACAAACTGAAACCGGGCATGCCGTGGACACAGGGAGCGCAGATTACTCCTTTACCTGAACCGACGAAGACACAATATTTAGCCGAAATTATAGCTGATGCAGAAGCCGGTGGCGCGTCGATTGTGAACGAAGGTGGTGGAGAAACGGTCGCTTCGTTATTTCAGCCAGCGGTGGTTTATCCCGTACACGAAGGAATGCGGCTATATCGGGAAGAGCAGTTTGGCCCGGTAATTCCAGTTGTTCCCTACACGGATGAAGAGGAATTTATACAATATTTGATCACCGATGATCATGGCATGCAGGCCAGTATTTTTGGCACCGATACGAATGCGATTGCTGAACTGATTGACCCACTCGTCAATTTGGTGAGCCGGGTAAATATCAATGCCCAATGCCAGCGTGGGCCAGATACGTTTCCGTTCACCGGCCGGAAAGATTCTGCGGAAGGAACGCTTTCTGTCGAAGATGCGCTTCGGTCATTTTCGATTCGTTCCGCAGTGGCTACGAAAGATACCAGTACGAACAAAACCATTCTGAATGAGATTGTTCGGGAGCATAAGTCGGAGTTTCTGAGTACAAACTATATTTTCTAATCTATCCTTTTAAACCTGTCAGGTTAGTAAAATCTGACAGGTTTTATTATGCTCACCGCTACAAAACTTACAAAAGTCTACGCTGATGTCGTTGCCGTTCGGAATGTGTCTCTTACGTTGGAACCAGGCCGAATTATGGCACTTGTTGGCGCCAGTGGTTCGGGAAAGAGTACATTGCTGAACCTATTAGCCGGTTTGATTGATACCGATTCGGGTGAAGTTCAGTTGAATGGGGAACATGTCGAAGGACCTTCGGAGAAACTGATACCGGGCCATGAGGCTATTCGACTTGTGCATCAGGAGTATCAACTGATGCCAAATGTATCGGTGCGGGAAAATATCGCGTATGCCTTACGCTTCTTTGAAAAATCGTATCGTGATTTTCGCGTAGACCAGCTACTAAAACTTTGCCGGTTGACCGATGTTCAGGATCGAATTCCACGGCAGGTTTCGGGCGGAGAAAAGCAACGTACCGCCATTGCCCGCGCCATTGCCGACAAACCTGCTATTTTATTACTGGATGAACCATTCAGTCACCTGGACTTGCCAAATCGGCTGATTGTCCGTGACTTATTGTTCGATCTGGTTCGTCACGAAAGTACATCCTGCCTGTTCGTCACGCACGACGCCACTGATGCACTCTCTATTGCGGATACATTGGGAATCTTACGGGATGGAAAACTCATTCAATTCGGATCGCCAGAGACGGTGTATCGACAACCAACAACAGCTTATGCCGCACGCATGACAGGCCCGGTTAATATCTTTAAAGCAAAACATTTATCCGTTTTAGGGCTATCGATTGCTGGAAATTCTGAAGATTTGATTTGCCTGCGTCCAGAGCAAGTTACATTGGATGATGCAGGCGTTCAAGGGGTAGTGAAAGCTGTCTATTTCAAAGGAAGCCACTACGAACTTGACGTCGAATTATCACGCTATGTTTCTATTCGTCTGCTTACCAGAAACACGGATATACGTCCTAATCAGCAAGTAGGTATTACTGTCGTAGAAAGCGCAGTATGGTGGCTAAAAAGCTAACTTTTCATAACTATTCGTATCTGCGCCGGTTTGGTTAAAACAACAAACCAGTACACGTTATGAAATCTAGTGATGATCCTGGCAAAGATGAGCCAAATGGAAAAGCTGACGTTCTTGTTAGTGAAAAAACGGAAGATGTAGAACCAACGGGAGTCGATGATAAGTCGACAGGTATGGGCGACGAAGGTGATAATGATTACCTAGCAAAAACAAATAAGGAAAATAAAGACTAGTCAATAGTCAGAAGTCGATAGGGGCTGGCGCAAGAATACTATTTTCGCGCCAGCCCCTATCGACTTCTGACTATTGACTTTAGTTCTATAACAGCCGTTTGATCAACTGCTCAACGGAAATACCTTCGGCTTCGGCTTTGAAGTTGCGAACGACACGGTGACGAAGAATTGGCAGAGCAACCGCCTTTACATCCTCAATATCGGGTGAGTATTTACCCGTCAGCAGCGCATTGCATTTAGCCGCCAGAATTAATGCCTGAGAGGCCCGTGGACCTGCTCCCCACTCTAAATATTGGTTGGCGTCTGAAGCTGCCTTATCGGTATTGGGTCTTGTTTTATGAACAAGCGTAACGGCGTATTCAACGACATTATCGACTACTGGAACCCGACGTACCAAATGCTGAAACTCGCGAATTTCGTCACCTGTGATCACCCGTTGAACGTCGTATTTCTTATCCGAAGTCGTGTTTTTGACGATATCTAACTCCGATTGATACGATGGATAATCCAGATATATATTGAACATAAAGCGGTCTAACTGTGCTTCTGGAAGCGGGTATGTTCCTTCCTGTTCAATTGGATTTTGGGTGGCCAGTACAAAAAACGGACGGCCAAGATTGTATTTCTGACCGGCAATGGTCACAGCATACTCCTGCATGGCTTCGAGCAGGGCTGATTGGGTTTTGGGCGGAGTCCGGTTGATTTCGTCAGCCAGAATGATATTGGCGAAAACAGGTCCTTTGATGAACTTGAAGTTTCGTTCCTGGTCGAGGGTTTCGGAGCCAAGAATATCGGATGGCATGAGGTCGGGTGTGAACTGAATCCGGTTAAAATCCAGATCGAGCGCGCTGGCAATGGTCTGAATCAGGAGTGTTTTCGCCAGTCCTGGTACCCCAACCAGCAGACAGTGCCCCTGACAAAAGATAGCCGTTAACAGCAACCGAACGGTCTCATCCTGACCAATTACGACTTTAGATATTTCACTTTTAAGCTTTTGATAGGAATTGGTAAGGGCTTCTGCAGCCGCAACATCTGATGAATAAGGCACAGTAAAAAAGGTTAAGTATTAGTGATGAACGATGAGTGATGGGAGATAAGTGATGAGTCATAACTGCTAGCGGCAGCCCACTCAACACTTATCTCTCATCACTCATCACTAGTTTAATTTCCCCCTCCGCCGGTGTTAGCAGCACTATTCTGGGTAGTGCCGAATATTCGACAGCTATGGAACTCAGGGTCGACGGTAATATACACATCGGCAATGGATTTCCGAAACCAGTCATCAATTGCTCGATTTTTCTTATTCTGAAGGACTATATTCTGTAGTTTCTCGAAGTCTTTTGTGTAATCAGCTGTGTGCGGAACGATCTTACTTTTATAGTACAGAATCCGCATCGCACTTTTACCATCTTCTGTACGATAGGGCAATGGCTTCGAAATGGAACCGACTTGCATCGTATCGAGCATTTGGAACAAGGAATATTCCATACTGCCATCCATCTCTAAGCGGGAAGCGCCAGACTGAGGATCACGGAGCAAACCACCTGCGTCGGCGGTAGCTTTGTCTTCGGAATACTCTTTAGCCGCTTTATCGAACTTCAGCGAATCAATTTGAATCAGATTGCGCAGGCTATCCAGATAATGCGTTGGACCTGTCAGATCCAGTCGGTTGTAGTCGGGCCGGAGTAGAATATGCCGAGCATGGTATTCAGTACCCCGAGTTTCAATCAATTGAATCAAGTGCAAACCAAATTCCGATTCAACCACATCCGACATTTCGTTCGGTTTTAGCTTCAGGGCAGCTCCTTCAAAAGGCGCTACCATCATACCCCGTTTGGCGAATCCCAGATCTCCATTACGTTCAGCAGAACTAACATCTTCGGAGTTCTCTTTTGCCAGTTTACCAAAATCTTCGCCGTTTTCAACCCGTTTTTTGAGGTCAAGCAACCGTTGACGTAGTGCCTCTTTCTGTTCTTTAGTTGGTTTGGCAAATCGAACAATCTGACCCACTTCGACTTCGGCTGGCATATAAGGAAGACTGTCTTTCGGAATCGCATCAAAAAACTTACGAACTTCACGAGGGGTCAGCTTTACGTCGTTTGTGATTTTGCTCTGCATTTTCTGAACGACCTTCTGATCTTTCACCTGCGTCCGAAGTTCGCTTTTAAGCATTTCCAGACTTTTGCCATACGCTTCAACGATGTTCTTTTCGGAACCAAACTGCTGCACCATGTACTGCATTCGGGTGTCGAGTTCGTTGTCTACAATCTTATCATCGACCACAACCGAGTCAATATCAGCCTTGGCAAGCATCATTTTATTGACAACCAGACTTTCGAGTAATTGACATTTTTGAGGAGGGGTCTGATTCTGACCTACATACGATTGATAAGCCTCTTCGAGGTCTGACCGGAGTACGTAGTAATTATCGACTTTCGCGATTATTTTGTTCAGGCTAATGCCCTGTCCCTGCCCGAAAGAGGGAGCGGTCAGAAAACTGACCGACAAAAGAAAGAGCACACCGCAGATTACTTTTTTCATATTCTCAAATATACGCACAGAACCGCAAGTGGCCTGTTTTTTAAGAAATTTTAAACTTGATTACTTCGCTAGCTTTTGAATTTCGGACTCATTCACTTTCACTGGATAGGTTTGCCGAAGTTGTGCTATCCATTGTTTTTCAAGAACGGCCTGATATTCATTGATAACCGTACCACGAGCTTCTGCGAAGGTTTTGGCCCGTGCGGGTTCAATCCGGCGGATAATAATGCCAATGGATTTGCCGCTTTTGTGTTGAGTCGTTGTGCCTACCTTCCACTGGTCGATGGCATCGATGTAGGTATTGGTTCCTTCGGCATAAATACCTTCTGTGAGGGTAATGGCTGGCTCACCGTTGGTGGATGGGTTCTTGCTATTAATGATTTTAATTAGGTCGTCTTTAGAGTTGCTGAAATATTGAAAGGTGACGTTTCGCTGAGCCTCCTTGGTAACCCCCGGTCTGGCGCCCTGATAATCCTTCTCCATAATCCGACTCAGCGTAATTCCATTTTTCTGTAAATACGTGACGATGTTTCGAATGCGACCTGCTGATACGGTGTCCGTTTCTGTTGCGTCGTGTGAGCCAGATACCTCGATAACATAACTGGGATTATGGCTCATAACGACTATAATATCAAAAAGACTCTCCCGTAGGGCAGGCGTTAGGGCTGTCTGATTTTTAGCAAAAGTTAGTGGGGCTGCCGAACGTCGAAGCTGATAGGGTAGCTTATTATTGAGCGCGGTGATTGCCTGTTTTAGTAGTGAGTCATTCTGGGCTACTACAATTGTTGCTACGGCTCGTTCAGGAAAGGTGTATTTCGCTTTATTCTGTTCAAAATACCGTCTTTGCCCCGTAGAATCGACCATTGAGCGTTCCCACACGTTTTGCTCCATTACCTGCGAGAGTAGCACACCATCACGAATGTCGGCCAGCAGGGCCCGGAACTCAGGTGATTTTTTGTCCAGATTCGATTCTTCTGTTGTCATTAGTTGGTCCCCAACAAACCGATCGAATAGGCGACGCATCGCCACGGTTGGCGAGCCTGCTGTTGGACGCTCTATGGGGGCGGATGCTGCTATGGCCGGATTGCGGGGCGGTTGTTGCCGTTGGGCGACATAACCAAAAAACTGATTTACCGTGTAGGGCTGACGAGCAATTGTAACAATCGTCTTGCTTTGCAAGGCTGGATCGAGGGGCTCTTTAAATTTCCATTGGCCCCGTAAAAGGCTGCTGTCGGCTTTGGCTAAAGAACTGTTGAGCAACGATTGGTCGATCTCAACAGGGTATTCATTTCGCAGACGCTGTAACGCAAATTTTCGTAATACTTCAGCTCGACTATCCGTTGTTACACGCTGTCGTAGCGCCGGAGCCATCGCTTCGTAAGGCTCCAGACCTTTACGTTCGATGAGTTTGATAATGTGCCAGCCATAATTTGTACGGACTGGTTGCGTGTAATCGCCTGTTTTGACCAATGAAAAAGCGGCATCTTCAAAGGCCGGTACCCAACGACCCGGTTCAAAAATGGGCAAAATACCCCCCTTGGTTTTCGAGGTTACATCATCCGATACTTCCTGGCAAACTACATCAAATGACTCACCCTTTTGCAAACGGGCGTAGGCTGCATCAATACGTTCCTGAGCGGCTTTCTGTCCGTTTTCATCAGCACCGGGACTCATGCGAACCAGAATATGCGCCACCCGGGCGCGGCCACGACTAGTTCTGCGATTATTTACTTTGATCAGATGGTAGCCGTACCTGGTTCGGATCGGCTGAGAAATGCCATTGACGGGCGTTGTGTAGATCGCTGTTTCAAGTGGATAAACAACGCCAAATGCGGTAACATAGCCAAGGCTACCACCATTTTGAGCCGTTGACACATCTTGGGAGTTCTCACGGGCAAGTTGGGTGAAATCGGTTCCAGAAACGGCTTGCTTGCGAAGAGAAACTATTTTCTGGTAAGCTGCCAACGTATCGACAGGAGCCGCATCTTCCGATACGGCAATCAGAATATGCGAGGCATTGACATCTTCCTGCATGCGCTGATACGCTTCCGCTGCCATCGACTCAACCTGTACTTTATCCGTTAGATACGTCTGCGCCAGTTGTTTACGATAAGTAGCAATCTCTTCCCGGAACGCTTCGGTTGTATCGCGACCTTCTGCTTCTGCAGCCAGTACTTTTAGTTTCAGATTTGTATAAAGATCGAAGTATTCTTTAACGTCGGTGCGTTGTGCAGAATCGGCAGATAGCTGATTTTTAGTGAACGATTGGAAGAAATCGTCAGTCGTAAAGCTTTTATTCCCCAGGGTTAAAATAACGGGTTTCGGGGGAGAGGCTTGTTGAACAACGGGTGCGGTTGTTTTGCAAGCCGTTATAAAAATGGCTAGCAAAAGACCGCCAGTGAAATGGCGCATAGCGTCGGAAAAGTAAATGTAGACTTAATTCTAAAAGACGTAGTAGTGAAACAGATATGTTAACAAAATCATTCGCCCTAGCATAAGGAACGATTCTCGTTGGTCGGTTATTGGCGAACTGGCTGGATTTTCACGGTTTTTAACAGCACGTCATACTCTAGGCGATAGTCGAACGCATCGTTCATATTTTTTCCGGTGAAGATCGTAGGGACATGCACCAGTTTTTGTTTGGACTTTCGAAAATCGGCTTCTTTGAGTTCCACACTGCTTTGGCCCAGTAAATCGTCGTCATCGAGTTTGTCCAGTAATTGCAACCCAACGCCCGACGCAACCAGTCCTGCCGAAACATATTTCAGTGGGGTTAATGCTTCTGTAACCGTGAGTAATATGCCAATCGGAATAGCAACGATGTTATGAATCTTCTGAATTTTCGCCATCGTTTCTTTCGCCCGCGTATAATCATCGACCTCGATCAGAACAAGTGATGCAACAATCCGCCCGTTTCTCGGCAACTCTAGATTGATTGGTTTAGCTGTACTAATCTGCTCATTTCCTGTTGCCTGTAAATTAATAAGTTGATCTTTTTGAACCGTAACGACGCCCCAACCCCCGTTTACCACAGCTACGGGTTTATTTTGAGTATCATAGCTGGTCAGCGAATAGGCCATCATCAGTTCATCCCGACGACTTACCGTCTCCTCCAGATTAACCGCCCTCAGCGAACGCGGCACCAGCTCTGCCGTAAGCGCAGGCTGAGGAGCGCAGCTTATCTGAAGCAGGATTACGCTGATTAAACTGATTTTGAGGATTTTGTTTAGCTGCTTTACAATCATACTATCGATTTATTCAGTTGCTGATTTGAGATGACTTATTATATGATTACTTGAAACCAAAAGGCTTCTCATCCAGCTTTACATAAAGCAAAATCATAGTTGGTCAGTTTAATCAGATAAATCCCGGTTCCTGTTGGCTCAGGCAGTGGAAACTCCCTAATCCCCAGACAATATCGGTCGAATCAATACCAATAATCTTTCGATCAGGAAAACAGGTGCCAATAATATCTAAGGCTTGCTGATCTTTTGCGCATCGGAACGTTGGAACAATAACCGCTCCGTTGGTAATCAGGAAATTCGCGTACGAAGCGGGCAGCCGTAGTCCATCACTTTCTACCGGATCAGGCATTGGCAATTCAACAATGTTCAATTGCTTACCATTAAGTAACCGCATCTGTTTCAGCTCATGATGGATTTCCTGAAGAAACGGATAGTTAGCATCACCAGAATTGGATTCATAGGCCGCAATCACCGTATCTTCATTCACAAAACGGACGGTGTCGTCGATATGACCATCAGTATCGTCCCCAACAATACCTTCTTCAACCCAGAGGACCTGCTGAACGCCGTAATAATCGCAGAGGTATTTTTCAATCTGAACTTGCGTCAGATGACTATTGCGGTTTTGATTGAGCAGACAGGCTCGACTGGTAAGTACCGTTCCGGCTCCGTTGAATTCTACAGAACCACCTTCCATAACGATGCCGGGGGTTACATAATCCAGCTTACGATAATGCGCAATTTCAACCGGAATCAGATTATCGCGATCGAAAGGTGGATATTTCCCTCCCCAGGCATTATAGCCCCAATTGACGATCATCCGTTCGCCCTTTTCTGGGTTGATCAGAAATGCCGGACCATGATCGCGACACCAGGAATCGTTGGTTGGGTGGGGGAGTAGAGTAATACGGCTCATATCCGCGTCAGCAGCCAGTAACCGCAGTTTAGCTGCCTGAATTACTACCTCATTATGCGCATTGATACAGACCTGCTCGCTTTCTGAAATCGCTTTGATAAAGTCGATATAGGCGGGGAACATCAGTTCCTGTCGCTCCTTAGTCCAGGAAGCTTCAGTATGTGGCCAACTTAGCCATGTTGCAATGTGAGGATGCCATTCAGGGGGAAAGAAAAAGCCTTCCTGGGCGGGAGTTAAAGACATTTAGTCGGTATAATTTAGGGTTGAGTTGCCGATTCAATCAACGGTTGTATATTCGGCCGAGCATTATAGACACACCTGCAAAAATACACAAAATATGCTGTTCAACAGGCAACCCTGGTGGTTTGGCGTGATTGTCCTACTCCTAATTTGGGCAACAAAAAGCGTCGCTCAACCCAATTCAAAACCTTTATCGGAACCATTCTGGCATCCAATTTATAAGCCAACGGCTACGGATCTTCCATCTACATATTATACCCAACCGGATCCCTACGGATATGAAAACTTCGACCAATTGCTTCAAAAGGCAAAAGAGGGGCAAAAGATAGAAGCTTTAGTTGTCACTAAAGAGGCTTGTCAAGGGGGAAATATGGCAGTTTTGAGCCAATTGAAATCGGTTCGTCAGTTGAATTTAAGTGGGTTAACAACTGGGCAAACGGATTCACTATTTCAGTTTATTCAGAACTGGCCATCCCTGGAACGCCTGACTATTTTTGAGTATCTGCCAATAGTCAATAAACCAGAAACGGGACGCCTGGTAACCGCACCTGTCCATATTCAGCGATTACCTAAGTTGACAGAAATTCGACTTAATGGGGACTATCGGCAGTGGCAGCAGACAATTGAAAGTCTACCTATGTTGAGAAGCCTTAGCCTTGATCAGATTAGTTCAATCGCCACAAACCCAACCGTACTTGATTTAAGCAAATTAAGCCAACTGGAGCAATTGAAGATCAGTGGTCAAAACTGGATTGTCAAACCAACGTTGTTCAGTAATCTAAAACAATTGCGTGACTTATCGCTCGTTGGTGTAAAGGTTGATACCGCTACTTTTCAGCAGACGATCAATGGGCTTACTGGCTTGAAGGTAATGACCTTAGATAATATCCGGCAGTTACAGAAATTGAATCTGAGCAAACTAACGAGCCTGAATGAGCTTTACCTATATAATAACCTGGAACTGACAGTCGATGCCAGCGATTTTATCAATCTATCGAATCTGGAACGACTGTCAATTACCATCAATCAACCGTTTGATTTGTCGGGCATATGCGCATTGACTCATTTGCAGTCGCTGAGGGTTTCGGGACGGGGAATGCCAATGAAAATTCCAGATTGTCTCGGCCAACTGAGCCTATTAACGGACTTACGTATTGCGAACCTGAAACTGGACCGACTGCCAGCAACGCTAGGCTCGTTGCGCCATCTGAAAAAGCTGGATGTCAGTTATTGTGGAGTAGATTCGCTACCATCGGAGATTAGCCAATTAGCCGAACTGGAAGATCTCAATCTGGGTGGAAATAAACTTAGACAATTGCCTAACCTCAGACAAATTCGTGCACTGAGAGTATTGGATGTTAACGGAAATCAGCTAACTGCTTTGCCGGATGATATAGGGCAATTGATTCAATTGACTTCGTTGAATGTGTCCCGAAATAAATTGGCTCAACTGCCCGGATCTCTGAATCGTTTGACATCGTTACGAACATTGAGTCTGGAAAACAACCAGTTGGAGCGGTTGCCCGACGACTTAGGCAGGCTTCATAAGTTGCATCATTTGTCGCTGATTAATAACCAGTTACGAGAATTGCCGAATAGTATTGGTCAACTGGATTCACTAACGAGTTTAGCGATAGGCAATAACCGCCTGAAGAGCCTGCCGAATAGCCTGGGGCAACTGCATAACCTGACAGATTTGAACATTGGTACTAATGAGCTGACTACATTGCCAGCCACTATTGGAAGCCTCTCGAAGCTGGTGCGACTAGCCATTGAGCCGAACCCAATTGCCGAATTACCCCCGTCAATTTGTGAACTGCGAAATCTGGAATCACTCTCGATCATGGGAACCCAGATCCGCCTTCTGCCAGACAACATTGGTGCGTTAACCAAACTACAACGGGCTATGCTGAATGATAATGAGCTAATAGCTCTACCCAATAGCATAGGCCGGTGGCAAAGCCTGATGAGCCTTTCGTTAGATCGCAATAAACTGGAAGGATTACCTAATTCTATCGGTCGATTAATGAAACTGAATGTTCTGAGAATCACAGGGAAAGAAAAGGTTGTCGAAGGGGCTACCGGAGGCATACAACAACTTCCCGATAGCCTGATTTACTGTTCTAATTTATGGGATGTAACTATTGAGCGGCAACCCCAATTCGATGCTGATGATGCATTAACAAAACTTGCCCGATTGAAGAGACTATTCTCACTGCATCTTAGTGAATGCAATATTAGCCACCTGCCCAATCTATCCTGGAAAGATGTCAATTGGGGAATGCTGATGCTGGACCAAAATCTGTTGACTGAGTTACCCGTTGGTATACTGGATGCGCCTAAACTAAATACAGTTTCGTTATGGAATAATCGCCTTCCAGAAGCGCTGAATCAAAGTTTTCATGATAAAGAAGCCTTGCGGGTTGCTTTTGTAAATACTGGATTATTGCCTTTGGAAAGTCTGCGTAAACCCAATCGGAAGGTAACTACAGCTTATCAACAACTGGCTAATCAGAAAGCCAGAACGCGTGACTGGTCGGGAGCGATGAGCGATATCGAAAAAGCCATCGAGTATGCGCCGGATACCATTCTTGCCTTGCCATACGCACATCGGGCGAGTATGCACTTTTTCCGGAAAGAATATGCCGAAGCATTAGCTGATTACAATAAAGCCATTGAATATGCTCCGCAACTCCGTAAGGATAAGGGTGCAGACCCAGAGGTTGTTAATCGAAATCTAGCCACTTATTGGCAGCAGAAAGCTGCTATTCTGAATATGACGGGAAAGCAGGCAGATGCATTTATGGCTATAATCCAGGCCGAGCGTTTTTTGCCATTGGTTGATATGAGCCCTTTGAGTGGTATAGTTTACACCGAAAAAGGGCGATACCTGGCCTTGACTGGAAAACAGGCAGAGGCCGATTCCAGCTTCAGTAAAGCCATGAGTCTCTACGAAAAACTAACCTATGCCGAGCCGGGAATTCGCCTGACTGTTGTTGAACTTGGTCTATTGACCGGTAAGTACGATCGGGCAAAATCGGCCATCAACAACTTGCCAGCCAACCAAATGCGGGATGGCTACGCGACACTGAAAGAATATCTGACGGCCTGTCTGGCTATTCTCCAGAACGAACAAACCGGAGCTCAGGCTACCACCCAATTTTCGGATTATTTAGCCAAACATCCTGCTAAAGTGTTTGGCTGGAGCTTTGATTTGTTTGATAATTGGCTGAACAAAGCCAAACTGGCACCTGAGAAAGTAACGGCTCTCCGCCAGCTGACCGATGCGGTCAAAGAGCGATTAGTGAAGCCTTAAGCAGCGAATTATATAATCAGTTTCTGGACAGCTTCCGGCGTCAGCTGGGTAAAATCGTCAATGATAAGTGCTACACCTGTATCGACAAGTTCGTCGTGGGTGTGCGTTGTGGCGAGTCCAATGACTGTCATTCCTGCGCTAAGGCCTGCTTCAATGCCTGCCAAAGCATCTTCAAATACGACACAGCGGCCTGGGCTAACTCCCACACATTCAGCGGCTGTCAGGTAAATTTCCGGATCGGGCTTACCTCGGTGAATCATGCTGGCGTCTATGATGGCATTGAAATAAGGACGTAACGACAAGCCATCGAGTGTGAAGCGAACGTTGCTTTCGGGAGCCGACGTGCCGACTGCCATTGGAATTTGATGCGCTTTCAATGCATCTAAAAATGGTAATAAACCTGCTGTAGGCTGGAGATGCGGACGATATAGTTCGCGATAAATAGCTTCTTTTTCTTCAGTCAAAACAATCAGTTCGCCAAGCGAAATAGGACGCTGGAAAACATACGCCATCGCATCGGCCGAAACATGCCCATTAATATGTTCCAGATATTGCTCTTTTGTTAAAGGAAATCCATGTTTCTGAGCAAATTGTAGCCAGGCATTAATGTGAAATTCGGTATTGGCAATCAATACGCCATCCATGTCAAAGAGGGCGGCAAACGGAGCATTTGACATAAAAAGAACAAAAATGGAGCCGTAAATACGGCTCCAGGTATATCAATTAACTAGGTTCATCAGAGGGTAAAGTTGGCAACACATCACCCGCCAGTACGGCTGCTTCGTGAAGTAACTCTGTAGCAACCAGTTCATCGGTTACGGTTTCAATATGTTCGTCAAATGCCTGCAAACCCGCATCATCGGAGAGATTAGTTTTACGCATTCCCATCAAAAAACGCCCTACGTAAAGCAGATTGAGCGAAAAACGGAGTTCTGGTAAAGTACTGCTATAACGTGTTTGAGGTTCGACTTGCATACAGGTAGGCAACACAAATGAAACCTTTTTGGGTTCGGCAAAATGCAATTGGTTGCGTTTAAAGAGGTTTTATCTTCAGATTTCGGAAATAAATAGGCGCACCAGCATGTTTTCCCTGTAAACCAATGTAGCCATGAAGCGGTAAATCGGCGGGGGGCTTGCTGAGCCATTCGGGCACTGGCGAACCATCGGGATTGGTTTTGGCCGATGTAAATTTCGTGAGGTCGATGGTATTGACTAACTGATTGTTCAGGACGATGTAAATCATTTTTCCCTGACACGTAATCGTGTAGCGATTCCACTCGCCCGGCTTTTTAACGACTTGTTGTTTCGTAGCGGCCTGATGGCCGAAAAAAGCACCACACTGCCAGGTTTTAGGCGAATCCGCCCACTGTTTGGCATAATCGTCGGCAATCTGAATTTCCACTGAATTCGGAATCCAATTTGTTGTATCGCTGGCATGCACAACAACTCCGCTGTTGGTGCCATCGGCTGTTTTAAAGAATAAATCCAGAATAAAATCGTCGTAAGGGATGGCCGTCCAGATGGTTTTGTCAGCTGAAGCCGTTAAAGCGCCTTCGTCATCGAATGTCCAGACACCTTTAGGAAAAGTTGCCTCTGAAAGATCAGGCCCAAACAGCGATTTCCATCCGGCTCCGCTTGGATTTGGATGACCTTTCGGAGGGGCGATTGGAGCCGGGTTTTGGGCAAAAAGATTCGTGAATAAACTAAGTGATACTAAAATACACAGGATGAGCTTAGGCATGATTAGGCTGGTTTATCAACACGAATATAAAACGAAATCTGTAGGCAGGATTATGTAAAACAGATTGAGGTTTCAAGTTTAACGTTTCATGTCTCTATAAGTGTAAACTCTATAGATGAATAAACATGAAAGGTTAAACCTGAAACCTCAAACCAGAAAACTGATTTTTAAATCGACGCAGCCATTACTTCGGGTTGCGCATCGGATTGACGGAAGCTTTTCATGATCCATCCTCCGCCGACTACATCATCTCCTTCGTAGAAAACCGCAGCTTGTCCGGGCGCAATAGCCGACACCCCTTCCTGGAAGAGTACCTCAATTTTATCGCCCGATTGCGAAATGGTCGCGGGTGTGCCTGGGTCTTTGTAGCGTACTTTTGTGACCGTTTCGAGCGGTCCGGCAATATGATCGTATTTTTGCAGATTTAATTTGCTGACAATCATGCCATCGCGTAGCAAATCTTTATCGATACCTAATACCACTTCGTTGGTGTCTTTACGAATTTCGGTCACGAACATCGGTTGACCGAATGCCATTCCGAGCCCTTTCCGTTGACCAATGGTATAGAAGGGATAACCTTGGTGTTTACCCAGAATTTTACCCGTACCTTCCATTACAAAATTTCCTCCAGCGACTTCAGCTTCCAAACCGGGCATACGTCGTTTCAGAAATCCCCGGTAATCATTGTCGGGTACAAAGCAGATTTCGTACGATTCCGATTTCGTGACTAATTCAATAAAACCCCGTTCTTTCGCCATTTCGCGAATTTCGGATTTCCGAAGATGCCCCAATGGCAATTTCGTCCGGCTCAGACTTTCCTGCGAAACACCCCAGAGGACATACGATTGATCTTTCAGCGTATCAATGCCTTTTGAGATAACGTACCGTTGGGATGCCGTACCAGAATTTTCTTCCCGAATGTGAGCGTAGTGTCCTGTCGCAATGGATTCACAACCAAGTCGATCTGCACGTTGCAGAAGCGCATCCCATTTGATGTGCGTGTTGCACAAAACGCAGGGGTTTGGCGTTCGTCCTTCGAGGTATTCGCCAGTAAAATGATCGATTACATAATCGCCAAATTCCTCGCGAATGTCCAGAATATAGTGAGGAAATCCCAGGCTGACAGCGATATTGCGAGCGTCGTTGATGCTGTCGAGACTGCAACAGCCCGTTTCTTTTTTAGATCCTCCTGAGGATGCGTAATCCCAGGTTTTCATGGTCATCCCGATGACCTCATAGCCTTCTTCGTGCAGTAAAACCGCTGCCAGCGAAGAATCGATGCCGCCACTCATGGCGACCAGAATGCGTCCGTGTTTGCTCATATTCGTATCCGCAAGGGTTCAAAGCCCTCCGACATTTATGTACTTATTATACCATTTTATTACTATAAGTTAGGCTGAGACGCCCAAGCAGGATACAGTCTAACACGTTTTCTGGTAAAACCATTCAGTATAATCAAGCCATTTTAATGACTCATTCCTCAATACTGTTTTACGCAGGAAAATAAAACAGAATAGTACATACCCCCTTTGGCTGGTTGTGTTCTAGTAGATAGCAATTTCTTCAGGCCATCTCGTCTATGGGAAACCAACTGGAATACAAAAGAAAAGAGACTTGGGATAAGTATACAAATTCGGTCGAATTCCTCGTAATACTTTAAAAATTGATGTTTTTGGCTTGGTTTTTGACTAAGAATTAATGTTTACAGCCTTACGGCTACCTATTTAGCATTAATCTTTCGTCCGTCCAATGGCATTCGATACATACGTAACAGCATCCAATGATGAGTTCACGCTTAGCCCAAGTGCCTACGAAACGTATGTTAGTGTTCTAAATGAAGATTTTAGAGAAGACACAACCATACCTGTAAAAATGATTATTGCCAATCCTGATATATTCACTCCTGCCGTTGAGTGGAATAATGGAAAGGCAAGAATTATAAATACAAAACGTCCTGATCTTTTGGGGTGGGAGTCGACCTTTTATTTTATTGGTGGAATGCCTGCCGTAACGAGCTTACCGGATAGTTATGATTATAGGCCTGGAGATAGCATATACATTATGCTCGGCATCTCATCAACACCCGTCAGTCCGTATAATTGGGCGCGAAAAGCGTATGCACAGATTTTTTTAGGTACTGAGCATCCGCCGACGGATTACAATATGCTTCCTCATCAGGTAACTAAACCAACATGGCTTTTAATTCAAGACCCATGGGTGCCGCGGGGTATGAAAGAAGCACCAACCATGCGATTACCTGATAAACGGATTTTTACCGTGGTTCGGAAGCGTACCGATATTACCTCGGAAAGTATTGTGGCGAATATGAGGGGTGGGGCAATGGCTGTGATGGATACCAACGTCCGGAATGAATACCGTATCAACTGGACGCATAGTAGTGATTTACAGACTCCTGGATCAGCACCACCCTATTCAGGACCGGAACCGGATGCGTATGGTGGGAAAAATCTAAGCCGCGAAGATATTGATCGAGCTGCGGGCTCTGTACCCTGTGGTTTATTTGATGCAAACGAACTTCAGGAAGGAAGATATAGTCTGACTGAATTGTCAAGCCAGTACTCGCAATTTTATGAGGCACGGCTTCGCAAGTATCGGAGTCCGGTATATAATGAACTTGGACTACCGTATCGGGACTTCGGAACCTATGGGGGGACGACAAACTACAACGGGAATCCCTGGAATTTTCAGGTACCTGGTGGCGGAAATGTAGCCCCTAACGATCCATTTTTCAAAAACATGATTAGCTCCAAAGATGCGGCTCGGCAGACTTGCAGCTATTTTTTCATTCTTTACAACAAAGGGGTTGGTGCCATTATCAAGCACTATGCGGATCAACCCGACTACGCCAGCCGCTATTACAATAAGGCTTATGCTGCTGAAGTAATGGCTAAAGGTATGGATGAAACGCCAACAGGAATTGCGCCCGATAAACTGGTTTATTTAGACTGGGGGAAAATTGAAGGAATTAGTTCGGATGATGCAGCCTTGCATAATGGTTACTATTTTCATCGTCAAGTCGGAAATCTGGGTGTACTTAAAACCGATCGGCATCCTCAGGTTGATTATGACTGGCAGGTTGGAAATATCTTCGGTGTAGGCTTTTGTCGAACAATAGGTTATATCATTTTTGATTCACGGGCACCAGTTGATCAATATGGAACAAACCCCAATGAAGTAAAGGCGAAGGATGGAGATTGGTGGCAATGGCAACCGAATGTGAATGGAACGCCTGCACCTGTAACCGCTGATGGCTATCCTGTAGAACCCTGTCGTTGGCACGATGCAGGGTACGAAGCTGCTTATTATTACTCCCAATGTGCCCGAACCGAGGGGACTCCCTGGCTGTATTGTCGATATCAATTTAAGGAAACAGGTGTTTGGGTAGAGCCTAAAACCGACGGCACAACCATTCTTGAGCATGCAGCTGCCTTTGATGGTCCTTATAAGACCACGCCCAATGCGCGTCGGGGACGCCCGGATGCTATGTATCGGATTAAAGATAATGCGGTGGATGTATGGGTATTCGATCCTAGTCGGGGTAAAAACAGCTATGAGACCCTGATCTTGAATCCTGTTGAAAATGTACATATCGAAGTGAATCTACAAGGAAGCAAGCTCGCCTTATTTAACACTGTTCAGTTTTATTTCTAACACAATCTTATTGCCAGATTTATTATGCCAACAGGGACTCAAATTGTTCGCATTCGTCGCACGAGCGATGGAGCCGAAATTTATCAAGCCACTGCTGTTCGAAATACTGACATTTACCCCCTGACGACGGCTGGTCAGCAAGCTTTCGAAGCGGCTGCCAGCGCCGGGAGTTTTACACTGACGGTTGTGGATAACGGGGCTATTATTCCGGCTGGCACACGACCTCCGTTGGTCAAGCCCGGCACGGGGGGAGGTGTTCCGTTTAGTCAGAAGATCCAGGCAGAAGAAGCAACGGGTACCGGAACTTATAACGGCCAACCCGCTGATGATAACCTAAGAGGACCCTATACCACCAGTAACGACTATCTGCTATACGCCGTATCCAATGCTCCAGCGGCAGCCACCAATTATAATCTAGCCATACGCTATCAAACCAATAGCCAGGTAGCCGGTGTGGCGACTATCATCATTAATTCTGGTACTCCCGTTGATTTTCCGCTAGAAGGTACGGATGGTGGTAAGCGAATATATAATATTGCCATTGCTCTAAATGTCGGTAGTAATCGAATTCGGATACAGGGGAAATCGGGCACATCTTTCTTCCAGGATCACATAGTGGTCTCTCGCCCTTTAGGGTAGATGTATCTTCGTAACGACCTTCAGCTTCCTCTGTAAAATCCTGGAACTTACGCTCAGGCCTGACAAAAACCGTATTCAAGGTTTTTGTCAGGCCTGAGCTTTACCGATACCTTAGCATTGTAGAGAACCAGCAGGTCGGTAGGTATTGATTAGTACACCCGTGGGAGTAACCTGCGTGCTGACGAAAGCAAGTGAGCATGGATCGACACTGTCCGAAAAAAAACGCTTGCCCTGGCCCAGCAATACCGGGTAAACCAACAACACAACCTCGTCGGCCAATCCCTGATCGAGCAATACCGACGTCAATGTTGAACTTCCCCATACGATCAGGTCAGGACCTTCCGTTGACTTGATCGCACAAATACCCGCAATGATGTCTGTTCCCAGGTGCTTAACCGGTCCCCATTCAAGGCTGTCTGGCCTGTGGGTTGCCACGTATTTTGTTGCAGCATTAATACCGTTGGCTATCGGACTATTGCCAGCATTGGGCCAGTATTCGACCCAGAGGTCGTAGGTATGGCGTCCAAGTAGCAGATCGAAGTGGCTACCATGTGCCTTAAGGACAGCCTCTAAACCAGTCGGACTTAGGAAGGGTGTTGTCCAGTTACCATACGCGAAGGCTTCGGTGTTTTCATGCTGGATTATACCGTCCAGCGTAACATGTGCCATGATTCGGATCGTTCTCATTGGTTTGCTAGTAGTTTACTGTTTGCACAAAATTAAAACAGACGAATTACCTATATAGAGGGCGATCGTGACAAAATAAGGGGGCTTTTGAGACCAGGTAAACTACTCTACCACCTTAGTTACGCATCAACAAACTAACCGTTTTCGGCGTAGCGATCAGGAATTGCCTACAGTAGGTTAGATACTAACGTATATGAACTATTTCATTTGTATCCGTAAGTTTGCTGCTCCTGCAATAAGCGATATAGAAAAATGAATCAAAGAAGGGCCGAATCAAAAGATTTTTTATTACGCCTGAGCCTGTTTTTCCTACTAACTATTTGTTTAATCCTTACCATCGTTATTCGTTTTCGGCTTATTTTTCTGGCTAATTCTGATATTGGAGGCATCGAAAGCAATGTGATTTATTCGATTCAACGGTATCTGGCGGGGTATTCGCTGTATAGTAATCCAGAAGTAGCACCGTACTCAATCACCCAGTACAGCCCATTTTACTACCGAATAGTTGCTTTTATTGGGCAACTATTAGACCTCGATCCGGACAACACGTTGCAGATATACCGGGTAAGCCGATTTCTGTCGTTGCTTGCCAATCTACTTTATGCGCTGGTAATTGCGGGGATTTGTCGCCGATTTCAACTCAATCTGTTCACGGCTATTCTTGTCGCTATGACAGCCTTTGTTTTGTTACCGCCACAAACATATTCGCGGCCCGATAGCGTCTATACCTTGTTGGTATTATGCGCACTGTATGCAGGTGTTAGAACCGTACAGGCTCAGAAAACAAGTCTGAAAAATAGATGGCTGGTTATTGGCATTGTTGCCTCGGCGCTTGCTATTGCTACCAAGCAATCGGGGATTGTATTGCCAGCTATCTATGCCAGTTATTTTCTCTTTTTAGAAAGAAATTGGTTAAAAGGAATAATAGTTGGCGCGTGTATTGGCCTGCTAAGTTTACTGCTGCTTTATAGCCTGATGCCAGAGCATGATCTGGTTTTATTGTATGCCAATATTGTTACCGGTGTTAGTCAGGGCCTGGACTGGAGCTCCTATAAGATTAATATTTTTGATCATTACCTACGTCCCTTTGGCTTACACAATGCCCTGGGAATAGCTATTTCATTCTGGCTAACTCGGCAAAGTAGGGCAGATTATCGATGGTTAGGTTATTTTGTGCTGGTATTATTTGGATTTGCTTCACTTACTGGCCTAAAACAAGGGTCTGCCTTAAACTATTATACAGAGTTTGTATCACTTGCCGGTTTGGAATTTGCGCTCTGGTTAAAAGCGAAAAATGATTTAAAACTAGAAAAATGGGGTGTAGGCACGCCATTACTTGTTTTATCAGTGGTTTTCTGGGCGGTGATCCCCAATATCACCAATTTTAACTGGCCTATGGCTTTAAAGCGGGATGCCATGTCTGACCAGCCTTATTTGGAGCAAAAAAAGGTCGCGGATTATGTGAAGGATTCTCTGAGCCTTAAGCCAACCGACGCGGTGTTCATTACTAATTACAATTACTGCTATCTAAATGGGCTTCTTTACCGGAACTGCATTTTGCCCCAGCAGGAGATCGTGATAGTCATGTACCCCCGTAAAGAACTGAATTATGAGGCCTTTAACAAACAAATTCACCAGGGTGCTATTCGCTTTTTAATTACACGTCCCAATGAAACCACAACACCTTTCCCGGGACTGACGACAGCCAATTATATACTCAGGCGTAAATTTCCAGAGTTTGATGTGTATGAACGAAAGCAACTACGGATAGAGTAAGTACTTTTTTCGCATTTGCTTATAGGCTGTCAAACCGGGCTCCCAGCTTTGGCGAATTTCCTTTTCAGATACGCCTGCTATGATCTGCTTTTTGAGCGCTTCGTTACCACTGCGGAAGTTAAAATTGCCAATTTGGTTACTGTAGCTCGTATCGAAAAAACGGGCTTTGTCTGGGTACGCTTTGTATAGCTCCATCAGCCATTTTAGATTAAGCTGTTTTGTTTTCCGGAAAACGCTGGTGTCGTATTTGCGCAGATCAAGTCCGTAACAATCCGTATCCTGATGCAAGGGCGTTTCGCTCATCCCTTTGATACTGACGGGTTTAAAGGAAAATGAATAGATGCCTTTCAAGGCTGGTGCACCCAGAACTGTAAAGGGCATATAGGTTCCCCGACCCTGACTGATCATTGTCCCTTCAAACCAGCAAGTGCTTGGATATAGCAAAATAGATTGTTGTGTATTCAAATTCGGTGAGGGAAGAACGGGCAACGTATAAGGAGTATCGTGCGTATAATTAGCTAGTTTGACAATCTTGAGTTTACACAAGTTTTTGCCTGGTAATCCACCCCATCCTTCCCCATTGATCATTTGCGCAAATTCAGCAATAGTACAGCCGTGTGTTATGGGAATGGGGTGCATCCCAATACCTGAATAAAGGTGTTTTTCCAGAATAGGCCCGTCAATGATGAAACCGTTCGGATTGGGGCGGTCCAGAATCATCAGCTCCTTGTTATTTTCGGCGCAGGCTTCCATCACGTGGTTGAGCGTATTGATATACGTGTAAAACCGGCAACCCACGTCCTGAATGTCGAAAATCATCAAATCAACATCTGCCAGTTGTTCTTTGGATGGTTTTCGATTTTTGCCGTACAGCGAGATAATAGGTATCCCCGTTTTCGCATCGACGTCGTCATCCACTCTGGCTCCATTGCTGGCGTTTCCCCGAAAGCCGTGCTCAGGGCCGAAGACTTTAACAATGTTTACCCCTAAACTGTGTAAGCTATCAACACTGGGTTTACTGCCAATAATAGAGGTTTGATTAACGACCATGCCAATTCGTTTGCCCTTGAGATAAGGCAAATAGGCAGAAACCTGATCAGCACCCGTTACCAGACTGTTTGCCGTAGGAGAGGGCTTGACAAATGCCTTCTGGGCTAGTTCAGCCTGATTAGCTGGATAAAAAAAACCGATTAGGATCGGCAGCAGGACTAGGAAAATCGTTTTCATGAACAGTCAGCGTTGCAGAGAAAGTGGCAAGTTGCTGATAAAAATCCTGAAGACAAATAGAATAAAGTTTGAGGTTCCAGGTTTCAAGTTGTGGACGTGCAAAAAACTTGAAACCTGGAACCTCAAACTCGTTATTGCCCTGACGCATCGCCCTTTGCTATTTATTCACTTCGCAAACTCTTGATTGGGTTCATGAGCGCAGCTTTAGTTGCCTGATAGCCAACCGTCAGAAAGGCGATCAGGAATGTTCCGGCAATGGCGAAAGCGAATACATCAAGACCTACACTTACCTGGAATTGAAAGTTGTCGAGCCATTTGTTCATAGCGTACCAGGCAATAGGAGCGGCAACGATAAAGGCGATCAGAATCAGGCGAGAGAATTCTTTCGCGAAAATCCAGATGATTTGCCCAGTGCTGCTGCCCAGCACTTTTCGGATACCAATCTCTTTGGTTTTCTGTGATGCCATAAACGAAACCAGCCCGTAAAGACCTAAACAGCCGATGAAAATAGCCATAGCTGCAAACGCCTGAATAAGCTTCAGCATCAAAGATTCGGTTTGGTAAAACTCCGCGATCTGATCATCCAGAAATTCGTAATCGTACACCTGATCGGGATGCATTTCACTCCAGGTTTGATCCAGTGCAGCCAGCGTTTGTTGCGTATTCGCGAGATCAATTTTTACCGCATAATAATCGTATTGATCCATAGCGGAACCAATGCAGACAGCATTAATAGTCTCGTGGAAGGAGAGGTCGTGAAAATCCTTCACCACACCAACGATAGGGCCTTTCATCCGGCCACCGTTCAGACTGACCAGTTTGCCCAATACTTCGTCGGGGGATTTAAGGTTCAGTTTCTTCGCGAACGTTTCATTCACGACAAACTCTTTTGCAGAGTCGGATGGGAAAAGGTTATGTCCGGCAACCAGATCCAGTTCAAACATTGGAATGTAGTGCTCATCAGCAGATCGTACGTTGACGTTGAAATTTTCCGCTTCCGCTCGGTTGTCATACGTGGGCGAGGTTGTCCAATTGCTGCTCGAAGAAGGGGCTGCTTTGCAAAGCGATACGTTTTTCACGCCCGAGATTTTGCCTAGTCGATCGGTTAACGTATGCATCGTTTGTGAATTCGATCCTGATGCGATGGGGAGCATCACGACGGCATCCTTATTGAAACCCAGGTCGGATTGTTTGGCGTACCGCATTTGGTTTGCAATAACAATCACGCCGATAATCAACATCTGGGAAATGGCAAACTGCGTAACAATCAGCGACCGCCGAATATTGAAACCACCTATGTTTTGCTGTGATAGCTTTCCCTTGAGTGCCAGCACAGGCTGAAAACGAGCGATAATCAGGCCAGGATAGGAACCAGAGAAGAAAATCACGAATAACGTAACAACCAGAATAAATACCGTTAATCGCCAATCGGTGAGGAAGTTGATGCGCATCTGCGATTGAAACCATTCATTCACATACGGGAGTGTCAGCAGCGAAAGTACAATTGCCAGTACGGCCGCTGTAACGGTAATAAGTCCGGTTTCGGAAATAAATTGCCAGAAAAGTTGCCCGCGAATGCTGCCCAAAACTTTCCGCACCCCCACTTCCTTTGATCGATTCAGCGCTTGCGCGGTTGCCAGGTTGACGAAGTTGACACAAGCCGTAATGATTAAAAATAGCCCGATTAACCCCAATACCCACAGGTTGGTTTTAGTCATTGCACCGCCATATCGAGCATCGAAATGCATGTCGGTAAGCGGCTGGAGTTTGTAGATGTGAACATTTTTACTTTTAGCCCGGTACTTTTTGACGTAAGCGGGCAACAGACTTTCGATTTTCGTTGGTGATGCACCTGGCCGAAGCTTAACATAGCATTGCATAACGCTCGAAATTCCACCCCAGGCGTCATCACTGGATAACCAATCATCAAACTGTTTGAGCGTAGGGTAGGAGACATAAATTTCCGCTCGTTGGTCGGTATTGATGGGCAAGTCTTTCAGAACGCCCGTAACTCTGAAACTGACTTTATTGTCTACTCGGAAAGTCTTGTTGATTGGATTTGCCTCCCCAAAATACTTTCTGGCCATGCGCTCTGTGAGAATGGCCGTGTTGGGTTGCGTTAAAACACTTGCTTTATCCCCCTTAATCAGCGGTAAATTAAAGATGTCGAAGAAGTCCGTCTCTGTAAAGGCAACCCCGTCCGCTTCCTTAAATTTTTGAACATCTCGACCTGATTCAACAGTAACCAGTATATCGTCGTACGTGGCGACACGGGCCACCTTTTCGCCGAATGTATAATCGTTTTGAAAGGCTTTTCCCAGGGGGCTGGGTACGCTACGTGAATGATGGATAGTTTCGCGGTGCTGTTCAGTTACGAAGCGGTAAATCCGATCGGTGTCGGCATGGAAATTATCGAAGCTGAGATGATAACTGACCAGCGTAAAAATCAAAATGGCGCAGGTCATGCCTAAAGCGAGCCCCAATACATTAATGGTCGCATAGGATTTGTTTCGCGACAGATTTCGGAAAGCGATTGTTAAATAATTACGTAGCATCGTTGGACTCAAAAAGAAAGGTGTTGTGTACTGTTCTGTTGTTTTACGTTTGGCCAGTGGCCGGAGCAATTTTAGCGCACTCCAGCCATATCGCCAATTTGCCTTCTGCACGCCCACTGTCTGTACCCAATGGGCATAGAGTTCCAGCAAATCACCCTGTACTTCTTCCGATGTATCAGGATGGCCGAAGGTATTTAATAACCAGGTGGCGAAGCGGGGAGGAGTAGGTTGCATAGGACAGGGGCTGGGCAGCGGGTTGTAAGCCGGAATTACCCCAGGCTCCAATCCCGCTGCCTTCTGCTATTTATTCAGATCGTAACGATTTCACCGGATTTACCAGTGCGGCTTTAACGCTTTGGAAACTGACCGTTATTAAGGCGATGAATGCCATCAACAGGCCAGTAAGGGCAAATACCCACCATTGAATGTCGATCTTAAATTCGAAATTCTGCAGCCATTGACTCACGGCATACCAGGCAATCGGGGAGGCAATTACAACGGCAATCAACATGAGTCTTAGAAAATCTTTCGACAAGAGTACGACGACGCTGCCGATTGATGCGCCCAATACTTTCCGAACGCCAATTTCTTTAGTACGCTGTTCGGCGGTGAACGTAGCGAGGCCAAATAATCCCAGACAGGCAATCAGGACCGCTAGTAAGGTTGAGGTTTCGATAAGTTGCGCCGTTCGGGTTTCAGACTGATAAGCCTGCGCCAATGCTTCATCCAGAAATTTGTAATCAAATACCTGATTTGGAAACGTGGCAGTCCAGTTATTTTCGATTTGTGCCAATGCTGTCTGTATGGCTTCGGCCGTAGGCTTCTCAGTTTGTAGTTTGATACTGGCCTGATAAAAATTGTTGGGGACGACCTGAAGGATAGTTGGGTCGATTTTCTGATGTAACGAATTGACGTTGAAGTTTTTTACGACCCCAACGATCGTTGCAAACTCGTTACCGTCGCCATAAAATACAGGTTGACCAATAGCATCTGATGGACGGCTCAGTCCCATTCGATTGAGGAATATTTCGTTGATCATCACCTTTAACGCAGCCGACGATGTATCTGTGTCGTGGAGTTGCTCACCGGCCAGTACCTGAATGCCGTATGTATTCAGATAATGCGAATCGCCCATTTTCATCTGGGTTTTGATATCAGTGGCCTTAGCCCCTTTTCGAAATTGCATCAGCTGCATCCAGTTACTTTCTGCCGAAGCACTGTTGAATGAGAAACTGACGTCTTTTATCTGTGGAGACTGAAGTAACTGCTCGCGTAAACTTTGTAATTTCTCCGGTTTGTTATCAGGAAGACCAACCGTGATGATGGCCGATTTATTGAATCCTAAGTCGGCGTTTCGGAAGAAAGTAAGTTGCTGATTGATTAGTAACGCGCTGCTAATCAGTATTAGCGATACCGTAAACTGAACCACTACTAACCCCTGACGTAGCGAAAACCACTGTTTTGCCTGCACCAGTTTATTGGTTTTTAAAGCCCAAATTGGTGCCATACCCGACAATCGAAATGCTGGATAAATTCCCGCCAATAAGGTTGTTAAGGTTGTCATGACAAGCGCGAAGAGGACCGTTTGACCAGTAAACAGATCGGATGGTTTCAGGGGGACCGCCAGCATATTGGCCATTGTTGGTAGCGAAACCCAGGCCAGCAGCAAAGCGACCAGAACGGCCAGGAATGTAATCAGACCTGCCTCCGTCAGAAACTGGTAAATAAGCGACCACCGATTACTCCCAACCGCTTTCCGGATACCTACCTCTTTTGCCCGTTTGAAGGCTTGAGCTGTACTTAAATTGATGAAGTTGAAACAGGCGATTAGCAATACCAATAAACCAATAAGCGACAGCGTTTTGAGCAAACTTAAATTGGCCGACCGGCCTCCCAGATTACTGCCGTAATGTAGTTGGGCTAGTGAGTTTAAAAAGAAACGCTTGTCGGAAAGCATCTCTTTACCCATGTATTTAACGATAATAGTCCGGAATCGACTGGTCAACTGGTCAGGATTAACGCCATTTTTCAGTAGCACAAACACCTGAAAATTATCATTCCAGCCATTCCATTTGTTAAGGTCTAAATCCGGGTTCGTGTTTTTAACTGTGGAGAACGAAACCAGCATATTGAACGGAAAACTGGTTGTAGTTGGATGATCTTCCAGAACACCCGCTATCAGCAAATCCTGTTTATTATTGAGTTGAATGGTTTTGTTCAGCACATCGGTTGAACCGAAATATTTCTCTGCATACGTCCGTGTCAAGACAACCGTATTCGGCTGCGAAAGAGCTGTTTTGGGGTTGCCTTTTATCCACTGATAATCAAGTAGATGGAATAATTCATTCCCTGCAAATACGAATCTTTCTTTGAATCGTTTATCGGAGTTGGGTACAGCAACCGTATTGCCACCCATCTGAAGCAGGGGAACAACTAACTCGGCTTCGGGTAGGTCCGTGCGTAGTGCATTTGCCATACCCGTATACGTACCAGGATACGAATGTCCTTCTTTTATATTTTCCCCTTCAACCCGGTAAATCCGGTTTCGGTTGGCATGTTGCTGATCGTAGCGGGTTTCGTGGCTAACTGCTAAAAAGATTAGCATCGTACAGGCCATTCCCACGGCCAGACCGACGATATTGATAAACGAATATCCCTTGCTCTTGGTCAGGCTTCGATACGCGATTGTTACATAGTTTCGGATCATGATAGGACTTAATAAATGGGGTTGAGGATACTCTTTCGACCTTTTTGATTTGGCCAATGGTCGCAGCAATTTCAGAGCGCTCAAACTATAGCGCCAATCTGCTTTTGGTTTACCTGCCGTTTCGACCCAATGGTTATACAGTTCCAGCAAATCACCCTGCACTTCTTCCGAGGTGTCGGGATGACCGAAGGTCTTTAGCAGCCAGTTTGCGAAGCGGGGTGGGGGCATAGTGATGAATGATGAGAGAAATGAAATGAATAGATTTGTGGTCTGATAAAGAGATTGTTATTAGTCATCGTTCATCACTCATCACTTATAGTTTCCTTCATCCGCCCATTAGTTGCAACGTCTGTGGAGGTAAGGCATGCCATAATTCTTCGCGTACTTGTCGGACTTCGGACAGAGCTTTCCGGCCTGCCGATGTGACAGTGAAAAATCGCTTTCGGCGACCGCCCCTTTCTGCTGTAGCGCCCCCCATTTGCGAGGTTAGAAATCCTTTTTCCTCTAGTCGTTGAAGGGTAGTATGCACCGTGCTGAACCCAACCGCTCGCCCTGTTTTTTGCTCAATTTCCTGCGTGATATTTACGCCGTAGGCGCCTTCGTCAAGGACAGCTACGGTTAATAACACTACTTCTTCAAACTCTCCCAGAAAGGCCCTTTTCATGGTTTGGTTATTTTATACGATAATGCCGAACAAATGCGGTGCCAACAGTGAAAAATGCCTTTAATCGCTAAATGAGGCTGTTTTGGCTGAGTCGCGCTTAAATCAACTGTCCGATTCTGGACATCAGTTGTCCGCAAATCGGACAGGAAAAGTTAAATGCTTATCTTTGGATAATGCAGTTCCGACTCTACGATATCGCTCCCGTACTGAAGCCTTTTGTCAAGGAAATTTGCTCGGTTGAAAGTAATGGCTCTGCGGCATCGTCAGTCCCAATTCGGGTATTGCCAGATGCCTGTGTGGAGCTTTTCGTAAATGTTGGTGAGCCGCAAACCATTGTTTCTTCAACTGGGAAGAAAGCGCATACCGGAAAGAGTTTTGTTACGTCACGAATGAGCCATTTTATGGACGTTCAGACGTTAGAAAGTTTATCGTTCGTATCGGTTTGTTTTTCGATTGGCAATGCTTACCCATTCTTTTCTGCGTCAATGCTGGCTATCACGAATCAGGTTATTGACCTGCGTGATCTCTGGGGGCCCATCGTCGATGACTTGCAGCAGTATGTTGATGGAGCACAAACGATGGCGCAGCGGGTTCAGCTTATTCAGCAGTATCTGATTCGGCAACTATCGAAAGCCGAGCCACGTGATCCGAGTGTTGCTTATTGTATTCATCAGATCCGGCAGGTGAATGGGCAGCTTTCGCTGGAAGAATTGGCCAATCGGGTTGGTATCAGCAATCGACAATTAATTCGACGCTTCAATCAGCGTATTGGCCTGTCGCCCAAAGAATTTGCTCGAATAACTGCATTTAAACAGGCCTTGGTGCGCTTAAAAAACGACTCTGATCACAATCTGACTCAGATTGCCTACGAAAGTGGTTATTACGATCAGGCTCACTTTATTCATACCTGTCGTGACTATTCGGGTTTGAGCCCACGCCAATTGCTATCCGCGAACTATATCTTATGCTGATGTCCGATTTTTACAATTACGATGTACAGCTCATTCGCAACTTTGCCGAAACTTAATGAACAACTGTATGCGTAAGGTAATTTTAGAGCTGGCCGTTAGTCTGGATGGCTATATTGAGGGGCCAAATGGCGAATACGACTGGTGTTTCACCGATCAGGATTATGGTTTGAACGCGTTTTTAAAACGGATCGACTCGATTTTTATCGGGCGGAAAAGCTACGAATTGATGAATAATCCAGCTGAAGCGGCCAGCGATTATCAATTCTCAGAATACAAAAAATACGTGTTCTCGAACACACTAACTGAAGTAAGCGAGGGGGCGGAGTTGGTGCGCGGTAATCTGAAATCGCAGGTTGATGCACTTAAAAATCAACCCGGTAAAGATTTCTGGTTGTTTGGTGGGGCCGATCTGACAACGTCATTTATGAATGAATGCCTGGTCGATGAATTATTCCTGGCGGTGCACCCCATTATTTTAGGGGCTGGTAAACCGCTTTTTCAGGCTATTAAAGATCGCATCAATCTGACACTTACCGACTCGAAAACTTACGAAACGGGTTTGGTTTCACTGACGTATCAAGTGAATTAGAAAAGTCATTCCGGTCGTTTGACAAGTTGCCGTAAACGGGTACAAACAATCGCTAGATTCAGGATAGCTACCAGACCAAATCCCAGCAAGCCATCCGGCATCATCAGGAAAATACGTTCCCAGTTCAATACACGACCGCTAATCGCTGTAAGCAAGGATGGGATCAGTAGGAACGTGACAAAAGGCAGTAAGCGAATAAAAAGGAATACCCACGATCGCCAGACTGGCCGCTGCTGATAGGTTTGAAGCCATTGCCTAATTCGGGAAAGTCGGCGGATTGCTAAACCCATGAATAACAGTAAAATCAGTCCGACGAAGATTGGCCAAACCCAATCAGGCAACGTTGGTAACTCTGGCTCTCCTCCGGCCAGAATCTCAGTGACACCCCGCAGAAATGAATTGTAGTCGATATACGGATTGATGCCGCTATTGAAGAGCATGACTATGCCATAACCGTCTTTAGTTAATAAAATCTGCTCGGCACTGTATGTCCACAGAATACCAGTATGATATAGGGTTGAATCACTCCGTACAATCCAGCCCATCCCGTAATGCATCGACGTTTTGGCCGGAGGATTATGCATCAACGCCATCGACTCGCCACTCACTATTTGCGTACCGCCAACACGACCGTGGGCCAATTGCAGACTGAGCCAGTGCGCCATATCGTTGACCGTAGAACGCATTCCGGCGGCTCCGTCAACGAACCAATTCGGTTCCCGGATTGCAACAGGTTTACCCAGAACGAAAATATGCCCATTATCAATCCGATCTGAGCCTGTATAAAACGACTTTGTGGTCGAGACATCGCCAGTGTGTGTCATTTGCAATGGCTTGAAAATGTGGTTCTGCAAATAACCGGCGAATGACTCATGACTGACAGCTTCCACTATGTTTGCCAGCAGTCGGTAATTGGGATTGTGGTAATGAAATTGATTGCCCGGCTCACTGATCAGTTGGGCGCTTTTAAGCTGAGCAGTTGCTTCATCTAACGTTCCTGGCTGCTCGCGGAAGGCTAATTCTGGAAACCCTGTATCCGCCAGTCCGCTGGTTTGGTGTACTACTTGTCGCACCGTAATCGACTTGCTGCGATTGTCTTGCGTTGTGAAGGAAGGAACATATTGAACGACAGGGGTATCAAGTGAAAGTTGCCCTGCATCGACCAATTGCATAATAGCCATCGCCGTAAAGGCTTTGCTAAGGGAAGCAATGGCAAACGGGGTATTGGCGGTAATGGGTATGTTGGTACTAGTAGCACCGTAGCCTTTCGAGAGTAGTAATGTATCGTTATGAACAACGGCAATGGCCAGGCCTGGAACGCTACTTTTCGCCAGATGTGCCTGAAGGTATTGATCTATTTTATCGACTACGGATTGTCCATACGTAACGCGAACGGAAAGCGAAATGCTGAAAAAAAGTGCTAAGGCAAATCGTATTGACATTGAAACGGTTTTAACTTTCTTTTTAGGGTCAGTTCGTCATACGAAAATACAGGCAAATCCAATTTTTACTGACTAATCAAATCTCTGCTGACTTACTTCTCATACTTTATTGGGAGTAAGTCGGAAAAAATAAACGTTCTTTGTTCATCAGTCTACGTTGTAAACAACACAATATCAGTCTCCTTGATGGAACTATGGCTTCCTACGAACCGCATCTTCTGAAAAAACGATCCGTTCTTTTTGCCTGCATTCCCCTGTATGGGCATCTTGGGCCGTTGCAAAGACTAGCGGAAGAGCTTGCCCGACGTGGATGGAGGGTGCAGATAGCGTCGACTGATGAAGCACGACCTTATTTCGAAAAAGGGATTCAGCAGGTTGAATATGTTAGCATTGGATCAGGAGGTCTGGCCGTTCAGGAAGCTCAGAAGATTGTTGAACGTGTTACGAAGGAACCCGATTTTTTAAAAGGTATGATGCAGATTGTCAGCTCAATGAGCGACTCATGGCCTATTCAGTATGATGGATTCCTGGCTGCTATTACAGAACATCGGCCCGATTTGATGGTGATTGATTTTGCGACGACGGCAGCACTCGATGCCGCTGAAGCCGCTAACGTACCGTTTATTGTCAATAATGCGGATCTGCTCCCTGTATTACCCAGTGGCCTTTTTCCCCCCGCCAACAATGTTCCGTCACTTTTCGCCGGAAAGTCGAAGCGGGATTTTACGTTAATTGACCGATACCTCGCGCCAGTTAGTCGCTTAATCAGCGATTTTGCGGTGTCCATGACGATTGGGCGCGCCCAAAATAAATGCCGTCAATCCCGAGGGCTTCCACCAGTCAATTTTCATAAACGTTTATTGAATACATTAATTCTGGTCGACACCGCTTTTGGGATTGAATACGAACGACCCTTGCCGCCATCGATTCAACTAGTTGGCCCTTTACTCGACCCCAATGAACCCCAACTTACTGAAGCGGAAAAAGACTGGCTGACGGATGGTCTGCCGGTTGTATTTGTCAACATGGGTACGGTTTCTCAACTTTCGCGTGAGCATGTAGAGAAATTAGCTCTAGGATTCGCATCAACCGATTTTCGCGTTCTTTGGGTAATTCGTAGCCCTGCACGTGAATACATACCTAACAATATTGCCCCGAATATCCGTCTGATTTCCTGGGTGAGTTCCCAGTTACGAGTGCTTGCTCATCCGAATGTTAAGGCTTTCGTTTCGCATTGTGGAACAAACAGTGTGCAGGAATCAATAGCTGGTGGAACGCCCATTGTCGGTTTTCCGATGTTTGCCGCCCAGCGCGACATGGGTTTCCGTATTACAGATGCAGGTATTGGTTTGCATCTGGACAAAACTCATTTTACACTCCGTGAATTACAGGACGCAATCAAGCAGGTTCTCAACGACAACCATTTCCGGGCCGCGATCCACCCGATTCAGAAGCGATTTGCTGAAGCAGGTGGAGTACGTCGGGCGGCTGATCTGATCGAAATGTATGCGGAACCGATTACAACTTGAGAACGACTTTGTTTACTAGGATTCTTCTAAAACAGCAGAGTCGACAAGTCGTCCCAACAATCGGGTGGCTTCAAAAATGGCCTGATGAGTATGCAAAGCAGCTTGCTGTTTATAGATAGGTGAGACAAGTATCTGTTGGATAGCTGGCACAACCTCATCAATGTCTTTGGCCAGAATGCCAACCTTATGCTTAACGAGCCATTCTTCATTACCGCGCTGAACGGGACGCATTCCCCGACTTTTGAGCGCGATAAGTGGGGTGTGCGTGATAAGTGCTTCTGTAATGGTCATGGCTCCAGGTTTCCCAATGGCAAAATCCGCTAAATGAAGATAGTGAATGGGCGTTTCTGGAAGATAACTGAGTGCAACTGAAGGGTGCGGGAATAGTAGGTTGTTGATTTCGTCGTAAACGGCCTTATTGTGTCCACATAAAAAGATCAGGTTGGCTCGTACGGACGACTGCGCTATCTTTTTCGCAATGGCCTGAACGTGTGTGCAGCCTTGTCCACCAAACGAAACGAATCCTGTCGGTAAGTCAGGATCAAGGCCAAGCCGACTAAGTTCAGTGGCTCGATCAGCCGGGGGAGCCTGATAGCAGGAGGGGTCTACAATCATTCCCGAAATCCGGTGGTTATATCGGTTTGCAATGCCTGCTTTCTGAGCTTGTTCCATCAGACGGTCGGTGCCATTGACATAATATTGTTCTACTTTCGGTGTGAACCAGTACCGGGCTTTCACTTGGTCAAAATCAACGGGAATGGTTACACACACGGCATTGGGATTCACCAACCGGACACTCCGATACAAAGCTGGGTTATACATCGGAGTTACGGACACGACTAAATCAGGTGGAGAGTCTGCCCAGAATCGGGCCAGTTGCGCAATTCCTTTGTCTGTTAGTAGATCATGGCATAGCAGCGAAAGATTAATCTGTCCACCTAAATCAAAAACTTTATCGTTCTTGAGCTGATGATTGAACCGATCAATACCGTAGCGTACAACGGGGCCCAGACGTTTATGAAGATCGAATACCTCGACAATATTGACAAGTTGAACTGACCAGTCGGAGTATGCCATATGAATGGCTCGTTTGAGTCCGGATGCTGCCGAACGATGTCCGGATGCTGCGTCAAAGTATAGAATAACGACTCGCTTACTCGTTGTATTTATCATACCTATCATCTGAATTGACTATGCCTTCAGTCGGCAATAGCATAAAGGGTGTAGATATTCATTAGCTTATGAAGTTCCCAATCTTCCTGATCAACCGTCGTTCGAAAACCATGCTTTTTGAAAAGAGCAACTAGCGTATTAACCCGGTCATTCAGATCGTGGACTTCGATGATAAACTGACGGATTTTTGGCCAGTCAGCTGCTTCAATGCCTTGAATTACATCCAGTTCGCTACCTTCTACATCAATTTTGATGACGTCGATACGGCTTAGGCACTGTTCACGAATCACGTCCGAAATTGTCTTTAGCGAACAAGTGATTCGCTGAGTTGACAGATTTTGTATAGCGCTGACGGCCAGGATGGGTAATCCCAAAATACCTAGCGTCAACGGACGTAAATAGGGGTGGGACAAACCCCGAATTCCCCATCGAGCCAGCCCTGGTGAAAACCGGGATACTTTTGCCATATCGCCAATGAAAGCTTGTAACCAGGTGTAGCTGCTAGCCTGTTTTTGCGAACTTTCGGCCAAAACATCAGGATACATGCTCGCGGTCATGCTCATAGAAGGCTTAAAGGTGAACTGAGCTGTTCCGGTTTTTGCGGCTAACCCTACATTCTGCAACTGAACATTCGCACCTGAGAAAAGAGAGGTTGCGTTGGCATGTAGTACATCAAACAAAGCGGGAATGGGTTCAAACGAAAATAACCTGATTGTTGGGTACTTCTGGGTCAGGAAAATCGAATACAATCCAATATTCGCTCCGACATCAAAGACACAACTTTCATTTGTGATCTGAATACCATGCTTTTGGTAAGATTGCATGGTGAAAATTTCGTGATAAAGCATATCCGCTTCCGTACCATTTAAGGCTTGAATAACCAAGCCGTTAGGTAGCCTCACTGGTTTCATCTACAACGGGGATTTAGACACTGAGTAACGTTTGGTAAGTAGTGGTTTTGCCATTCCAACCGAGACGCATAGTCGTTAGTAAGAATGACAAAACATGATCTATTAACCTTAAAAGGGTTAATAATGACGCTCAAGTACGTACCAACTGAATGCCCGAAGTTTGATCTTTACGTCGGAATCAGGGAGTAATGTATCCAATTTCTGCCACGCTAGCTCAACAAGTTCTACAGCCTGCTGTTGGCAAGCCTGAATAGCGCCACACGCTTCCAGGCGCCCAATAATGTCAGCAATTACTGCTGTATCAGTCGGTTTTGCCTGAATGTCGTTCCATAAATCCCGGCGGGCAGGCCATCCCAAACGACTCATCGCTTTGGCTACGGGAAGGGTAATCTTACCACAGCGAATGTCCTCTCCTTTACTTTTCAGATCACGCTCAAAACCACGTAGATTCAGTACGTCGTCAATAATTTGGAAGGCTAAACCTAAAGCTTCAAAGAAAGCACCCAACACGGTTCCCTGTTCTCTAGTGCCATTACCTAAAACAGCCCCTAACTGAGCCAGCGAACTCGCCGGTACAGCTGACTTAAGTCGATGAACGGCCAGAATACGATCTTCCAACTGAGCGCCCCGCCCATAACCAACGACTTCAGGCATCAGACTTGCAAATCCATCAATATCAATCGCTTGTCCTGCGTGTGCAGCACGCATTGTTTCGAAATACAACTCGTAAATTTTTAGCTTCTGTGCATCTGAAATCCGGGCATCTGTTAGTAGTAATTCACCAAGAAAGTAGCACGCATTTCCCGCATTGATTGCCGTTGCTTCTCCAAATAAAGTGTGGCAGGAAGCTTCACCCCGTCGTATGGTTGATTGATCTTGTACATCATCGACAATCAACGAGCCGGTATGCAATAGCTCCGGCCAGGCCATCCAGTTAATGAACTGACCAGAATTTCCACCTACCAGATCAATACAAGCCAAGGCTGCATAAGAACGCCACGATTTGCCACCCCGATCAATGATTTCCCGAATAGGCTTTAGGAGTGCGTTACTATATTGTACAGGATCGAGACCATTGAGGTAATGAGCGTTCGCATCAGTGGCAACTAACCGACGAAGCTGATCGTCGGTTGGGGAGAGGGGAACCAATGCCTGAATGGACTTACGGGTCTGTTTAGTCACAGATCTGAAGAAATCATCCAACTTATCAATACGCCCGAATCCACTCCGCTCTACATAGCCAAGACCAACAACAGGTTCATGCTCAAACATTCCTTTGATGGTAACGCGACCCTCCCAGAAAGCGGGTTTTGAAATGATGGTGATAAATTCCTGAGCTGCAAACTCTGCTTCAACGTATAAGGAAATGGCTGCGTCAGGAATATCTAGTTGCCAGGCGGTTGGATATGTATCGAAGGTGCGGGAACTGGTCCAGTTTTTCAGGGGCTGGAACGTAAAATCCTCATAATACCGCGCATTCCCTTGCAGATCTATAACGATGACCCAACGACCGCAACCCGCTCCATTTGCATTATTATCAAACAGATCATAGGCGCTGATTCGATAACCGTTCACCAACTGAACTGAAATCCAGTTCCAGGCCGTGCTATGATCGATACGACCTTCTGGCGTATCATTGGTAGGCTTACCGAATTCGTGATCATACCAACCAGTAGCTTCTGCGACCTGACTGGTGTTCGTTTCCAAGGTAATTGTCCCTTCAACCTGGCAGTGCGGCATAAAATAATAGAACATATCCTCCCCGGCCGTTCCCCGAACCAAGCCATCGTCGCCATGTCGAACGGGCGCCGTTTGAGAATGAAAATACAAATCAGCTCCGACAGACTGGTCAGCCTTGAGTAAGGTCAGATGATAGCGTCCATCTGCTTCTTTGACAAACCGATTTCCATCGTAATCGAGCGATAGCGTATCCAGACTGACAAGCGCATCACGGGTCAGTAAACGATCGGGGAGGGGAACTGCGCCTTTTTGCAGTACTTCTCTTAAGGCTCTTTGCGGAAGTGGATCGGTCGTCTCCAACCCCTTATCAATCATGTCAATTCCAACCTGTGGCGCACATTGATCAACAAGCGAATCAATATGATATCGCTGGGTGCTAACATCACTTAACCCCCAGGTGAGTGAATGCGCGTAGTGAAATTCCTGTGTCTGTTCATTACGCCCGATGGCCATTCTGAAAAAGGAAGCAAACAGAGAGCAGTGTCGGCCATCGGTTAGTGTTAGATGGCTGTTAACGTACCACCATTCAATCGTAGATGAAGCATGTGGTAAGTCATGAATTGCCAGATCGATGGGTCCGGCCTTGGGCCAGTCAGTAGGAAAGGAGCGGGTATCCTGTAGGATAGCCAGCGGAGGTATTGGTTCAGTTTGGGTAATAGTTGACATGATTAAAGTAATTATGGGTTAATTCAGTTTACAATAAAATCAAGAGGATTGTCAAGAGAAGAGGCTCGATCAATGACTATAAGTGCATTTCACTGATCGAGTATCTGCGATCAAAAATGCGGATTCTCTCACCGTTAGACTATAACAGTTATTGCAAAAACTATAACAGTTGTTGCATGATAAGAAAAAGTGGGCAATTCTTAATGAATTTGTTTGGTTATCTCTGACAGGATTAGAGAGGAGGATACGGCGAGGTAACGTAAAATAAGTATTCCGCTTTTTTGCTCTGAAAGGGCTATTCAACTGATCGTTTGGATCAGAATTTGCCTGTCTTTAGGTTCTTACTTCTCAAACTTAAACAAGCCTATGGAAATAAATAACTACAAACTGCTAAATTTCAAAGAGGAATCGACAAGCTTGTATAATAAGCGGCTTGAAGCGTTTGCCATCTCGAACCGGCTTCCCCGACCCAGCAACTTTGCCTACGTAGCTGACCAGATCGTCAAGCAGGAATTGATAAATCGGTTCAAATATTTTGTACCCCCTACGATATAAATAGAGGGGACAAAATAGATCAGAAACGTATGCGGTGAAAAAAGGTTCGTTGGGAAATCCTTCCCAACGACAGCGTGTCATTTGTTTAAGTTATGTTAATGTGCCCGTTAGACTAATAGGCCGATTAGTAACTTTATCGCCAGGCAAAATAGCCAGAACGAAATGGCGATAATCAGCGTCCATGGGCCGGGTAAAAATGGCAGCATCCGGTCGAAAGCATTACGAGCTATGCGCCGAAGCTCAATAGCCAAGGTATGCCAAAGACGGTTCATATAATGTAGCCTTATTATGCTTAACAGAATAGTTATAAAAAATAACTAATATTTAATGCTTTTGACTGCTAACAAAAGGGAAAGTAACGGTGCTCCAATTATTTTTGTAATTGGAAATTGACAACTAAGGCAAGGGTCGTCAGAAAAATGGACGAGAAAAAGGTAATAGTAGCCAATAAATAATCGGTACTATACATGAATCGACCACTGATGAGCAGTAGGAGAAGGGCCTTGACACACAGGCCAGGGAAGAGGTAGTACAATAATTTTTGGCGCATTATACGGTGGATAGCTTAACAAATGCTTTATCATTAGACTCGAGCACTTTATAAAGCAGATTTAAGTTATCATGCCTAGTTTATCAGTAGGTATGGCTTATTTTTAGTAGACAAATCTGAAAGATAAATATGCTTTTGTTGTCCAGAACTCATTTCAGCGCTACTGGAAAACGCGTTTTAGCGGTTATTGGCCTGGCCATAATGCTACCAATGGCTGGGCTGGTTTCTGTTAATGAACAAATAGGAAATTCCGGTCGATTCGAAAATGGGATTGTTGGATATGCTGATCAGTGGCAACTGGTAAACGCCTTCCCAAAGCTGACCTTCGATCGACCAGTAGAATTTATTCAGGCAGGTGACGGGAGTAATCGACTTTTCGTTCTGGAGCAGGAAGGACGTATCCGCGTATTTGATAAGAACCCGGCTGTTCAGAAAGCTTCGATTTACCTGGATATCAAAGGGAAAGTCTCGTCTGAAGGCGAGATGGGGTTACTTGGCCTGGCTTTTCACCCTGACTTTAAGCGCAATGGATTCTTTTACGTTTACTACACTAAGCGAAATCCGTTAGAATCAGTCATTGCACGGTACCAAGTTTCCAGTGCTGACCAGATGACGGTTGATCCAGCTACTGAAAAGGTTATTCTTCGCTTTGCGCAACCCTATGATAATCACAATGGCGGCAAAATTGCATTCGGTCCAGACGGTTATCTCTATATTTCGACGGGCGACGGCGGTGCCTGGGGCGACCAGCATAATTATGCGCAGAATCGGACTTTCTGGCTAGGAAAGATCCTCCGACTGGATATTAACAAGCAAGATAAAGGTACTTACGGGATTCCGGCTGACAACCCATTTGCCGGTAATCAGGAAGGACTTCGGGAGGAAATCTTTGCGTATGGTCTTCGAAATCCCTGGCGCTTTAGTTTTGATCGGAAAACAGGTCAGATTTGGGCAGGTGATGTTGGGCAAAATCAATTCGAAGAAATTGATATTATTATAAAAGGTGGAAATTATGGTTGGCGGCTGAAAGAGGCTGACACCTGCTTTAATCCTCGTAAAGATTGTGATACAGGTAATTTGATCGATCCAATACATCAATATCCTCGTTCGGAAGGCGTTTCGATTACAGGCGGAGTTGTTTATAGAGGAACCCGCCATCCTGAATTAGTGGGTAGCTATTTATACGCTGATTATGCCAGCGGCAAAGTATGGGCGTTGGCTTTTGAGGGGAATAAGCGGGTTGGTAATCAGTTACTTATTTCAGGTGCTGGCTCCATTTCCGCTTTTGGCGAAGATGCTGCGGGTGAAGTATTCCTACTTGATCATCAGGGGACAATCAAACAGTTTGCACCAAAAGAAAAGTAAGTCAGAAGTTGCTGGAGTGCTTTTTTGAGCAATCAGGATCGATTGAAATAGTGACTGGTTTATTAAGTACGCTTTGTTGGCTTGATTTCACAGAAATCAATCCGATCATAGTAAATCGTTGTTTCAGACATATGCATTCCTTTTGGTACGGCTATCATTCCCTGACGAGATAAATCGATTAAATAATTAGGAATGAAATCATCGTGTTTCACATTTTCACTTTGATCGACCAGAGAATAGTTTTTGGGCAACGAAGTGAGTCCTTCAACAGATAATCGAGTGTTTTTTTGCCTTAAAAGAGCCATGATAAATGGCCGTCCTCCAAGCTTGATAAATTCTTTTAGAATGATTGCTTCGTCGAGAGCTAATTTTTTAAGAATTTCTACTAATTCAGGGTAATTTTTCTCAAGACTATCTAAATCTTCAGCCTGCGTATGGGCTGATGAAAGAGATTCAATTTTCGCCTTCTCTTCTAAGGCATCCAGATAGAGTAATGAGTCTAAAGCCGGATCAACGTCACTAGAATCTGGCACAGGGATATCTAAAGATGATAGGCTCTCCTGCTTTTTACTAAAAAACTTTGGAAGTTTAAGAGGTAGTAAAGCCATATTAATCTAGTGAATTAAGAGATTAAACGGTGCGCTAAGCTAGTATCTGACTTTAAATGCTGCTTTGGATTAAGCAAAAGAACGTTCTTTGAAGGTGACTTTTTCTTTCTTTTTTAGTCCTTTTAGACCAGGGAATCTAGCCTAATTTCATGGGTATTTACTGGCAAAATAAGATTACTGAGCGAGCATAATAACCTTCAAAATTGATGCCAAACTTTGTTTAAGCGTTAGATTTGACCCATAGCTCCTGACTAATCGAAAAAGCACATATACTCAAAAAAAATAGAGATTCATAAGGGTAGGCCTACTCTAGTTGATCTAAGTAGGGCGTTTCTGGTTATTCTTCTGTAAAAACAGGACTAATCGGTGAATTTGCGTGCTTTTTGATTGTTTTTGTGATTCCCTAAATGCCTGAGAATTACTTATTTACTTACCAGATTTGCCAATTCAGTAACATTGAGTAAAACAACTACCAGTTAATAAATACTGCTTTGGCAGGATTAACAGGGTAGGCACAATTTTTGGTTATAATATATATTTGATTATACTCTTGGTTGGGTTTTTTCACACTTTTCCATACATGATGCAGGTTATGGGAGCTACTTTATCTCGTCTTCTCTGTTTTAACCGATTGTCGATATACTTTCTGATTGTAGGCTTGCCTATTTGCGGGTACGGTCAGATTAACTATTCGGTTACCACGCCCAATTCCACAACTCCGGGTAATTTCAATACATTGGTTGGTCCGTTCGCCGGGAATAGTTCTATGCGGGGCTTTTACAATGTATTTGTTGGTAACAATGCTGGGCAGGCCACAACCACAGGATATTACAATGTCTTTATGGGATATGGAGCTGGTCAGGCGAATACAACAGGTTCACAAAATACCTTCGTTGGTATTAATGTAGGCGTCAATAATACCATTGGCTCTCAGAATGCAATTCTTGGGAGTTATGCTGGCCAGTTCAACACCACAGGTTATTCAAATGCGTTTGTAGGCAGTTATGCCGGTTACACCAATACGCTTGGTTCTCAAAACGTTTTCCTGGGGACATATGCTGGCTATCTGAACACCATCGGGGTTGATAATGCGTTTGTGGGGAGTTATGCGGGCTATAAAAATACGGCTTCTCAAAATGCGTTTGTAGGAAGCTTTGCTGGTTATAATAATACAACTGGTACCAGAAATGCTTTTCTAGGGTATAATGCCGGTCGATCAGTAGTGGCGGGTTCTCAGAACGTCTTTTCTGGTACTGAAGCTGGTTTTGGAAGTACTTCTGGATCAAATAACACCTTCACAGGTTACCGGGCAGGTTACAATAATACGGTGGGTTCGCAAAATGTATTTGTGGGCGAGAGTGCAGGATATGCCAACACGACCGGGCTCAATAATGCGATTCTAGGCAATGCCGCGAGTTATTCCAATACAACAGGTTCCAACAATATCAGCATTGGTATACGGGCTGCATATCTGAATGTGATAGGTTCCAACAATGTGATATTAGGTGATTCGGCCGGCTATAATAATATAGTTAGCAATAACGTATTGGTTGGCTCAAAGGCTGGCTTTTTAAATCAGACTGGCGCTCAGAACACATTCATAGGGTATCAGTCAGGCTATACTACAACGGCTGGGTCTAACACGTTTCTGGGTTATTTAACTGGGCGGAACAATACGACAGGGGCTGATAACACATTTATAGGCGTTAATGTAGGTCGTAGTAATACAACAGGTTCATTTAACTTTTTTGCTGGCAGCGGGGCTGGCCAGAGTAACACGAGCGGGGCCAGCAATGTATTTATTGGTAATCAATCAGGGATAAATAACACATTGGGGAACTTCAATGTGTTTGTGGGTAACTCATCAGGTGCCAGTACTACTTCTGGTAATGGCAACACGTTTGTGGGTGATGGTTCGGGCTATGCCAATCAGGCAGGCATGCGTAATACCTATTTAGGCCAGTATGCTGGTTTCAGAACGACCCAGGGTGCTCAGAACGTATTTGTTGGTTCAAGTGCGGGTTACTCAACAACGACGGGTGTGAATAACGTATTACTGGGTAGTGGTGCCAGTTTTTTAAATACGATTGGTTCCCGTAATGTGATTGTGGGCGACTCCGCTGGCTATAACAATACAGTCAGTAACAACGTATTGGTTGGCTCGAAGGCTGGTTTTTTTAATCAAACAGGAGTTCAGAATACGTTTGTAGGCTACCAGTCCGGTTATAGTACCACAGCCAGTGCCAATACTTTTCTGGGGTATTCGTCCGGGCAAAATAACTCCACTGGAGCTGAGAATACTTTTTTAGGGGCGAGTGTAGGTCTTAGCAACACCACAGGTTCGTTTAACTTCTTTGGGGGGAGTAATGCTGGACAGAGCAACACCACAGGGGGGAACAATGTATTTGTAGGCTCCTATGCGGGAGCGGCTAATACCACGGGCACCAGTAATGTGTTTCTGGGCAATCAGTCGGGCCAGGCCAACACAGTAGGTGGATTTAATACGTTTATGGGCAATGGAGCCGGTGCGAACACCACTACGGGCAATGGCAACACGTTTATGGGCGATGGTTCAGGCTTTGGAAATCTGGGAGGCACCCGCAACACGTTCCTGGGCCAGTACGCTGGTTTTAAATCGACAAATGGTTATCAGAATGTGCTGGTCGGCTCGAGTGCAGGTTTCTCAACGACGGCAGGCGTGAATAATGTGGTGTTGGGTAGTGCTGCTAGCTTTTCGAATACAATAGGTTCAAGCAATGTAATTATAGGTGATTCGGCTGGTTTCAGCAACACGGTTAGTAATAACGTATTGATAGGTTCGAAGGCTGGTTTTCTCAATCAAATAGGCGCTCAGAATACGTTTGTAGGTTACCTTTCAGGCTATAATTCCACAGCAGACGCTAACACTTTTCTAGGTTATTTATCAGGACGGGCAAATACCACTGGAGCCAATAATACGTTCCTCGGTGTGAATGTAGGCCGTAGTAATACGACGGGATCATTTAATATTTTTGCCGGTAGCAATGCTGGGTCGGCTAACACCACCGGGGGGAACAATGTTTTTGTAGGGTCTAATGCCGGAGCGGCTAACTCAACGGGAGCCAGTAATGTATTCTTGGGGAATCAAGCCGGTCAGACCAACACGGCGGGGGGCTTCAACACGTTTATGGGCAACGGAGCGGGGGCTAATACAAACAGTGGTAATGGCAACACATTTATAGGTGATGGTTCGGGCTACGGCAACCAAAGCGGAGCTCGCAATACCTATATTGGCCAATTCGCTGGTTTTAAGGGAAATACGACTGGTACTAACAATGTTTTTGTTGGCGTTGCGGCTGGTGTTAATGATGAAGCAACTACGGTTAATAATTCTGTCGCGCTGGGCGCAAATGCAATTGTCAATCAGAGTAATTCAATTGTGCTTGGCGGATCAGGTGTTAATTCCGTAAGCGTTGGTATAGGGACCAGTACTCCTCAGAACAAATTGGAAATAACACAAGGTACACCAGGGGCTAGTGGCTTACGATTAACCAATTTAACATCAACTTTTGTCCCAACCGGAACAGCAACTAAATTTTTAACGGTAGATGCTAATGGGGATATCTATTTAGCGAATGCTGCTTCTTCTACTGTGATATCGACTACGGTTATTTCTACTTCGGTTGTAAATGGAACCGGTGTTACAGGAAGCACTGATAATTTGTGGGTACGGCAAAATGGTAATTTGTTCCCTACTCAGGATAATTCGTTGGTAATTGGAGCAGGAATAACCAAAATACCAGTCGGATATAAATTGTATGTAGAAAATGGAATTCTGACTGACAAAGTAAAAGTTGCCATCAAAAACTCGAACGAATGGAGTGATCACGTTTTCGCACCCAACTATAAACTAAGAAGCTTGGAGGAAGTAGGGAAATTTATTCAAGTGAACAAACACCTACCTGGCATACCCTCTGCAAAAGAAATGGTGAAAAATGGCAATGATCTACATCAGACGGATGCTAAACTACTGGAGAAAATAGAAGAACTGACTTTGTATAGTATTCAGTTAGAGAAAGATAATCAGGAGCAGCGTTCACTCAATAAGCAACAAGAGGCTAAACTCAAAAAAGTGGAAGAGGAACTACAATCCTTAAAACAGGCCGTTCAGCAATTGCTGTTACAATCGTCTAAAAAGTAGTTGTATAAATCAATGAACCAGGAACCCTAACGCTTTCCTGAGCTTAAAACTTTAAGGAAACTCCCCATAAATGTGAAGAAACATTTATGGGGAGTTTCCTTATCGACGAAGATGTAAAAGTAAATAATGGAAAATATCGACTTTAAAACTGACGCTTTATAAAGCCCTATAATTTAAATTAGTACGAGTATATTCAGAAACAGAAAATCCCGTCAGAAATCGATTCCTGACGGGATTTTCTGTTTCTGAACAAAACTTATAAGTATTCAATCAGACGTTTGCCTGTAAGTCCGTTTTGCAGTTCCCGACGTAAAACAGCCCATCGACGACGAGGATGCGTTGATACATACTTTACGCGCATTTTGAGAATGAAACTTACGAGCATGTAAACCCCGAACAAACATCCGATGATCACTAATGATAACGTATTCGAGATATTACGATGGAGTAAAAGAAACATAACCGTATTGCATAACGATACTCCGCAGAGTACGGCTGTTGCACCAATATGCGAAAGACCGTTGTCTAATAAAATATGATGCATATGATTACGATCGGCAGAGAACGGTGAACGACCCGCTAAAATCCGCACCAGAAAAACCCGCAACGTATCGAAAATCGGAATAATTAAAATGACAATGGCTATGATCGGAGCGTTGAAAAACGCAGTCGGTTCATAGCGATAGGAAGCATTCAAACTAACGAATCGGACCGCAAAGAAAGCCAGCATAAAGCCAATAATGAGCGAACCCGTATTGCCCATGAAAATTTTGCTGGTTTTCGAGAAATTGAACCGAAGGAAGCCTAATAACGCGCCAGTCAATGTGAAAGCCAGGCAAGCCATCGTAAAATGGTTGGTTAACAGAAACCATCCGCCAAACGTACCACTGGCAATAGTCGCAATTCCCCCCGCTAACCCATCAATACCATCAATGAGGTTAATCGCGTTGGTGAGAGCAATAAAAATAAAGCATGTTAATAAAATACCTACTGCGTCAGCAACATGATGAAATCCCAGAATTCCATATAAATAATTGACGCGTAGGTCGCCAAAGAAAATCAGGACCATGGCCGCCAATACCTGAAACAAGATCTTTTTGGCTGGGTCGATTCCTACCAGATCATCCTTAATGCCGATGAAAAAAAGAATCGTCATACCGGCAATCGATAAATTCGTTCGATAGATTTCGGTTTGATCAATACTTGGCCATAGAAAATAGGCAATCAGAAGACCCGCAAAAATGGCAATACCGCCGAAGGTAGGGGTGGGGGTGGAATGAGATCGACGCTCACCCGGCTTTTCCATGAGCGATTTAAGCTCAGAAATCTTAATAATAACCGGAATCGAGACAACCGAAACAAAGCAGGCAACCAGCATGGAAAGTATACACTGATAAAGCCCTAATGTAAATAGGTCGTCTTTAAATTTATGTTGCAGGTAAGCAACGAATAAGTCAATGTTCATAAGCTAGGGCGTTTTAATAGTGTTACCCATTTGTTAATTCTTGAATAACTCGTCGAGTATCGCTACCTCAGGTCGACCCAGTGCCCTGTTTTGGTCGCGTAAAGAGCATAAAATATATGGCTTAAACTAACGTTATTGTTAAATCTGATTTAACGGCAAGTAGGATTAGCGATCCTTAACTTCGGGAGGCTTACTAATATATTGCTTCAGTTTACGCAAAGGTTTGAGCCAAAAGGTGAAAAAATAAGGTTTAAGTTCATTTAGTTGCCAAGCAAGTTTATCTTCTCGGTTTGCCCGAACACGATTCTGTAAACTACTATTACTAATACCTCCCGAGCGCATCACAATTGTTACTTCGTCCATATAAGCCAGCTTAGCTTTGTGTTTATGGATGAATCGAAGCATCAATTCGTAATCAGCGGCACTTTTCATATCGAGTCGGAACAAGCCGTAGGTAGAGTAAAGCGATCGTTTCGCAAAGAATGACAAGTGCCCAGGCATCCAGCCCCATAAAAAGGCATTGGGGCTATACCATCCTGAACGCCAGTAGCGATTGAGTTTGTTAGGGTTCGCACGATCCACATAAAGCATATCACCGTAGACCGCATCACTGTTTGTCCGCTCAAACGTAGCGACCATATTTTCAATGACACGATTATGCCGATAAAAGTCGTCAGCATTCAACAGCCCGATTACGTCACCGGTTGCTAAACGGATTCCTTTATTCATTGCATCGTATAATCCTTTGTCAGGTTCAGTGACAAAACGAGCAATTTTTGTGCCGTACGATTGTACAATTTCCACCGTTCCATCCGTCGATTTCCCATCGATAACGATGTACTCAATATCAGGATATGTCTGATTGACAATGGATTCGATGCAGTCTCGAATAAATTCTGCGCCGTTATATACAACAGTTATGATAGAGACTTTCACGCTTTGATAATTCGTTGTCGTATGAAAACAGCCGGATTGCCCTGATAAATGCCATACGGGTCTAATGAACGCGTAGCTACTGAGTTCACGGATAATACGGCATGAGAACCGCACTGCACACCCGCACACACAACAGCCTTAGCCCCAATCCAGACGCCATCTTCCAGTGTAATAGGACGAGTCGTCAGATCGAACGTAGAACGCTGGTAATCGTGGTTGCCTGTTAAAATCATAGCTCCCTGCGATAGACAGGCGTGACTACCAATAGTAACCGGGCTTAAGTTGTCGATCCAGACTTGTTCACCAATCCAGACGTAATCTCCCACGGTAAGTAACCAGGGATATTTGACATTTACGGCTGGCTTGATCATGACATTACGCCCGATTTTAGCTCCAAAAAGTCGTAAAACGGCGATTCGGAGACTTGTTGGAATGGGCAGATACGTATTTAAAAAATAGGCATTGATCAAAAACCACAAGATCACTCGCCAGCGTGGACCATGATCGTACCAGCTATTGTCGAAACGCGACAAGTCGGTTTTTCCGTTGATCTGGTCAGTCATAGTTGTTACTTAGGTAATTGAGTGATTTTCTTTGGGTTGTGTTTAGGAATGCGTCACTTGTTGTGGCCGGATCGCTTTCAGATCTTTGCCGTACTCTGTTCGGAAATAATCAATAATCGCTTCCTTATCGCGGCCAATCCGGATGTCTAATTCCAGCAGTTTGGCATCAACCAAAAACCGATACCACAAAGCTTGCAGGAAGCACCAGACAAAACCTGGTCGACCGTCCAGAAACCCTAATCGAACAAAGTATCGATACAGGAAATAAAGGATTGGCCGGGTAAAGTAGGGTAGGGATGCGTACTTCTCTTTCAAATAGCGAATTCGTTGATCCTGCGTGCCAAAAAACTTGGGTTGTACTTTTTCGGCCTGATCGAATTGATAGCGATAGTTGAGCAGATTAATCATTTCCAGAATGGTATAATGATTATGTTTCTGCGTCCACCAGGTCAGATTGTTAAGATTGTGATCAACAATGTCGTGATCAAACTGAATCGGTTCACCCTTCGTTATTTTGATATGTTCATCATGCCAGACCTGCTCACAAAACCCATCACCCCGTCGCCATAGCCGTAACAGCCAGATAGGATAGAAACCACCGTAACGAATCCAGCGATTCAGGAAGAACACCCGCCGTTTGACATAAACGCCACCCGTGTCTGCCGATAAACCAGATAAACGACGATTTATTTCGTCGGCTAGTTCGGGCATTACATATTCATCTGCATCCATTCGCATAAGCCAACTTGTTTGGAAAGGCGTATGCTCGATACCATAATTGAATTGCGTGGCATAATTGACCCAGGCATTCTGCACCACCACTGCACCCATCGAACGGGCTATTTCCACTGTTCGATCCGTTGAGAATGAATCAACGATGAAAATTTTGTCCGTAAATGGAAGTAGGCTCTGTAAACAACGAGTAATGTGTTTTTCCTCGTTGAAAGTCAGAATGATGACGGATACGTCGGCCATAACTTATAGCACCATTTGCCCTATAAATGGCCTATTCTGATCGTTTTTCGAGAACAGGACCCGTTTTTATTGGCAAATCCAGGGGTTGATAAATCATGCAATATTATAACTTTTTTTATACGCAACAAAGTAAATGACTCTACTTCATTAGTATGCTATATTGTTTTTGTACTATTTTTGGGTAACTACTAGTAACAGTCAGGTCGTGTTCGATAGATTCTATGGTAGAAAAGAGAACTCTGTAGACGAATAGCTAGCAGGCTTTTCATTGGAATACGTAGTTTTGTAATAACAACCTTCTTGATACCAATTATGCGTCTTGTATTTCTAACTCAGGATGACCCGTTTTATCTTGCTCGTAATATTGATTATCTACTGAAAAACTTACCGCCTTATGCTGAAGTAGTGGCTACGGTTGTATTCGATGTGTCGCCGTTTGGGAAGCGGGAAAGTTTCAGCGAGAAGATGAAGAAAACGTACGACATTTTTGGGCTGCCTTTCTTCATCCGCTATGGGACGAAATTTGTGATGTCGAAATTGAATAGTAAGAATAATGTTCGGAAAGTGCTGGCCGAACGAAACATTCCATTGATTCACATTGAGGGAAGCATCAATAAAGCAGAAAATCTGGAAAAACTTCGAGCGTATAAACCTGATTTATTTGTCTCAATTGCTGGTAACCAGATCTTTAAACAACAGCTTCTCGATGTAGCTACCTATGGTTGCATCAATTTACATACGGCCCTATTACCTAAATATCGCGGATTAATGCCATCGTTCTGGGTGTTGAGACATGGCGAAACGCATACGGGCGTATCGGTATTTTTCGTAGACGAAGGTATCGACAGTGGGCCGATTCTGGTTCAGGAGAAACTCGCTATTGGCAACATGAGTCAAGCTGAGTTGATTGATGTGACCAAAAAAATGGGTATGGATGCCATTCTGAAATCGATCGATAAAATTCATTCAGGAAATTATGAACTAATTGAGAATGATGCCTCTCAAATGACGTATTTCACCTTTCCAACCCGAGAGGATGTAGAAGCTTTCAAAGCAGCCGGAAAACGTTTCTATTAATCTTATCAAGCCGATATAACGGTCGATAGCTGCCATTAGCTGGTGACTAAAGACTATTGACTTTTATGAATATTCTGACGTTTGATATTGAAGAGTGGTTTCATATTCTGGATAATGCGTCAACGCGAACCGAAGCTGAATGGGGGCAGTATGAGAGCCGGATTTATCAGAATATGGATCGCATCTTCCAACTTTTGGACGAGACCAATACGCGGGCTACCTTTTTTTGCCTCGGTTGGGTTGCCGATAAGCATCCGGATGTAATTCGACGAATTGATGCCGCTGGCTACGAAATTGCGACGCATTCATACGCTCATCAACTAGCTTATGAGCAGACACCTGAACAATTTCAGGCTGACCTGGAACGATCGATCAAGCATTTACAAGATTTAACGGGAAAAAAAGTACGATCCTACCGGGCACCGGGTTTTTCGATAAAGTCGTATAATCGATGGGTATTTCCCATCCTGATCGAGCAAGGGATCGAGATAGATTGCTCAGTATTTTCAGCCCGGCGCTCGCATGGTGGTGATGCATCGCTAGGCATGTTTGCTCCAGGGTATCTTAATGTAGGCGGTACACTATTGAAGGAATTTCCGATCAATACGGCTGCCGTAGTTGGGCAAGACTTAATCTTTTCGGGCGGAGGTTATTTTCGTTTATTCCCTTACCCTGTGATTAAAACGCTTATGCGTAGGTCTCCCTATGTGATGACGTATTTTCACCCCCGCGACTTTGATGCCGAACAACCCATGATTCCGGGATTGAGTCGAACACGGCAATTTAAGTCATATTATGGCCTTCGCAGTTGCTGGCCCAAGCTGAAACAGTTGCTACTCGAATTCCCATTTGTTGATCTTTCCGAAGCAGAAAAGCAGGTAAACTGGGAAAATGTTGTTCAGCGAGTTGTGTAAGTTTAGTTAGTAGCGCGTTTTTTATCAACGATTTTAACGTACTCATCCAGCAACTGCTTGGCTACTATGTCGATATCATAGTAGGTCTGAACTGCCTTCGTCGCATTGGCGGCCACTTCTTTTCGGTAGTCAGGATTCCCAAGTAATTTTTTTAGCCCTTCTGTTACTGCTTCTGGGGTCAGGCTTGTTAAGAGAGCGGCCATTTGGTTTTGGCGAATAGCCTCGCCAAAACCAACCCGATCCGATACAAGGGCAGGGGCTCCAGAAGCCATTGCTTCGAGTACTGCCATTGAAAAACCCTCTGAATAGGAGGGTAGGGTGAACACATCAGCATCTGCCAGTGCGGCTTTCTTGTCGTCACCCGTAAGCATCCCAACCAACCGGATCGAATCGCTCAGCTTGTGGTTTTCAATAAACTGTCGGGTAGTTGCTTCATACCCATCATCAGAACCAGCTAAAGCGAGTATCGTATCAGGATGCTCGCGGACATAGGCCTGAAAGCCAGGTAAGAGTAAGTCTAACCCTTTTTTGGCGTTCAGGCGGCTCATAAACAGAACCAGTTTTTTGTTAGCGGGCAAATTGAATTTTTTACGAAATGTTCCTTTAGGGGGGAGATTGTCGAAATCGCTAAGCTTGACACCGTTCGGAATAATGACCAGATTCGGATGCGGCCCTCCGAGATAGCGTTGCACATCTTCCCGCTCATCCGTATTATTAATTTGTACCAGATCGGCTCGACGTAAATAGGCTTTTTGGGCCAACGTATCCATTACCTGTTTTTTCCAGTTATTATGGGCATATACCCATCGATCAAGTACGCCATGAATGGTAATGACCTTGGCCACTTTGCGATCGAGCATAAACGGGGCCAAGGTTCCGAAATGCCATAAACCGTGGCAGTGAATCACATCATATTCATGAATATGTTTCTGCAGAAACTGGTAAAGTTCAATGGAGAATTCCCGGAAAAAGCGACTGATGCCAGGTGTTCGCTTGCACAGGAAAAGTCGAGCGCCTTCCGGCACCGTATACGGCTTTTCGCCTGGAGAAATTGGGCTGAGGATATCTACCTGATGACCGTATCGAAGAACGACCTGCGTATGGTCGAAGATAATTTTAGGTGGCCCTCCCGTTTGCCAGGTGTAAGCACAGATGTTTAAAATTCGCATATATGCTGCGAAATAACCGATTATTTCGCGATTTTGATAAATCCGTCAAGCATTTCCTGAGCCACCGCTTCGGGTGAATACGGTTCAATAAATGCTTTTGCTGACTGTCCCATTAGCTCAGCGTTAACGGTACCATCCATAAATTGAATAAGTCGGTGCGTAAGTTGTGCGGGTTGGTCGGGGGAGAAAACAAAGCCATTTTGCCCATCATGTACAAGATCAATAGCGCACCCACAACGATCGGAGACAATAACGGGCAGGCCACAAGCCATCGCTTCATTCACGACTAACCCCCAGGGTTCCGAACGGCTTGGTAGTACCAATACATTGCTGAGTGCTAGTATTTCCGGTACGCGAAACCAGGGTCGCCCCGGCAAAATGGTGACCCGATCAGCGAGATTGAGCGTTTGGACTAGGTTCATCAGATTGCTTGCCTCAGCACCATCACCCAATAAAATTAATCCCCATTGAGCCCCATTTACGGATCGTTTACAGGCTTCGGTAAACGAGGAAATTAACATGGGTAGGTTCTTAACGTCAATGAGTCGTCCTACAAAAACAAAGTTATTGGGACGTAAACCGAGCAGCTGTTGTTGAGAAGTTCGCTGGATAAGCGCTTGTTCATAAACAGCCTGAAGCGTATTGTTGTCTACAGCGTTTTTGCGAAGCAGGATTTTGGCTGGTGTTACACCTAACTGAATCACATAGTCCGCAGCCTGGCTCCCGAAACAGAAAAAACCGTCGCATCGGCTGAATATCCATCGCTTAAAGCTTTCCTTCCAGCCTCCGCGTTGCTGATCGATTGCTGTACTTTCGTTCTGCATGATCACCCGAATGCCTCTTGCTTTGGCCCATAGTAGCAATAGCAGTTGAGCAGGATCATAATAACCCGTGAGGTTAATGACATCGGGTCGGTAAGCGCGGGCACGTTTCAATAAGGCCTGGGTGCGCTCCCTCAAACTGACTTCTTCTATATACCGATCAAAAAGCAGTTCGTAGGTATAGTGATATTCAGGTGAGTTTTCGTCTTTCGCTGCTTCCAGGCCTGCTCGAGAGCGTTCATTTCGAGCAATCTGCAATACATTGAGAGACACGTCGCCTTGCTGATCGACCAATTGCTGCAGGGCCTGAAATACGCTGGATTTATAGTGCGCCCACAGTAAATTATGGACAATTAAGATACGCATCAGGCCGGTTCTGGAGTTGAAACCACAATGTATTCTTCTGTCGGTTTAGCCGGAGGATTATCAGACACATGGGCTGGAAATAAATGCTCAACTCCCATAAATCGGATCATCATCGCGAGCGGAAACCAGAAGGATATTTCATTGGGTCGCCCATTGGTGAACAATTGCACCAGAATGAGTATGTAGAAATAAGCTAGAAACGTACTTAATGGATTTGGATTTTCGCGCATAATCCGCAAGGCATGCTTGAAAATCTTTAGGTTCAAACCGCCGAATAATACAAGCCCCAAAATTCCCTGGTTGATAATCGATTCAAGGATCGGAATATCCAGATAAAGAAACTTATAGCCGTACCCAAAGACAAGCATATGTATGTGCCCAACTAATATGTTTCGGAGGGTATCGGCGCTCACTGAACGGTTAGCTGTTGAATCGTCAAGAACGGCTTTATAGGCTGCTCCGGATGATTTTAGACCAAGCATGGCATAAACAGTTTCCAGATTCCGGTTAAATAACCCTATCACATACTCAGACAGAATCACGTACGTATAGGAGTATCGCTGGAAAAAAACGATGATCCCGGCAATCCCTAATCCTATAACCATTAAAGGAACCGGCGTGATTAAACTACGGGCAGCCGTACGAATTTGAGCTGGTCGGACATTGAAATATAAAAAGAAGCCCAACGCTATAAAAAAAGCCAGAATCGCCGATCGAGTTGATGTCAATACAAGTACTGCTAAGTTGAGAGCGCCAGCAAAAATGGATAGTAAGCGAAAGAAAATGTTGGTGTTTGGGCGAACTAACCAGATGGCACAGCCAATAATGCCAATGTAAGCATTTCGGGAAAAGGCGTGCGGATTTCCAGAACCTGCATCGCCATTATTCAGCGTAATCGTTGCCCGTTGCCCCAGTGACCAGGTAGGGTCGGTAATTAGCGCATAAATTAATCCCAGATTGGACAACAAGGTGAAAACAACAACGACCGGGATAAACATTGGAATGAAGTCGTTGGGAATATTTATCAGTAGAAATAAGAAGATCAGGACATACGTGAAATAGATCATGTCCTTCCCCGTCTCATCAAAACCGGGAACACCATTGTACACGAACATGTAGAAAATGGTAAGAACAAGAAATCCTATTCCCATCCAGAACATGGTGATATTAGGCCGGTAAAGTTTGTGGAGGGCCGTAAATGGAACCATCAGTACTAAACCGAAAGCCAGCGCCAGTGCCGTGAAAGTCGTGCTGGCAGGGGCCAGTCGCATTGTTTCCCGGAAAAAGAAAATAAGTGGATATCCATCAATAACAATGCAGATACCTAAGGCCATCCGCATGAAATTGAGGGTATGAAATAGACGAATCAGGTTATTCATAAACAGATTACTGTTTAAATCTTATCTTTTCTAAATCGCCTTACGTTGCGTCGAAAATGCCTGACCCTTGGCGAAAAGAATAGTGGTTATGTAGAGACAATAACGTTGCCAGAATGATGAGATTCTAAGGAAGGCCTGGAAATCAAGGCCTGCTTATATTTCTCCGAAAATATTCTGACAAAAATAAGGCTATCTGCCGATAATTCATTCCAGGATTGTCCATTCAGGAAAAGTACCTTAACGGATTGCTGGTAGATACACACGGTCAATAAACTGCTTAACCGCTTTCATGGACTGGATCGTCTCGCTTCGCCACCCTCGAATTATCGGTGGTTGCGGCTGGTTCCCATATACTGGACTACTCTTTTCGAAAGCTGGTCCTGAATGAGCAGTGATGGCGCTCCGATAAACTTGCAGCAGGGTAGTTATATCCGATCGTTCTGAAAGGTGTACTCGATTTTGTAAGGCAAAAAGCCCTTCGTCTGGATTCAATAGCCCTTTGAAATTCACGAAAAGCAGGGGTTGGTCGGGACTCGATGGACTGTTGACGAACCATTTCCCTGCCTGGAACCGGAGCGTACGTTCGGTCAGATTCCAGAGTGCTACATGCCATCCTGCTTTTTTTACGATAACTACATCCCGAAAAAAAATGGGGACATGCATGAGCCAAATCTGATCCAGGCAAAGTCCCTCGCAAAAGTTAATGTACGCCCGTTCACGCACCCGACTATCCCACCAGTTTAACATACGCTCTGTTTCGGCTGAACGTCTGAACACCAGAAAATCAGAACTGTAGAGACCTGTATTCTGAAAATGTTTCTCATCGGGCCAGGCTTTGCCAGTCGGTTTCAGGGCTGGATTGGTCGTAATATGCGGAGTGATCAGTACCGTTGCTTTGTCAACCTGTTCCCAAATAGTCGTAATTGGAGACAGAAACAGGATGGAAGGATCGGCATAAATCAGTCGATCGATATGAGGATATCGGCGAAAGGCTTCCGCAATGAACATAGGCTTGCAGGCGGCCGCAAATTCAACGGGTGTGTACTTGACTGATAAAGCAGTCAGTTGTTCAGGCGTAAGTAAATCCCTGATTGGCAGTATCGGATAGGGTGATACGAAATCAGATGGTAGATGGGTCGGGTCATCAACCAGGCCGATAATCACCGTCCTCAAGTTGTCATTACTTTCGAATTGACTGAAACTGCTGCCCAGCGCGAGTGCCTGGGGGAGTTGACGGATTGTACAGATAGTTAGTAGCACAGTAACTGCAAAACTACGTCATTCAAGCATATCGCCCAAAAAGGCCAGGTAAGGCGCATATCGATTGGCCGCCGGATCTGCATACCGATGATAGTTTCCTTTTAGCAAATTAGTTAGCACAGGCAAAATGCGTTTCAGGCGATTATGAGGCAGATTACTGCGTAACGTATAGTGAGCCAACTGCCGATATAGCTGAGGCAAACCAGGTGCATCTGCTGGAACTCTGCTTTGAAGTAACGCGCTGATTGCTTTTAACTGGATCTGTTTTTTATGGAGCGGTGCTAATTTCCGGGCGCGGTGACGGGTAAGGCGATCGCGCAGCCTGATGCGTTCCCGTACTTCTGGCGGCCTAACCCCAACCTCTTGCTGAACGTGCGTGCGATACAGTTGAAGAGGCAGGTTAATAAAATGAATCGCATTTTGAGCAGCTGCCACCAGGGCCATCCATCCATCATAAATATAGCCGGGAATGGTATTGGGAATTGGTAGGAGTAAAGACAAATAGGTTCGACGGAGAACCGTTGCACATCCCATCATTCGATTGCCACCCAGTAAAACATCCATTGCTTCGCCTGCTAACCATTGCTCCTGCGCTGCGTGATCGAAGCGGACGGCTTTCCAAAAACGAGCCTGGCGCCCATCCAGAAATTCATCGGTAACCCAGGCATCGCAAAAGGCAAGCTGCGCTTCAGGATGGTCTACCATGTATTGAACCATGGTACTGATTTTTTCGGGTAGCCAGAAATCGTCCTGATCACAGATGAAAATCAAATCACCTGTACAGGCTGATAAGGCTCGTTCAAAATTCTTGTTATAGCCCAGACGGGTTCTATTGGGCAGAATGTTTACAGAAAAAGGCGCTTCTTCAGCAAACTGCTTCAGTAAATCGGGAGTGCCGTCGGTAGAACAATCGTCGGAAATAATGACTTCATTCGGTAAAAGTTGCTGATGAAGTAGACTATGCCATTGCACCGGCAAATAAGTCTTCCCATTGTAGGTGCATAGGGCGATGGATATAGTAGGTTGTTGCACAGAAGTAGTCATACGCTCAGTCATATTTGATAACCGTACTTGGCGAAAATTGGGCGCCAGTACGCTAATCCATGAATATTCCAGGCGTGGCAACCGAACGGGAGTTGACCATCATTATAATGTTCAATAGCCCATTTCGGGTAAAATTCAACTGAAAAATGTAAAGCTTTCCGATAATCTGGAATTCGTAAACGTGGCCAGTACCGATTTACTTCGATACTCCAGAAAACATCTTCGTGAAAATGGTCGGTGGTTTTGCTATTGTATTCCGCAATTTTTTGTTCAAATGGTTTGAGGCACCCCAACATAGCTGATACTCGGCGAAGCGAAAAACCTCCACCACCAACTCCATTTAGATTAATAATTTCACGGGGAGTCACACCATCTGCTTTCTTAAGATTTAACCAAGTGGCTATCTGTTGTTTAATGCTGAAAAAGGTCTGGTCTACCCAACCGGTAGAATCCCGATCGCGCAGCCAGGGCGCTCCGATATAATCATAATTCTGCTGGCACCAATACGCTAATTCGTCCTTAAACACAAACGCATCTAACTGATAGATTAGCAAATATTCCTGATCGGTAAAAGCCTGATAAAATTCTTCCGACAGTACAAGGCGATTATAACCCTGTATGCCCTTAAAATAACTTTCGTCAAACGTTCGAGCCTGTAATTCAGGACCTATTTCACGATACGCGGAAAGGTCGAGCGAATGAGGAGCCACTAGCCAGATAGGATATTTTCCTAAAATACGTAGACACTGAGTTAGAGAAATTTTCTCATAATCAGTGAGTTGTGTTTTGTAAACGGGTATGACTATGTTAACACTTACTGACGATTTCATATAAGTTTGGGGAGCGACAAACGCTCCTGTACGGCTCTTTCTACCCAATCATAGGGTAATTCAGAGCAAGGGTGGTCGAAATTATTCAGAATGGTAATTCCTTCTCCCCGTTTGAAACGACCTGAGTAGGGTAGGTAATCGATAAAGTCAAATAACTTACCCAGTAATATAATTGATTCTGTATCTGAGGCATTAGCCATATGAGCAGGCCCACTGTCGATGCCAATAAACAAACAAGCCTGTCGGATTACTTCGGCGGTTTCGAGCAGGCTTAATTGACCGCATAGGTTGTAGACATGTGGTAAATTCTCCGTTAAAGTTGGTACTAGCCCCACCTCAATCACCGAATAGCCATGCAAAGTCGTTAACCACGTTACCAAACGATTCCAATGAGCTGCTGGCCAGTCGCGTTTGTAATGGCTTGACTGACAGTGGATGACTACAAAGTTAGTGGGTAATTTTCGTGACTGTATCGATTGCCGAACTGTTTCCGGAATATACATTCTGGGATCGGCTGTAAGGGCGGGCAGGCCAGCCGCTTGCGGGAATACATACAATAAATCGCCCCGAAAGTAGTAATTGTCAAAGTTTAGCCCAATCTGATCGGCGATAGGATTAATGGGATCGTCCGGACAATATTTACACTTTCGGTGGGATATATGTAGATTATAGACCTTATCGAAAATACCGGATTGAAGCAATTTCACGCGTTCGCCAGGACATTTTTCAATCAGATGACCATCTAAATCTGGGTGATATTTCACCAAATCCAGATAAGCTTTACGGACGACCCAGATAATATAATCGTTGGGATGCCGACGCCGGACTTCACGAGCAACTGGCTCACAGGCAATGATATCGCCCATTTGCTCCGAGAGAATAATGGCCACCAACTTACGACCTTTATTTTTTCGTTTGATCAGGCTTAGTTGGATGTATTTGACAGCGAACGACCAAAATTTACCCACAATGTGGGTATACTTATTGAAACGATACGTCCAGAGTGCCCGCAAGCCCGGCCCATATGCCGCCATATACTAAACAGATTCTAACAGATTGATAACTTGGTTGAACGGTGTTTTGAGCAATTTACGAATTCGCTGATAACGCAGTACTACGGGCGGTTTAATGTAAACGCACGGGTACTGTTTATAGCGATCATTCTGATTCGCTACAAGTCTATCCCGATATAAATCGAATAATGGTCGAACATCAGGACGTTGCTGCTTTACTTGTGTTGAATCGGCAAAGGTATAACGTGTTTGATATTTTGAGATTTCATCCGGGCGATCAGCGGAATAACCGCTATAGTGGAAGAATTGAAGCGGTTCCGTTGCTTTTTTGCTAGTCGTTAGATCGCTAAACTCTTCCGGACCACTTATCTGCCACTCTCCCGACGCATCCTGGGAGAAATAGCGTTCGTGAAGATTCCAGTAGGCTACGTTATAGCCTAAATGATGATCGATCAGAACATTATCGTAATATACAGGTGCAAAATTTACCCAATGTTGATCAACGAAAAGACCTTCGCAAAGATCAATTCGACATTCGTACACCAGTCGATCTTTCCACCAGTTAACAAACTCTCGCGCCGTCTTATCATTACGCAAACCGATAAAACCCAGATTGAAAATGCCCGTATTCAGATGATGCAGTTCGTTGGGCCTTTCCCAATCTGGTGTTGGCGAGCACGTATGCGGAGTAAGAATTAAACTGTTGTTTTTCAGTGCTTCATTCAGGTCATGCAATGGCTGAAAAACAATAATGTCCGGGTCGAAGTAAATGACCTCAGTAGCGTCGGGATAGGAATGATAGAAATAATCAATGAAAAAGGGCTTGACGGCCGTGTTCAGTTCCGTGATGTCGTAGCGATCGCACATGGCTTCGAAATCCGGAATCCCGATTTTGTCCACTTCAAGCATTGGATAATCGGGCACTAAGTCTGCGGGCAAATTAGCCTCGCTTAGTTTATCAACTAAACCAATAATATATTGATAATCAGGATTGGTTTGTCGGAGCGAATCGCCCAGTGTTCGGGCTTGGGCCAGGTAATTTATCGAACAGATGGTAAAAGCAAGTGTCATGTATTGAACGACGGATTATAGACTACAGGTCATGATTTATTGTTGGCGATGCTATAGATCATGCTGTAGTTTGCTATTCGTCCGCCATAATCACGTCAGTTGATTGAACAAATATACGAGAGTTTGAACGCTTTGTTGTGCGGGATGCCGTTCGAGAATTTTTTGTCCGAGTCGTTTGCCCATTTGCTGGCGAAGGGCTGGCTGATGGAGCAACTCAAGAATTCGTTCGCTCATGGCGTCCAGATCGAGATAGGGGACAACAAAACCACCATCGGTTTCAACCAGTTCGGGCGACCCGCCAGCGCCATCGAAACACACTACCGGAACATCGCATAATCCTGCTTCAAAGACGACCAGAGGATAGGGATCTTCGCGAGAGCAAAGTACAAATACGTCAAATCGGCTGATGTAGCGAAGAACGTCAGGTGTTGGCGGAATCAAGTGGACATAACTGGCAAGTCCGGCTTTCTGAATATCCAGCCATAAATCATCGTGTAGTGACCCCGGAGGCATACCCACCCACACAAAATGAATCGGCTGGCCGGTCGTATTCCTATAACGTCCAATTACCTGTTTGGCGAGGGTAACAAATAAATCGTTGCCTTTGCGCCATTCCGCATTCCCGCAGCCACCTACAATCAACGCATCATCTGGTAATCCTAGCGACGAATAAATAGTAGGCTGTGAACGGGCTTTCTGTACGTTACTCTCCAGACTTGGCGTATCGATGAGGGTATAAAGCGAGATGCGGGCTGGATTGAAGCCGTGTACTTGCTCGTAATACCGGGCCGTGGCTTTTGATACGGCTAATAAATGATTGGTTCGCTGAAGTAAATAGGCAAGCTCGTCAGGATGCGTATAGATCCTGACTGACATCGCCAGTTCATGCACAAACGTGACGACTGGTGTTTTAGCGGGGATGTCTAACTGCCTAAACCATCGGCTGCTGGTAACCGTGTTCACCAGAACCAGATCTACAGTATCCAGAGCCAGCTGAGCCCGGATATCGCGCTGATGGGACTCCAGTTGTCGATTATGAAGTGATTGCCATAAACCTAACTTACCCAGCACTTTATCAGCTAAAGCACCTACTATATAACGGGGTTGGGCTGGCCAGATAATTACGGGACAAACAGCTTGATAATCCTCCAAAATGGGGCCGCCTTCCCCGAGCAACAAACGCATCTGAAACCCCTCCGCCTTCAACAGACGCATCAGATTTAGTAAGACAAGCTGCGCTCCAGCGCGGTTGGCGTCGTGACCTATTAAGAGAAGATTCTTCAAGGGATGGGTATAGAGTTTTAGCGTTGTAGAGTTGTAGAGAAGGTGATTTCAGTATACACTTTGTGACTCTATAACTCTATGACTTTACAACTCCTTAGTACGCTTTATAGCTAGGAATTGGCCGTTTTTCAGCGGGGTTGCCAACATAGACGCCCCACGCTTCGGTGGGCTTAGTGATGGCTGCTGCCATGCCGACCAGTGTTCCTTCGGCGATGGTCAAAAAGTCGCGAATGGTGCTATTTACGCCGAAAAAGCAATAGGACTCAATCACGCAATGACCTGACATGACTACGTGAGAGGTAAAGAAAACGTGATCTTTTATCTGTCCATGATGGCCAATGTGATTGCCACTCCAAAGCACAACATTGTTGCCGATGGTCGTGAATGGCTGGATGGTGTTATCTTCCAGAATAAAGCAATTTTCTCCGATCTGGTTACCAAAGGTTGTTGCCTTTGAACTGATATACGAAATGAATTCGTATCCTTTAGCTTTGGCTTCCAGATAAATTCGTTCACGATTTCGGTTCATCCCCCGTCCCGTCATTGGCGCGAAGAATTTATATTCCTTTGGAGAAAACAAGGTTTCTACATCTTCAAAAGCGACTAAGGGTAGCCCCTGAAACGTATCGCTCTTCATGTATTCACGACTGACCGTAAAGGCTGCGACCTCATGTTCAGAATCGTGCGTAAGGTAGAAATGAGCCAGTTCGGCCGTATCCATTACGCCAAAAATGATAACTTTTGCCATGCTTTTATGAGTGATGAGTGATGAGTGATTTCTATGGATCACTCATCACTCAAAGTTTACACCAATTCATATTCATCCAGCATCATTTTAACACTGGCTACGTCGTTATTCATTAACACGTCGATGATTGATAACCAGGGCACAAACGGGGTTCGACTGACTCCCTGTAGATACTCGACTTTATTTGATTTAATAAAATTCAGTTTAATACCGGCTTCATCAAATGTTGGTTTGTCGTATAACTCAGTGCCACCAATTGGGTTGATGTAATGCGTTGCTGACTCCTGTCGACAAATATCCAAAATACGCTCCTGCGCTTTCAAATCCGAATTACCGTAGATCGTTGACGACTGGACCAGCTCTGTCGAGAGACCGATATATTGGTTTAATTCAACAAGGCTATAGTATACTAAATCGGCAATTGAATCGGTCGTAAAATTGACGATTTTTTCGGTTAGCGGCATCACCGTTGGATAATAGGGAGCTTTCCGATATCCTTGCTCCATTGTTTTCAATAATTTACTCCGCCACTTCGGATCATCCGCTATGTGAACCTCGTTGATTCGCTTATTCTGACTGGCATCTTTCAGAGGAACGGTAAAAAGATATTCCTGACCATTGATTAGCAATCGATTCCGATTGATCCAACCTCTATTGATAAAAGCAACATCGTCGTATAACACAAATTTATCGACTGCCTTAATAAGCTGCATATAACCAATGTAAGGCAGAAAGTAAGGCTGCATAATAGCAAGAGTCATAGTAATTATGACCGCGTGGGCGGCCCCGTTACGATTTACAGATTACGAATGAAAAATTGTATTCTGTAAATCAGTGCAGTTTTCGTAAATAATAATCTTCGCCGGGGACAATCACGGCGTTACGCATCGTTGTATCGGTTCCTAATCGCAAATCACCCGGCATTGGGCGAATGACACTTTTGTCGAAAAAGAGGTAATCCGCATTTTTAGGAATCGGTTTGAGTCCCTGCTCAAATGGGTTAATGGCGATAAGCCGACGAGAAAGTTCAGGCCCATAGAGTGGATACTCGTAGTCGTCGTTGATAGTCGCCAACGCAACGGTTGCATTAGCAGGAACAAGCTCATCGAATCGTTTGTAGGGTATATACGTATCAGGTCGCCCAAGTGTCATTTGTCGAATCCGATCAGAATCAAACGCTGAATCAAACGACCTGCCATCTGGCGCTGTCCAGGCGAAGGGTAACGCCCTGGTATTCAGGGAAATGCACAAAATGGCAGATATACAGCCTAACATAGTCACTAGTCCAACATAGCCTTTCCAGATGGTCCGATTAGGCGTTTCTACTGTTGTACGTTGGTGTAAGAATAATAATGCCAGAAAGGGAATGCCGAATAAGCTTGTTTCGATAAAGTAACGGCCTTTGAAAGGGTCGTAAGGGGCTGAATAGGAGAGAGCTGCAAAGTGTAGCAATAAAGCTATCCCTAGAAAAGTATGCGGGGTAGAACGAATATAGCCAACCAGAACGAGAATGAGCAATGGAAAAATCAGGGCAAAGCCAAAAATTCCCCAGTAAGGATTGGCATTATAGAAGACAAATTTACGATCGAAGGCAAAGGGTTGAATAGAGAAATCGGTTTCTTCATCTAACCGCATATGTAACTTATCTTCCAGAACGACAAGTGGTTTGCGCATGAGGTGGTTCAGTTCTGCACCAACCGCAAGATTCCGAATGCCATCTAAATTAATGTGGTCATACCCATACCGAATGACGTTTCGGCTACCCTGCTCAAGCAAGTTCGCTAATGACCCTGCCCGCTCAACCGACTGATGTTTAAGGGCTGTTGGCGGGCCAATTGGGTGCCCAAATACCTCAATATTTTTCAGATAACCTGTCGGTAACATCCACAGACAAACGCCAACTAGAATGGCCGCTCCTAATCGCCAGGTTCGTTCAAAGGTAACCGACCAGGATGAGGATAGGAAAACGGTGTAAATCATGATGATAAACACCGAAGGCAATAGGAGGGTAAACGTAATTTTATGCCCGTATGCTATGCCAAACGCCATGCCTGCCAGGTATAAATAGCGATTATTGGTGGCTGTTTGAGCATTCCGATAACTGAACAGCATATAAAGCAGTACGCTCAAATAAGCTGTCAGGACAATATCGGTTTCCGTTGTAATCGACTGCATTAAAAAATCGGGTAGCAAAGCATAGACCAGCGCGCAGAAAAAACTGGCCGAGAGCCGATTCTGACCAATGCGTTGAACAATGCCAAATACCGAAACAATAGCGATCCAGTAACTTAAATGATGGATGAACTTGAATCCATTTTCGAAGTGCCCGGTCATCAAAAACGAATAAATCTGGAGCGTACACACACTTTTAGGGTAAGTATCCATGTTCCAGTTTGTGCCGCCAAAATGGCGCATACTCCCACGCTGTATGTACTGCATTACCCGGTTTAGGTGCCCAGTCATACTGTCCCATTCATTAGGAACCGTGAAGAGCACCAGCAATAGGTTGGTAATGGCAATACCAATCAGGGTAACGAATAAAATAGAAAATAAAAAACGAGGATAAGCCGATAACCCTCTGAACCATGTTTTACCAGTTTGCCATCGTTCCTGAATAAGTGGTATGACTGAAAATCGCTCCTGACCATCGATCAGGTAACTAAGGGGCAAACCGATTATACTAGCCGTAATAAAGACAGAGACAGCCCAGGCGAACGTATTCGCTGTCAAGTAGAGCGCTGATAAAATAAAGCCGGTCAGGATAACACTTCCAGCGCCTAGAAGAAACGTTGTTAAAATCCACTCTGTCAGTGAGCGATGGCAGATGCGTGCCGAAAGTTGTCCGACGTAAACGATAAAAAGACCAAAGCAAAGAAGAGAAAGTAAGACCATAAAGAGCAGCAATCCGCAGAGGTATTTCCCCAATAAAACGCCTATCAGTACCTCAGTTACTGAACAAGTAGTTGGTTCGTAAGTAGTTGATTAAATGTCTTCGCTGACGGTAGCCACAGCCTCATTGACAAACGTGGCAATTCGGTCAATATCTTCTACCGCTAAATCAGGGTACATTGGCAGACATAATACTCGTTTGGCAATGTCTTCTGATACTGGACACGCCTGGGCGATTCCCGATACCAGTGCAAATGGAAGCGTATTTAACGAAGGATAAAAATATCGTCGAGGAACAACCCCCTGAGCTTTTAACACCTCTGTTACCCGTTCTACTGTTTCTTCTGAATCGAGAACTATTGGGTAGTAGGCATAATTATAATCGGTGCCCGGTGTCAACGTCGGGCGGGTGATTCGGGTAAAATCGAGTCGACTATCATAGAACCCGAATCGTTGTTTACGAGCTGCAATTAAGTCTGGCACTTTGGGTAAAACGCATAATCCCATAGCCGCATGAACCTCCGAATTTTTCGCATTAATACCCATCTCGAAATAATCATCATTTCGATGACCAAACGAACGGTAATGCCGTAATTTCTCGGCTACAGCGTCGTCATTGGTGATAATACAACCCCCTTCGATCGTGTGAAATACCTTGGTTGCGTGAAAGCTACACGTACTGATATCGCCGTAGCTAAGAATCGATTTACCGTTGTAGCTGGCTCCGAAAGTATGGGCTGCGTCGTAAATGACTTTTAAGTTGTGTTTTTCCGCGATCGCCTGAATTTGTTCGATATGGCAAGGATTTCCATACACATGCGTAGCCATAATGGCTTCGGTGTTTGGGGTAATCAGCGCTTCGATTTTGGCAGGATCAATATTGTAGGTGTCGGGATCAATGTCTGCAAAGACAGGCGTACAACCTTCCCATAGGAGTGCATTCGTCGTTGCTACGTAAGAAAAAGGTGTAGTTATTACCTCTTTTTTAATATTCAGTGCCTTAAGAGCCATCTGTAAAACGATGGTCCCGTTGGTACAAAAAAGCAGGTGTTTTACACCCAGAACTTCTTTGAGTTGCCCTTCCAGCTTTTGTAATAGTGGACCATCATTCGTCAGGTGTACACGCTCCCAGATTCCTTTCAGAAGTTCAGTATACTCCTCAAGGTCAGGTAAATATGATTTCGTAATATAGATCATTGATCCATCAACAATTAGCAGCTACCAGCGAATGTACGGATTTACTACGTATGCTTACTCTTCACTGACAACGGGTTCCAGCATTTTTATGTGAAATGGAAATTGCGGACGAACGTAGCCTGGCCATTTTCCGTACCAGGCGATTCCTTCGCGAAAGTCTTCAACATCAAAGGTAATGCCTTCTTCCATAACATAGATGGGAGTAACCGTATCCTTTACGACCATCACTGAAATTGTATAGGAACCATCATTTAGGAAATACCCTGGAATCGTACATTCAGCCGCAATCAATCCTTTTCCATACGGTTGGGATTGGGTACCAATGTTAAAAATACATTCGCCAGTGAGTGAGTTCAGGTGCAGACTCAAGTTCAGATTTGCCCGATCCATCATGTTCCAGAATTCAAACTGGAATTTCATAGTTGTCCGAACATCAATGTGTGTCAGATCTTCCTGATAATCCGGGATTAGCTCAATTCGGCGAATGCGTACCAGATTATTACCGGGAGCGTCTTCAGGGTTATCCCATTGCCGGAGCAGTCGCGTTTTAGATACTTTACTCAGGTAAGAAGCAACAACCTGATTGGTCTCGCCTTGTTCAATCAGCCTACCTTTTTCGAAATATAATGTTTTGTTACAGAGCGCCTGAACCGCTGTTAGGTTATGACTGACAAAGATGATCGTGCGACCACTCGCTGAATTATCGCGCATTTTGCCCAGGCTTTTTTTCTGAAATTCAGCATCACCTACGGCCAGCACTTCATCAACAATCATGATTTCGGGATCGAGGTGGGCAGAAATGGCAAACCCCAGTCGGACATACATCCCGGATGAATACCGTTTAACGGGTGTATCCAGAAATTTTTCAACACCAGCAAACGCTACAATTTCGTCGAATTGTTTCTTGATTTCACTGCGGGTCATGCCGAGCAGTGAACCGTTCAGAAAGATGTTTTCCCGACCCGTAAGTTCAGGGTGGAAACCTGTTCCAACTTCGAGAAGGCTAGCTACCCGTCCCCGAATGCGGACCGTTCCTGTTGTGGGTTGAATGATCTTACTCAGGATTTTGAGCATTGTCGATTTCCCGGCTCCATTATGGCCAATAATACCGACTCGATCTCCTTGTTCAATAGAAAAATTTACATCGCGCAGGGCCCAAAATTCCTCGTGCGTGACTTCATTCTGATCTTTTTTACCACCAAATAGGGATCGGAAATTTTCCGATATCACATCCCGTAACGTAGTTCCACCCTTGCCCTTTTTATGGTCAATGATGTATTGCTTGCTTATATTTTCGACACTAATGACAGACATAGGCTACCAGAAGTCGATAGTCGATAGTCAGTAGCCATCAATTCTTTAAAGCTGACAACTATTGACTATCGACTATCGACTGTTAAATATCATCGACAAAGGTGTTTTCCCGTTTTCTGTAAAAATATAGGGAAAACGCCAAAGTTACACATACAATACCGACGGAGATAAGTAAACTTTGAGGATTGAAATACGCTTTTTCGCCAAGTAGGGACCAACGAAAGCCGTCGATAATACCTACCATTGGATTAGCCCAGTATAAGGGAGCCCACCATTCATCGGCTTTATTGGCAACCAGTCGACTGCTGTAAGCAATCGGACAAATGTAAAAACCGACCTGTACAATGAATGGAATGAGCTGACCAATATCGCGAAAACGCACATTGACAGCGGCAAAAAATAAACCAAAGGCAAATGACGCCAGCAGTGCCAGCAGAATAAAAGCTGGCAGCATTAGTAAGTGCCAATCCGGGATAAATCGATACCAGATGGCAAGTAAAATAAACAGCCCTAATGAGACCAGAAAGTCGATAAAACTAATGGCTATTGAGCTGATTGGCATAATCAGCCTGGGGAAATATACTTTCGTGACTAAGTTGGAGTTTAGCGTTACGCTGTTACTGATCTGGGTAAATGAGGTCGAGAAAAACGTCCATACCGTAATACCGCCTAATACCATTAAAGGGTAAGGGATACCTGGATCGGGAGGAAGTTTAGCGATCTTGCTGAACACAAACACCATAATCAGCATGGTTGTGAGTGGACGAATCAATCCCCAGGCTGTGCCAAGTGCCGTTTGTTTATAACGGACCGACACATCCCGCATCGACAAAATATAAAGCAACTCCCGGTTTCGCCACAGGTCCCGCCAATAATGACGTTCTGAGCGACCTGGTTGAATAACTACTTCGTGTGTTTTCAAAATCAACGAATCTGATTTACGACTTAGGACGTACGAGTTACCAGTTACGAATTTGATCTATATAGGACAAACGCGCAATTGGTAATTCGTACAACATTACTCTTTCATTATAGAACGATAAGTCTCGCGAAGGAAAACTATAATGACTGATAACAGGAGTGCAGCAGCAATGCCAACCTGTTTCCCCTGTGGTTTAATAATCTCCATAAAAAGAGGCAGAGAGACATCCTCAATAATAGTAAAGAGGGGAGTTTCGCGGATAAGCGACAACCGCATGTTATCGGCATTTTGTAAAGCCTGATAATATAGTCCCGTTAAAAAGCCTGAGTTTCGGGTAAGTTTGTTTTCCTTAAGACGAGCCTGCGCAACAACCACTTGCTGGTTCTGATCCATAAATTGAGCTAACTGGCTTTCGGTGCCGGTCAGAATACGCGCAATTGAATCGGCCCGCGAGGTTAGCAACTCATACATGTCGCGTGTTTTCTTCGTTTGCTTTTTCTGATAATCCTCTTCAATCGTTTTGAGGTGCGTTTTCAGGAAAGATGTTGTCAGCTTTTCATCTTCCATAAAACACTCTAACGACATAAAGGAAGATTTTCGCTCAGGTTGTTTAATGGCCATTTCGTTCTCAATACGGCCCAAAATGCCAGCCATCGCGATCTGTTCCCGCCGGGTATATTGCTGAGGAGTTTTGGCGCGGGTAAAATAAAATGCCCGAAGCGTGTCATTATCCTCCCATTCTTTATCCCGGATACCGCTGTGCTTTATGTAGTAATTGACAAGCAGCGTATCTTTCCCATTGATGGTATCCGATTTCATCAGTGTTTTCTCGATTACTGGCCGCGATTTGGCATAGATCAAAAAGTTATCACCGACAAAAATATTGGCATCAGGAGCGCCCGACGATAAACCGAAGGCACTGGCTAGCTGACCTAATTCGCCCCCGAATCCACTACTTGAAGAACCTCCGCCGAGGTTAAACATAATGTGACCGTTATAAACTATACGGGGTTTGTTGAGTAAGTCGTAAATGAGCCCGCCTATGCCGCCAATTGCGATCAAGGTGAGAACCAATTTCCAGTTTCGTCGAACGACATACTTTAGCTGGAACACTCGTAACAGCACCGATTTTGGCGAAATCTGATCGGGAGGCAACGAGCGGGAAACAACAACGTTTGGATCTGTGGTTGGTTTATTTGTAGGAGTCATAGCTTACGGTTGAGTTAATTGCCTACCCGACTTAACGCAATAATTAACCCGATTACACTAAGCAACGAGGAAATTGTACCGGCTGTTGAGCTTAAGATTTGCTGAGGAGTGAGAGGAATTGTAGTTTTCTTAGGAACAACGATTTCCGCTCCTGGCTCAACGCGCGGGTAAACATTAAAGAACATAAATTTCCGGGTACGGTCGACGGAGCCATTGGCATAGACGACGAAGGATTTCCGGCGTTGTGATTTCGACGTAAAGCCACCCGTCTGAGAAATATAATCCTGGAACGTTTGTCCAGAACGGTATTTAACGGTATTCGGTAGCTGCACTTCACCCTGAATTCTGACAGTTTCGAGGAGTTTTGGAATTCGTAATGTATCGCCTTCCTGCACCAGAATATCTTCGGATGAACCCGGTCTCTCCAGGATTTTCTTCAGATTAATACCAATTGACTCTGACGTGTTTGGCGATAAAACTTCGGTTTCCACAACCGTTTTTGAACCGTTATCTCCAACCTCAGTAATGGCTCGTTGCTTCCGGCGAAGTTCGTCGGCACTGAGTTTAACCGGACGAACCAGTGTAGCACCTTCCACATAGGCCTGGGGAGTTATCCCACCTGATTGGGCTACCAGATCCGAAATTTTCATGTCCTTGGTCCGGATTGGATAAGGACCTGGTATAATCACTTCACCAACCACAGAAGCATACGTTTGCTCAAGGTAGTTAGGTGACCGACGCACGATGATTTGATCGAAGGGTTCTAGCGTAAATGACTTATTGGGGTCGTTATTGATGCTTAAATCACGGTTAACATTAAAGCGAAAGGTTTCTGCGATCTGAGCGGAAGAAGAACGAGGGTCAACATCTTTTTTCCGTCGAATTACTTCAACAACCGATGCTGCTGCCGACTCTTTCAAACCACCGGTTTTTACTAGTGCGTCGTTCAGCGTCATGTTGGCCATATACGGAATATCCGTATCGATTTTATTTACTTCGCCAGTTACTGAAATTGTCGCTACCTGTGCCAAATCGAATCGGGAAGGAATAATGATCTGATCTTCGCGCTGGAGTGGAATATCCGGATCTGTACCCTTCAGGATATTGTCTAGATTAATTGATAGACTTTCAATCGCGAGGTCTTCTCGTGTCCGCATAATATTGATTCGACCCGTAAACGCATCACCTTTCAAGCCTTCCGCCGAAGCAATCAATTCCTTAAGGGTATGGTTATTATCCAGCGAATATTCGCCGGGGCGGAATACAGCTCCTTCAATAGTAAGTTTGTTCTCGAACCGAGTTAGAATCCGTTCAACAGAAACAACATCGCCATCCTGTACAACAAACGTTTTAAATTCGGGGGTGGTCACATCCGTAACTTTAAGTTCCCGGTCTGTTACACGAGTTACTTTTACCCGACTTTTATAAGCATTGGCGGTGAAATCACCCGCGTAAAATAGAAGCCGCTCAAGGGTTTCGCCCTTTAGCATTTCAAAAATGTTGGATCGCTTAACGGCACCGTTTATTTCAACTCGCCCAATAAACGTTGTGAATCGGATATTGTCGTTATCCTGTAAACGCAGATCATTGCGTTGAATGCCATTCAAGAGATAATCATATAAATCCAGCGTGGCAGCTACCTGGTTGTTGCGGATAAGTTGCACTTTACGATAGGAACCAATATCGTTTGGGCCACCAGCCTGATAAATAGCATTCATGACAGTGGATAACCCCGACATAGTATACGTACCAGGCCGAACAGCGTCGCCTGTAACCGTTACCCGAATGCTGCGAATTGAGCCTAGTGAAACTTCCAGAAATGTATTTTGAGGCCCATACGATGAATTCCGTAGACCCACAAATTTTGACGACATCCGGCTTACCAATCGTTCTTTTGCTTTTTCAACGGATAAGCCAGATACGAAAATAGGACCAATACCGGTTTGATTGGCAATGTAAACGTATCCTTCTGGTGATACTTTTTGTGAATAATCACCCTCGGAATAGCCATACATACGAATGTTTAATTCATCGCCGGGCCCAACATTATAATTACGAGGAGTCGCAATATTCAAATTAGGCTGAAACGTAGCCACCATGGCTGGATCGTTGAAGAGCGAATAACCAAATAACTTTTCACGACGTTCCTGCTGTTCGCGCTTCTGAGCTGCCTTTATTTGTTCGGCTGCTATTTCTTCATCGGTGAGTGGAACGGGGGTATTATCCTCTTGCTTATCAAATTGCTGAGTAGAGGATTTAGCAGGATCAGTACTTGTGCCAGGTTGGGCTGGTGTATTGGTTGGCGTAGTGCCTCGGCCGTTGAGGGTATTTTGACCAGATCGTTGATTTTGGCCTGCCCGTTGATTGATTTGCTGTTGTATATTGGCAGGTAAATTCCCCTGATTAGCACCGGAAGGAAGTGCTGTTCCACGGCCTGGTGTAGCGGGACTTGCCGGTGAGGTTGCAGGAGAAATGCCGGTTGAAGGAACTATTTGTGCCTGAGCTGTCAGTCCAAGTACTAAAACCAGCAGAATGGAAAGGGAGGCATTCATTTGAGGTTGTAAACGACTTGCCTTGAAACGAAAAAAAATTAATGACAAGACGTGAATAATTCTTGAATTTTGCATATTTTTAAGATGTCGAACAGCTCGCAGATCAGAATGGCGAAGATCTGTATCTAACGAATAAGATAGATCGTGTAGTACACAGGACAGTTCAGTCGGCAAAGTAAGCGAACTTTTGTTGGATTTTAAATAGTTTCCTTTTGAACGGCAACTTTTATACCTTTAACTACGTGAGGTATGATTTTTCCGATGTTTTAGATTGTGAGTACAAAACTACTACTTTTTTAGTTAATACGTTAATAACCCTACATGGCAGAGTTAGTAAATCAATCGGTTCAATATAATGAAGATAGTATCCGTTCGCTGGACTGGCGCGAACACATCCGTCTGCGACCCGGTATGTACATCGGTAAACTCGGCGATGGGTCGGCTGCCGACGATGGTATTTATGTCTTGCTGAAAGAAACCATTGACAATTGCATTGATGAACACGTGATGGGCTTCGGCAAAACGATTGACGTTCGCGTAACGGACCACCGAGTCGAGGTACGGGATTATGGTCGGGGTATTCCATTGGGTAAAGTCGTCGAAGTCGTGTCGAAAATCAATACCGGTGGCAAATATGACTCGGGCGCGTTTCAGAAATCGGTTGGCCTGAATGGCGTAGGCACTAAAGCGGTTAACGCTTTGTCGAGCTATTTTCGTGTTCAATCCTTCCGCGAAGGGCGCACCGTTTGGGCCGAATTTGAACGGGGAGAACTGAAGCAGCAGGGAGAAGAGGTATCGGCCGAGCGGAATGGTACGCTGATTTGTTTCGAGCCCGATGATACCGTGTTCAAGCATTTTCATTTTATCCCGCAGTTTCTGGAAAATATGATCTGGAACTACTGCTACCTGAATGCAGGGCTGACAATTGCGTTTAATAAGCAAAAATATCTTTCTCAAAACGGCCTTCTCGACCTGCTCCGAAACAAAACCGATGAAGATTCGCTTCGTTACCCGATTATCCATCTGAAAGGACAGGATCTCGAAATTGCTTTAACTCACGGCAATCAGTACGGCGAAGAATATTATTCCTTCGTAAACGGGCAATATACAACACAGGGTGGCACACATCTTGCAGCCCTGCGTGAAGCATTTGTTAAAACGGTTCGCGAACACTTTGGCAAAGACTATGACCCGTCCGATATTCGAGGGTCAATCATTGCCGCTATTAGTATCCGCGTTCAGGAACCAGTTTTTGAATCGCAAACCAAAACCAAACTCGGTTCCATTAATATGGCTCCAAGTACTGATAGCCAGTCGGTTAGGTCGTTTGTTCTCGATTTTGTAAAAGAACGCTTAGACGACTATCTGCATATTAATCCGAGTGTACGCGACGCGTTAAAAAAACGAATTGAACAGTCAGAACGGGAACGTAAGGAGCTCGCCGGTATTAAAAAATTGGCCAATGATCGTGCCAAAAAAGCAAGCTTGCACAACAAAAAATTACGTGATTGCCGCAATCATTTGCCTGATTTAAAGGCAGAAGACCGTTATCAATCTACCTTATTCATTACAGAAGGCGATTCGGCGAGCGGTTCTATTACCAAATCACGCAATGTGCAGTCACAGGCGGTGTTCAGCTTGCGTGGAAAACCTCTGAACTGTTTTGGCCTGACCAAAAAAGTCGTTTACGAAAACGAGGAATTTAACCTGTTGCAGCACGCCCTGGACATTGAAGATGGTTTGGAAGGATTGCGCTACAATCGAATCGTTATCGCAACCGATGCCGATGTTGATGGCATGCACATTCGATTGCTGATGCTTACCTTCTTCCTGCAATTCTTCCCTGATCTGGTTCGAAACGGCCATTTATATATTCTCGAAACGCCATTGTTCCGGGTTCGGAATCCGAAAAATCATAAAGAAACAACGTATTGCTATTCAGAGGAAGAAAAACAGAAGGCGATCGACAAATTAACCAAAGGCGGTAAAAAGGTCGAAATCACCCGATTTAAAGGCCTTGGCGAAATCTCTCCTGAAGAATTCGGCTTGTTTATCGGTGAGAATATGCGCCTGGAGCCGGTGATTATGGAGAAGGAAACTTCTGTTCCTAAATTACTTAGCTATTATATGGGTAAGAATACGCCCGAGCGTCAACGGTTTATTATCGATAATCTACGCATTGAAAAAGATGTGGAAGACGCTGCTTTAGTCGCCTAGGGTAGCTTTATCAATAGAAATTAAAAAGGCTTAAAAAATGCCCATCAAAGTTTACAGATGGGCATTTTTTAAGCCTTTTTCTATACAAGAGTGTAAAGATTAGCATGAATCTATATCTATTTAATTTACCCGTACTATAGAAAAGTACAATTATTAAAGAGGTGTTAAAAAATTATAGATAATATTTAAATTGTACAAAATGGAAATATTCAATATATAATAGATGTATAAATGGTATATTTTAAAATAATATATTGTTAATATCAATTTAGGGGTTACTTTTGTCGCTTTAATTAAAAATCAATTAAAGACAACTAGTTCGTAACACTTCATGAGAAAAATTTTATCCATCAGTTGGTTACTGACTTTCATTTTCTGTATGCCAGTTCTGGCACAGGACGTAACAATCAGCGGTCGCGTTACGTCATCGGAAGATGGGTCAGCTTTACCCGGTGTGAGCGTGCAGCTCAAAGGAACAACGCGCGGAACAACCAGCGACGCAGACGGTAATTACCGAATCAATGCGCCCGCAACGGGTCGGTTAGTATTCAGCTTTATTGGTTATGCCTCAAAAGAAGTTGCAGTCGGTAATCAGTCAACGATTGCGATTAGCCTGGCACCTGATGCTGCTAATCTGGATGAGGTAATTGTTACCACATTTGGTACGGCTAAGCGGGCTTCGTTTACTGGCTCAGCGGGTACGCTTTCGCCTAAACAATTTGGCGATCGTCCAGTCACTAACATTTCTCAGGCCCTTTCCGGAGCCATATCGGGGGTTCAGACAAACGCAGGTCTTGGTCAGCCAGGTTCCGCCCCTGACATTCGAATTCGTGGTTTCGGATCAATCTCGTCAGGTAACTCTCCACTATACGTGGTCGATGGCATCCCTTATTCAGGCGATATTTCGAACATAGCTCCGAACGATATTGAAAGCATTTCAGTCCTGAAAGATGCCGCTTCAACAGCGCTGTATGGCTCACGGGCTGCCAACGGCGTTGTTGTTGTAACAACGAAAAAAGGTCAGAAAGACCGTAGCTCAATCAATGTTCGCTATACAAAAGGATTCAGTGGACGAGGGGTGCCTGAGTATGATCGTGTAGATGTTGGCCAGTATTACCCGCTAATGTGGGAAATCTACCGGAACAGCGTTGCTTATCGGGCCACAAATCCTGTAGCACTAGCCACCGCCAATGCGAATGCCACAGATCAGTTAATTGGTCTGGTTGGATACAACGTATATAACGTACCGAACAATCAGGTTGTGGACGTGAATGGACAGATGAATCCGAATGCTCAACTCAAATTTGCGCCGGAAGATTTAAATTGGGAGAAACCCATTACCCGTCAGGGAAATCGCGATGAACTGAACGTTAGTTTCTCGGGTGGACAGAATAAATCAGATTACTTTCTATCGCTATCGTATCTAAACGACAAAAGTTATCTGATCCGCTCAGATTTTGAACGGATCACGGGACGACTCAACATCAATTCGCAAATGAAGTCCTGGTTCCGTACGGGTGCTAACCTTTCAGCAACTCTTTCGAAATCAAATCAGGCTGATGCCGGTGGTACTGCCGGTAGCACAACGTTCGTTAATCCATTCTTCTTTTCCAGAAACATTGGCCCGATCTACCCGGTGTACGCTTACGATCCAGCGAATCCAGGGCAGTTTCTGCTTTTGCCAAATGGTCAGCGTCGGTGGGATTACGGTAACCTGACTGCTCTTGGCCTTCCAGCTCGACCACAGTACGGCGGTCGGCATGCGGTAGCGGAAACGGTTCTGAACCAGAACTATTTCCGTCGGAATGTATTGAGTGCACGGGGGTATGCAGAAGTTTCGTTCCTGCAGGATTTTAAATTCACGGCTAACATCGGTACCGATATTACTAACTACAACGGATATACTTTTGGTAACCCAGAGGTTGGCGATGGGGCTCCGGCGGGTCGTGCTTCACACGAATTCCAGAATATCACGGGCTACAACCTCAACCAGTTGTTGAACTACAACAAGTCGTTTGGGAAGCATAATCTGGAGGTTCTGTTAGGCCACGAAAACTTCCAGGTGAATGATAACAACCTGACAGGATCACGTTCACAACTGATTCTGGAAGGCAATTATGAACTGGTGAATTTTACCACAACTACGAACTTATCGTCCGTGTTGAACACACGTCGGGTTGAAGGATTTCTATCACGGGTGAATTACGATTATGACCAGAAGTATTTCTTGTCAGGATCGATTCGTCGCGATGGATCGAGTAAATTCTATCAGGACACCCGCTGGGGTAACTTCTATTCGATTAGTGGTGCCTGGCGTATCGATCAGGAAGAGTTTTTACGGTCAATTTCGGCCATCAATTCGCTGAAACTTCGGGCATCGTATGGCCAGACCGGTAACGACGGTGGTGGTAACCGGGCTGAAGATGCCAGCATCAGTTACTATGCGTGGCAGCCGCTATATGGTTTAGGCTGGAACAACGCTTCGGAAGCGGGGATTTTACAGACCAGTTTAGGGAACCGCGCTCTGGAATGGGAATCGAGCAATTCGTTTGATGCGGCTCTTGAATTTAGCCTGTTCAAAGGTCGGGTATCGGGTACGGTTGAGTATTTCAACCGTCAATCGTCGAACCTTATTTTCGATGTACCACTCCCTCTATCGGCTGGTATTTCGACCGTTACCCGGAATATCGGAACCATGTATAACCGTGGCGTTGAGATCGAACTGGGCGTTGAGCCTGTTCGATATAAGGATTTCACCTGGCGTATTGATGTGAATGCTACCAGCATAAAAAACCAGATCACTAAAATGCCCGATGAGAACCCTGAAATTATCGACGGTACCAAAAAACTGGCTGTTGGACATTCTATTTACGATTACTGGCTTCGCCAATACAGTGGTATCAATTCAAATACAGGGGAAGTTGAATATCGTGCAGCTAGTTTTGTAGCGGCTAACTCTCGCATTACCGAACAGGGAGATACGCTGACAAACAGTGTAAACAATGCTCGGTATGGGTATAATGGTACATCTATTCCCAAGTTGCAGGGTGGCTTTACCAATACATTCCGTTTCAAAGGTCTGTCGTTGTCAGCTTTATTTGTTTATCAGTTAGGCGGTAAAACGTACGATGGCGCCTATGCTGGTTTAATGAGTGCCGGTGGATACGGTAGTGCTAAACACATCGATATTCTGAGAAGATGGCAGAAGCCGGGTGACATCACCGATGTGCCTCGGATGGATGCCGGTCGTACGAGCGATTTTGATGCACAATCGGATCGTTGGCTGATCGACGCGAGCTACCTGAACCTCCGAAATATTACACTTTCCTACCAGCTGCCGAATGTCTTGACTCGCAAGCTCAAGCTGGAAAATGCACAGATCTATGTTAGTGGCGAAAACCTGCTGATTCTGTCAGGCCGGAAAGGTATGAACGTTTCACAACAGTTCAATGGCGTGACCAGTAACGCGTTTAGCCCGGCTAAAAACCTGGTACTTGGGGTTTCCTTTACACTTTAAGCAACAGAACATCCATGAAAAAAAGATATTTGACGTTAGTAATGGCACTTGGTCTGCTGGCTACGTCGTGTGAAAAAGAATTTTTAGAAACAGCGCCGACGGGTAGTATTGATGCAGGTGCTGCCTACGCTACAACCAAAAATGCTACTGCAGCCATCAACGGTATTTACCGGGCGATGGTGGTACGATATCTGAGTTCGCAAGGGCATTTTGGTCATCCAGCCATGATGATTATTCTGGATGTATTGGGTGAAGATGTGATCATTGCCAATACATCGAATACCTGGCATCTGCCCGAAACACGCTGGCAGGCTCACCGCTCTGACGTATCGACTGGAAACCAATTGCCTTATGAGCTATATTATCGACTGATCGGTAACGCGAATATTGCCATTACAAGTATCGACGCTGCGGCTGGCTCACAGGCCGAGAAAAATCAGATAAAGGGCGAGGCACTGGCTCTGCGGGCTTTCTCGTATTTTAATTTAGTGCAGCTTTTCGGAAAACGCTACGATGCTGCTGCCAAGCCGAATAGTCAGCTGGCCGTGCCACTGATTTTAACGCCAACAACGGATGGGCAGGCACGGGCAACGGTTGAAGAAGTTTACACACAGATTAATAAGGATCTGGCTGAGGCAGCTGGTCTGCTTACGTCGGCTCGTTCTTATAAATCACACATCAATCTGGAGGTTGTAAAAGGTTTCCAGGCTCGTGTAGCGTTGACACAGCAAAACTGGGCTGATGCCGCTAAATTTGCTTCGGAAGCACGAAAGGGCTACGTTCCAATGACCGTTGCTCAGTATCAGGATGGATTCTCGGATGTTAGCAACCCTGAATGGATGTGGGGCTTCGATCACCTCGAAGATCAGACCGAATATTTCGGTGCCTATCACTCATACATTTCCTGCAATTTTAACTCAACCAACATTCGGGTCGATCCTAAAGTCATTAATAGTGTACTTTATGATCAGATTCCGACGACTGATGTTCGTTCGAAAATGTGGGTTAAGGCCCCCACAGCGACCAATTCGATTGTACCAACGGGCGGTGTTCGAGTGGCTTATATGAATCAGAAGTTCCGCTTGCCCGGTACACCATCGACCAGTACGATGGGCGATATTCCCTACATGCGGGCGGCTGAAATGTATCTGATCGAAGCGGAAGCACAGGCCCGTTTGGGTAATGCATCAGCGGCTGCTACTGTCCTTTTTTCCTTAGTTAGCCAGCGTGATCCATCGTATAAACTGTCGACGAAAACGGGTGCGGATTTGATTGATGAAATCATTTTCAACCGACGTATCGAGCTTTGGGGGGAAGGATTCCGATTCACAGACCTGAAACGACTGAACCAACCGCTGAATCGAAATGGAGCGAATGTTCCTTCGGCTGTAGTCGTACTATTCGACGTACCGGCTGGGGATAAACAGTGGGAATTCCTGATTCCACGGCGTGAGATCAACGCAAATGCGAAAATCGTTCAGAATCCGCTTTAAGGTTTTATTGTATTAACCAAGCAAACGCGCCTGCCCGAACATTCGGGCAGGCGCGTTGTCGTTTGCGGTCAGTAATGTACTTTTGTGACCTACAAATGTGTATTGCCTTATAGAATGACTCTTGAATCTCTTCGTAACGACATAGACGCTCTCGATGATCAATTGCTGACGATACTGAATCAGCGGATGGAATTAGTTCGTCGGGTAGGTGAACTTAAACAATCCACGAATGCCGTCATTTATCGGCCTGAACGTGAAAAGCAAATTCTGGATCGACTACATGAGCAAAATAGCGGCCTTCTGAATCGGGAAGCCATTGAAGCTATTTTCCTGGAGATTTTTGCTGTATCGCGTAACCTCGAATTACCCGAGCGAGTTGCCTATCTTGGCCCCGAAGGTAGTTTTACCCATCAGGCCGCTGAGAGCCGTTTCGGGGCAATGAGCAATTATATGGCGCTGCCTACAATTCGATCTGTTTTTGAGAGTGTTGAAACCGGACGGGTTCGATTCGGTGTCGTCCCTATCGAAAATAACCGGGAAGGCATCGTGAGTGAAGCCATTGATCTGTTGCTCGAAAAAGATATCACTATTGCTGCCGAAGCCCAGATTCCCGTTCATTTCACTTTTGCCACGAAAGCCGAGAATCTGGCCGATATAACCCATATTTATTCGAAAGATATTGCGTTTCGTCAATGTAGCCGGTTTTTGAGCGATTCGTTTGAGGGATTGAATGCCGAGATGATACCCGTCGAATCGACATCAAAAGCAGCTAAAATGGCGGCTCAACAGCCAAATGCGGCTGCGATCTGCTCGACAATTGCGGCTAAACTCTTCAATGTGCCGGTGCTATTCGATAATATTGAAGACAGCAACCTGAACCGAACGCGTTTCCTGATTCTGGCGAAGGGCTTTGTCAATCAACCCAGTGGTCGTGATAAAACGACGCTCATTGCTCGGTTGGCGAATACAGAATCACCAGGGGTGTTAGCCGAATTTCTACAGGAGTTCAACGCACGACAAATCAACCTCACAAAAATAGAAAGCAGACCTCTGCGCGAAGGAGCTACATTCCGATACTGGTTTTTGCTCGAATGTGAAGGCCATTTCAGTGATCCTAAGTTGCAGGAAATCCTGAATCACCATGCGGCTGAAGTAAAACTATTGGGAAGTTACGTGCGGATCGCCTAAACTGTTTTTTCTGAGTCGGTTATATGGAGGCTGTATAGTTTTTTAACTGCCATAAAGCCAGATTTTCGTTTTCGTAAACTACAAAATGAAATTTACGGTTACTGAATCGAGAAGCGCATAAACGCCCTCACCATCAACAATGGAAGCCAACGAAAAAACCGATAGAATTGTCGAAGCCCGGATGAAACTCAAACGACGGTTTGAGGAGAAAATGGCGCAGACTCCCTCCATGACCGACGAAAAGCCACGGGGTTCCGGGCCCGTAAATCGTCATGGAATGCCGGCCGTTCCAGTAGGGCAGACGGTCACAACGAAGTGGCCAGTGCTGGATTTAGGCTATCAGCCAAACATTCCACTGGATAAATGGCAGTTGAACATCGATGGTGAAGTCAACCACCCCGTTCGATTGAAATGGGAGGATTTACTAGCACTACCCCAGGTAGAAGATACAAGTGATTTTCACTGTGTTACGACCTGGTCGAGACTCGATATTCCGTGGGTAGGCGTTCGGTTTATGGATCTGGCTGCCCTTGTCGATCCGAAAGGTTCAGCGACTCATGTCATGTGTTACGGGTACGATGGGTATTCGACAAATGTATCGCTGGAAGAAGCCCTTAAACCTGATGTACTGCTTGTACATACGGCAGACGGCCTGCCTTTGCCACGTGAACATGGTGGGCCACTTCGGATGATTACGCCCCAGCTTTATGCCTGGAAAGGTTCCAAATGGATCAAGCGCATCGAGTTTTTATCGAAAAATCAACTCGGTTTTTGGGAAGAACGGGGCTATTCCAATACCGCTTATCCGTGGCGGAATGACCGTTATTCGTAGACCATAACTCACGTTACTTACAATTGCGATCCGCAATATTTGCAATAAACGGCGTCGGGGTCATGGCCCTGACGGCCGCAGTTTGGGCACGACTGAGTAGAAATTTCCTGTTTTTTACTGGCTGCTGTCAAACTTACCGCGACAATTCCCGTTGGCACAGCAATAATTACGTACCCCAGTAGCATAATAATAGTTGCGATAAACTTGCCAATAGGTGTGCTGGGGACAATATCGCCATAGCCTACGGTGGTGATTGTAATAACGGCCCAGTAAATACTCAATGGAATACTTTCAAAACCGTTGGAACGCCCTTCTACAACGTACATCATTGTACCGAGCGTAATCACCAGTGCCAAAATTGCCACGAAAAAGACCGTAATCTTAGCCCGGCTTTCTCGCAGTGAATACGTGAGTATAGAAGCCGCTGCGGTATATTCACCTAGTTTCAGAATTCGGAAAACACGAAGAAGTCTGAGGATTCGGACTGTGGCAAATTCGGGTGCGCCCAGCATAAACAGAGTCAGATAACTCGGTAGAATGGCTAATAGATCAACAAGTCCGAAAAAGCTGGTTATGTAACGTATTGGCTGCCGGATACTAATGATTCGGAGTATGTATTCGAAGGTAAAAAGAACCGTAAAAATCCATTCAATACGGTCAAACCAAAAACCATAAGTTCGTGCTAATGAGGGAATACTTTCCAGCACAACAGCTAACACACTGAATATGATCAGGAAGAGCAAGGTAACGTCGAACGCACGGCCAGCCCAGGTGTCGGCCTCAAAGATGATTTCGTGGAGTCGGTGCCTAAAACGTTGCCATCGGGAGTTCATAAGGCAGAAAATTTAAAGGACTAATGTAGTCGATCTCGAACTTCCATGAGTGCAAAACCCAATAGATTTTTCCCTTTCCACAGAGAAGGATTTTCAATAACCGGATCGCCTTTGGCTAAACCAACTCCCCAAATGGTATCGACCGGGCTGGCTTCAACCAAAATGCGGTTTCCTGTTGTCAACAGATAATCACGCAGATCCGGGTTTTGGGAGAACTTATGGAAGTTACCCGTAACGACAATTTCGAAGCAATGACTTTCCCAAAGTACTGGATCGAAATTTTGTACCATCCTCCCTAATTTTTTGGCTTCTGCTGGTGACTGACAGGTGAGAATTTTAGTTAATACGTCCGTGTCGTTAAATAACCGAGCTTTTTCGGCCATCATGTAATGTTCAGCGGTACGGTATGGTACACCATCAACCACAAACGGTGCTACCCACCATTGACTAAGACACGATTCGGTGATACGACCGTCTTTATGAGGCTGATGTCCCCAAAAGAAAAGATATTTTAGCCGAGCAGATTTTTTATCTTGCTCTATAAGCCAGTCGATGGTATACAGCATTGATCTACACCATCATTAATCGCCAGATTCCCGAAATTAACAGCAATAGTAATCCGGCGGGTGTCAGGACTTTCCAGCATAGAAACATCATTTGATCGACGCGGATTCGGGGGAAAGTCCAGCGTACCCACATCTGAACAAGAACGGCCAAAAATACTTTTGAGAGAAGCCAGAAGCCGCCTGTCAATTGTCCCCAAACGGTTCCAGGCTCACCGCTTGTCCAGTCGGCTAATCGGATGGGACCGAGGTTAGGTAGGGGAGTATTCCAGCTTCCCAGGAATAATACCGCACCCAGAAACGACACCAGCAGCATCATTGCATACTCTGATAGGTAAAGTAAGGCAAATCGCATCCCGGAGTATTCGGTATGAAAACCACCGACAATTTCAGATTCGCCTTCGGGAAGATCGAATGGAGCGCGGTTGCTTTCGGCTAATGTGCAGATGAAGAAAATGACGTAAGCAACCAGTAAAAAGGGACTGCGAACAATATTCCAGGAGAAAATACCGCCCCAGCCCGTTACGTCGATACCCAAACCTTTCAGCCCAAACAGGTAATTTGTGTCACTCGTGAAAATTCCCTGTTGGAAGCTAATTGCCTGTAAATCCAACGTCTGGCAGATCATCACGACGCAGAGAATGGTCAGACCAAGCGGAATCTCGTAGGAGATAATCTGAGCAACTGAACGCATCGCACCAAACAGGGAGTACTTATTATTAGACCCCCATCCCGCCATCAAAATACCGACTACATCAAACGAAATAATCGCCATCAAATAAAATACGCCGACAGCCGCGCCCGAACCCTGTAAATCTGGCGTTAAAGGCAATACAGCAAAACCGGCAAAAACCGACGCAAAAATGATGGCAGGAGCCAACAGAAAAAGTCGTCGATCAGCCGCCGTTGGGACAATGTCCTCTTTCTGAAGAAGTTTCAGCAAATCGGCGAAAAGTTGCAGCAGCCCCCATTTCCCTGTTTCCATCGGCCCAAGCCGATCCTGCATGAACGCCGAAACTTTCCGTTCGGTGTACACACCAACGACTACGAAGCCGGAAGCCATTGCCAGGAAAATGGGAAGAGCGAGGAACATAATTCGAGTGATGAACGATGAGTGATGAACGATGAGTGTTTTGTTGTGTCGGTGGACCATTCATCTCTTATCGTTCATCACTCATCACTCTTTAAAATTCTGCTGTTTTCGGGGCGCGGGGGAATGGGATGACATCGCGGATGTTGCCCATACCTGTTACGAATAAAACGAGTCGTTCGAAACCCAATCCGAAACCAGCATGCGGGGCCGACCCAAACCGGCGCGTATCCAGATACCACCAGAGTGCTTCGGGCTCAATGCCAACTTCGTGCATACGGGCCGTCAGTTTGTCAAGATCATCTTCGCGCTGCGAACCGCCAATGATCTCACCGATACCAGGAAACAGGACATCCATTGCGCGAACGGTTTTTCCATCTTCGTCCTGTTTCATGTAGAACGCTTTGATTTCGCGCGGATAGTTGGTCAGGATGACGGGCTTTTTGAAATGCTTTTCAACCAGATACCGCTCGTGTTCTGACTGTAAATCAACTCCCCATTTCACTTCGTACTGGAACTGACCTTTCTTCGCCGGTTTTGAATTGATCAGAATATCAATCGCTTCCGTATAGGTCAGTCGAACGAACTCATTGCTAATCACGAACTGAAGCTTTTCGAGCAGACCGAGTTCGCTTTGTTCCTCTTTCTTTTTGGTCTTCTCCTCGTCTTTTAGGCGATTATCTAAAAACGCCAGATCGTCGGCGCAGTGTTGAAGCGCGTACCGGATCACGTTTTTGACAAAATCTTCGGCCAGATTCATGTTGTCTTCCAACTCATAAAAGGCCATTTCGGGCTCGATCATCCAGAACTCGGCCAGGTGACGAGTTGTATTGGAGTTTTCCGCCCGGAAGGTCGGACCGAAGGTGTAGATTTTACCCAAGGCCATCGCGCCCAATTCACCTTCCAACTGACCCGATACCGTCAGATTCGTTTCGCGACCGAAAAAATCCTGGCTGTAATCGACTTTGCCCTCTTCGTTCAGTGGAGGTTTGATAGCGTCAAGGGTCGTTACACGGAACATCTCACCGGCACCTTCAGCGTCAGAAGCGGTAATGATGGGCGTGTTAAGATAATAGAAACCGTTATCGTTGAAGTATTTATGTACGGCAAAAGCCAGCGCATGCCGGATACGCAAAATCGCACTGAACGTATTGGTTCTTGGGCGTAGGTGAGCAATCTCGCGTAAGAACTCCAGCGAGTGTTTTTTGGGTTGTAGCGGATATTTATCAGGATCGGCAGTACCGTAAATCGTTACGTCAGCAATTTTTACTTCAACCGCCTGACCCGCTCCTTGTGATTCAACCAGTTGACCCGTAACAGCCAGACAGGAACCCGTTGTGATCAACTTTAGGGTTTCTTCGGGGAGTTGACCGGCTTCAGCAACAACCTGAATAGTATTAATCGTTGAGCCGTCATTGAGGGCAATGAAAACGGCGTTTTTACTTTCACGTTTGGTGCGGACCCAGCCTTTTACGGTCACGGTAGTGCCAACGGGGGCTGTTCTTAATAATTGCTGAATCGGTAAGTAACTCATATTAAAATGATAACCCGGTAATGATTGTAGCCGCAAAAGTACGGATTGTCGCCCGAATCGTCCATAAACAATTTTAATCCGTAAAAACATATATCCGTAGTTCCGGGTTAATTGCTGACTTATTTTTGCGAACGATTTTCGTTGATCGCTTAGGTAAGTCATTGAAAATTGAGCAAACTAATTCCTCGTTCTCCCTGATAATATGCCGCTTACACTTTACATTGTTCGCCATGCCAAAGCCGAAGATAGGGCAATATTCATGGTTGATCATGACCGGCAACTCACTCCCGACGGCATTATTGCAGCCGCCAGAATGGGCCGCTACCTGCACCAAAAGTCGATTTTACCTGATGTGATTATCAGCAGTACCGCTCCTCGAGCCAAGGACACGGCTAAGGTTTTGGCCGAACAGATTGGCCACGATACCGCGCAGATTCGATTAGATGACAAATTATTTGATGGTGGTCCCAAAGCGTATCTGGCAGCAATCAATGCCTTACCAGCTGATGTTCAGGTAGCGATGATTGTTGGGCACAATCCTGATGTATCTTATTTTGCCGAATTTCTGACGCATCAGGATGTTGGCTCGATGAGTAAAGGAGCAGTCGTTGCTATCGATCTGGGCAATCTGAACTGGCCTGAAGTTTCCGGCCGAACAGGGTCTATACTCTTTCAAATCGGCCCAAAAGAAATTCAAAATTAGATTTAGTGGGAAACTTTTGTCATTCTGACGCAGGAAGAATCTTAAGGCATCTAGAGTTACACGTATGGAAATGTTAAGATTCTTCCTGCGTCAGAATGACAAAAGTTTAGCTAATCCTTTTCACCGTAATTCGTAAACCGTACCTCGTAAATCCCTTGAATCGCAATCGTCGCATATTTATTGTCGTTTTTATTGTCTTCACGACAATCGTGGCTTTGTTTGCTATCGATATGGCTCGTCGGACAACGGCTCCCTGGAATAAACGTCGGGAAGCTGAGCGTGCGTTACCGCCCAAAGATGGTACCGTTGTAGATACGATGGCGACGGATACCCTTCTGCAACCTTAAGAATCATGCTTCAACTTGCTGCTGTTCATCACATTGCCATTATCTGTTCCGATTACGAACGTTCCAAACTATTTTACACGAAAACGCTGGGCTTTACCATACTAGGCGAATATTATCGGGCAGAGCGACAATCCTATAAATTAGATCTGGCGCTCAACGGGCAGTATTTAATTGAACTGTTCTCGTTCCCAAGTCCACCAAAACGCCCTTCTCGACCCGAATCCGCTGGATTACGTCATTTAGCCTTTGCCGTCGCCAATCTCGATGCAGCCATCCAGCACCTTACCGAACAAGGCGTTTTTACAGAACCCATTCGTGTCGACGAACATACTGGCCGACGCTTCACCTTCTTCGCCGACCCCGACGATTTACCACTAGAGTTATATGAGGTGTAGGTAGTATTGTAATAGAGGGCTCAGGGCATTTTCCATAATATCCACCACGCCCTGCCTTATGCTATAATACATTAGTTAGCACATCAACCAGCGCATCGACATCGTTCGCATTGTTATATACGTGTGGGGCGATGCGTAGCACTCTTGCTCGTGCTGAAACCGATACATTTTTCTGTTGAAGTGCCTGTTGAATCTTCATTGGATCGGCATGGTCGGGCAACCAAAGACCAACTAAATGATGGCTTCTGCCCTTATTGCCATTTTCTGGCTCTACGTAGCACCCTATTTTCTCCAGAAGTGGCCAGGCGTCTGCCATGAGATTCTTTGTATATTCCTGAATACGAGCTGGTTGCCAATCTAATAATTGGGATAAAGAAGCTTCGAGCATTGGCATTTGCAAAAAATGCGAATGCTCACCTACATTATACCGATAGGCTTTCGGTCGATAAACGGGTTGATAATCCATTAACCGATGGAACTGATTGCTATCCAACCGATTCATCCAGCTCTCTTCCAAAGGAATACCATCATCGAAAGCTGGTCCGAAATACGCCAGCCCGAGCGAATAGGGACCCATTAACCATTTATAACCAGCACAGATAAGGGCGTCGGGTTGAATGGCCGCCAGGTCGAAGGGAAGGGCGCCGATGGCTTGAGTACCATCAATTATTAACCACGCACCCACTTCGCGAGCTCGTTGCCCGATTGCTTCCAGATCAAAGCGGATGCCGTACATCCAATGAACTGGTGGTACAATTACTACAGCCGTATTGGCATCAATTGCGTCAAGCAGCCGATTGTTCCAGAGGTCGCCTTTGGGAAATTTATCCGGCATAGCCACAGTAGTAATGGTTAAGCCAAGCTCGGTCGCGGTACGATCCCAGGCATAGACATCACTTGGAAATTCATCGTCGATCAGGACAATTTTCTGCCCAGCCCGGATGCCCGGTTTACGGTGCAGGTTCCGGGCTACCACAGCCATTCCGTATGAGACAGCCGGGATGACCGCAATCCGCTCAGAATCGATCGATCCAGCATGCCGGTTGTTAATTAATTCGGAAAATCGTTCTCGTACCTGAATGGCTCCTGAGAAAAAATCGTCGGGTTTCAGTCCGAAGGGATTGGCTTGTTTAATAAGTAGTTTATGGCCAGTTTGTTCAACAAGTCGACTAGTAGGAGCACGAGTTGCACAATTGAGATAATGTATGCCTTCGGGTAAGCTAAATTGATCTTTTTGACAAAGAAGTGAGGTTATATTCGAGAGCATAAAAAGAATAGTTGTTGAAAAGCGTTTGTTCTGGCACGGGGTTTGTTTAGAGTAAATCGAAATCATAAATCAACCCATTTTATGACTACCCTATTGGGCATTGGATCACGCGTTCATCACGAAGAGTTTGGAGACGGTGTTGTTATTAATTTGAAAGCCAGCGGCTATACAATTACGTTCATTAGTCATGGCGTGAAGGTAATCAAATTCGATGCACCCCTCACTATTTTGGACGCGCTGGAACCCGATGGCGATTTGGTTAGCTTGTTTGATGTGGAGCAATCGCTTACCCGCGTATTACAGCGCTGGGTTGATCAGACGGAAATTGTTCCGCTCGGCGATAAATGGAAAGGAGGGAAGCTGATTTTGAAACCCGGTCGGGCCGATCTGGCGCAGAAAGACATGCCAATTGATGCGTTCTTTCATAAAATCGTGATGGTTCGCGATCGGCTGCGCACGCTCGAACAACGGGTGAATGCCAGCGCCCTTGATGATGAAGAGAAGATAAATATTCAACAATATATCAAGCGTATTTACGGTAGTCTGACCTCGTTCAATCTACTGTTCAAGAATCAGAATCAACAATTTGTTGGCGAGAAATCAATGGCCGACGCTTAGCGGGGCCAATTGTTCTCAGCGAAATTGTTTCATATAGTTTTGGGTTAGTTAGATTGGGGGCTCCCCGCTGCCGTTTCGGTGGCGGGGACTTTTATGACCGGGATTTAACGGATTTTAAGATTAAACTGATTCTGTTTTTCGCTTCGAAGAAACATTTTATCTACAAAATCATAGTCAGTCAGTTAAATCCTATAAATCCCGGTTCCGACTACGCGGATGATACTCTTTCAACGTTTGCTGGAGATAATCGCGATCGAGATGAGTGTAGATTTCGGTTGTTGTAATTGATTCGTGTCCAAGCATTTGCTGGACAGCGCGAAGATCGGCCCCGCCTTCGATCAGATGCGTGGCGAAGGAATGACGGAACGTGTGCGGACTGATCGTTTTTTTTATGCCTACCTCAGCCGCCAGTTTTTTGATGGTCGTAAAGACTGAAATCCGGGAAAGTTGGCTTCCTCGCAGATTCAGAAAAATCGTGTCCTCGTCGCCTTTTTGTACAGCTAACTGATTTCGTACGTGTTCAACATAAATTTTGGTGTAATGCATCGCATCTTCGCCAATCGGAACGAGTCGAACTTTATCTCCCTTTCCCAATACGCGAATAAAACCCGCATCGAAAAAGCAGTTTGTCAATCGTAGATTCACTAATTCCGTTACGCGAAGTCCAGAACTATAAAGAATTTCGAGCATGGCCCGGTCGCGGGTGCCGCCGGGTGTAGAGAGATCAATTGCCTGTAGAATATCTTCGACTTCGGGGAAACTTAATGTATCCGGTAATTTGCGGCCAAGCTTTGGGGCTTCCAGCAGTTGCGTCGGATCGTGCTGGATCAGATTTTCCAGCAATAAATATTTGAAAAATGATTTCAGACCCGATAACATACGTGCCTGACTCGTCGCTGATAAACCCAGTTCGCCCAGATATTTCAGAAAATTCATCAACTCCTTTTCTGTCACCTGTATTGGCGTTTGGGCTGGATTGGTAAGCAGAATGTATTCATAGAGCTTTTCAGCGTCATGCAAATACGCTTCCACTGAATTTTCGGCCAGCGATCGCTCCAGCTTAAGGTAGTTCTTAAAGGCGTTTATATAACTTTGCCACACAAGTGATGTATGAGTTACGAATTACGATGTGCGATTTCTTGCTGGCGCACGAATGACAAATCGTAATTCGTACATCGTAATTCAAATACATGAAACAGATTCTGATTATTAACGGCCCGAACCTGAACCTATTAGGCAAGCGCGAACCGACCATTTATGGTAATCGCTCGTTTATCGATTACCTAAAAACGCTGGAAGTTCAGTTTCCAGAGGTGCAACTTCGCTATTTTCAATCGAATCACGAAGGAGAAATCATCGATAAAATTCATGAGCTTGGTTTTGACGTCGATGGTATTGTAATCAACGCAGGTGCTTATACTCATACATCCATTGCCATAGCCGACGCACTTTCGGCCGTTACATCTCCCGCCGTTGAGGTACATATTTCGAACGTTCACGCCCGCGAATCGTTCCGCCATCACAGCTATCTATCCGCCAAATGCAAAGGTGTAGTTGTGGGGTTAGGGTTGATGGGTTATGAAATGGCAATCCGTTATTTAGTGATGAGCGATAAGTGATGAACGGTCCGCCGTTGCGGTTTGCTGACGCGACATACTTATCACTTACTACTCATCACTCATCGTTCATCACTTATCGCTCATCAATATGATCACCTTCTATCCAGGTCCGTCGAAAGTTTATCCGCAAGTGGCTGACTATGCCGCTGAAGCTGTGCGTCAGGGTATTGTAAGTCTGAATCACCGCAGTGCAGGCTTTATGGATATTGTAAAGCAAACGGTTCAACTGCTTCACGAAAAGCTGGCTATTCCGGCTGATTATCATATTGCATTTGTATCGTCAGCGACGGAATGTTGGGAGATTGTAGCGCAGTCGCTGACAGACGAAGCGAGTTTACATCCGCATAGTGGCGCGTTCGGGAAAAAATGGGCTGAATATGCGTACCGAATCAAACAGCCTACTAGTCTGAGTGAGGCCGATGTGCTTTGTCTTGTTCAGAACGAGACGTCGAACGGAACGCAGGTGAATATGGAAACGCTGGGCCAGTTTCGTAAGGATTTTTCAGGGTTGATTGCGGTCGATGCCGTTTCGTCAATGGCGGGTATCCTGTTCGATTGGACGCTGGCGGATGTCTGGTTTGCGTCAGTGCAAAAATGTTTTGGTCTTCCGGCTGGGCTGGCTGTGTTGATTTATTCGCCAAATGCGCTGAAAAAGGCCGAAGAAATTGGCGAACGCAATCATTACAACAGCCTGCTTTTTATTCACGAAAACTTTTCTAAGTTTCAAACGCCCTACACACCAAACGGATTGGGAATTTATCTGCTGAATCGGGTCATGCAGCAGGTACCGCCCATTGCTGAAGTAGCTAACGGTACTAAAAGCCGTTCAGAAAGTTGGTATTCCTTTCTGGAACAAACATTGGCAGAAACGCCATTTCATTTGTTGATTAATGATCCAGTCCTCCGTTCCGACACGGTGATTGCAGTAGAAGGGCCAGAAGCTGACATTAAAGCCATAAAAGCTGCGGCTCAGCAAGCAGGAATTACCCTCGGCAATGGGTATGGCGACTGGAAAACAACAACGTTTCGAATAGCCAATTTTCCTGCTATTACGGATGCTGACATCGATACCTTAAAGCAGTTCATGCTGACTTGGCTTCCCAATCAATATGCTTAATGTTAAAGAGATCGTTTCGGTTACGCTTATTCTATTTTCGGTTATTGATGTAATCGGGTCATTACCCGTAATTATTGATCTGCGTCAGAAATCGGGGAAAATCGAGTCGGAGCGAGCTACGCTTGCATCGGGTATTCTGATGATTGCATTCCTGTTTGTCGGTGAGCGAATCCTGCAATTATTTGGCGTAGATGTAGCTTCGTTTGCCGTAGCGGGCGCATTGATCATTTTTCTGATTGGTCTGGAAATGATTCTGGGAAGAACAATTTTCAAATCAGAAGTAGAGACTGGCGGAGCTACGCACATTGTTCCGATTGCGTTTCCGCTGATTGCCGGTGCCGGTACATTAACGACAATTATTTCCCTCCGGGCCGAGTATCAGACAGTCAACATTATTGTAGGGATCGTTCTAAACCTGATTCTTATTTATCTAGTCCTTCGTTCTTCAGCCTGGCTTGGCGTTAGACTTGGAGCGGGCGGGTTAGCTGTACTGCGTAAAATATTTGGTATTATTCTGCTGGCCATCGCAATCAAATTACTTAAGACCAATCTTATTCCTGGATTTTAATCTACGTTTTATAAGATGAATGGAAGAATAGAAATAGTTGACTATCTATTTGGCTTTCTGTTTAACGCAGTATTGTTAAAAACTAAACATTTTTAGTAGAATGTACCATATTTTCTAGGTAATTCTTACCTATCTACTGTTTTTTTTATCATATCGACTCAGATTATAAAGCACTAAAAAAAATACCCAAATATGGTATTTTACTGTACTGAACGAATTTAAATTATAATATTTCCATAAAACCCATAAAAAATATGGCTTAGGGGTAGGTTAGCCTTTATAATTTATTGTAAAGCCACACTATATTTGCTGGAAGTCTTGTTACAAACCCCTTTTACAAAATTCACTTGTACATCATGGCAAAGGCGAAGTTAGAATACATTTGGCTCGATGGTTATAAGCCCACCCAAAGCTTACGGTCAAAAACTAAAATTGAAGGCGATTTCTCTGGTAAATTAGAAGATTGCCCAATGTGGTCGTTCGACGGTTCGTCGACCGAGCAAGCGCCGGGTGGTTCGTCTGACTGTCTGTTGAAACCCGTTTTCATTTGCCCCGATCCACAGCGTAAAAACGGTTACCTCGTAATGTGCGAAGTACTGAACGCTGACGGGACACCTCACGAGTCGAACGGCCGCGCCACGATTGAAGACGATGATAACGATTTCTGGTTTGGTTTCGAACAAGAATATTTCCTGTGGGACATGAGCATCGATAAGCCGCTTGGCTTCCCGGCTGAAGGCTTTCCAAAGCGCCCACAAGGTCCTTATTACTGCTCGGTTGGCGCACAAAACGCGTATGGCCGTTACATCATCGAAGAACACCTGGATGCTTGTCTGGATGCTGGTCTGAACGTTGAGGGTATCAACGCAGAGGTAGCAACGGGTCAGTGGGAATTCCAGATCTTTGCTAAAGGTGCTAAAGAAGCTGGCGACCAAATCTGGGTTGCTCGGTATATCCTGGAGCGTATCGGTGAGAAATACGGTATTTCGATCAACTGGCACTGCAAACCACTGGGCGACACCGACTGGAACGGTTCGGGTATGCACGCAAACTTCTCGAACAGTACGTTACGGACTGCCGGAAGCAAAGAAGTTTACGATACCATCTGCGCATCGTTTGGCCGTTCTCCAGAAGTAATTAAAGCTTGTATCGACGTATACGGTGCTGATAACGAGCAACGTCTGACGGGTAAACACGAAACACAGTCGATCACCCAGTTCTCGTACGGTGTTTCTGACCGGGGTGCTTCGATCCGTATCCCTATTGCTACAGTAGAACGCGGCTGGAAAGGCTGGTTGGAAGATCGTCGGCCAAACTCGGCGGCTGATCCATACAAAGTTGCTGCGGTCATCATCAAAACCGTTAAATCGGCTGATGTAGTAGAAGCTTAAGCGATCTCATAGAGTTACTAAAAATCCCGACTACGAAAGTGGCCGGGATTTTTTATGCGCTGTAACAAGAAATTCATTTAATCGAGTTTTTATAGCTCTGTATTTTGTTTTATCTATCTTTAACTGTCAGTTTTCCTGAATCTTAACAACAAAAAGCTATGGACGCGAAAGAGTATGATTTCGAAGAAAAATGGAAGCAGTTAGAAGCTTCCAGTAAAGAAATATCTGGTACAATCGGCGCGGTAGCGGGAGCCGTAGTCGGTATTTCCGTATTAGGGCTTAGTGCGCCTGTGATGTATCTGAAAAAGAAAGCCGCTGGAAAAGAAACCTCGGATGCCTTAAAAGAAGTTGGAGACAGAGTTATTGAAAAGACCAAATGGATGAGTGAATTTGGTCGGTTTACCGGGAAAAAATTCGGCCCCAAAATTTTAGGCACAATCGTTATTGGCGTTGCAGGTCTCCTTTCCAGCGAAGAATAGTCGTTTCTGTATTACAAGTTTGCTAATTGGGCAGTCAAGTCGAGCAGATAATCGGCGGTTTCAGGCGAACGGCGCCCAAGACCGCACGAACTGGCTACATCAACTAATTGACCACGCGCTGATTCTATACTGTTCAAAATCCCGATATTCTCGTCTACGCTTCGTTTTTCATGGACAAAACCAGCAATAAAACGCGTAGTTGAAGGAAGTTGTATATCCTTTAGCGGAGCGTAATAAGCGGCACAAGTTGAGGGCGGAGTTCCGGCTTCGGCAAACGGGTAATGGATGTAGGCAAGTGAGTGCTGAGCGGGCCATTCTTCGACTAATCGATTCGAAAACTGGACCATTTTATTAAGCGTCTTTGGGTGCACAAGTGCTTCATTGTGAAAATCGCCCAGGCATAAATGCATCCCAATCTGAGCGCCAGGTGTAATTTTCGCCAACAAGTCTTTGATCGGAATTAATGATAAACCAATCATAGGTTTGGGCAACATATAAGCTGCATACAATTCCGGAGGTACTTCAAGCTGAATCAATACGTCGGGGCCAAGCTCGGCTAAGACTGCATTTACTTCGCGGGCAATAACGGTGTTGAATGCTTTGGTATAACGCAGCCATGTTATCTGGCTCGCGAAGGCAAACCCCATCGCAAATCCCGTCGGTACACCCATCTGGAATTTCAGACTTGGCAAATTGTTTTCCTTCCGTAATTCTTGAAAAATTGGATAACTACGTCGGGCAAAATCATCGTACCCTAGCGTCACGTGGTGAGGCATATCGGCCGGAGAATGCTTAGGTTTTAGTTTTTGAAACTGATCGTAATTGATCGCCATACCATCCTCTCCACGAACGGGTTGTTTCACAATTTCCCAGTTTCGATTATCACTCGTCAGTTTTTCAATAGCGTACACAACCCACGCGATTCGATTTCCTTTCGGGAATGCAGGTGTTTTGTCGCCAATTTCTCCATCGGGTAAACTGAACAAAGCAGGGCCGAGTTTGTCTAACGCGCGATTCATACACGTTTTTTCGTCATTAAACGGCAGGCTACCGACCAGTAAAGCGGAGCGTTTAGGCGGCTGTTTGGGAGAAGCTAAGTTTGGTCTAGATTCAGGCTGTTGAGTCATAGTAGAGTTGGGTTAGATTTGAAAGGTGTTCAATCTTGCATATATACGAAAACTTAGTGTTACTCGCTGATTAAGAGCACATTTTTACCAATAAATAAGATGAGTTGCTGCCGCCTTGTTGCCCATTCGTTTGGCTGCGTTAAGAAAGTAGAAAACGAATGTGCTGTAACTGGCAGAAGGAATGTATGTTTGGCAAATTTTTCACCCAATCCTAAACCTCATCAATGTCTAATTTTCGGTTTAAAGCCCTTGAAATTGCACAAAGCCGCCAGGCGATGCCGGTTGCTGCACCCACTGAACGGGTCGGTGATTTTTTTGGCAGCTATACCTTTAATAATGAAGTAATGCGGTCGTTGCTTTCGCCCGAAGCGTATATAAAAGTAACGGAAGCGATTAATACCAATGGCCAAATCGATCGCGCTATTGCCGACGAAGTGGCTGGTGCCATGAAATCGTGGGCAACGTCGAAAGGAGCCACCCATTACACGCACTGGTTTCAGCCCTTGACAGGTGAAACAGCCGAAAAACACGACGCTTTTTTCGATGTTGGATCGGATGGAAAGGCGATGGAGAAATTCAAAGGAAGCGCGTTGGTTCAACAGGAACCTGATGCGTCGTCATTTCCAAACGGTGGATTGCGGAATACCTTTGAAGCTCGTGGATACACCGGCTGGGACCCGAGTTCACCCGCGTTTCTGATGGATAACGGAGCGGGTGGCAAGACACTCTGCATTCCGTCCGTATTTATTAGCTATACCGGTGAAGCGCTGGATTACAAAACACCTTTATTGAAAGCTTTAAACGCGCTGGACAAAGCTGCCACAGCCGTTTGCCAATATTTTGATCGAAACATTACTAAAGTAACGCCTACGCTAGGCCCCGAACAGGAATACTTTGTAGTTGATCGGGCACTTTTCTATGCTCGTCCTGATCTGGTATTAGCCGGTCGGACCGTGTTTGGACATCAGCCCGCGCGGGGTCAACAATTGGAAGATCACTATTTCGGATCGATTCCACCACGGGTTAACGCGTTCATGGTTGATTTTGAATTCGAGTCGATGAAACTCGGTATGCCCGTTCGGACGCGCCATAATGAAGTCGCCCCCGGTCAATTTGAAGTTGCACCGACGTTTGAAGAAGCGAACCTCTCCGTCGATCATAACGCCTTATTGATGGACTTGATGGAGAAAGTGGCGGAGAAGCATAATTTGAAAGTGCTTTTCCACGAAAAACCATTTGCGGGCGTCAACGGCAGCGGTAAGCATAATAACTGGTCAATGGGGACGAATACAGGGGTTAATTTGCTGGCGCCCAGTACCAAACCCAAAGAGAGTTTACGTTTTCTGACGTTTTTAGTCAATGTCGTAAAAGCTGTTCACGACAACGCCGATCTGCTCCGAGCCAGCATTGCCTCTGCCGGAAATGAACATCGCTTGGGGGCCAACGAAGCGCCACCAGCCATCGTTTCAGTTTTCCTCGGCGAAACGCTTACTCGCGCGCTAAATGACCTCGAAACCAAATCAGAAGTTACTGTAAATAAAGGTGATAACGTCTATTATAAACTGGGACTCAACCGTATTCCGAGTTTGATGCGTGATAATACCGATCGAAATCGTACTTCACCGTTTGCCTTTACGGGAAATAAATTCGAGTTCCGGGCAGTGGGCAGCTCCGCCAATTCAGCCTCGACCATGACGGTATTAAATGCCATCGTCGCCGACCAACTCAACAAGTTTAAAACCGACCTTGATGATCGACTGGGGAAGGGCGAAAAGAAAGAGTTGGCTATTGTCGATATCTTGAAAGAGTATTATGCCAATACCAAACGGATTCTGTTTGAGGGTAATGGCTATTCGGATGAATGGGTCGAAGAAGCTGCCCGACGTGGTTTATCAAATATCAAATCGTCACCCGACGCGCTGAAGGTATATGTCCTACCAGAATCGTTAGCCCTGTTTGAACGAACGGGGGTGATGAATCATGCCGAAGTCGAGTCTCGCTACGAAATTGAACTTGAAAAGTACATTAAAAATGTACAGATCGAATCGCGGGTAATGGGCGATCTAGCCATGAATCACGTAGTATCGACGGCTTTGAAATACCAGCATAAACTAGCGGAAACAGCCCGAAACTTGGTGGAATTAGGTATGAATGCCGAAGCCGAGCCGATCAAAGATATTCTGCGTGAAATTTCGACTCGGGTACTGGTCATCAAGAAAGGCGTGGAAGCTATGATCGAATCACGCAAAAAGGCAAACAATGTAGCTGAAACGGCCGAACGCGCCCGGTTGTATGCCACTGAAGTTAAAGATCACTTTGAGCTGATTCGGTATGAGGTCGATAAACTCGAAGAGATCGTAGACGACGAAGATTGGCCATTGGTGAAATACCGGGAGTTACTGTTTGTGAAATAAGACCGGGATTTAGCAGATTAGGGGATTAAACGGATTTTGTTTTTCGCTTCGAAGAAGTGCTCATATACAAAATCTGTTTAATCCCTTAATCTGCTAAATCCCGGTTCAAAATCAGTTTAATCAGTTAAATCCAATAAATCCCGGTTCAGACTATTAGCTTTGTGTTATGGCAAAATATAAAAACGAAGGGTATGACCCTGAGGAAATCAGCGCCCTTAAAGACGAATGTCGGAAGGAAGGTAAGTCGTTTGTTTACGTTGAAGACGACGATCTGGATACGCTGGATGAGGGCGAATGTGTTCATATTCAGTTCCCCGGCCACTATCAGCTGGAAGAAGTTATTTTCGATACGCTGGTCTACACACTCCGACTGCATCATAGCAGTTTAGTGTACGAAATGGCTGTAGAGCAGGTTCGTAAGACGTATCCTGAGTATGTTCCACCCGAAGATCGTAAACTGAATTATAAGATATCGCCCGAACTGGAAGAGGAAGCTGAAACGGCTTTGACTGAAATTATTGACGAAATCGAAGAAACCGAAACAATAAAGGTGCAGGAACACGTAGAAGTCGATATGCAATCCGACTATGGCATTGCGCTGGACGTCTGCTTGAATGTCGAAGAAATCACGGATGAAATCATCGAAAAATTTATACATGATTTCAACGCCAATAAGCTCTCTCTCGATACAACTCTCTATTCATTCACCAGCGAAGAAGAAAACTAAATGAGTGATAAGTGATGAACGATGAGTGAAAAATAATTCATCGTTCATCACTTATCACTCATCACTACTATCATGCAACAACCTGATTCTCTTAACCAGGTCGCGGAATTTCATCGCACCTTTCACGCTCCTATTTTAGATACTCCCCAGATCCCATCCGAAGCGCGCAGTCAACTGCGCGTATCCTTGCTGGCAGAAGAGCTCGATGAGTTACGGGATGCTATTGCCGAGGGCGATATTGTCGCGGTTGCTGATGCGCTTTGTGATCTACAATATGTTCTTTCTGGAGCCGTGCTTGAATTTGGCTTGGGCGACAAATTCAAAGCATTGTTTGATGAAGTACAGCGCTCGAACATGAGCAAAGCCTGTTTGACCATTGCTGAAGCCGAAGCAACAGTGACTTCCTATCGGGATAAAGGCGTTCCCTGTCATTTTATTGAATCAGATGGGAAGTATTTAGTGTTTCGCGATGCGGATCACAAGACACTGAAAAGCATCAATTACTCTCCTGCCGATTTAATCGGTGTTTTAGAGGGAATACCGGAATAAATGATTCGCTGACCTTTATGATTAGTGAACAAGAAACAACCCGTATTAGTAAACGATTAAGTCTGATACTAAGGCATCGACCCGAATCGATCGGTATACTGTTGGATGAAAATGGTTGGACAGACGTTGCCATTTTGCTCAATAAATTAGCCATTAGTAAAGCAATTTTATCGCATGTAGTGGCTACGAACAATAAAAAACGGTTTGCTTTTAATGCGGATGAAACGAAAATTCGGGCTAACCAAGGTCATTCCGTTGACATTGATCTAGGCTACCAGACCCAGGAACCTCCGAAAGTACTTTATCACGGAACAGGCCAAAATTCTGTTCAATCTATCTTAAAAACGGGCTTACAAAAACAAAAGCGACATCACGTTCACTTAAGTGCCGATATTGAAACAGCTCTTAACGTTGGAAAGAGACATGGTGTACCTGTTGTGCTCGAAGTGAATACAGAACAAATGCAGAACGATAGCTTCGCATTTTACCAGTCAACTAATGGTGTCTGGCTGACCGATCATGTGCCTGTTAAGTATATTAAAGAGCTAACTACTAATTAGTAAGTAGAGCAATGCAAAATTATCAATTCACCGCCGTCGACCGTTTTCTTCGTTACGTTCAGATTGATACGCAATCTGATCCACAATCGACGGCAAATCCGAGTACAGAAAAACAGAAAGCCCTTAGTTGCGTGTTGGTTCAGGAACTGATCGAGATGGGTATTTCTGACGCAGAACTGGATGAGTGGGGGTACGTGTATGCGACGATTCCGGCTAATACCGGAAAAACAAACGTTCCAACCATTTGCTTCTGTTCGCATGTCGATACATCGCCTGATGTGACGGGTGAAGGTGTCAAGCCAATAATTCATCGGAAGTGGAATGGGGCTGATATTATGTTGCCAGATGATCAGAGTCAAGTGATTCGCGTTGCTGATCATCCAGACCTGAAGGAACAAATTGGGAATGATATTATTACGGCTAGTGGGACTACGCTATTAGGTGCCGATAATAAGGCGGGTGTGGCTGAAATTATGGACGCGGCTCATTATCTACTCACGCATCCTGAAGTCAAACACGGTCGAATTCGACTGCTATTTACGCCCGATGAAGAAGTCGGGCGCGGAACTGAAAAAGTTGACATTCAAAAACTTGGTGCTGAATTCGGGTACACGATTGACGGCGAAGCGTTGGGTACACTCGAAGATGAAACCTTCTCGGCTGATGCTGTCAAGATTGTTTTTCAGGGAGTGAGTACACACCCCGGTTTTGCCAAAGGTAAGCTCGAAAATGCGCTGAAAATCGCGGCAGATTTATTAGCCAAACTACCCAAAAACGCCCTCTCACCCGAAACTACGGAGGACAAGATAGGGTTTGTGCATCCGACGCGCATGGAAGGAAATCAGGATCAGGCTGTTCTGGAATTCATTATCCGCGATTTTACCGAAGTTGGTTTGCAGGAAAAGGAAATTTATCTGCAAAATCTGCTGAACGATGTGCTGGTAAACTATCCTGGATCATCGGCGCAGTTTACGGTAAAAGAGCAATATCGAAATATGAAAGTTGTGCTGGATCAGCATCCTGCCGTAGTGGAAAACGCACTCGAAGCGATCAAACGAGCAGGTCTGTCGGCCGAGAGACGTAGTATTCGGGGCGGCACAGATGGATCCCGACTTTCGTTTATGGGTTTACCTTGTCCCAATATTTTTGCGGGCGAACACGCGTTTCATTCCCGATTGGAATGGGTATCCGTACAGGATATGCAAAAAGCGGTGGAGGTGATTGTGACTGTCGCACAAGTCTGGGAAGAACGGAGCTAGTCCAGCAAACCCATTCTCTTATTTCATATAACAAAATCGTCATTTGGTGAGTTGAGCAGCTACAAAACTCAACCAACATGGAAAACGAACTGGAAGTAGAGACGCTGCCGGGAGCGGACGTAAAAACGCCTTATGATGTAAGAGACGATGTAGCTGGTATCAAAACCCTGTTTGTCAATGTCTTTTTTATTGGCAAACGAGGACATGGTAATCCCTGGATACTAGTTGACACGGGGTTTATGGGGTATGCAGACCAGATAAAGAGTCATGCCGCAAAGCTATTTGGATCAAACAACAAACCCCAGGCTATCGTATTGACCCACGGCCACGCCGACCATACAGGAACGTTGAAAAAGTTGCTGGAGGAGTGGGATGTGCCCGTTTACGCGCATCCACTTGAACTGCCATACCTGACGGGTAAGTCGAGTTATCCGCCACCTGATCCGGCAATTGGTGGGGGAGGGATGGCTTATATGTCATGGATCTTTCCAATTGGCCCAACCGATTTCGGCGATAAGATCAAGACAATTCCTGAAAATGGTTTAATCCCCGAATTGCCTGATTGGCGCGCTATTCATACGCCAGGCCATTCGCCAGGGCATATCTCGTTGTTTCGCGATAAAGACCGAACGCTGATTGCAGGTGATGCCTTCGTTACAACGAATCAGAACGCAATTACGGCTGTAGCTACCCAACGCGAAGAGTTTCACGGGCCACCGGCGTACTTCACCTGTGACTGGGAAGCCGCCAAAAAATCGGTGCTTAAACTGAATAATCTTAATCCGCTAGCTGCCGGAACAGGTCATGGTGTATCGGTACGTGGTCTTGATCTTGAACTAGGCTTGAATCGATTGGCTCATGATTTCGAAGCTCGTTCAATTCCTTCGTCTGATGGTCGATATGTAAAACAACCTGCAATTACCGACGAAAATGGCATCGTGGATATGCCGACACCAATATCTTTTCATGTAGCCCGCACGATAGGGTTAGGCGTCGCGATGGGGCTGGTTTTATCACTAATTTGGACGGTACGAAAGAATACGAAATAAGAGTAGAGAGCCTTATCTGAACTGGTAAGGCTTTTTTGTTGATAGCCTATATCCTTATTTTTGCAAAAAAGGATTTTGTATATGGGCGCAAAAAAGCCTAAATTTTACGTTGTCTGGCAAGGTCGAAAGCCCGGTGTGTACGACAGTTGGGAAGAAGCCAAAGTGCAGACAGATGGGTTTGCCAAACCATTATTTAAGTCATTCGATACGAAAGCTGCGGCTCTGAAAGCATTTAAAGAAAAACCGCACCTACACATAGGACAAGCCCCAAAAACACCAGGTCAACATACTAAATTAACAGAACTTGTGGGCTCGCCAATTCTGGATAGCTTAGTCGTTGACGCAGCCTGGAATACGGCTACGGGCGATATGGAATACCAGGGAATTTACCTCGGAACCAAACAGCGACTATTTCTCAAAGGGCCGTATGCTGATGGCACCAACAATATTGGTGAATTTCTGGCCATCGTCCATGCTTTAGCACTACTTCATCAGAAAGGCAGCAATATTCCTGTATACTCCGATTCCCGAACAGCAATTGGTTGGGTCAAAAAGAAGAAAGCGAATACCAAACTGGAAGAAACATCCCGCAACGCTGAACTGTTCGACCTGCTTGATCGAGCCGAAACCTGGCTCCAAACGCACCGATTTGCCAACCCTGTCCTCAAATGGGAAACCACGGTCTGGGGCGAAAATCCCGCTGATTTTGGGAGGAAGTAAGACCGGGATTTAGCAGATTAAGGGATTAAACGGATTTTGAACCACACCAGCGGCTCGGCGGGATGTGTGGAATTGAACGGATTTAGATGATTTTTTTTTCCTTCAAAAAATCAACGAAACACTTATCTACAAAATCATAGTCGGTCAGTCAAATCAGAAAAATCCCGGTTTCGATGTTCACCTTCAAGCAATTCGTCATTCATCAGGATCGCACAGCCATGAAAGTCTGTACCGATGCTTGTGTATTGGGGGCTTATGCTGATTTGGGAGTTGGAGGGAGTATACTAGATATCGGTACCGGGACAGGTTTATTGGCGCTTATGGCCGCACAGCGTAATTCAACAGCCCGAATCGATGCCATAGAAATGGATGAGGCAGCCTACCAACAGGCTGCTGAGAATGTAGGCAGTAGTCCTTTTTCTGAGCGGGTCAACGTAGTGCATAGTCGAATACAGGACTTTGTTGGTCAAAATGGTTATGATCGAATTTTGACGAATCCACCCTTTTATACAAATCATCTTCGCTCGCCCGATGCGGCTGTTAATCGCGCGCTTCACACGGATGAATTGCCGTTTGCCGATTTGGTTAACACTGTCACTCGATTCCTGAAACCTGACGGAGAATGGTGGGTATTATTACCCCCTTATGAATCAGGTAAACTTGTTGAATTGGCTCAGGCCGAAAGTCTATTTCCTTTTAAACAGCTTTCAGTCCGTCATCACGCAAAAAAGCCCGTTTTTCGGATGATAACAGCTTTTTCCTTTGATCGTCAGGCTGTTAATGAGGAAGTGCTGGACATATATGAAGTAAATGGACAATCAACATACACACCTGAATTTCAGTCGTTACTTCGCGATTTTTACCTGATATTCTGAAAACTTGCGACCTTTGCGTTAATCTTTGCGCACTTTGCTAGTTTCTGGTGCGTTGTAGAAATTATATGTCAGAATTGCTTCAACTCACCGTTCTGATTCCGCTTTATAACGAAGAAGAATCGCTGCCCGAACTCCATAATTGGATTGTGCGGGTTGTAACGGAAAATCACTATACCTACGAAATCCTGTTTGTAGACGATGGCAGTACTGATGACTCCTGGGCGGTCATCGAGCGACTGGCTAGCGAAAATCCGGCGGTGCGCGGTATTCGCTTCAACCGGAATTATGGCAAAACAGCAGGACTACAAACGGGCTTTCAGGCGGCTCGTGGGCAGGTCGTTATTACGATGGATGCCGATTTGCAGGACAGCCCCGACGAAATTCCAGAATTGTATCGGATGATTACGGAAGGTAAATACGATCTGGTATCGGGCTGGAAACAGAAACGCTACGATCCTATTACCAAAACGCTGCCTACCAAACTGTTTAATTCAGTATCGCGCTGGATTTCCGGGGTTCAACTCCACGATTTTAACTGTGGTCTGAAAGCGTATCGACAGAAGGTTGTGAAAACTATTGCGCCAACCTTATACGGCGATATGCACCGAAATTTACCTATTGTCGCCAATTGGAATGGCTTTAGCAAGATTGGTGAAAAAGTAGTCCAGCACCGAGCCCGAAAATACGGTACGACAAAATTCGGATTGGAACGATTCATTAATGGCTTTCTGGATGTACTGGTTATTGCTTTTGTTCATCGATTCAGTAAGCGACCGATGCACTTCTTCGGTACGTTTGGAACGTTGTCATTTTTTGTCGGAACGGTACTGGCGATATGGCTTATCGTTGAAAAATTGATAAATATTTCACAAGGTGTCAAATTTCGTAACGCAACTGACAATCCGTTGTTTTACTTTGGCCTGGTAGCTATTATTTTAGGCGTTCAGCTTTTTTTGACGGGCTTTTTGGGCGAAATGCTGGTTCGGCAATCGCTCGGTAAATCAGGAGATTCGCTAATTGCTGAGCGAATCGGATTTACTGAACAGAAATTGCCTGTTTAATAAAAACGCCGTCTCAATTGATCTATTTACTTATAAAACACAATGAAGAGTAATTTTAAAGCGCATCCCTGGCATGGTATCCCGATTGGCGATTTAGCCCCTAAACAAGTGACGGTTTTTATCGAGATCGTGCCAACAGATACCGTCAAATACGAAATTGATAAAAACACGGGCTACCTGAAAATTGACCGCCCGCAACAATATTCAAACGTTTTACCCGCTTTGTACGGTTTTGTACCGCAGACCTTCTGTGGTAACCAGATTGCTAAACTAGCATCTGAAAAATCGGGCCGGGTTGTCGAAAAAGGCGATGGTGACCCGCTCGATATTTGTGTATTGACCGAGCGCGAAATTACCCACGGTGACCTGATTCTACAGGCAATTCCGATTGGCGGTTTCCGGATGATTGACAAGGGTGAAGCCGATGACAAAATCATCGCTGTTCTGAAAGGCGATGCTATGTATGGACAATATACCGAGCTTGCTCAATTGCCCGAAGCGGTCGTAAAACGATTACGTCACTACTTCCTCACGTATAAAACGTTACCCGACGAACCGGTTGCTATGGAACTGGCGAATGTATACGGTCAGGCTGAAGCGTGGGAAGTAATTCAAACATCGATCAACGATTATAAGTTGATGTAGGAGGGAGAGCAAAGGACGTGGGGCAGAGGGCATAGGGATTGGGGTAATAGAGATATGAATTACCTTATGCCCAATGCTCTCTGCCCCATGCTTTTTCAACCACTTATCCGGTTGATTGCGCATTCAACATTTTTTCGACAGTGTGCCCTAGATAGGCTGTATTTTTGCGTATATGTGTACTGACACACAACTTTGTTAACAATTCATGCAACAGTTTCTCAAATATGTTTTGGCCACAATTGTTGGGCTAATTCTGTTTTCGTTTGTTGGCTTTTTGATGTTGATAGGACTGAGCGCAGCTTTATCCTCTTCGAGTGATCAGAAAACGGAAGTCAAGAATAATTCGGTGTTGAAGATCAATCTGGATGAGCCGATTAATGAGCGAAGCAGCGATAACCCATTCGATGGGTTTGGTCCCATGTTTGGCTCTGGCGATGCGATTGGGATCGTCGAGATAAAGCAGGCTTTAAAGGAGGCTAAAGAGGATGATAATATCAAAGGTATCTACCTGCAATCCGAAAGCCCGATGGGCGGATGGGCGTCGCTGGAGGAAATTCGTAACGCTCTGATTGACTTTAAACAATCGAAAAAATTCGTTTATGCCTACGCCGAGGGCATGACCGAGAAAGGTTACTACATTGCTTCGGTGGCTGATAAAATTTACCTGAACCCTGTTGGTGAGTTAGAGTGGAATGGCCTGGAAGCAGAATTGACATTCTTTAAAGGTACACTGGATAAACTGCAACTAAAACCTGAGGTTTTCCGGGTAGGCGATTTCAAAAGCGCAGTTGAGCCGTTCATTCGGGAAGATATGAGTGAACCCAATCGCCGTCAGGTTACGTCGTTTCTGAATTCAATCAACGACCATATGCTGGTACGAGTAGCGCAAAGCCGTAATCTGCGGGTCGATTCCCTGAAACGGTACGCTGATAATCTGACCATTCAGCGGCCCGAAGATGCGCTGCGCACCAAACTTATTACCAACGTAGGCTATCAGGATGAACTGGAAACCATTATTCGTAAACAGCTAGGCATTGATGAAGACAAGAAAATCAACTACGTCGGGCTGGATAAATACAATAAATCTGGTAAAGACGACACCGATGGAAGCAGCAAGAATCGCATTGCTGTAATTATCGGATCGGGGGATATTCAAACAGGTAAAAGCGGTAGTGAGAGTATCGGATCGGAAACGATTGTTGAAGAAATTCGGAAGGCCCGGCTAGACGACAAAGTGAAGGCTATTGTCTTACGAGTTAACTCAGGTGGAGGAAGCGCCCTGGCGTCAGATATAATGTATCGGGAGGTAGAACTGGCCAAAAAAGCAAAGCCCGTTATTGGTTCCATGTCTGATTACGCAGCTTCTGGAGGTTATTATATGCTTATGGGGTGTAATAAAATCGTTGCCCAACCTAACACCATTACCGGCTCAATCGGAGTTTTTTCCCTACTGTTTAATGCCGAGACGTTTTTGAAAGACAAATTGGGAATCACGCATGATCGGGTGAAAACCAATGCCAATGCTGATTTTCCGGCTGTTACGCATGAAATGACGCCTTTCCAGAAACAGGTAATGCAGCGCGCAACGGAACGGATTTACGCTCAATTCACCAGCAAAGCCGCAGCTGGGCGAAAACTGCCGGTCGATAGTGTACGCGCTATTGCGGGCGGCCGGGTCTGGACGGGTTCGCAGGGGAAAGCTCTTGGATTGGTTGATCAATTGGGTGGGCTGGATGAAGCCATCAAACTGGCTGCTCAATCAGCGAAGCTCGGCGAGGGAGATTACCGATTGAAATACCAGCCAGTAAAAAAAGAATTCTTTGAGCAACTGATGAACTCGTTTGGAGATAATGAAGAAAGTAAAATTCAGGCACAGCTTGGCGAATTGGCGCCGTATGTGAAGTACCTGAAGAAGCTTAAAACGCTGGAAGGTATTCAGATGCGCCTGCCATTTGAGATAACAATTCAATAGGGTTACAATTTGGTTTACCATGTCAGACCTGTACGGTTGAATTCAACTGTACAGGTCTTTTTTTATCTTGCATAACGCAACGCCATCCTGCATGCAGACTCTACCCATTCGTCTTGATCTATTCGCACTCCTTATTTTTCTAGGGGTTGTTCAGGGCGTGTTTTTGGGTGTTTTTTTTCTGACGGGTAAACGAGTAAAGAACCTGGCCAATCGCTGTATCGGCTTTTATCTGTTGAGCGTATCCGGTATTATGCTGGAAATTGGTCTGGAATATTCCAATTACATGTTCCAGATGCTCGCGCTTGTTGATTATGGTGAGATATTCAATTTTGTATTAGGACCGCTTGTATACTTTTTTGTCTACGCAAAAATAAATACCCGGTTACCCAAACATTGGCGCTGGCATCTACTCCCGGCCATTATCTGGTCGATTAATGCGATTACCTGGATTATTCAACCTGTTGAATTCAAGTACAATAGCTATATCCACGCGTTCCATCCTGAACTAACATTTGTTTATGCAGAGGAATATCTTCCGGAAGATTTTACGGGTTTACGTGGCTATATCAATGAAATGACCACCGTAAGCTGTCTGGTATACATAGTTTTAGCGGTACTTGAAGTGCGCAAAGCATTTCGAAAGGCGAATTTGTCATTGTCGGGTAAAGCCCCTGCTTCATTAACAATGGCCCGAAATGTTACAGCGCTTGTTATTTTGTTTCCACTGCTAATCAGCGCGGTAAAAATGACATACCAGGAAGATATGGGCGATCACTTTCTGGCAGCCTATCTGACAGTAACTATCTACGCAACTGCTTTGCTGGTTATGCGAGGATCGAATGTAATTCAGCAGGATGAAGTAGCGGATGAGATAACACCAACTGAGCCGAAAAAGAAATACGAGAAATCATCGTTGTCTGACGAGTTGGAAGAAGCCTTGCTGACAAAGCTAAACCGGATGATGGAAGATGAAAAACCTTATCTCGAAAGTGATCTCTCGCTACCCAAACTTGCGCAACGACTGAATACCTCGCCCCATCATTTATCTCAATTGCTGAACGATCGACTTGATCAGAGCTTTTTCGATTTACTAGCTGCTTATCGGATTGCCGAAGGAAAAATCTTGCTGAACGATTCGGCAACCGCTCACCTTAAAATTGATGAGATTGCCGAGCGGGTTGGCTACAATTCTACGTCGGCTTTTCACACAAGTTTTAAACGCCTGACGGGACAAACACCTGCTCAGTTTCGAAATCAGCCGAACGAATCCCTACCAAAAAACTAATTTCGACTTCTTCCCGGTCGGCACGAACTTCATTATCATCGGGGAATAGGGTATTTTGGGGTCATGAGCCACAATTTTGAGCCATCAAACCAAAAATATCATTTATGAAAACCCCGGCTGTAGTTTTCGCTGTGCCTACCTTGTGTAGTCAATTCATTGCCAGCTCACTTCTACTAATTAGCCAATCTGTCTGGTTGCAGGCGCAACCAACAGGTCAACAGAGCCCTGCCAATTCAGTTGAGTGGCCTGCGTATGGAAATGATGCCGGCGGCATGCGCTTTTCGCCCCTTAAACAAATCGACGCGTCAAACGTAAAGAATTTAACTGTTGCCTGGACCTTCCGAACGGGTGAGTTGGAGCACTACAAAGGAACAAGCGCCGAAGAGAAAGCAGCTTTTGAGGCCACACCTGTAATGGTAGATGGTACATTGTTTTTCAGTACGCCAACGTCACGTGTTTTTGCTCTTGATGCCGCCACCGGGCAAAAAAAATGGGAGTATAATCCCGATGTTTATCTGCGTCAGGACCTTTCCGAAATTACATCACGCGGAGTTTCTGTCTGGCCAGCACCCAATGATAAAAAAGCATCTGCCGGAGCTGGCAAACGTATTTTCATTGCTACGCTCGACGGGCGATTGATCGCATTAAATGCCCAGACAGGCAAACTGATTTCCTCATTTGGCAAAGAAGGCAGCGTGGATTTGCGACAGGGCGTTGGCAATATCAGCATTACGTCGCCACCGGCAGTGATTGGCAATATGATCGTTGTTGGCTCGTCGATGGGTGATAACCAGCGGTTTAATTACGAACGTGGGGTTGTACGGGCTTACGATGCCATAACAGGTGCGCTCCGCTGGAGTTGGGACCCGATTCCGCGGACAAAAGGCGACGTGGGCTTTGATACATGGAAAGGCCCCGCTGCGAATCAGACAGGAGCTGCCAATGCCTGGTCCATTATTTCGGCTGATCCCGAGCGTGATTTAATCTTTATTCCGACTACCAGCCCCAGTCCAGATTATTACGGAGGTGAACGGCTTGGTCAGAATTTATGTGCTAGTTCCATCGTCGCACTTCGGGCATCGACAGGGAAAATTGTCTGGCATTTCCAAACTGTGCATCACGATATATGGGATTACGACAATGCGGCTCAGCCGTTGTTGTTTACGTTTACCCAAAATGGAAAAGCCGTTCCCGCTGTTGCCGTTGGTACAAAAATGGGTCATGTCTTTGTGCTGAATCGGGAAACGGGTGTACCGTTACTTCCCGTTGAGGAACGCCCTGTTCCGAAATCAGATGTTCCAGGTGAAGAGACATTTCCGACACAACCTTTCCCTAAAACACTTCCCTTGCTGGATTTACAAAAATTTGAACCTTGGGGAATTACACCGGAGGATAAAGCCGCTGCTCAGCGTCGCATCGACGGATTACGGTATGATGGTCCATTTACACCACCTTCTATGCAGGGAAGTATTATGGCTCCCGGAAATGTGGGGGGTATCCATTGGGGCGGTATGTGTTACGATCCGGAATCAGGTTTACTAATTACGAATGTGAATCGAATGGCGGCTGTGGTCCGACTGTTGTCGCGTGAAAAATTGGCCACTTCGCTGAAAGACAATCAGGAGCTGTTACGTGCCGAAACCGGAATGCAATCCGGAACACCTTACGTTTTAAAACGCAGTTATATGTTCGCCCGAGGTGAATCGGGTATTGCCATGCAGACGCCACCGCCTTGGGGAACACTGGTCGCTATAAATCTTAAGAAAGGTGCACTGGCCTGGGAGGTTCCACTGGGGTATATGATGGATATTAATAAATATCCGCAGGCAAAACAATGGGGCTCGTTGAATTTCGGTGGAGCTATTGCTACTGCTGGTGGGCTTGTATTTGTGGCGGCTAGTTTAGATGGTCATTTACGGGCGTTTAAAACGCAGGATGGTAGCCTACAATGGGAAGTTCCGCTTCCGGCCAGTGGACAGGCTACGCCAATGACGTATCAGATGAACGGCCAGCAATATGTGGTAATTGCCGCTGGGGGCCACGGTAAACTTGGTACTAAACTCGGCGACTACGTAGTAGCGTATCGCCTTCCTTAGACAACAATCATCCTAACGAACGAAAACTTAGAAAATGCAACCCTTACCAATTCCTTCTGCCCCAACCCCTTTGCCCAATGCCAACACCACCCGTCGGTATGACCTCGACTGGCTGCGCGTTATTGCTATTTTGACACTACTGTTTTACCATACTGGGATGATTTACGTATCCTGGGGATGGCATATTCAGAGTATCGAGCAAAGCTATCCGATGGAAATTGTGATGCGCTGGCTTCATCTATGGCGTATGCCATTACTCTTTTTTATCTCCGGTGCTGGTACTTTTTTCGCTCTGAAAAAACGCTCGTATGGCTCATATGCCGGTGAGCGCGTGCGACGACTTTTTGTGCCGTTGCTATTCGGTATGTTCGTCATTGTGCCACCGCAGATCTACATGGAATGGTTATTTAGGGGCCGATTCTCAGGGAGTTACGCAGATTTTTATCCTGAAGTATTCAACTTTCAACCGTATCAGGAAGGAGCAAAAGGAGGTGCGTTTAGCTGGCACCACTTGTGGTTTATTTGCTACCTATTTTTCTATTCGCTGTTGAGTATTCCGGTCTTTCGATGGTTGAAAGGAGAGGCCGGTCAGCGGTTCGTTGACCGCCTTGGCCGACTAATTGCCCGTCCGGGTGGTGCGCTGTGGCTGGTTGGTTTCCTATTGTTAAACGACGTTGTATTAGGCGGTTTCTTTCCCAACGAAACCCATGCATTAATTAATGATTGGGCGTATTTTATGAAGAACCTGATCTTGTTCTGGCTAGGTTATATCCTGATCAGCCGACGCGAATTCTGGCAAATCCTCACCGATCAGCGACGCTATTTTCTGGTTGCTACCGGCGTTTTTACAATTATTCTTTACGCTGCGCCGATGATTTTAGGTTGGGAGAACATACAGTCGTCCAGATTGCTTATAACACTGTATAGTTTTGAACGAATTGGATTGATGTGGTCGTCGGTCATCACAACAGTTGCCTACGGTTATCGGTATCTGAACAAAAATCATCCGATTTTACCGAAATTGAACGAGGCTGTTTATCCATTTTACATTCTTCATCAAACGGTCATCGTTCTAATTGGCTATTACGTGTTAACTCGAACAGAGTTAGGTGTTTACGATGGCTTTCTTGTGATTAGCTTTTCTACATTAGCCGTCTGTATTGCTATTTACCTGCTTCTGATTCGGCCGTTTAAGTTGATACGAATTCTGTTTGGACTGAAATAAATGCTCCGATGTTTGATTTACGATAGCGGAGTTACGATTTTTGGGCGATAGGAAATCGTAATTCGTCATTCACCCATCGCAAATTAGTCTATGCGTACCGATTGGACTCGTGCCGAAATCTCTGAAATATATAATTCGCCTGTTCTGGATTTAATCTACCGGGCAGCTACTGTTCACCGCCAAAATCACGACCCGCAGGAAGTACAGGTTTGTACGCTGCTGTCGGTAAAGACTGGCGGTTGTCCTGAAGACTGCGCATACTGTCCGCAGGCCGCTCGCTACCATACGGCGGTGAAAGTTCACAAACTGATGGAAGTGGATGAAGTGTTGACAGCCGCTCAACGGGCAAAAGATACAGGTAGTACACGTTTCTGTATGGGAGCAGCCTGGCGCGAAGTGCGCGACAATCGCGACTTCGACAAGGTGCTGGAAATGGTACAGGGCGTCAATGAAATGGGGCTCGAAGTTTGTTGTACACTTGGTATGCTGACCGAAAGTCAGGCGCAGAAACTGAAAGATGCCGGATTATATGCGTACAATCATAACCTCGACACCAGCGAAGAATATTACGGCGACATCATCACGACACGCACCTACGACGATCGTTTAGATACGCTTGGGCACGCTCGTAAAGCTGGTATTTCGGTCTGTTCGGGTGGTATTATTGGTATGGGAGAATCTAACCAGGATCGAATCGGTATGTTGCATACATTGGCTACATTACTAGAGCATCCGGAATCAGTGCCTGTCAATGCGTTGGTGCCTGTTGAAGGTACTCCGCTGGAAGATCAGCCCCGCGTATCGATCTGGGAAATGCTTCGGATGATTGCAACGGCAAGGATCATCATGCCGAAAGCAATGGTACGTCTTTCCGCCGGTCGGGTTCGGATGAATACCGAAGAACAAGCGTTATGCTTCCTGGCTGGAGCCAATTCTATTTTTGCAGGCGATAAACTCCTCACAACGCCTAATCCTGATGAAGATGCTGATCAGCAGTTATTTCAGACGTTAAATATTCGTCCGCGGAAAGCATTCAAAAATGGCGATCAACCGGCCGTCGTGTTTGAACAGATTCCAGTATAAATAGGTCAACATGCATAAAAAAAGTCGCTGATTTCGTCAGCGACTTTTTTTATGTAAAGAAAAGAACGATTACAAACGACGAACGTATTCGTTCTCGGCAATTTTATCCATCAATACTTCAGACAACGATTCAGCCTGGTGTTTCTTTTCTTCAGCTTTGCCTTTTGATTCAACCTTTACACTGATAATGTGGTTGTTGTACAAAACGTGTAACGCACCTGCTGAAGCATCCCAAACGGCTTTATCACCAACACCAGACACGGCTTCGTAATGACCAGTGCTAACTGCAGGGTGCTCGGCTACAGAAGGATGAACGGCTGTTACACCTGAATGCGTTGGGTGATTATCGGTAGGGCTATGATGAGCCGAATCAGCAGACGTTTCAGCGTTCGTACCTTCGGGCTCTGGACCGCTGGGTGTTTCTTCATTAGCTTCCTCCACGTTTTCGACAGCAGCTGCTGGTTTGCCCTGATACATACGGTCGAAATAATATTCGGCCAGTTGAACCGATGCGTATGGTTTTGCTCCCGCAAACGAAACAACTACTTTATTACCAGCCCATTCAAAAGCGCAACCACCATGTTCTTGAGCTTCTGCCAACTCTACTTTTTCATCCAGATGGAATGTCTGGCGAACGTATTCTTCACCCAAAATTGTGCAAGGTTCGTCGTAATTAAAATCGACGGTGAGGGTATTAACACCTGCTGGTTTTTTCCCCATATAGGCACTGGCCTCCATCTGGAGAGCTGGATCGGAGACATCAGTATTGCTTGTGCAGGCGAAACAAAGTACAGGAAAGGCCAGTAACAGCGATTTGATTTTCATGATATGATCGTGAGAAAAGCCAAAATTAGCGTTTTCTTCAATACTATTTTCGTCAGACTAGTGTTTTAGTCATCAGAAAATAGCTATTCATTTAAGATCGGCTTGTTCGGAGCTTTAGGTTAGAAGAATTGAACGACCAGCCACGATACTCAACATTGCGTTCGACACCTTTCCCGGATCGTAATATTCTAGCCTGAACTGTAGACAGAGCTGAACAGCCTGACAATCGATAATTATTCAGTGTTTTAATATGAGTGATCGCTATTATTGACTAATCGTATTAGATTGTTTTAGAGGTACTTATTGAAATTCAGTGAGTAAACGGCCAGAAATTCGTGAGCGAACGGTAATCGTTCCGTAGTTTTGTTGCAGAATAATTTGCATGCATGTCCGCAATCGAAACTATCCCACTGGCTCCTGGCCGAAAGGTTTATTTTGCTTCTGATTTCCATTTAGGTACACCCTCGCCCGAACAAAGTCGCGAACGCGAACGCGCCGTTGTGAATTGGCTCGATACTGTACGAACAGATGCTGAGGTTGTTTTTCTAGTAGGTGATGTATTCGACTTCTGGTTCGAGTATAAGCATAGTATTCCCAAAGGATTTATTCGGTTGCAGGGAAAACTAGCCGAAATGACTGACGCCGGTACCCGGATTATTCTTTTTACAGGCAACCATGATATGTGGATGACGGATTACTTCTCGCAGGAAATGGGCATTCCTGTGTATCGGCAACCGCGTCGGTATGACATTGGCGGCAAGCGTTTCTATATCGGCCACGGTGACGGACTTGGCCCCGGCGATTATGTATATAAACGATTGAAAACACTCTTTGAAAGCGGGTTGGCACGTCAATTATTTCGCTGGCTACACCCAGATTTAGGGATTGGACTGGCCCATGCCTGGTCGCGCCGGAGCCGGATTAGTAATCAGAAAAAAGGAGAGGAGAAATTCCTGGGCGAAGATCGTGAATGGCTGATGCAATATTGTCGTGAAGTGGAAGCTACATCGCATCACGATTTTTATGTATTCGGGCACCGCCATCTTCCGCTCGATTTAGCCGTAAATACCCAGAGCAAATACATCAATCTCGGCGAATGGGTAACTGCAAAAACCTACGGCGTTTTTGACGGTCAGGAGTTAAAACTGGCAACCTGGAAGAACCAGTAGTAAACTGATAACACCTTCATGGAGCTGTCATCAGTATATTAATTGATTAGGTGAATTATTTCATGTATACTTGTGACATAATTCTCTTTCGTATGGCCTCTATGATCCCTTTAACTGGTGCCTCTGCTCGTTCTTCATCCTTTGCTCTGGTGCAGTCATCCCGGCAAGGACTAACACGCTCGGAAGTCGATGATATAGCTGCATTAGTAGGTTTGACGGACAAAGAAATGGCTTATGCGCTTAACATGACTCCTCGGAATCTCCACCGACTCAAAGCCGATCAACGTTTTGGGGTGGATGCATCTGAACGACTCCTTTTACTCAAAAATCTGTTGGTTCACGCTCTGGATACCTTTGAAGGGCGTAAATCAACTGTTTTAACTTGGCTAAGAACGCCGATTCGTGAACTGTCTAATCAAACGCCGATTCAATTGCTGGATACTGTAACAGGATTTGGCTTAGTTGATGATGTATTAGGGCGTCTTGATCACGGGCTACCAGCTTAAGTCTTTCTATGCCTGTATTCTACAGAATCATTCGTGATAAATATCGCCATGAACCACTTTCCGTAACCGGAAGCTGGCTTTTTGGTGGACGCTGGAATCCCAAAGGGTGTGCAGTGTTATACACTACCTCAACGCCTGAGTTAGGGTTAGTTGAGACACTGGCTCATGCTCCAGGCGTTCGGTATGAGGAATTGCCTACTTATTGGGTATTTAGCCTGGATGTGCCGGATGATATTCGTTATTATAAGCGAGAAGAACTTCCTAAGTATTGGCAGGACGAGACGTATGAACGAGCACAAGAATGGCTTCGCGATTGGCTGGCTCAACCCACTCAACTAGGTGTTGCCGTATCATCTGTCTTGGTACCTCTGTCGTACAATATCATCTTACATCCGGCTCATCCGCTGTTTGAGCAAATTAAGATCACAAGCAGTGAGATTCAACCTGTTGATCAACGACTCTGGAAAAGGCCTGACTAGAGTGCGAAGAAATCGGAAATGGCTTAATTATTTTCCTGAAGAATATCTTTCCGGGATACGTTTTCGCGAGGGGCTTTGTTGATCTCGTTACGCCACTCCTTGCTTTTGAAATCCCCCCGCTTTACCGATCGGATAAAATTGGCCCAGGCAAAGGGGTTCGTAAACGCAAAAGTGGTCATATTACTACGCCCAGCAATCGACTCGCGACCGAAGAACTGCTGATTGACGAAGTTCTGGTGGTTTGCCAGTGCACTCATCGGCATAGTAGCTGCCTGACGCATAATGGCTTCCGGGCTAGTGTTTTTCGCTAAATTCTCCCGTTCTTTTTCGTCAGGAAGCTTTAGGTTGACGAAGGCTTCTTTAAACAATTCTTCCGTTGCATATGGATAAACCTTCACTTCGGCCAGCGTTTTTACATCTTCCTGCAACGCGACGACAGCCGAATACGTAAGATCAGTTAATCGCTGTGGAATGATATGGTATTGAGTTCGGAAGCCGACATAGCTAAAAATAACACTATCACCTGGGAAGACGGGCAGCGCAAAATAGCCATTAGGAGCGGCTAATACTCCTCGCCCAGCTTTGGGGATGTAAATGTAGGCACCAGGCAAGGGTTCGTTCGTTTTACCACCCGTAATAAAGCCTGTGAACGTTACCTGCTTCTCCTGTCCCTGCGCCCATACGGTCGTAAATAGCCCTGTTAAGGCTGTTAACCCTATAATAAGCACCAATAACGTCAATGACTTCTTCATAGGCTTGCCAAATAAACTACAAAGTAAACGAGGAAAAGGCAGTATATGGTTTCGACTACCCGAATTTTAAGAATTTTAACAACTAGATTAAGTCCCTTTCCTGTCGATTTAGGCGAATAGTTTCAGAAAGGTAATGATAAAAGGAGCCGCCAGCAATAAACCATCGAATCGATCCAGAAAGCCACCATGGCCCGGAATGCTACTACCTGAATCTTTAATCGCAATACTTCGCTTAAATAATGACTCAACCAGGTCGCCGTATGTGCCTGTTACTACGATAATGGCACCTACGCAATACCACTGCCAGGGACGAAGTTCGTTATCGAAGAACGCCAGCCCACCAGCAATAAGGGCAGCCGCAGCCGCTCCACCGAGAGAGCCTTCCCAGGATTTTTTGGGCGACACCCGCTCAAAGAGCTTCCGTCGACCAAACTTGGTTCCGGCGAAGTAGGCGCCAATATCACTCGCCCAAAGCAGTAAAAGACAGCCGGTGATAATCATGGGATGGAACGTGCCACCTCGTAAGGCTAGAATGATCAATAGAGCGAAGGGCATTGCTACATAAATGATGCCCAGAAACGTGAAACCGATGTTAGTGAAGGGTTTCATATCCCGTTTTTTATAGAGCTTGATCAGGAAAATCATCGACGACGCCGGGCAGATCAGGAAATAATTACCCATACCAATCTGATCTGTTTCGATAAAATAGGCGAGCACACAAATCAGGCAGCCTACGAGCGTGCCATATGCTGTAAGTGGTTCAAAACCATCCAGACCAAGGAGTCGGTAAAATTCGCGTTGGGTGAGGGCGCTGATCACGCAGAATAACAGGGCAAATGTCCAGTCCTGATACCAGATCATAAATAAAATAAACGGAACCCCAATCAAAGCAGCAATGATCCGCTGCTGGAGGTTCGTCATACTAGCTAAACGTTGCTTCATTCTCTAAAATCACTTTGGCCAGAATGGCATCTTTGGCCGGTACATGAACCTCACTTTTTCCCCAACCAATAGTCGGATAACTACTACTTTGCTTATTGACAATGACAGCCGGAATATCATGTTCCAGCAGTAATGCCTTAGCCAGCTCCGCCCGGTGGGGCAGGGGAGTTACATAAATCGATTCCCAGTTTTCTGTCATGTTTTCTGGTTTCCAGTTTACCGAATACAGCAAACCTTAAACACTAGTTTGATTCAACTTTCTAAAATAATACAATAACCCACTAGTAACGGCCAGTCCAACTAATGAACCCAAAATTGGTACTGATTTGGTACTTTCAATATCCATGGAAGTAAATCCTTGCTGATATAGATAAACCATAAGTACAGTTAGACCATTGTTAATAAAGTGAGCCACAATAGGCACCCAGATGTTTCCGGACCATACATAGAGATATCCGAAAAGAGCACCGAGTAGCATTCGGGGGAAAAATCCTAGAAATTGAACGTGGATCGCGCTAAACAAGGCAGCTGCAAGCCAGATGCCTATGTGAACATTACCAGTCCAATGAATGAAATTACGTTGTAAGATTCCCCGAAATAGGACTTCCTCTCCAATTCCTGGAATAACCGCTATAACGAGAAGAGCGAGCAATAGCTGACCAACCGTTTTGAAGGTTGTCAGATACTCAGTGACGCTACTTAACTTTTTCTCCTGATCGCGCATCCACTGCTCGATAGGAGCGAGAGCTTCAGGAAGGTGTAGAGTCTGATTCCACTCGATAATCAACCCGTCAAAGGGCATGAAAGCGACAACAATAAGGCCGATTAAGCTGAATCCGACGACGGCCGAAAGAGGACGAAGGTTAAACTGTTGCCAGGAACGTCGCTCGATAAAATACCAGTAAACCAGCGCAGGTAGTAAAAAAGACCCCATGTGGTTAACAGCCTGAAGAATCATCAGGGTATACCAATTGCCGGGAGATGTGGCAGGATTAGCCGTCAGATCTTGTAAATAAACCTGAGTAGCCTCCAAACTTAATCCTTTGAAAAACGTCAGGATCACAAACAGAAAATAGGTGCTCACGACACCACCCATAAGGATGAAACCGACGAGCATAATCAGTCCGCCGAGGGTGGGGGGGCGGGATGTTGAGGTTTGTGGAGATTGAACGGGTTGCATAATTTCTGTAAATATACAGATGTCCGTATTATGATTGATGATGTCGGGCTCATTCGTAATTTGGGAACCAAACCAACGGGCAAATCGTAATTCGTACGTCGTAACTCATTAAATTACTGTTTTCGTGGTTACTATTGGTGATATACAGCTCCCTGATTTTCCATTGTTATTAGCGCCGATGGAAGATGTCAGCGATCCGCCGTTTCGGGCTGTTTGCAAAGCAAACGGTGCTGATCTGATGTACACAGAGTTTATCTCGTCGGAGGGGTTAATTCGGGATGCGGCCAAAAGCGTTCAGAAACTGGATATTTTCGAATATGAGCGCCCGATCGGAATACAACTTTTTGGTTCAGACGTCGAAACGATGGGCGAATGTGCCCGTATTGCCAGCCGCGCCAATCCTGATCTGATCGATATTAATTACGGATGCCCAGTAAAAAATGTGGCTTGTCGGGGCGCTGGAGCTGCTTTATTACAGGATATTCCCAAAATGGTTCGGATGACGGAAGCCGTTGTGAAAGCAACTCATCTGCCCGTAACCGTTAAAACTCGACTGGGTTGGGATGAGCATACGAAGAATATTGGCGAAGTGGCCGAGCGGTTGCAGGATATTGGCATCAAAGCATTAACCGTTCACGGGCGTACGCGCGTACAGATGTATAAAGGCGAGGCCGACTGGACGCTTATTGGTAAGATTAAAGAAAACTCACGTATTCAGATTCCAATTTTTGGAAACGGCGATATTGATTCGCCCGAAAAGGCACTGGAGTATAAAAATCGGTATGGCGTAGATGGTGTTATGATTGGTCGGGCCAGCATTGGTCATCCGTGGATTTTTAACGAAATCAAGCATTTTGTGAAAACCGGTCAGCATTTATCACCACCCACCATTAGCGATCGGGTAGACGTTTGCCGTCAGCATCTCGATTTTTCGATTCGTTGGAAAGGTGAAATCGTCGGCCTGTTCGAAATGCGACGCCATTACGCCAATTATTTCAAAGGCTTACCCGATTTTAAGCCATACCGGATGCGCCTGGTTACGTCCGATTCGTACAATGAGGTGAGTGCTATTCTTGATGAAATTGCGGAAAATTATACGGAAGAGTTAGTGTCTATTTAATTGTTTCTTTTTGATCAAGCGTATTTTTGTCATTCTGACCGCAGGGAAGAATCTCAAGCTTGCCTATTAAGAGATTTTAAGATTCTTCCCTGCGGTCAGAATGACAGTAAGCTAGCTTCGTTCTTAATACTTCAAGCCATTAATGACTCCCGAAGAACCTGTTGTTCTGTCTCAGAAACGTCCGTTGCTGGCCTGGTTGTTACTTTGCTGTTTAGCCCTCGTATGGGGAAGTTCGTTTATTCTGATCAAGCGTAGCCTGGAGGCATTTCCACCTGAACAAGTAGCTGGCGGACGTTTAGTTTTTGCCTTACTTTTCTTCGTTCCATTTTTAGCAGGCCAAAGCCGCCAGCCTGAGATTCGAGTAGCCATACGGCATCGCTGGGTAGCCATACTGGCGTCGGGTATTATTGGATTTGTGATTCCTGCGTTTCTATTTGCCGAAGCAGGGGCTCATCTCAATAGTTCGCTGGCTGGTGCATTAAATTCACTGAGTCCTTTATTTACGTTAATTCTGGGTGGTGTATTTTTCGGACAATCCCTTAAGATTCGTCAGGTAGCTGGTATTTTGCTAGGATTGGCTGGGTCACTCTTGCTGGTATTTTTCAGTGCAACAGGTTCATTTCAGATTAACGGCTATGCATTGCTCGTAGTCATCGCTACCGTATGTTACGGACTAAATACAAATCTGATTGGGCGTTACCTCAGGCACCTGCCAGCTCTTGTGTCAACAGCCTGGCTCTTTGCGTTTGCTGGTCCGATTGCTCTTCTTACGCTCATGCCAACCGATTTCCTGACCCGAGTAGTTGATACTAAAAATAGCTGGCCGTTGGCTGCATTGGCGACGCTGGGGGTATTTGGGTCGGGGCTAATGTCCATCTTTTTTAATCGGGTGATGCAATTATCGTCGCCGTTGTTTGCTGCGTCTGTTACGTACTTGATTCCGATTGTCGCGCTGATGTGGGGTGTACTGGATGGCGAAACGATTTACGCCGTACAATTTGCTGGAATGGGGGTATGTTTACTAGGAATCTGGTTAGTAAATAAGGCGTAGGATGGGTACCTTATGAAAAAAACACTATTTCTGCTTGCTGTACTGATCGCTGCTGTACAATACTCGTTTGGGCAGCGGTCTACTCAAACCTACAGACCTCAATTTCATTTTACGCCAAAAGCCCACTGGATGAACGATCCAAACGGGATGGTATATTACAAAGGCACCTATCATCTATTCTTTCAATATTATCCCGGCGCCACCAAATGGGGCCCAATGCACTGGGGCCACGCAACCAGCAAGGATATGGTGCATTGGCAGGAGCAATCAATTGCCTTGTATCCAGATAGTTTAGGGTGGATTTTTTCAGGAAGTGCAGTTGTCGATGTGGCCAACACAAGTGGTTTTGGTAAGGATGGTCAGCCTGCATTGGTGGCCATTTTTACGCATCATAATGATAAGTTAGAGAAACAGAAATCGACTAGGTTTCAGTACCAAAGTATTGCCTATAGTCTGGACGAAGGGAAAACGTGGACGAAGTACAAAGGAAATCCGGTTGTAGCGAATCCAGGTATCGTCGATTTTCGTGATCCGAAAGTTCGATGGTACGCGCCGGGTAAAAAATGGATTATGACCCTGGCAACCAAAGATCGCATTACCTTTTACTCGTCGCCGGACTTGAAAAAGTGGTCAAAGGAAAGCGATTTTGGTAGTAATCTGGGAGCACATGGCGGTGTATGGGAATGTCCAGATTTGTTTCCTTTACTGCATAACGGTAAACAGGTCTGGGTACTCTTAGTGAGCATTAACCCCGGCGGCCCAAACGGTGGCTCCGCTACGCAATACTTCGTCGGCGATTTCGATGGAAAACAGTTCAAACCGTATTCCACAAAAACGAAATGGATGGATTATGGGACCGATAATTACGCGGGTGTGACGTTTGCAAACACGGGCAACCGAACGATTCTGATGGGCTGGATGAGTAACTGGCAATATGCACAGGAGGTGCCAACGGTGGCCTGGCGAAGTGCGAATACCGTACCACGCGAACTCGGTTTGAAAGATGTAAACGGCGATCTATTTCTTACGTCAACGCCCATCAAAGAACTGAATGATTTGGAAGGGAAAACAGTAACAGTTGGCCCTTTGGACGTAAAAGGGGAGTATAATCTCACGGCGAAAACTGGCGGGAAATACGATACGTTTAAACTCTCTTTGTCGGCTCCGGCAACAACTAATTTTTCGATTGTATTGTCTAATGACCAGGGTAACGAAGTCGTGATCGGATACGACAAAGGCTCGAATGACTATTACATTGACCGGACCAAATCGGGAAAGACGGATTTTGAAAAAGGATTCGCGAAACGCATAACGGCCCCTCGATTATCCATCGATAAAACCATATCGCTCACCTTGCTGGTTGATGTTGCATCAGCAGAATTATTTACCGATAAAGGGCTTAGCGTGTTAACCAGCATCTTTTTCCCCGAGCAGAAGCTAACTAAATTAGCTATTCGGTCATCCTCTGGTACCACCATCACTTCGTTATCCTTCTCAACGTTGAAAGCGTCAGTGGCCAAAGGACTTTGAAAAGAGTTATAATGACAAATGCTGTCAAATAGTCAACAAAGGTTTTTCGACTGGTTTGGCGATTACATGGTGATCAGTCTGATCAATTTGATCGTTTCAGGATGAATTCGTAAATCGTAGTCCCTAACTCGAACGGTATGTACACAACAACCCTGAACAACCAGCTTTTCACGATAGATTTTGCAACAGATAAGCCGGTGCTTAATGGCGAACCCTTTGCCTGGGACTTGGTTAAATTATCCGATCGGACATTTCATATTTTATATCAGAATCGGTCGTATACGGCAGAAGTATTGAACCTGAATGCTGCCGGGAAAACGGTAAGTCTAAAAATTAATGGCCATATTCATGAGGTGCAGCTAAAAGATCGATTCGATTTGTTGCTCGAAAAAATGGGAATTAGCACCGAGTCGAGCACCAAAGTAAATAAGTTTAAAGCGCCTATGCCAGGATTGATTGTGGGTGTTAGTGTACAACCGGGTGATGTCGTCGCAAAGGGCGATAACCTGATGATTCTGGAAGCGATGAAGATGGAAAACGTTCTGAAAGCACCCGGCGAAGGTACCGTAAAAGCCATTCAGGTAGCGAAAGGAGACCGCGTTGAAAAAGGGCAGATATTGGTAGAATTTGCGTAGGCAAGTATTTTAGCCTGTATGAATACTCACTATTCCCGTCGTCGATTTCTGGCTCAGTCTGCTTTGGCGGCTGGTACGCTGTCGATTAATCCAGAAGCTTTTTCTCAAGCAGCCGCTAAAACTGAAGTTGGCTTACCCGAAATCCATATTTTCTCGAAACACCTTCAGTTTCTGAACTATGCAGATATGGCCGATGCGGCAGCCAACATGGGTTTCGCTGGTGTAGATCTGACGGTTCGTCCAGAAGGCCATGTACTACCCGAACGTGTTGAGGACGATCTGCCCAAGGCTGTTGAAGCTCTAAAAAAAGTTAATCTCCCTCCCAAACTGATGACGACAGCCGTAGGTGATGCGGCAGACGCCACTGATCTCATACTTCTAAAAACGGCGGCCAAACTCGGGTTTCAGCTTTATCGGATGAAATGGTATGCGTACGATGAAAAACGATCTGTTCCTGATAGTTTGCAGGGATTTCAGAAACAAATTCGGGCGCTGGGTGAATTAAATAAAACTCTACACCTAACAGGTTGCTATCAGAATCATGCCGGAACGTTGGTTGGGTCATCTGTCTGGGAAATTTGGGAGATGCTAAAAACGGCTGATCCTACGCATATGGGAACTCAGTACGATATTCGTCATGCCACTGTGGAAGGAGGACAATCTTGGCCTACGGGGTTGCGATTGATTCAGCCTCAGATTAAGGCACTTACGATGAAGGACTTTATTTGGGAGAAGAAAAAAGGCAAATGGGTTGTACAGGATGTTCCACTTGGTGAGGGCATGATTGACTTCAAAACCTATTTCGCTTTCTTAAAACGGACTGCTATAAAAACACCAATAACCTTACATATTGAATATCCGGCAGGTGGTGCTGAACATGGTGCTACAAAACTGACAATTCCTCAAAATGAGGTATTTATGGCTATGAAACGGGATCTGAACCGACTAAAAGAACTTTGGCAGGCAGCCTGACATGCCTATCTTTCAGTAGTTCTTCTTTCCTGCTTCCTCTCTTTTTCTATATCTTTGCCCGCAAACTTTCCTTCATGGCATCACAAACAAAGTATAAACGTATTCTGCTTAAATTAAGTGGAGAGGCTTTGGCAGGCCCTTCTGGTTACAATATCGATCCGGCTGTGCTTGAACAATACAGCGAGGAAATCAAACAGGTTGTTGATTTAGGCGTTCAGGTTGCTATTGTTATTGGCGGTGGAAATATCTTCCGGGGCGTTTCGGGCGAACGTTCAGGGATCGACCGCGTACAGGGCGACTACATGGGTATGCTGGCGACGGTTATCAACGCGATGGCCATTCAAAGTTCGCTGGAAAAACATAAGATGTATACCCGCGTCATGTCGGCCATCAAAATGGAGCAGGTCTGTGAACCTTATGTCCGTCGCCGGGCAGTACGGCATCTGGAAAAAGGCCGCGTAGTGATTTTCGGCGCTGGAACGGGTAATCCCTATTTTACAACGGATTCGACAGCCGCTCTACGGGCGATCGAAGTAGAAGCCGATGTCGTTTTGAAAGGAACAAAAGTGGATGGCGTTTACACGGCTGATCCAATGAAAGACAAAACGGCTCAGCGATATACGACCATTACGTTTGACGACGTTTATGAAAAAAAATTAAACGTAATGGACCTGACGGCGTTCACGCTTTGCCAGGAAAACAATTTGCCTATCATTGTTTTTAATATGAACAACAAGGGTAGTCTGCTTCGCCTTATTCAGGGAGACGATAGCGTGGGTACGCTGATAACGACGAAATTACCGGAATAAAAGAGTTGTAGGGTTGTAGAGTTATATAGTTGTAAACTAGTCGACTACATAACTTTATAACTCTATAACCTTCCAACTTTATAACTTGGTTAAAAATGGAAGAGATCGAGCTATTTCTCGATGATGCAAAAGACACGATGGAAAAGGCACTCAAGCACTTAGCCATCGAATTAACAAAAATCCGCGCGGGGAAAGCGTCTCCCCAGATGCTCGATGGTATTCAGGTTGAATACTATGGATCATTGACTCCTCTGAATCAGGTTGCTTCGGTGAGCACACCCGACGCCCGTACCCTTGCTATCAAGCCTTTCGAGAAAAAATTGATTGGTGAAGTCGAAAAAGCTATTCGCAATTCCAATCTTGGTTTGTCGCCAAGTAATGATGGTGAACTCATCCGACTCAATATTCCTCCTCTGACCGAAGAACGCCGACGTGATTTGGTGAAGAAGGTGAAGCAGGAAGTGGAAACGGCTAAAGTGAACGTTCGGAATATTCGTAAAGACACAAATGAGGATATTCGAAAACTGGTAAAGGATGGTGTATCTGAAGATGCCGTAAAAGTCGGTGAAGAACGCGTTCAAAAATTGACGGATGCCTTTATCGCTCGCATCGACGATACGTTTGTTGTAAAAGAGAAAGATATTTTGGCCGTATAGCCTGAATAACCTTCATGAAATAAATAAAAGCTAGTCTCAAAGGCTAGCTTTTTTGCTTGTAAGCGTTTGCAAGGAGTAGGTTGAATGACGATCATCGGATCGTTTGGCGGATAGCCGATTTGAGATAATCTTTAGCTGTTCTGCTAATAACCTCATCGTCGACATCTACAATACGCTCTCCTCGATGTTCGTAAGGCCAGACTTCGCCAGTTAATACATCAAAGATGCCATACGGTAACAAGTCGTATTCTTCATAACCCCAGAACAAAAAATCAACAGCGTCGGGGAGTGTATCAAATCCCACGGCGTAACCAATTTCCTGTTGAGCGAAAACAACGATGTAGCGCATGTTCGTATATACGGTCGGACGCAACATATGGTTGCGTGTCTATGTGACTTGACGACGAATTGCGGGTCAAAAAGATGAACGTGCGATCCTTTGAAATGCACTTTAGAACCCTACATCTTCGATAATAACTGGAAATTTATTAGGCGGTAGGTGAGCCGTTGATTTTGCTTCGAGTTAACTGTTTTTAGTAGTTATGCAAATTGTTTACTTCCTCTATTTCAGCTTTTTAGGGGTAATTGTATTGAACGTCTTATACTGGATTGTTTTTGCGATAGCCGGTCGGCTTGGGAAAGCAGACGACCGCAACGCAACGCCAGATACATTTCGGAGAATAGGAGTTCTAATTCCAGCTTATAAAGAAGATGCAGTAATTATCGATTCAGTTACGGAGAATCTAAAACAGACGTATCCTACTGATCGATTCGATTTGATTGTAATTGCTGATTCTTTTCAGCCGCAAACGTTACTCAAACTAGCAGCTATGCCCATTAAGGTGCTGGAGGTTTCGTTCGAAGTTTCTACAGTTGCCAAAGCCATTAATACTGCACTGCATAAGTTGCCGGTTGAAGAATATGATATCCTTGTTGTATCGGATGCGGATAATCACATGGCTTCTGATTTTCTGAGCCGGATCAATATCGCATTTTCCCAGGGGTGGAGAGCAATTCAGGGACACCGGGTTGCAAAGAATATCAATACCAGTGTCGCTATTTTGGATGCGATCAGTGAAGAAATCAACAACCATATTTTTCGTAAAGGTACTCGCGTTCTGGGTTTGTCATCTGCAACAATTGGGTCAGGAATGGCGTTTGAGCCGACCCTGATGAAATCGGCAATGGCTACCCAACGTACCATGGGTGGATACGATAAAGAGCTGGAAACCAATGTTGTATTAAGTGGATATAAGATTGGATACCTGGAGCATGCCTATATTTTTGATGAGAAAGTTGCGAATAGGGCTGTCTTCCAAAATCAACGTACGCGCTGGATTGCCGCTCAGTGGCAATTTGTTAAATTCTATTTCTGGAAAGGTATAGCTGAGATTTTACGTGGAGAGTTTGCCAGCGGATTCAAAGTAATTCAGGCAATTATTTTACCTAAAATTCTGCTCCTGGGACTACTGCTTGGCGGCTTGTTTGTTGGTGTATTCACTGGCTATCCACTGCTTTGGCAAATTCCACTTGTCTTGTTGCTTGCTTTAAGCGTAAGCCTGGCTATTTCGGTGCCCACTTATTTGTGGAAGCGATTCAGTTGGAGGGAGGTATTGTTGATTCCGGTCATACTGCTAAGCTTTGTTCGGGCAATAATGAATATGCGTAAAGCCTTTAAGCGGTTTATGCATACTCCCCATACAGGACCGACCGATGCGCAGGTTCCTAAAGTAAATACATAGGCAATTGGCCAGTGCTAATGTGTGACAAAACGTTTGCGAAATAGTCAAAAGTTAAAAAAGTACAAGGAAAGGGTAAATGAATCGGCTAATTAACTTAATAATATAGATTAGCTATTTAATAGATAATAAATTGTCGAAAAAAGACAATAGTAAACAAAAGGAGACGCGCTGGGAGGATCGGCTACTGTAAATTTTTTTAGAATGAAATTTTTTTTAGTAAGCACAAATACAAAAATAATTTTTCGGATTAGCCTTTTTTTCCTCCTGGGATTTTGTTCAATAGCAATTTGCTCCGGTCAAAATCGGGGTGGCCGTGGTTTGGTTTCATTTGGAGCCTCGTCGGGCTTCGCGGAAGATACGCTCTATCTCGATATTAACCAGGATGTTGCTGGACAGTTGTTACCGTTTGATGATTTGTTTAAGGTTGCTGTAGTGCACTCGCCCTTGGTTAAGTACCAGAATGAGGTAGTAAATTCATTAGGCGAATCTTATGAGGTAACTAAGTTACAGATCTTGCAAAACGTTTCAGGATTTGCCAATTATTCGGGTGGTAACCAACTTCTTGTATCCTCTGGTGGGACAACATTGCCGGGACAGGGAACACTCGGCCAGATCACAAACGGGTATCGTGTTGGGGTCGATGTACGTATTCCACTTTACGAATTTTTTGGCCGTAAGCACCAGGTTAAATTGGCAAATGCCAACTATAAAGCCGCTATTCACCAGAAGGAGACGGTAGAATTACAATTGAAACGAGACTTGATCGGAATTTATCAGGATATGATAACAACGCAGCAATTGCTGAAAATCCTCCTGATTGATGAACAAGCTTCATTAACATCTCTCCGAGTTGGCGAAGTAGAGATTCAAAAAGGCCAAATTACTGCCGATATGATGGCTTCCATTACCACTCGGTATGTGCAGGCCAAAACCGCATCGGAACAGGCAAAAGGTAACTTTTTGAAAAATGTTCGCTATTTTGAGACATTAATGGGAATGCCAATTCAACGTTTGAAACGTAACTGAACGAAATAACATGACAGTTGAGATTTTTTTACGGCTACTGAAACAGCATATACTCTGGTTTATTCTTATTCCAGGTATCGTTGCTGGAACAACATTCTATGTTACCCGTGATCAGCCAAAGTCGTATAAATCACAAGCCACTTTATATACAGGTCTGGTATCGCGCTACTCGTTGTTATCGGATCGATTGAGTTCCTATACAGATCGGTCGGCCAGCGCCGTCGATAATATTCTGACTACTTTGAACTCTCGGGAAACCCTGATTCAGGTGGGTGTCAGTCTACTTACAGATCACCTGCGGCTACAACATCCCGACACGTTAGTGCTGCGGGAAGCTGGTTTTCAGGAATTGCGGAAAGCGATCAAGCCGGGTTGGGAAAATTTATTTTTTATCGCTGCTGATTCGGCCTTACTGCGTCGAACGGTTGATAGTCTGGCCAAATCGAAATACGATAATCCGATCAAGGATTTACTGTTTAAAACCGATTCTTATTATTCAATCCAGCGCCTAACCGATGGGATTAAAGCGACTCCTCGGAAAAATACCAACGATATATTGATGATGGAATATGAAGCCGACGATCCGGGAGTAGCCCAGCGGACGCTTCACTATGCTATTGAATATTTGAATCGACGGTATTCGACTCTAAAAACGTCTGAAACAAACTCGGTTATTGGTTATTACGAATCCAAACTGGCGAAGGCAAAAGAGAAACTAGCCCAGGCTGAAGGGGCGCTGCGAGCTTTCGGTGAACGGCACCAGTTATTGGATTATGATGAAGAAGCCAAAACTGTAGCGTCATCACGCGAGGCTTTGCAGGGAGAATATAATCAGGAGTTAATGCGTAGAGATGCTGCGAAGGCTGCGCTGGAAGCGTTGAACAAGCGGATGGGCCAACAGGGAGGAATTCGTTCGGCCAATAATGACCTGAATGAAAAGCAGAAAAAGCTGGCTGATGCCGAAAGTAAACTGGCAAACGCAAGAGCCTATGGCCAACCGAAATCAGTAATTGATCAGTTGCAGGCAGCAGTAACCAAAGCAACTGATGATTTGAAAATCAGTGCCCAGAAATACGATGTCGCTACCAGTACGGGTGATGCCCTTCCAGCCCAAGTATTAGCCACCGACAAATTGAACAAATCGCTGGATTATGATGAATCGGTGGCGAGGTTGGAATTGTACAAAAAGCGAATGGGCGAATTCGATACGAAAATCGAAGAATATGGACCGTTGGGATCGCAACTTCGTCAGCTAAAACGTGATCTGACCATTGCTGAAAAAGAGTACTTCGATCTGCTTCAGAATGTTGATCAGTCGCAGACCCGGCGGCAGGATGTATCGATTGGGGGAACGCTCGAAGTGATGGATGCACCTGATTTTCCGTTACTTCCGCAGCCTTCCAAACGAATTCAGCAAGTTTCCATTGGGTTCGGTGTCGGTATTTTCCTGGCGTTATTACTAACGGCGCTGAGCTTCTGGCTGAACAAACGAATTCAATCGCCGGAGCAGGCTGAAGCCATGGTAGGTATGCCAGTGACTGCATTATTTCCAACGGTTAGAAAGCCGCAGGTGTATTCCAAAACAACTCGGGCAGCCCGGAATATGCTCGAGCAGCTCTTCAATGCCATTCACATTGAGGTTTCTCAAAATACGACTAAACCGTACCCACCGATCATTACTATTTTTAGTATCCGTTCAAAACAAGGAAAAAGCTGGGTTGCTAATGGATTAAATCAATTGTATGCAACAGCCGATCAACGGGTAGCTTATTGTTACCCACGTCAGAATGGAAAAGAACAGCAGGAGTACCAGAAAGGAGTAACGTATTTCCCGTATACAGTGCGTCCTGACTTTATGAATGTTACTGGTCTCGAATACCTGGTCGATTACAATCTGGGTTTCGACATTACTCAATTCGACCGGGTTATCCTTGAATTACCTGCCCTAATTAACAATCAGATTCCTGTTTACCTGCTCAAAGGCAGTGCTTTATCCCTATTAGTGATTGATGCGAACAGTCCATGGGCAAGGGCTGAGAAGCAACTACTGAGTATGTATGTACGTGTAACAAACCAACCGATTTTGACGGTATTGAACCGCGTGGAAGGGAATTACGTCGATGTGCCAGGTCGGGCCGATTCAGTTCTGCCCCCTCCGCCCCCTACTCAGGAGCGTTCGTTGCATCCTCAGCGTAACGTGTTGTAAGCCATCAGAAAGTAACGGTTGATAAATGGACAGACAGGCGAATCCGCTACATAGCGGGGGTGACCCGCTTGTGCTCTTTTGAGAAGTTACTACTAGTTGAATTGATGAATAGTATGAGTGCTCATAAACATGTTGACATTGGCCGGGAACTACTCTATCCACAGTTCGTCTATCAACTCGTAGAGCAGGTTGCTCAGGAAAATTCCGATCAGGTTGCTGTCGTATTTGGTACGCAGGAACTGACCTATCGTGAACTAAATGATCGGGCTGAAATTCTGTGTCAGGTTATTTTACATACTGATCCTGAGGCTGCCTGGATTGGAGTAAGCACAACACGCAATCTGGAAATGGTCGTTGGGGTACTGGCAATTCTAAAAGCTGGGAAAGCCTATTTGCCGCTTGATCCATCCTATCCTGAGCTGCGTCTTCAACAAATAATCACGGATTCAGGTCTAAAAACCTGCCTGTCGGCAAACGTCGATAAGTCTCTCTTTGATCGGCTGAATTTGCAGGTAATTGCGTCCGATGGCAAGTACGATCTATTGCCAACGGTAACGAGTCGTCAGCAAAGTACAGCCTACGTTTTATACACATCGGGTTCGACTGGAAAACCTAAAGGGGTTTGCATGGGGCATGGGCCTCTCATAAACCTTCTGCAATGGCAGGCCAAACATTCGCAGGCTGGTTTGAAAACACGAACACTGCAATTAGCTCCGCTAAGTTTCGACGTTTCGTTTCAGGAAATTTTCGCAACACTGAGTACGGGTGGAACATTAATGCTGGTTGACGAATCGCTCCGGCTGGATCTAAACGCGCTTCTTCAATTTATTGATGACCAGGCTATTAATCGGTTGTTTTTGCCTTTTGTAGCGCTTCAGTACCTATCTGAGGCAGCGGTTAGTTTAAAGTTGTTTCCGAAACAACTTCGCGAAGTAATGACGGCTGGGGAGCAATTAAAAATTACGCCCCAGGTTGCTCAGTTTTTCTCGGCGCTGCCCGGTTGTCTGTTGTTTAATCAGTACGGTCCTACAGAGTGTCACGTAGTTACGCAATTGACCTTGTCTGGTGATCCTGCCGAATGGCCTGTTTTGCCGAGTATTGGCTCGGTAATCGATAACACCAACGTATTTGTTGTTGATGATAATTTGAATCTGGTTCCTGATAGTGAAGCTGGCGAACTTTGTTTTGGTGGAGCCTGCGTAGCCGAAGGATATCTGAATCAGCCTGAACTGACAGCCGAAAAATTCATCGAATTGACAATCCCGAATCGGGGCCGTTTGCGTGTTTACCGTACAGGCGATCTGGGCCGTTTGCTATCGGATGGCACAATTGATTTTTTAGGCCGTCGCGACGATCAGGTGAAAATTCGTGGGCATCGGGTTGAGTTGGGCGAAGTAGAAGTGGTTGTCAATCAGATTAGTGGAATTAAACAGGCTGTCGTTGTAGCGCGCGAAGGTGTAGGTGGTCAAAAGCAATTAGTTGCGTATCTGGTTTCGGCAAATGGGGAAACCAATACATCGGCAATTCGGAAGCAACTTGATGATAAGTTGCCGGATTACATGATGCCATCGGCGTTTGTGTGGCTGGATGAGTTACCCAAAACGACCAGCGGTAAAGTCGATAAAAAACAGTTGCCTTTGCCCGAACGGAAACGACCTGAACTAGCGGTTGCCTATCGGAAGCCCAAAACTGACCTCGAACAAACCATCGCCAGCGTTTGGGTGGCTTTATTGGAACTAGATAAAATTGGGCTGGATGATAACTTTTTTGAGTTGGGTGGTAATTCCCTCCTGGCCCAAAAAACAGTTGCACTGCTGAAAGAACGCCAGTACACGTTACCCGTTACGAAGCTTTATCAATACCCGACCATTGCCAGCGTTGCGGCTTATTTACAACCCACAAAATCAGAAACAACGGGGCGTTCTTCGGTCGAAACGACGAAAGGACGAATCCGAAAATCAGAATCTTCTGATTCGGATATCGCTATTATTGGTATGGCAGGTCGTTTTCCAGGAGCCAATACCATTGACGAATTCTGGACATTGCTAAAGGAAGGGAGAGAAACAACTCGTTTTTTCACTGATAGCGAGCTGGATGCGACTATATCATCTAGTCTAAAAAATGATCCCCTGTATGTAAAAGCTCGTGGAATTATTGATCAAGTCGATCAGTTTGATCCGCTTTTCTTTGGCTTGTCGCCGAAAGTAGCGCAGCTCATGGACCCCCAGCAACGTATCTTTTTGGAAATTGCCTGGGAAACGCTGGAGCAAACAGGTTATTTGCCTCAACATTATGCGGGTCGAGTGGGGGTGTTTGCCGGTTGCGGAAATAACACATATTACCTGAATAATATACCCGGTCATAAAGAGCTGATTAATCAGGTGGGCGCGTTTCAGGTGATGACTCTGAATGAGAAAGATTACATTGCTTCCCGAACGGCCTATCAGTTGAATTTAAAAGGTCCTGCTGTTAGTGTTTACTCCGCTTGTTCTACCTCGTTATTAGCTGTCACTCAGGCTGTCCAGAGTATTCGTAATGGGCAGTGCGAAGTAGCGTTGGCGGGCGGAGCTAGTGTGACAACACCCGTCAACAGCGGTCATTTGTATCAGGAAGGCGCCATGTTGAGCCAGGATGGACATTGTCGCTCATTCGACGCAAGCGCTCAAGGCACAGTTTTCAGCGATGGAGCTGGGGTTGTGTTGTTAAAAAATCGGGAAGCCGCTCTTCGCGATGGCGATACAATCTATGCTGTTATTAAAGGCGTTGGGGTTAATAACGACGGAGGAGGTAAAGGCAGTTTTACCGCACCAAGTTCCGAAGGACAGGCCGGAGCAATCGAGATGGCGATTGCTGATGCTGCCATTGACCCGTCCACGATCAGCTATGTAGAAGCGCACGGAACGGCTACACCGTTAGGTGATCCCATTGAAATAGAAGGATTAACGCAGGCTTTTGGCGAACAAGCAACGCAGCAGTTCTGTGCGATTGGTTCCATCAAAAGCAACATGGGGCATTTAACCGCAGCGGCTGGTGTTGCCGGACTTATTAAAACAACGCTGGCGCTGCATCACAAACAAATTCCAGCATCGCTGCATTACACAAACCCGAATCCGGCAATTGATTTTGCGAATAGCCCATTCTTCGTCAATACAGAACTGACTGACTGGACTTCAAACGCAACTAGTCCACGTCGGGCAGGTGTAAGCTCGTTTGGCGTAGGAGGAACCAACGTACACGTTGTACTGGAAGAATTTGCCAGTGACTCTCAGGAATCAGGCGATGGGCGACCAGTACAATTGGTCACCTGGTCGGCGAAATCGTTGGCGAGTTTGGATACTTATACGCGAAAACTGGCTGATTTTTCGGGTCAGACAGAAATTTCGAACTTAGCTGACATTGCCTTTTCACTACAAACGACGCGGGCCGATTTTGCTCACCGTCGATTTGTTTTAGCTACTTCAACCGCTGAGCTTCGGCAAAAATTACAGGTTGATACCACTAAAATACCTACGACCAAAGTAGATAGTAAGCCCGACGAGATCGCGTTTTTGTTTCCGGGGCAAGGCGCTCAGTTTCTGAACATGGGTCGTGGATTGTACGAGAATGAGATCGTATTCCGCAACGCCGTTGATACTTGCGCGCAACTGCTGGAAAATCATCTGGATACCGATATTCGGCAGATCATGTATCCGGATGTAGTCGATAGTACGAATGAGCAACTCTTGAAAAATACACGCTATACGCAACCTGCCCTCTTTGTGACAGAATATGCGTTGGCGCAACTCTGGATGAGTTGGGGGATCGAGCCTTCCGTATTGTGCGGCCATAGTATCGGTGAGTTTGTAGCGGCACACCTATCGGGCGTGTTTACGCTGGAAGATGCCTTGACGCTGATAACAGCCCGAGGGCGCATGGTGAGCGAACTACCCAAAGGAAGTATGCTTTCCGTACGGATGTCAGCTGATTCGGTAATGGCGTTATTGCCCGAAACACTATCGATGGCAGCTGTCAACAGCCATAATCTATGCGTTGTGGCTGGTACGGATGAAGATGTTGCCGATTTTGCCCGGTTGCTTGATGAACGGGACATCCCGAATCAGCCACTAGCAACTAGCCATGCGTTTCATTCGGCAATGATGGATCCAATTGTCGATCAATTTGCCAAGGTTGTCCAGACTGTCTCGCTAAATAGACCGCAAAAGCCGATAGTTTCGACTGTAACGGGAGCCTGGATGACTGATAATCAGGCAACTGACCCTCGTTATTGGGCTGGACACTTGAGATCAACAGTACAATTTGCCAGCGCACTCGATACAATTATTGGCCTTGAAAATCCACTCCTCCTGGAGGTTGGACCAGGGCATGTTATGGCTACGCTGGCTCGTCAGCAAATTGGTAAAAAACCGATACCGGTTTTCGCAGGTCTACCGAATGTGTCAGACTGGCCAGCTGCCTGTCAGGCTATTTTAACGACACTGGGGCAACTATATCTAAATGGCATTGAGCCAAATTGGAACGCATTTTATAAAGGGCAGCAACGAATAAAAGTGTCTCTGCCGACCTACGCCTTCGATAAAAAATACTGTTGGCTTGAACCTATCCAATCGCACATGGAAGTAGTCTCTACCCAATCAATTTCTGAGCGTTCTCAGAACCTAAATAACCATACCAAGTTTTCGGATAACCTGGTTAGTGATTTGGTTAATCAGCAACTTGCTGACTTTCATCAACCGACACCGAAGCTGGACCGAAAAGCGCTGCTGATTAACCAAATCAATCAACTTCTGGAAGATGCTTCGGGCATTGAAATGGAGGGCGTTTCATCCGATACAAGCTTTCTGGAAATAGGACTTGATTCGTTATTGCTGACGCAGGTCGCGTTGACGCTTAAAAAAGAATTCGGTTTACCCATTACGTTCCGCCAATTGACCAGTGATTATACATCGCCAGATCAGTTGGCCACGTATCTGGATCAGCAATTGCCACCTGAACCGGCACCTGTGGCACCTCCAACCACAGTAGCGATACCAACGCCTGTTAATTATGTTAGTCAGCCAATAATGACTGCCTCGGTAACAGCAGCTCCAGCGAACCCAGCACTTGATCTCATTGCGCAACAGTTGCAACTGCTTGCCAAACAGATCGAACTTTTACAAGGAGGAAGCGCCACAACGGTGGTGCCACCCAGTCCACCAACGGTTCAGCCACCTCGCCCGGTCGCTCACGTTACGAGCCCACCACCGATTGTTCCCAATGGACGCAGCTTTACGGATGCGTCGGATTTGACGGCAGAAGAGAAAGTAGAACTCAAAAAACCATTTGGTGCTACGGCCCGTATTGAACGTCAGGCATCGACGTTAGGCGAGAAACAGCAGAAATTTCTACAACAGTTTACCGATCGATATACGCAGAAAACAGGCAAAAGCAAAATTTATGCCCAGCAGCATCGGGCGCATATGGCCGATCCACGCGTAGTATCGGGTTTCCGCCCCCACACAAAAGAAATTGTGTATCCATTGGTAGTCAATCGATCGGCTGGAAGTCGGCTGTGGGATATTGATGGTAATGAATACATTGATGCCTTGAATGGGTTCGGATCGAATATGTTTGGCTACCAGCCTGACTGGATAAAGAAAGCCTTACATGAGCAGATCGAAGCCGGATTTGAAGTCGGACCACAGCACGAACTGGCGGGTGAAGTAAGCCAACTAATCTGCGAATTAACTGGAACTGAGCGTTCTGCCTTATGCAATACAGGTTCAGAAGCCGTTTTGGGAGCCATGCGCGTAGCCCGAACGGTAACGGGACGATCGTTGATTGTCGCTTTTTCGGGGTCATACCACGGTATTGTCGATGAAGTTTTAGTTCGAGGAACCAAGAAACTCAAATCATTTCCGGCGGCTCCCGGCATTATGCCTGAATCGGTGCAGAACATGCTGATTCTGGATTACGGTACCGACGAAAGCCTGCGAATTATCCGCGAGCGAGCGCATGAACTGGCCGCTGTTCTGGTAGAGCCCGTACAAAGTCGTCGCCCTGAATTTGTGCCAATTGAGTTTTTGAAACAGGTTCGGACAATTACCGCTAGTTCAGGAACGGCCCTGATATTCGATGAAGTTATCACCGGATTCCGAACCCATCCGGGTGGTGCTCAGGCGCTTTTTGGTATTAAAGCAGATATGGCCACTTACGGTAAAGTGGTCGGTGCTGGCTTGCCGATTGGGGTTATCGCCGGTAAACGTTCCTTCATGGATGCACTTGATGGCGGTTTCTGGCAATATGGTGATGCATCGATTCCCGAAGTGGGAGTGACGTATTTTGCCGGAACGTTTGTCCGACATCCCTTGGCACTAGCGGCTGCCAAGGCGTCGCTAACCTATATAAAAGCTGCGGGACCTGCTCTTCAACAGGAACTTACCCGAAAAACCCAGCGGTTGGCCGACGGTTTAAACGCTGTCCTCAAGGGCTGGCAACTTCCCATTTTTGTGGTTAATTTTGGTTCTCTTTGGAAAATTAAATTTAAAGAAGAGATCCCATACGGTGAGCTGGTGTTTAGCCTGATGCGAGAGCGGGGTATTCACATCTGGGACAATTTCCCCTGCTTTATCACCGAAGCGCATACCGATCAGGAAATCGATATTATTATTGATCGGTTTACAGAAAGTATCAATGATTTAATTGATGCTGGATTTTTTAAAGTTGATTTAGTGCCTTTAACAAACAGTGAAACAATTGGTGTAAATTTTGTTGGAAATATTCCACCGGCCTCTGGTGCCAAACTTGGGCGAGATCGGGACGGTAATCCGGGGTGGTATATTCCTAATCCAGATCAGCCAGGCAAGTTCTTACGAGTTGAATTAACTAAATGACGGATGGCGGAAAGCATTTCGAACGTAAATCTGATTGCTGTTGACTATAATCCGTTTGAGGGTTCCGAGATTGTTGCGTTGGCCCCGGCCAGTGAGCCGCAAATTGAAGTTTGGGCAGCCTGTCAACTCGGCGGTGATGATGCTAGTAGGGCGTTTAATGAATCGATATCCTTACGTTTTGATGGAAAGTTAGATACAATTGCTTTCGAAAAAGCCTGGAAGGCGCTGGTGCAACGGCATGAAGCATTGCATTCTGCGTTTAGTGCCGACGGAAAGCAGATCTGTATTTTTGGCGAAACACCCATTGATCTGGTGTATCAGGATTGCTCAACCAAGACAAAAGCTGAGCAGGAGCGACTCATTGCTGAATACATCAAACAGGATGCCCTTCATGTTTTCAATCTGCTGAACGGCCCTCTGGTAAAAGTTGGTTTACACAAGTTATCCGATTCTGCTTTTCATTTCACGTTAACGGGGCATCATATTGTTTGTGATGGCTGGTCGCTGGGGATTATGCTCCAGGATTTGAGTGCACTTTACTCGGCCTATGCGCAAGCTAAAGTGCCTGATTTGCCCGCTGCACCTACCTACAGCCAATATTCCATTGAGCAACTGCAGTTTGAAAAAAGCGAGGAATATCGCCAGGTAGAGAAATTCTGGCTTGATCAGTACAAAGATTCGGTGCCTGTGTTGGATCTGCCAACTGATTTCTCCCGACCAGCCTTACGCACCTTCGATATTGATCGTCTTGATTTTCCGCTAGATGGCGCCATCGGAGCGGCTGTAAAAAAGATGGGCGCCAAAGCTGGATGTAGTTTTATAACTACGCTGATGGCCGCTTTTGAGGTGTTTCTGCACCGTCTGACTGGTCAGGATGATATTGTGCTGGGCCTACCAACAGCCGGTCAATCAGCTACTGGCTACGTTGGTCTGGTTGGCCATTGCGTTAATCTGTTACCGCTTCGCAGTTTCCCAAAGCCTGAAACTAGTTTCCTTCAGTTTCTGAAACAGCGAAAGGAAGACATGCTGGATGCTTATGAGCATCAGCGATTAACGTTTGGTAGTCTGCTGAAAAAGCTACCCATCGCGCGCGATCCATCCCGTGTTCCTTTAGTTCCAATCATCTTCAACGTTGATATGGGACTTGACGATGGCGTTAATTTTCGAGGACTTACCTATGAACTGATTAGTAATCCCCGAAAATACGGGGCCGTTGATCTCTTTCTGAATATCAGCGGTTCCTCGAAAACGGCCTCCTTGATTTTCGAATGGTCGTACAATACCCAGCTATTTAAAGAAGCGAGCATCGGCCGAATGATGGCTGAATTTGAGCGGCTTCTGAAAACGATTGTCGATGATCCATCGATTCTGATTGAAGATATTCCGCTGGCTGATGAGGAAGATCAAAATCAGAAATTATCGGATTGGAATGATACCACTGCCGACTATCCTCGCCATACACCATTGCACGTATTACTGGATAAAACAGCCAAAAACTATCCGGATAAAACGGCATTGGTTTTCACGAAAGAGGCTTCCGGTTATCCGAAATATACCTATCGCGAACTGAACGAACGGGCGAATCAGATTGCTCATGCGATCCGTAAACGAGGAATTGGTAGTGGATCTGTAGCCGGAACACCTATCGTTGGGGTTCTGCTGGATCGGACACCCGATTTAGTGATTACGTTGCTGGCGATTCTGAAAGCCGGTGCTGCCTATGTCCCCATCGATCCAGAGTATCCTCAGGATCGAATCGCATTTATGCTGGCCGATTCGTCGGCTACCATGCTGATTACGTCCCGAAAATATCAGGCAATCGAACAAACCAGCAATCAGCATACTAAGGTCGTATTGTTAGAGACGATTCTAACCGAATTGGCTCAATATCCGACTACTACACCAGAGGTTAAAGTAGCGAGTTCGGATTTGGCGTATATTCTGTATACATCGGGCTCTACTGGCAAGCCCAAAGGTGTATTGATTGAGCATCGGAATCTGGTGAATCTGCTCTATAGCATGATTAGCTGGCCCGGTATTACGAAAGATGACGTTTTACTGGCTGTCACTACTGTCTCGTTCGACATTGCCGGGCTTGAATTGTACCTGCCATTATTAGTTGGAGCCACGGAAGTACTGGCCGATTCTGAAACAGCGAAAGATGGACGGGCGTTGCTGGAAGCGGTTCCTACATATGGCATCAGTTTTATTCAAGCCACTCCAATTACGTATAAAATGATGCTGGCTGCAGGGTGGGAGGAACGCTTGCCGTTGAAAATCCTGTGCTGCGGAGAGCCGATGTCGAAAGATCTGGCTCAGAAAGTAACGGCTCGTTGCGATACGCTCTGGAATATGTATGGTCCGACCGAAACAACCATCTATTCCACTGGAAAGCAGATTCTGGCCAGCGACGAGATTATTACCATTGGCAGACCCATTCAAAATACGCAAGTATATATTCTGGACGAACACCTGAATCTGTTGCCAGAAGGGAGCGTTGGCGAAATCTATCTGGCTGGCGATGGCGTTGCGCGCGGGTACCTGAATCGTCCTGAACTAACAAGCGAAAAATTCGTACCCAACCCGTTTGATCCTGCGAAAAGCCGTACGATGTACCGAACGGGCGATTTGGGTAAATTCATGGACGATGGAGAGATCCATTGCCTGGGCCGCATCGATCAGCAGGTAAAAGTCAGAGGGTACCGGATTGAATTGGGTGAAATAGAACATGCTTTAGTCACACAACCGGGCATTAGCGAAGCCGTTGTTCTTGCGCGTGAAGATCGGCCCGGCGATCAGCGTTTGATTGCATACCTAGTTGCAAAGCCACCGCTTTCTGAATCGGCTTTTAATAACCAGATTCGCGTATGGCGAAGCAAATTGCAGGATTCATTGCCATCGTATATGGTGCCAACGGATTTTGTGAGTTTGCCGCAACTTCCGATTACTCCCAACGGGAAGATTGACAAAAATGCGTTGCCGAAACCTGCGTCGGTGGTAGCGGCTGAAAAGAAGGAGCAGGCAGAACCCGCCACACCTACTGAGAAACTAATCTCGTCAATCTGGAAAGACGCGTTGCATCTGGATACTATCAGTATCGATACTGACTTTTTTGAGTTGGGAGGACACTCGATGATCGCTGTTCAGGTGATGACCCAGCTCGAAAAAGAAACGGGGAAACGACTACCCTTATCGACCCTACTGACGTATCCAACAGTTCGGAAATTAGCCCAATTGGTTCAAACGGATGAAAAGTCAACAGCCTGGAAATCACTGGTGCCTATTAAACCACAAGGCAGTAAGGTACCTATTTATATTATCCACGGTATCGGCCTTAACCTGCTCAATTTCAGTAGCTTGATTAGTTATATGGATGCTGGGCAACCGATCTATGGCTTACAGGCAAAAGGGCTGGACGGTGAGGACGAACCACTGGACAGTATGGAAGAGATTGCTGCTTTCTACATAACGGAAGTGTTGCAGCAAAATCCCACAGGACCTTACGCAATTGCCGGGTATTCCTTTGGTGGGTATGTGGCACTGGAAATGGCTCGCCAGTTGAAAGCGATGGGGAAGGAAGTGAAGCTGCTGGCGATGTTCGATACAAATGCTCAGGAATCCGACACAAACAAATCACTGGGTGATTGGCTGCAACGTAAGATTCTACGTCAGTTCCCTAAATTGATCTGGTTTACGCGTTCATTAATTCGGCAGCCCATCACAACGTTGCGTTATCAGCAGGAGTATGTCGCACGCCAGGTAGATCGTGTGTTAAAAGCTACAGGTGTACGAAAAGAGCCTGAACCAGAGGTGGTTGTGCTTGACCAGCTGAATAAAATTATACAAAAACACGAAATCGCTTTCGAGAAGTACACTATGAAGCCTTACGATGGGATTGTAGATCTTTTCAAAGCGCAGGTACGACTTTATTTTGTGGACGATAATAAGTTTTTAGGATGGAAAAAATACGCTATAAAAGGCGTACGCGTACACAACGTGCCCGGCGACCACGAACAGATGCTTCTACCGCCTAACGATAAAATCTTTGCAGAAACCTTGCAACGCGCGCTTGATAACGCGTAATCTTGTTAAAGCTTCTTAATTCCTATTAGGCTATTGCGAAACGGTCTATCTTTCCTGAAATGATCGGAAATGCTACCGTTTCGCGTCTTATTGATTTTATACAGACAACTTTATCCGCTGACCATTGCCACGTCTCTCCTAATGTGGCTAGTGGCTGAATGCCCTACATTAGGGTCTGAAAAATTTCTGTCTTTTATAACGAAATTTATTTGGTTACGTAGCCTGACTCAGCTTCTAATCTGGTACCTTTTTCGATCCACTAATCGGAAAGGATTTGTTTTTTATCATCACTTTGGATTCTCTGAGATTCAATTGGCTGGTGGAGTCTATCTAGTTGATCTTCTGATTTTTGGTGTATGGATTTGCCTGACAAGCCTTATTCTTCAGTAACAAAACTGGAAGCAGACGGTATTTGGTTAGAATATGAAAATCGTAGAATTCTACAGAATATCTATCTCCGGATTGATAAAGGCCAGATTGTTGGCTTATTAGGTCGAAATGGGTGTGGCAAGACGTCGTTGCTAGAAGTAATATACGGCACCAAGACTACGCAAAACAGTTCCGTTCGTATCGACGGAGCTTATGTTGGTAAGTTATACCAGAGTAGAGGTTTGATTGCTTATCTGCCACAGAAGGGCTTTGCGCCGAGTCAATTAACTGTCGAAAAAGCTTTATCGCTTTACCAATCCAACCTTACGGAAGCGAATGATTATTTCCCTGAATTGAATGGCTTACTACCTTATCGATTTAAGCAGCTATCCGGTGGGCAACAACGTCTAGTCGAAACCATCATGGTCATCACAAGTCCAGCACCATTCATCATGTTGGACGAACCTTTTTCGAACGTAATGCCATTACACGTCGAAACCCTAAAGGCTTGGCTTTCTGTCTTGAAAAATAGAAAAGGAATCCTGATTACAGACCATTATTACCAGGATGTATTAGCGATCAGCGACAAGCTCTACTATTTGAACATGAATGGCCGCACCATTCCGTTAGAACACCCACTGCAACAGTTGAAGGATTTTGGCTATATAAACTAAACGCTTTTTAGACGATTGAATTTGTTAGTTGAGCCGTAGATCGAAATGACAAAGTTGATAGTCTCAGTGAATTTTCAGCGCGTTAGCCTGCTCTGGTGAAAGGATTGTAGCTCGTATTTCAGGATAACGATCATGAATGCTACCTAGCGCATCAACTACCCAATCGCGATCAGCTTGATTAATGATGGGTGAGCCGAAGTGCGTGATCAGAATGGGTTTATGCCGGATGCTATACGAAATGTGTAATCGAATGGTATTGTGCATCAGCTGATATTGGGCCGCGAAAGAATGCTTTGGCAAATCATCAACCACAACTGGGCCATTCACGACATCAAGTCCCAGCCAATCAATATAGTCTCCGCTGGGGTAGTGATTGACAAAAGTTGACGGTTGCGTAGGACACCAAACCCAGGTTGCAGAAGTCATCTCTTGCTGTTGAAAAAGCTTGACAATGTGTTCCCAGACTTGCTTGTAAAGTGCCAGCGTTTTGTCCTGCCGAGTACCCCAGGCATGCGAAGTATCGTCAAATTCAGGAGCAAAGCTTAGTAAGAAGGGATGCGGATATTTTTTTAATTGATTCGCAAATTTTAGCAACACATCGTCATGACGGCCTTGTTGAAGATTAGTCAAAAAGGCCTGTAACTCCGTTTCCGATGCGGGACGATTTGATACGCTGGCTGTAAATGCAGGTTCCAAATAGAGGAGAGGCAATTGATTGGGCTGTCCTGACCAATTGGGTTGGGTAATGGAAATATTCCCATTAGCAGCTACCAAACAGTTGAGATGTTGCGGAACGATGACCTGATCAGGAACTGGAATCAATTTCCTGACAGGTTGATTAGCTGGTTCCAGCCCGTAATAAAACGGTTGAGTAGTCGCGTAACGAAGTTCATTAGGGAGTTTCGACGTTTTTTTACGGCTAGTGTATGCTACTAAACCTGTTGTCAAGACCATCCATAGAACAAACAACGGAATGGCCGATAAGCGTAACCAACGGTAGAAGCCGTACCGAATATGCCAGAAAGCAATACGTAGCGGCCAGAAAATGGGCTTTTGAAACGAAATTCGGGGAGCTACCCAGTTTTTAAGTTGCCCCAGCAATTTCTCCTGTCCAATAAGTATGTTCAACCCCAGAATCACGACGTTCAATAATCCAAAACCGATCATGAGTTGGGAAAATACGTTGCTGATCGCAAATCGTCCGTAGTGGTAAATGCTGTAGCCGATAGCCCCAAATGTGACGAGAACCATTAAGATATTGGGCAAACAGAGCACAAAATTGTTTTGGGGCCGATCACGTTTGGGCGTAGGCAGATAGGGAACGTCAACCCGAAAAATCGTATAAACCAGCCCTAATAAGTAAACCCACCAGGTACCACTGCTCAGAATACCCCCAAGAATATGGAATCCAGCTTCATCTTTTTCAATCAACCAACGCTGTGCGTATTGCCTGATCAGAAAAGCAGCTACCAATAGAGGAACGTAAGCGGTGGCGAAAAGCAGCAAATCCAGCCGAAGCGGTAACCGCATGGTGATGAGCGAAATAATCGGAATCAACAGATCTATCAATTGTACGACGCCAAGCAAATAATACATCGGCATCGTGAGGTAATGCAATCGTTGACGCCACGATAATTTGCTGACTATTTTTGGATAGGTAGTCACCAATAACTCAAACGTTCCCCTTGACCATTTCAACTGCTGTTTGAAATACGCCGACAACGTGCTGGGTACCAAGCCATAAGATAAGGGTAGCGGTACATACGCCGATTCCCACCCTTGTGCATGAAGCAACATAGCCGTATGCATATCCTCCGAAAGACCAGGTGCATGTCCACCAATCGAATCAAGGGCAGCCCGCCGGAACGTACAGTTAGCCCCAATAGCCTGCGCCGTTCCATAGTTCCCCATACAGGTCATCATGGGGCCGTAAAACGTGTAGGTTTGCTCGGCGGCACCGTAAGCAACTAGACTTTCTTTATGGTTGTAATAGCCTTGTACGCATTGTACGAACCCAATTTTTGGATTCTCGAAATAGGGGATTACGTGATCCAGAAAATCAGGCGCAGGTACGTGATCGGGATCAATAATCAGGCATATTTCACCTGTAGCTTGTTGAAGTGCATTGTTAATATTCCCCGCTTTGGCGTCTTTTTTATCAGTACGCGTTACGTGAATAACCCCCATATCATCACATATCTGGCGGAGGTAAGGATCGTTTGCTTCGTCGCACAAATAAGTGGAATGTGGATACGACATCGCCTGAACAGCACGTAATGTATTGATTACCATGTCGTGCGGTTCGCCGGGACAAAATGTCGTGAATACATCGACGCTCCAGGTACGAGTAGCGGGTGGGGGAGAAGAAGGGACTACGTTCCAGTAGTGATACCATTCATGGAGTAATCGAAACAGCTTGAACGTAACTGAAATCGTAAGCAGAATAAATAGCCAGCTATAACCCCGATTGCTTGGCTGAAAGTAGACAGCCAGGAATGCGACCATAAACAGCAGACCTACCAGAATGAGCAGGTGAATACGTCGTTTATCGCTTGGTTTAAAGGCAAAGTTGTACGCTTCGTTCGGAGAACGTTTGGTAGAAGTAAACCAGCTCATAATGGGTTAGATTGTATTGCACTCCTGTAAATAGGGAATAAACCTTATTTGGGCAGGTTGACTCTGCATAAGCCAAGTCAATTCCTGATTAATAGTTCGTTAATCAGTAGGATAAAGTCTGATCAATACATTGACACATTGTAGTCAATTCATCAATCTTATTAATTATGACGTTAAAAGATGGCTATAGTCAAGATTGAGATAGTATATTTTTTTCTCGGCCGAATTGCCTCATAGTCAGAAACAATCCAATTCCTCACAAAAGCCCTTGACGATAAGCTTTTAAATCCGATAACGAGAGTTTATAAGCTAAGGTCAATACGGCATATGTTGCTCCTCCCAAACTGATTTCAACGAACGTATTTACCAGTCCTTCATTTCCAGCAAACGTTTTGTAAAGGCTAATAAGCCCTACCATGATCAGACAGAAAATGGTGGGCTTTGCGATATTTTTCAGAAAATCGCTCATGAAATCGCCAATCAGGTAATGGACCATAGCAAAATTGACGACCATATTCAGGAAAGTGGCCAGCAAAAAAGACGCAGCTATTCCCGTTATGCCCCAATAAGTACCAAATACATAGACCAATGGTATTTTGACGATCACTGTGCCCAGGTTGAGGTAGAACAATAAATTAGGTTTCCCCTTGGTAAAAGCAACGGTGTAGAGTGGGTGACTTAGGCAAATAAACAGCCCCACAAAAACAAAAAGCCGGATTAGGTCGATGGTTTGCTCCCAACCAGGCCCATAAATTAAAGGAACTACGCTATCGGCCGTAATAAATAAACCCGCCAGCAGGGGCATATTACAATAGCTGATAAAATCCAGAATTTTCAGATACGATTTTTTCAGATCAGCCGTATTGTCTTTCATCCGGGCCAGAATTGGATACGCCACCTGTAAAATAATCGGGTTTAGTTTCATGATCGGGAATACACACAGCTGATACGCAATGGTGTAATATCCGAGCATTTTAACCCCCAGCATACCGCCCAGAAAAATATTGTCAGAATTTGCCTGAACAAAGCCTAAAAAACCATCGCCCATGTTGTAAATCCCAAAGCGGAGGTGTTCACGAACCTTACTAAGGTTGAAATATAGCTTCGGAAAGAAGAACCGAATGCCAAAAGTGATTTGTAACACCGATTTGACTATTTGCATCACCAGCGAGCCAATAATGAGCGATAACTCATGGTAGCCACTATAAGCCAAGGCTATTGTCACGGCAGTACCAGCAACAGATCCGGTAATGTCAATGATCGCTACAGATTTAAATCGAAGCTCTTTTTCGAGCAGGAACATATAAAGTTGCCCGAAATAAGCAATCACGAAATAATAGGACGATAGGTTGAGAACGCGATCTAATTTGGGTTCGTGATAAAACGCGATGATAAACGGACTACTGAGATGGATAACAGTAAAGATAAATAGGCCAATCAGTAGATTTAAATAATAAAGCGTTGATAAGACGTCGCGATCACTTTCCTGTTTATAAATAATTGAATTGGAAAACCCAAGGTTGGCAAATACCTGAAAGAAGGCAATAATCAGGTTGCTGACGCTGACTATACCAAAATCGGCAGGGGCTAATACACGAGCCAGTACGGCTATCTGCAAAAACTGAAACGAGGTGGAGATGGCTGTGGAAATGGTAATCCACTTCCCCCCGTTCATTGCTTTCTGTGTGTTACTCATTTAGATAATCTACTTAGCATTTCAAGCTGTTGATGGATAGTCAATAGCTCAAGGCTTTATAAAGTCGGGTGCTTCTTACGGGTTTAGACTGCTAAATCGCAAAATGGTCAGTAACACAAACAATGATTTTGTCATGCCGCACCGGCGGACCGCATAGCAGGACAAAGTCTACTTTTCTAACGTATCAATAAAACGCGTCCTGTTTGAATTTGCTTGTTCCTGGTCGATGCGCTCGATTGGCGGGTAATGATCCAGGTATATGGCCCGGCTGGACAAGGCATACCACCAAATGTTCCATCCCATTGCTCAGCTGCATTCTGACTCGTGAAAACCGGATTTCCCCATCGATTGAAAATTTTTACTGAATAGGAATTGGCAGCTGAAGCCCGTAAAAAGAAAGCTAATGTATCATTTACACCGTCGTTATTGGGCGTAAAGGCATCAGGAACATACACAATTTCGGGTGGAGCTGCACATTCGCCACAGGGTTTTAGTTGAATATCGTCGATCGCCATATCATTTCCGCAGCCATAATCACCCTGATGATTGACGAGTTTTATGATGACCTCATCTGTCGTTACAGGAACCGTAAACAGAGTTGAGTAGCGTCGCCACGTAGGTGTTTCAGTTTGATCAATCAAGCCAATAGCTGTTGATTGAATCAGTACTCCGTCCTTTGTTTCTACGTTGATGGATAAATTGGGAATCAACGCTTCGGAACAGGTATTGGGCCGGAGTAAGTTTACAACCCAGAACGAAATTTCGTAGTTAGTGCCTCTACACAAGTAAGAGACGGGCTGCTGATAAAATGTGCCGGGTTTGTTTCCACCATTGACAACCAGCATATTACCCGTTCCATTACTTGTTGTATGATCACCCGGAAGATTATGCCAGGTCGAATTAAAACAGGTGCCATCCACAGAATTTAAAACGGCGTACTGACCATCACCCGGACAACTGATCGGCTCAAATTCATAACTCGTGAAATCAGCGATGGAAATAGGACTGCCAGCAGTACTAAACGATTGATTGATCAACACTTCGCCAGATGGGTAGTTACAAACCTGAGCGTTTATGGATAGGGGAAAGACACAAAAAATACAGGCAATCATATTGATCGCTACACGCATAAGAAGCAGAAGACGTGTCCTAATTCGTTGACAGGGCATAGAAGCCATACCTAATTCTTGTGACTTCAGTACATTAATTTGGTCACCATATGGTCAGGTGATTTACCTGTCTGTAGTTGCACTATCATTTTGAGTAACTTGATGTAGTATCCATTGCATATGGCTAAAACAATACTACCAGAATCAATTATTTCTGTTACGAACTTTCAGGAAATTTCGTGGCTTTCCTGGTCACTATGTTCGTTTAGGGATCAATTGGCTGTGTTTCAATTTCCAGTACCCAATAAACCTCTGTCAGAAACTTTTGTAATGATCCTTTCTGCAGATGAGATGGTTCGGGCGCAACGGTTTCGCAGACAGGAAGACCGGAATCGATTTCTGTATACTCGGTATATCCTAAGAACTCTGCTGAGTAACTATCTGAAGCAATGCCCCGATCAGATTTTGTTTACTACAGGGATAAACGGTAAACCTGAAATGAAAAACAATCCAAGCTGGTGCTTCAATGTATCTCATTCTGGAAATTGGATTTTAATCGCTGTTGGAACGGGTAATGTAGGAATTGATATCGAAAAAATAGATCCTGATTTTTCATTTCAGGATATTGTTTCTCTGCAATTCAGTCTGGAGGAGCAACGCTATATTGCCGTCAGTTCAATGCCCCGTTTGGCTTTTTATAAGATATGGACTCGTAAAGAAGCCCTCCTTAAAGCGACGGCTAAAGGTATGGATGATGATTTTGCTCAGATTCCATCCTTGGATGGCTCACACACTAAGGAGAGTAAATTGATTGGTGCAACCGATGATTGGACCGTTGGTAGTTTTGGGGTATCGGAATGCTATTCGGCTGCGGTAGCGTATTCAGCCTTGCATCAGAAACCTAAATTTTATACGCTCGAAAGTGGCTTATCACCCTATTCTGAGTCATAAGAGGGTAAATTCTTTTTACAGTAAAAGTCTATTTCTGTAAACAAATAGTCAGTCGTATGCAGCAACTCATGCTGAAATTCCTATACGTCGTTGCCGCGATGAAATATCCTCGTATCAGACGCGATCTCCGATATTTTGTCCGGGATAATTACTATGCCCGATTTAATCAGATTCGGTTCGTAACGGACGATTATGTTTCGAAAAAACCGTACAAAGTGGTTGATTATCATGGCGAATTCGACCAGGAGCTACGCTATGTATTGCCGTTTGCCTACTGGCATTATCTGAACGGTACGCTCAAAAAAACCATATCCTGCACAAACACGAAGGAATTTTATTTCTTCAGTAAAGACCACGTCGAGCAGTATGAAAAACGGGTTTGGCAGGCTGGTTATGGTTACTACGATGTTCCGAATATGACTCATAGCCCAACATTTAGTTATAAAAAATGGGTACAGGTGCCATTCAAAAGTCACTATAAAAATGACTTATTTAAATTTGATAAACCGATTCTGATTATTGCCAACAAATACAATATCGAGTGGGATAAACCACCTATCAATTTTTTAAGCGTAGACGCGCTGGATCGAATCGTTTCAACCTACAAGGATAAATATCAGATCATTTATAATCGTCCCTTATCGACACAGATTGTGCTGGATAACAGCGAGATCATGGATTTGAATGAGCATGCCTGGCTTCGGGAACATCACCCAGAGGTGATTCTCATGCATGATTTATATGAAAAGCACCGAGCTGTACTCAATAATTTCAATCACCTTCAATTAATGGTGTACGCCAATGCCAATCGGTTTATTTCGATGCATGGCGGAACGGCGGCATTAGCTAGTTATTTCGGAGGAATGAACATTATTTTGTCGCATCCGGGTGGCGGCATGGAGCACCATTTTAATGAATACGCTACCATTTTTCCGGCACTGTCGGGTGCTACAATTCTGCACGCTAAAAGCACCGACGACGTCTTTCGCTACCTGAGTGAACATTATTAAAATCAGTCTGTCGGTGAAGTAGACCATTCGTCATCCCTGCTTTGGTTTTTAGATTCCCACTGAAGTTGTTCAATTTGAATAGGTTACAGAATTAGTGTAGCAACGACCGTCAACTGGAAAACTTCAAGTGAAATGGGATTGTCTAACTGCTCAAGCTATGACTTCAATGCGACGCGATTTCCTGAAAAACCTGGGTCTGGCTACAGCTGGCCTTAGTTTTCTGCCTTACCTTCCGCCCCTAACGGCTGCGCCAGCAAAAAAACTATTTTTCGAAATTTCCCTAGCCGAATGGTCGCTTCACCGGACATTGCAAGCGGGGAAATTGACGAATATGGATTTTCCAGCGAAGGCGAAAAATGACTTTGGCATCAGCGCCGTGGAATACGTCGACCAGTTTTTTAAAGACAAAGCTAAAGACCAGAATTACCTGACTGAGCTAAAGAAACGAGCCGATGATGTGGGCGTTCGGAATGTGTTGATTATGGTCGACACGGCGGGGCCATTGGCGGATTTGGACGATGCGAAACGCACGCAGGCCGTTGAAAGTCATTACCAGTGGATCGATGCGGCTAAATTTCTGGGATGCCATTCCATTCGGGTCAATCTTCGCGGGAAAGGTACGGCTGAGGAGATTGCTAAAACCAGTGCTGATGGACTGGGCCGATTAGGCGAATACGGCGCTAAGGCTAAGATTGGGGTAATTGTTGAAAATCATGGTGGCTATTCATCGGATGGAAAGTGGCTGGCTAAGGTGATGAAGCAGGTCAATAACCCTTATGTTGGTACATTACCTGATTTCGATAATTTCAAGTTGAATGAGGCCGACGTATATGATCGCTACATGGGCGTTGAAGAAATGATGCCCTATGCCAAAGGCGTCAGCGCCAAATCACGCGATTTCGATGAGCAAGGCAACGAAGTAACCATCGATTATAAACGGTTGCTACAAATCGTTAAAAAAGACAAAACGGCCGCTTTCAAAGGTTATATCGGTATCGAATATTCCGGAAATCGACTCAGCGAAGACGATGGTATTCGAGCTACGAAGCAATTATTAGATCGAGTCGGACAAACGCTTTCCTAAACCAGACTGGCCTAAAACCAGACCAGTTTTTTACCTATGCAACGACGTACTTTATTGAAAAATCTGGCCGTGACGTTTGGCGGTATGGCCAGTCTGCCAGCCTGGGCTTCCAGCTGGACTCCTGAATCGATCGGCTCTGTAGCCATCGTATCAGTTGATGAAGAAACACTATTGGGCGAAATTGTGGAAACATACATTCCCGAAACAACGACGCCCGGGGCTAAATCGCTGAAAATCCATCAGTTTGCTCTCCGAATGATTCGGGATTGTTACGACGCTACAGCTCAGACGACGCTCCAACAAGGGCTCGTTCTGGTGGATTCGAGCGCGCAACAGGCGTTTAACAAAGCGTTTACGGATTGTGATAAACAACAACGATTGACAGTTTTATCTCAACTGGCTGCTTCAACTGATTCGATCGGCAAACCGTTTGTCGACATGACCAAAAAACTGACAATTTGGGGCTACACGAATTCGGAGCATTATCTGGTCAATGTGGCAAAGTATACTATGGCACCCGGTTTTTATCACGGCTGTGTACCAGTGCAGAAATTGGCTGAAAACGGTGGTCGATAAGATTGCCTTTCTTTCTTCAATCCTTAATTTTATTGATTCTCATGGCTTATTTTAATATAGATTCGGTCAAAGAGCGCACTTTCGATGCCATTGTTATTGGTTCGGGGATCAGCGGTGGATGGGCCGCAAAAGAACTGACTGACAAAGGTTTACGTACACTTGTGCTGGAACGGGGTCGCGACGTCAAACACGTCAAAGATTATCCTACTACTATGATGCAACCCTGGGAATTTCAGCACCTGGGCCAACTTTCTAAAGAATATGTAGATGCCAATCCAATTGCCAGCCGGTGTTATGCGAACCGGGAGGATGCACAGCATTTCTTTGTGAAAGATGCCGAGCATCCGTATGTGCAGGAAAAGCCTTTCGACTGGATTCGCGGTTATCAGGTGGGTGGAAAATCGCTCATGTGGGCGAGGGGAACCCAACGTTGGTCAGACTATGACTTTGACGGTCCTGCCCGTGATGGATTCGCTATCGACTGGCCGATTCGCTACGCCGATATTGCCCCATGGTACAGTCATGTAGAGAAATTCGCTGGTATTTCCGGTAATAAAGATGGACTAGCACAATTGCCCGATGGTGAGTTTTTACCGCCACATGAGCAGTCTTGCGTCGAAAAGCATTTCACCGCCCAGATGGCGAAGCATTACAACGGAACTCGCCCGATCATTATTGGTCGTTGCGCTCACTTAACCAAACCGCAACCGATTCATTACCAGCAGGGGAGAGGGCAATGCCAAAATCGTTCGTTGTGCCAGCGGGGGTGTCCATACGGTGGGTATTTTAGCAGCAATTCATCTACGTTACCCTGGGCTGCTAAATCGGGTAAAATGACCTTGCGCCCTGACTCGGTAGTTCATTCGATTATTTTTGATGAAAAAAAGAATAAAGCAACAGGCGTTCGCGTCGTTGATGCGCATACCAAGCAGACGACAGACTATTATGCGCGTATTATTTTTGTTAATGCCGCTTGTCTGAACTCAAATCTGATCCTGCTGAATTCCAAATCGACTCGTTTTCCAACTGGTCTGGGTAATGATAACGGTCTACTGGGGAAATATGTAGCCTTTCATAATTTCCGTACGACGATATCGGCAGAATATGAGGGGTTCCAGGATACGACGACAGAGGGAATTCGGCCCAATGGTAGTTACATCCCCCGGTTTCGAAACGTATTCAAGCAGGAAACCGATTTTCTACGCGGGTACGCAGCGGGGTTTAACTCCAGTCGTATGACTAAGGCCGATACGTCGGGAATGGGTGAGGATTTGAAATCGAGTCTGATGCAGCCTAAATATGGGAATTGGCGTGTTGGATCGCACATGATGGGCGAAACCATTCCAAAGGAAAGTAACTATGTAACGCTGGACTCAACACAGACCGATCAATGGGGAATTCCACTGCTCAAAATTTCGGTGGCTTACGACGATAACGACGAAAAAATGGTCCAGGATTTTCACCAGCAAATGACGGAAATGCTAACCGTATCTGGTTTCACGAATATCCAGACACACGATATTCCTGATCGGGCGCCAGGCATTGATATTCATGAAATGGGAGGTATCCGAATGGGAAAAGATCCGAAAACATCCTTGCTGAATAAGTGGAATCAATTGCATACCTGCAAAAATGTCTTCGTAACGGATGGAGCCTGTATGACCTCAACGTCCACGCAAAATCCGTCGTTAACCTTTATGGCAATCACCGCTCGCGCTGCCGACCATGCCGTGAAAGAAATGCGGAAAGGGCTTTTGTAGCCTATTTTTTGTCCTTCTGACCGCAGGGAAGAATCTCAAACTGTCCTGATGAGAGACTTTAAGATTCTTCCCTGCGGTCAGAAAGACAAAAAATGGTCATTCAATTAGAGAGGTTTCAAATCAAGCCGGTTCCAGCGCCCAGGCGGCTGGGACCTGACGAATGACGGCTTCAAACTCTTCGGCCCGTTTTGACCAGGAGTTATTTCGGGCCATGTTGATACGCTCGGTTACCCGTTCGGTAGTTGTGTCTACTAATGCCCGGCGAAGTGCCTGGGCAAATTCTTCCGGACTTTTGGCAAGTTCAACAACCCCGTCGAAATCATCCAGAATAGAAAAAGGAGTTGAAACAACAGGTAGACCAGCCGCCAAATACTCATTGATTTTCAGTGGATAAATGGTATACGTGTGCTCGTTACAGACAAACGGAATCATAGCCGCTGTCATCTTAGCCAGCAACGGCGGAAGCTCAGCTGGTTGATGAGGGGGCGTAAAAACGACGTTCGTGTAACCCGATAATCGCTGGGTTAATTTTGGTTCGTGGACTTCGCCAACAAACTGAAACGTAACATCGGGCATCTGCCGAACACAGTATTCAACAATATCAATATTTACCCGATTGTCGGCGGTGCCCAGATACCCCACGACCGGTTTGGCAGGGGGCTGTTGCTGGGCTAGCTGATAGGCTTGATTGAATAGGTCAAAATTGACGCCGTTTTTTACACAATAGGCATTCGGTTGAAGCTTTGACTTAGATTGTCGCAACGTTTCCGATGTGGTTATCACAGCATCGACACCCCGGAGGTAATTGGGCTCGTAGCGACTACCGTGGCGGCTCATCCAGTTGATAATCGTTATTTCATCGAAGCAATAATAAATGGTAGCACACTCATTCAGTTGGTGGAGCATTGGAAGCCCAAAAACTGGATTTAATCCGTTGACAACCAGCGGACGGGTCATATTCAACTGGCTCATTACACCGAGGAGACCTTTCGTCAAACGCCGGACATTCTGTCGAACAATCACATCGTGTAACCTGGGAGACATCCAGTTCACCGGCAACATAAGTGGGGGCGTCCAGACGTATAGTTCGCTACCGTTGGCAAATGTCTTTTTCGCCAGTGGATTTTTAAGCCGGACCATTTCCTGAATGGGCATAGGTTGCTGGCCTGTTACCCCCTTGGCCCAGTCCTTCAGCGTATATTGATAATCGACATACAAAACCCGGTGCCGAACCGATAGTTCGGTCATTAACTGTACAACTGCTTTCTGAAAATCACCTTCCCAGGTTGTTTGACCGAGACAAATTATACTATCAAATTGTTGCATGAATGCAGAAAAAACGCCTTTCGAATAAATCCGGGCTGTCAAGAATCACAATTACGATGGTTTATAGAGTAAGCTTTATTAATACGTTATTTACAAAAAGTCTCTTTCGTAAACATACATATTTTATATCGGATAGACGTAGGCAATTTTCCTTATATTTTAAGTGGTTTTGTTGCCTTTGTGTCTAAAGAGAAAGATGTGGAAAGCTAATGCTAGTACTCTTTATTCGCCTAATTAGTTCTGGTATAGCATTTTTTAAACTTGCTCGTAGATAGGCGCTTTCTTCGTTTTGTTTACTGCATTTTCGTATACAGAAACCAATTTTTTAGCGGTTGTTTCCCATGAAAAGAGTGTAGCTCGCTGTAAGCCTTTTTTGCGTAAATCAGCTTGCAGTGCCTGATCTATCATAAGCCGGTGAATACCAGCGGCCATATCTTCAGCCGAATTTGGATCGACCAACAAAGCAGCATCGCCAGCAACTTCTGGCATAGACGAGGTGGTTGAGGTGATTACGGGTGTGCCACAGGCCATTGCTTCTAAAATCGGCAGTCCAAAACTTTCTCGGAGGGATGGACAGAGGAAAATGGTAGCTGCATTATAAACGAGCGGGAGAATATAATTGGGAATGTATCCACACAAAATAATATCATCAGCTAGTGCTTGACCATCAATTTCGGCCAGTTGCTCATTAAGCGATGCCTCTGGCAAATTTGAAATAACGACAGGAAGCGAAAGCTGTCCCTGCTGCTTGAGTAACAACAGCGATTTTAAGACACCCCGAACATTCTTTTTAGGATCTGTATTGCCAAGAAAGAAAATAAATTCCTTCGGCAGTTTATACTTCTGACGAACATCTTCCAGCCGATCAAGATCTCGAATGACTTTGAATTGGTCGCTTACTGCATTCCAGATCGACACAACCTGGGCCGGATCAAGGTGCATATGGTCAATGATCCGTTGCCGCTCAAAATTCGATACGGTGATAATCCGTTCACAGTTGTGCACCATACGCGGTACATTCCAGCGACGATACTGATTTCCGAATCGCTGGTACCAGCTCCCACGAAGTAGGGGTTGATTTTCCAGAAAAATGATGTCGTGGAGGGTTACTACCAACGGGACCGAACAACGCAAAGGAGCTGTATTGGCTGTGCAATGCAACAAGTCAATGCCGTGTTGCTCAATCGCTTTCGGCAACGCATATTGTTCCCAAACGGGATAAGGGCCACCTGCCAATTCAATAAGTTTTATGTTGGGTGCGCTGGGCAGACCTGTGTAATCCGTATCAGGTTTGACAAAGATCAGAAACTCGTGCTCAGGGTGGTTGGCAAATGCCCGGATGGTTTCCAGGGCAACAATGTCCATTCCGTGTTTGTGTGGACGAAGGAGCCGTTGTGCTTCTATGCCAATTCTCATGCTATTTCTTTTTTAATATCCCAGCGATCGCAGGTAGTGAATAATATTGAGCTGATGAAGACAATTGTACTGGTGGGAAATTGCCCTAATATTGGATTTGTGTAGCTAACGACGCAAATACCAACAAATTCGGCCAGCAGAGCAATCATAAGTGTACTTAACTCTGGGTCTTTTATTTGCCAGACTTTTAACGTACCGACTATAATTATACTGGCCAGCATAAGCAAATAAAGGGTAAGCCCCACACGGCCCGTTTCGATCCAGACCTGAACGTACCAACTATCAGTAGGAATCTGAGCCGCAAAATAGTTGGGTGTAAAACGCTGACCATTACCGGATGTAGTTCCGATACCTGCTCCAAACGGTTTATCTTTTAAATAGTGTCTGAGTTTTTCCTGATTCTCCAGTCGAACCTGGAAAGAGGCATCTTTTGTAGGGTTAAGCGCCGATCGAATACGCCAGATCTGATAGACTCCATCACCAATGTGGGTGAACATGAGGAAACCCATAACCGGAATGGCAACGGCTAATCCCCGGATGATGTGAACCGGACTCCGTTTCAGAACGAAATAGGTCGGAAAACCTCCAATGATCACAAACAAAGCGCCCCGAGTACCCGACACCGCAAATCCCCAGAAAAGAATACCTGCCAGCAATAGCGATCCAATCCGAACGCCCCACGATTTGGTTTCAAAGAGGAAGACTAAGCAAACGAGGGTTACACCCGCCATTTCAGACCCGAACTGACCGGCATCTGAATAGAACGAGAAACTACGTAGCTGACCCCAAAGGATATGTTGTTTTTCAGCACCTGCAGCCAGCCAGCGTTGTTCGGCTGGTTCAAGGCCAATGTACTGTTGTTTGAAGCCCCACAAAGCGGCTAGAAACGACCAAAAAAGCCAGGACCCAACTAAAATCTTGATATCTTTTTTGGTAACAGGAACTACTAATACAATGATGCAGACTAAAAACCAATTGAGCGATAAAGAACGGGCTCCATAAAACCAGGCACCTGGATACGGATGGTCAAGGTTGTAGTATTCAAGAACGGTAAACGTGAGCCATACGATCAGTATATAGAAGATCGGTCGTTCGCGGATACGTCTCCACGCCATACGCTTACCGTTCAGAAACGTGCTTAACAGCGTTAAGATAAGGATGGCATCAAGACCAGTCCCCACCGCTAAATCACTCTCCAGGAAGCGGTTAGCACCGACCAGGAAACTTAGCTGAACGTATAAAAATAACCCAATCCGTGGCTCGAGTAATACAGCTATACCTGCAACCAGCACAACAGGAAGACCAACTACGGTTACAATACCCATTGTGCCCCAGGAACCAATCAGCCAGCCAGCTAATAAAGCAACCAGAATCCCTACTATCGTCATAAACCAGGGCTTATGCCGATATTCGTCGACTAGTATTGAGTAAGTAGATGAGGCATTCAGTTCCATAACAATAGTCTGTCTATACTGGCGATACGCTGGTTGAGGTTAAATTCCAGAAGGCTCCCTCAATGAATGCTTTCGCGTGCGTAAGCTTTCCTGTAGCCAGATAAGAAACCAGGTGCTTCGGTAAAACACACCCGGTGAAAAATAAATAAAAAATAACCCGTTGACGGAATGAACTATGACGACGCACAAAAAGAATTCGATTACGTGTCATATAGTACGTTCGCAGCGGGCTGTTTTGGCCGACAGATGCCGACTCTTTATGTAAAATGGTCGCCGATGGCTGATAATAAATCAGATAACCCGCATTGCGAATCCGTTGCGACCAATCGAGTTCTTCATAATAGAGGAAAAAACGCTCGGCAAATCGCCCAACCCGGTTGATGACCTGCCGACTGACCATCATGGCACAGCCATGAGCAAAATTTGTGGAAGTAGGTTTGTCGAACCGACCGTCGTCTTCCTGATTAAAACCAATCGCCGTTGCTGTGCCCGTGTACATATTGGCCGGATTATAGCCCGCATATTGAACTAGCTGTGGCGCATCGAAGAATCTGATTTTGGGGCAGGTGACACCAACCTGATCATTTTCTGAAAAGGGTTTCAGAAGTTCTTCCAATATGTTGGGCGATAATTCTGTATCGTTATTTACGATAAACAAAAAGTCGCCTTTCGCTTCCTGAATGCCTAAATTATTTCCGCCGGTAAAGCCCGTATTTACTTCGCTACGAACGATACGTAAGTGGGGATAATTTGCCGGATCGATGTGGGAATGGAATGGCTCTACAGACGCATTGTCGACAACAATGATTTCGTAGTTTGGATACGTCAGGAAACGGGTTGAATCCAGAAACTGACGTGTTACCTCAGCCTGATTGTAGTTGATCGTAATGATGGATACGAGCGGTAATCGATTAACTGATTCCGCTATCTGAATGGAGCCCATCTCGTCTAAACGTTCTCTTTTTGCCATAAACTGAAGAACGTTTTCCAGATAATCAGAACATCTGTCTTGAATGAGAAAGTACTGGAGTATTCGATGTCGAGCATGGTTCGTTCATGATCTGACATCCGCTCCTGGCCTTTGGCGCGCTTCTGAACCTGCCATAAACCGGTTAAGCCAGCTGGGCCTGCGAAGCGTTTGGCATATTCATCGGAGGTTAATTTCTCAGCTTCATAGAGAGGAAGTGGCCGATTGCCGACCAGCGACATATCACCAATGAGAATGTTGACTAGTTGTGGAAGTTCGTCGATACTGCTATTTCGAAGGAATGTTCCAAATCGAGTGATTCGGGGATCATTCCTGAATTTCATAAATTTAGCAGAGGTCCCCGTTTCCTGAAGATAGGCTTTTTCACAGATGGCCCGATCTTGATCAAAAAGTACACGCTGGCAGGACAAGCCTTGCTCTCGGCACACACTGCAAAGGTGTTCCACATTGTTCGTTGAACCATTTTTGCTTGTTGAGGCAGCATAAATATTATGGTCGGCAAGGTTTTTGAGAAGTTGATCGGCTTCGGCGCTCATTGTTCGAAATTTATACATATCGAACACATGAAAATTGGCGCCCGCGCGCTTCGACTTATAGATGATTGGGCCTTTAGAATCCAGAAAAATGATGAGCGAAACCAGCAGCATCACCGGAGACAAAAGCAAGAGTATGGTCAGTGCGACAAAAATATCGATCGTACGTTTCCACCAGGGTAATTGGTAATGGCGGACGGTTGGATCGATATCCTGAGGTTGGAATTTCTTTACCTGATTGTTTAAGGTCAGGTAGTAGCTTATTATGGATTGAAGTTTACTATTTTCCTCATTAGTAACCAGAACGTCAGTTACGCCCATGGCCAGTGCAGGTTGGAGCAAACGTGCTTCGCCAAAACGACAGGAAATCAGAAAAGGAATCAGGCGATAATCCTCTTGACTACGGACAACTTTAATTAGCGAATGACTACTCGCATTATCAGCAATAATTAAATCAACCTTTTGGCTATCGGTGAGCCATTGTTCGGCGTCTTTTCCTTCTCTGAATCGGATTGTCGAGCAAGCTGTACCGGCTATCGCAGCAATACGATTGGCAGTTAAATCGTCTTCTAATACTAATAAGACACAGAACGTCGACATTTTATTGTCTAAAACAGGGTTAGGAGAAGGTTTATATAGTTGCTGATATGTTGACATTAGCTTTTTCGGTGGCCAGTAGCTCCGAGTATAAAATGATGGCTATCGCTATGAAACCATAATTCAACTTTCTGTGTGGTTATGTTTTTATTTTTTGTTGAAAAAATACAACATCAATGACGGTACACGAATCAAAACAAGCGTTAGAAAGCCCTCTAAATTGAACTATTCCGTTAGGTAATTTCTAATAGAGACCGCTGTATTAATCTATCGCGGCCTCGGCAAAATCAGATGCTCTGGGCCAGATAGTAATTGCCAAACAGCATTGAAAGAATTCGCGATTTTGTTTGCCAGAACGGTTTATCTTCCGATTGGGCCGTTTTGGGAATCAATTGTCGTTGAATTTCTTCCACCGGTGAATCAACGCGTCGAAGTAGTGCATTTAATTTAGCTTTTACTTCCAGCGGATTGAAGGGCTTGGAAAGAAAAGAATCCACACCTTGCTCTAAACATTGAATCCGGGTTGCACTATCCGTCGCATTTGATAGAATCACTACTGGAGTGTGCGACGCTAACCGGCTCATCCGAATGAGTTTTGTTAACTCTAGACCGTTGAAAAAGGCCAACTCTAATTCCGTAAGTACACAATCGAATCGATTTCCCTGAATCAGTAATCGGGCTGCTTCCTGCCCTGTATTAGCAACTGTAATCTTGAAATCGTTACTTAGCGTCTGTACAAGAATATCAATTACATATGGATTCTCATCCACTAGTAATAAGTGGTACTTCGTATTCATTATTAAATTACTTATGGGTTAGATTACAAATTTTTAGACTTGGGGGAAAAACTTAGGTTACTTTTTGACTAAAAAAAAATCTAAGTCCTTCTATGGGGTGGGTGCTGGAAATCACAATTCAGTTCAATCTTATTGATAAATGTTTATTAAATCATGTTGAATTGTAAGCGTTTGGTAGTGAGTGAATTAAGATATATGAAACTTCTGCTTAAGAATTCCCTGAAATAGGATTCTTTTGGGAAATTGGGTGATCTGAGGAAAATCCAAAATTGATTAAGCGGTAGGTAGGCCTTAATCAATTTTTAATAGTTTACTCTATAGAATTAACCGCCAATTCAACAACAAATACCGGGTATCTCATCCGTTTTAGCACAAAGCCGTATCTTTGAGCTACGTATCGTTGATTTTATGAACCAACCAACCCTTTTCCAACGCTTTCGCCCGCACCTGTTTGCTGTGTTGGGACTTTTTGTACTTTCTATCATTTACTTCTCTCCAGTATTATCGGGCAAAACACTTTCCATGCACGATGTACAGGAAGCGTCTGCTGCCGCCCGCGAAATCCGGGATATTACGAAGCAAACTGGCGAAAAACCACTATGGACAGATGCCGTTTTCAGTGGAATGCCCGGTTACATGATCGATTTCAACTACCCGTATATTCTGGTTTATAAAGCCGTAATGGGTGTTGTCAATATATTGCCTAATACAGCCAGCATCGTTTTCGTCGTTATGCTTGGCATGTATATTCTACTGGTTGTGCTGGGCTGTAACCCCTGGTTATCGGTGCTGGGCGCGGCTGCCTATGCTTTGGGAACCTTTAGTATTGTTAGTCTCGAAGCGGGGCACGTATCGAAGATTTTTGCATTGGGCTACGGGGCGGGTATGCTGGCCGGGGTTATTCTGGCTCTACGTGGACGTTATTGGACGGGGGCTGCTTTGACAGGACTGTTTCTGTCGATGGAATTGGGAGCCAACCACATCCAGATTACCTACTACCTTTTCATGACTGTTGGGCTGTATATACTGATTGAAGGTATTGCACTTTTCAGGGCTGGTAAAGCACGTCAGTTGGCATTTGGATTAGCAACATTGGCGGTGGTTGGTGCGGTGGCAGCTGGTAGTTTCGGCAAGCGACTGCTGGTTCTCAATCAATATACAAAAGAAACCATCCGGGGTAAATCCGAACTAACGGCGAAAACGACCAATCCAGATGGTAAAACACCAAGTAGCGAATCGAAAGGTGGCCTGGATAAAGATTATGCATTCCTATATAGCTACGGCAAAGCCGAAACCTTTACATTACTCATTCCTAATATATATGGTGGTGGATCGAATGGTGGTTTAGGCACTGATTCAGAATTTTACAAAGCTTTAGTAAATCGAGGGATTGATCCTGCAGGAGCCAAACAGTTTGCTGAATTAGGCGCTCCGACCTACTGGGGGGATCAGCCCATTTTGGGCGGGCCAGCTTATGCGGGAGCTGCCTTACTCTTTCTGTTCGTATTAGGTCTGTTTGTTATTAAAGGGCCGATTCGATGGTGGTTATTAGGTTCAGCCGCGCTAATGATTATGCTGGCCTGGGGTAAAAATCTGATGTTCTTCAATGAACTTCTGTTCGACTACTTGCCCTACCTGAACAAATTCAGAGCGATGACGATGGCGCTTTGTCTGGCGCAATTATTTCTGGCTGCTGGCGCTGCTATGGGCGTTCAGGCAATTGTGGATCAGAAACTAACATTTGCACAACTACGCCAACCGCTGATTATTAGTCTGGCTGCTACAGCAGGGGTCGCTCTGGTGATCGCCATTGCAGGTGGCGCTTTCCTTGCGTTCCAGCGTCCGAATGACGTAGATATCTTAGCCCGTTCCGGACTAGGCGACGCTGCGAAGGATTTTCTAGCGCCACTTATCAGTGATCGACAAAGTATAATGCGGGCGGATGCGTTTCGATCCGTTATTCTGATTCTGCTGGCTGCCGGAACGATCTGGCTGTTCATTACAGCTAAAATCAAATCCGCTGTATTCTATCCACTACTGCTGGCTATTGTGATCTTCGATTTGTTCGCGGTCGACAAACGTTTTCTGAACAATGACGATTTCGTTCCGAAATCGCAGACCATCAACATTTTTGAGCCGACTCCTGCTGATGAGCAGATTCTTCAGGATAAATCACTGGGCTATCGCGTTTTCGATCAGACGGTAGGTTCGTTCATGGAAACAAACCGGACTTCCTATTTCCATCGGTCTATTGGCGGCTATAACACTACTCGATTACGACGATATAATGAGCTAATTAACTTCGCTTTTCAGGGAAATACGTTGCATATACTCAATATGCTGAACGTGAAATACGTACTTCAGGCAGGACAACCTGATCCGGCAAATCCACAACAGCAGGCAGGGCCTATGGTTATTCCAAACCCTGAAGTGCTGGGTGCAGCCTGGTTCGTTGGAAATGTGCAGCAGGTAGCGAATGCGGATGAGGAAATGGCGGTGATGAAAACATTAAATCCGCGCGACTCTGCAGTGGTCGATAAGCGGTTTGCCACACAATTGGGTAATCTGTCTGCCAAGCTGGACCATACAGGCAGCACAATTCAACTCACGAGTTATCGGCCTGATAAACTAATTTATGAAGCGAATGCAGTACGAGATGGTTTAGTGGTTTTCTCGGAGGTCTATTATCGAGGAGAGGAAGATTGGCAGGCTTTTATCGACGGAAAACCCGCTCCGCATCTGCGCGCTAATTATACCCTCCGTGCTATGCGTGTTCCAGCGGGTAAGCATAGCATTGAATTTCGGTTTGAGCCCCCTCTGGCTAAAACGGGCGATATGATTGACCTAATCTGCAACGTGTTATTGATTGCTTTAATCGGATTTGTAATTTTTCGGGAAGTGCGTAATCAGCCTGCACAGCCATCGCCAGAATTAGAACCCGCTCTTTCCCCGACGCCGGAAACGCCAAAACCGGGCAAATCAAAAACGCGCTGATTTGTCAATGATAGAATAAACAGGACATGCAAAAAGGAGGGCGGTTTAACTGCCCTCCTTTTGTTTTATAGTTCAATTACTGTAAACATCTAGACATATACCAATGCATATTTTTTTCCAGGAAGTGAGCGCACAAATCCGCGAAATTCCAGATTGAGCAGGAGGGAAGCCAGTTTTCCCATCTGTATTTGGCTTTTCCAGCTTAACTCATCAATATGTATGGTTTCCGATTGGCGTAGCAACGCTAACACCTGGCTTTCTTCTTCTGTAATATCGATAGGAAGGGAAATGGAGGGTTGTTTTAATTCTCTTTTTGTGTTGCCTGCATTAATCGTTTGATCCCAATTAAGAGCCTCAATAATATCCTTCGGGCTAGTGTAGATCTGTGCTTTGTTTTCCCGAATCAGTTTATTACATCCCGCTGAAAAAGTCTGGTTTAACTGACCAGGAACAGCAAACACGTCTCGATGGTAATTGTTGGCGTATTCGGCCGTGATGAGTGCACCGCCTTTAGCTGCTGCTTCAACAACCACGATTACATCGCTCAATCCGGCAATGATTCGATTTCGGGCCGGGAATAGATGCGCATCAGGTTTGGTGCCTGGTATACTTTCGGTCAACAAACCACCGCTCATCAGCATCTCCTGAGCGGTTTTCTGATGAACATTGGGATAGATTATGTCTAAGCCACTGGCCATGACCCCAATCGTTGGTAATCCACAGGTTAAACTGGCTCGATGGGCGGCAATATCAATACCATATGCCAGCCCACTAATAACGCTGACATTCAGTGGGACCAACGCTTCAATAATTTCACTGGTAACTCGCCGACCATAATTGGTCGCCTGTCGGGTACCAACTATACCAATTGTCCGGGGAGTTGTTAAATCGCCCAAGCCTTGAAAATAAAGCAGGGCAGGAGCATCATAAAGAGTCTTCAGTCGATTTGGGTAGCCTTTATCAGTATAAAAAAGGGCTTGAGCATTCACCTGTTCTAGCCCTTTTATGACTTTTTCAGCCTCAGAAAGTACACTGGCTTTTAGAATAGACCGGGCAGTTACTTCACCTATGCCAGGAATTTTAAGCAGTCGTGCCAATGGTGATCGAAATACTTCAGGAGCTGAACCGCAATAACTAATTAGCTGACGGACCAGAATACTGCCTACACCTGGAACAAGTGTAAGGGCTATTTGATGATGCGTATCGGTGGACACAAAAAGCAAGCGAAAATTTGTAAACGAGTTGATCGATTTTGTTGATCTCGCAAGCTTACAGATTTCTTCGCTGAAAAACCAATTGAAGTATACTTATTTGTGTTTTTTATAGAAATAATGGTGCTTCCAAGAATTACAAATTCTGCCTTTTCAACTCACTAACCGCATAATTGGCGGCTCGTGCGGTGAGCGCCATAAAGGTTAGTGATGGATTCTGACAGGCTACGGATGCAAACGAAGCGCCGTCAGTAACAAAAACGTTTTTAGCTGCCCAGAGTTGATTGTTCGCATTAAGCATCGACGTTTTAGTATCGCGGCCCATCCGAACACCGCCCGTTTCATGCACAGCCAGGCCGGGTGTCGAGTGATTATTGTAGGTGCTGATGTTTTTCAGTCCGGCGGCTTCCAGCATTTCGGCGGCATCGTTCATCATATCCTTATGCATCAAATGCTCGTTTTCGCGGAATTTTACATCAAAGATCAAAGTCGGTAATCCCCACTTATCGAGACGTTCCCGGTTGAGGGTAACTCGGTTATCTTCATAAGGCAAACATTCTGCAAAACCCATAATACCCATATTCCAGGGGCCGGGTTGACTGGCTTTTTCCTTCAAATCGGCCCCGAAGCCAGCTTCGGCAATCAGCCGTTGCCAGCCCGACCGCGATGCGCCCCCCTGATACCCAAAACCTCGAAGATACTCCCGCTTGTCGTTGCCGATATTTCGATACCGGGGAATGTAGATTCCGTTGGCTCGGCGACCGTAATAATAGGTATCGTCAAAACCCATTCCATCAGCCTGTGCGTTGGCACCCGCCTGAAAATGGTGATCCATGATGTATTTGCCCAATGTGCCGCTATCATTGCCAAATCCATTCGGAAAGCGGTTCGAGACCGAATTCATCAGAATGAAATTCGTAGCCATCGCTGAGGCATTCAGGAAGATAATTCGGGCGAAATACTCGACGGACTGATGTGTGTTCGCGTCGATGACCCGTACGCCGGTTGCGCGGCCAGTTTTTCCATCATATAATACTTCCGATACGATACTATCCGTCCGGACTGTGAGCCGATTGGTTTGTCGGGCGGCTGGCAACGTAGCTGATAACGTACTGAAATAACCACCGTACGGGCAACCTTGTACGCATTTGTTTCGGTACTGGCATGGAGCTCTACCCACAGAAGTGTGTACTGGATTGGCTCTCGATAGATTAGCGGTTCGGCCAATTGTAAGTACGCGATTCATCTTGGTTTTCAGGCGATCGCGGACGTGTTGCTCTACGCAATTCAAATCCATTGGCGGAAGAAATTCCCCATCAGGTAATTGTGCCAAGCCTTCTTTTTGACCTGAAATACCAGCAAACCTCTCAACGTAACTATACCAGGGTGCTAGATCCTTGTACCGTATTGGCCAATCTGTTCCGAAACCATCGCGGGCATTTGCTTCAAAATCCAGATCACTGAATCGATAACTCTGCCGACCCCAGGTAATCGATTTACCACCCAGATTATTAGGGCGAAACCAGGTAAACGGGTGGATTTCTTTATAAGGCGCATTCCGATCATCGAAGACAAAATCGCCGTATTGTTCGTTATACGGGCGAACGCGAAAATCAGGTTGTTCTTTTTCTGTCGGCAGAACGCTGCGCCCTCGATGAGCAAATTCCCAGGGAGCTTTCTGAGCGGTAGTATAGCCAGTAACGTGCTCAAGGTTGCGGCCCCTTTCGAGCATAAGAACCCGTAAGCCTTTCTGAGTGAGTTCTTTAGCGGCCCAGCCGCCACTAACGCCCGAACCCACTACAATGGCATCGAACGTGTTGTTGAGTTGTGCTTTAAGATTAAGATTCATATAGGTTCAGGAAGCGCTTGCTGGTGCAGCTAAAGCATGTCTTTTCGGAAACGTTTTGCGTTCTAAAGAGACCTTGCCGTACGAATTTACCTACTACTCTTCCAAATAAACAGTTAAATCAACCTCCCGTGTCGGTGTCCTCACAGACACCCTTACGAATGGTGAATATTGCTGTCTCACAGATGCCTATGTCCACACAGGCATGGGAATCAGTTCAGAAGAAAAAATGGAGATTACACCCTTAACTTTTGTAGAGAAGACGCATTACTCCGCTTCAGCGTCATTGTCATCATCCAGCCCATCCCGTATCTTTTCGAGAAACGATTTGAGTTTCTTCAATTTAGCAATGTAGCGGGCATTTTCCTGCTGCCGTCGTTCGCGTTCTTTGAGGAATTCGCGGGCACCCGGAAGGGTATATTTCTGGTTATTGATCAAATCCAGAATTTCGGCCAGATGATCGATGTCGGCCTGTGTGTAAACTCGGTCGCCGGAACGGTTCTTTTTGGGTTGAAGGGTCGGGAATTCTTTCTCGTAGTAGCGAAGTTTGGACGCATTAATGCCGAATTTCTCCGCAACCTCCTTAATACCATAATACATTTTCCCGAAACCTTCCATTTTACAAACTTGCTGACGTTCCGTTAAACCTGCAAGTTTTGACGTAATTTTGCAAAATTAGTCCGGAGTTGGTAGGTAATAGTCGCTATAAAAAGCGAATTGTTCTCTATCGACTGACCGCTCCGGCGGACCGGCGTAACGGCGGTCCGTGACTATTGACTAACGACTGAAAAAAATGACTTCTTCCGAAATTCGCCGGCATTTTCTCGACTTTTTCCGCTCTAAAGGCCACCTGATTGTTCCTTCGGCTCCACTCGTTGCCAAAAACGATCCGACGCTGATGTTCAACAATTCGGGTATGGCGCAGTTTAAAGACTTTTTTCTGGGAAACGGTACCCCTCCAGCCAAACGGGTAGCCGATACGCAGAAATGCCTACGGGTATCCGGTAAACACAACGACCTTGAGGATGTAGGTTTTGATACGTACCACCACACTATGTTCGAGATGCTCGGCAACTGGTCGTTTGGCGATTATTTCAAGAAAGAAGCCTTACACTGGTCGTGGGAGTTGCTGACGGAGGTTTATAAACTGCCCAAAGACCGGATTTATGTGTCGGTATTTAAGGGCGATGAAAAAGACAACGTACCGTTCGATCAGGAGTCGTGGGATATCTGGAAAGATATAATTGGCGATGAATCGCGAATTATTCTCGGCAATAAAAAAGACAATTTCTGGGAAATGGGGGAAACTGGCCCGTGTGGTCCCTGTTCCGAAATCCATATCGATCTCCGGTTACCGGAAGAGGTTGCCAAAAAATCGGGTAAAGAACTCGTAAATGCCGACCATCCGCAGGTTGTCGAAATCTGGAACAATGTATTCATGCAGTTCAACCGTAAAGCCGATGGTTCGCTGGAAGAACTGCCCGCCCGTCACGTCGATACGGGCATGGGTTTCGAGCGGTTGTGCATGGCGATCCAGGGAAAACAGTCGAACTACGACACCGACGTTTTTTCGGGAACAATTCACGTAATCGAAGAACTTTCCGGCAGAAAATACACTGGCAGCATGGAGAAAACGGACGTAGCGATGCGCGTTATTGCCGACCATATCCGGGCTGTATCGTTCGCTATTGCCGATGGCTTGGTGCCGAGTAATGCCAAAGCAGGTTACGTAATCCGCCGAATTTTGCGCCGGGCTATTCGTTACGGTTATTCGTATCTCAATCTGACCGAGCCGTTTATGACCAAACTCGTGCCTACACTGGCGATGCAGTTTGCCGATGTATTTCCCGAGCTGAACGCCCAACGCGATTTTGTGGCTACCGTAATTCGGGAGGAAGAAATCGCTTTCCTGCGGACGCTAGGTACGGGATTAGGTCGCCTGGATCAGATTATTGGTCAGCTAACAACGGAAGGCAAAAAGGAAATTCCGGGCGAAACCGTTTTCGAACTTAACGATACATTCGGTTTTCCAGCTGATTTAACGGCGCTTATCGCTCGTGAGAAAGGATTAAGTATTGACCAGACAGGTTTCGAGAAAGCCCTGGCCGAACAAAAAGCGCGTTCACGAAAAGACGCTCAATCATCGGCTGGCGATTGGATTGAATTGGGTGAACTCGATGGAAAAGTTGAATTTGTTGGCTATGATCAACCTGAAGCGTATGCGCAGGTAGTGAAGTATCGCAAAATTCAGAACAAACAGGGAACTCAGGTGCAGGTTGTGCTCGACAAAACCCCGTTCTACGCTGAATCAGGTGGTCAGATTGGTGATACGGGCGTTCTTGAATTATTCAATGGCTCCGACCAGATCGGTACATTGACGGTATTGGATACGAAGAAAGAAAATGATCTGAGTATTCATATTGTTCAAGACGTAACGGGCATTGATGATTTATTGACACAGGCCGATAAGGTTTACGCTGTCATTAATACGTCTCGTCGTGGTCTGATTGCCAGCAATCACTCCGCTACGCACTTATTGCACTCCGCTTTGCGTGAGGTTCTGGGAAATCACGTTGCCCAGAAAGGTTCGTACGTTGGTCCTGACGCGTTACGATTCGACTTCTCGCACTTTAGCAAAGTAACGGATGAGCAACTGGCTGAAGTCGAGCGAATTGTGAACGAGAAAATTCGCGAAGATATCAAACTGGATGAGAAGCGGAACGTACCTATTGAGGAAGCGAAAGCGTTAGGGGCAACGGCTTTATTCGGAGAAAAATACGGCGATTTTGTTCGTGTCATCACCTTCGATCCCAACTATTCGGTTGAACTTTGCGGAGGAACGCACGTACCTGCTACGGGTCATATCGGTCTGTTCAAATTCACCGGCGAAGGTTCAGTTTCGACGGGTGTTCGTCGGATTGAAGCCAAAACTTCAGCCGGTGCTGAAGCGCTGGTGAACGAACAAATGGCCGTTGTTACTGAATTGAAAGAACTGCTAAAAGCACCGAAAGATCTCGTAAAAGCCGTACAAACGTTGTTAGACGAACGGAGCGCGTTGCAGAAACAGGTCGACGCGTTGCAGAATGAGAAAGTTCAGCAATTGAAGAATCAACTGCTGGATAAAGTTGAAATCGTTAATGGGCACTCGCGCTTGGTTGAGAAAGTAGATGTACCGTCTGCCGATGCGCTCAAACAACTAGCCTACGACCTGAAAGCCAAAGTTGATAATCTCGCCGTTGTGCTGGGGGCCGACATTAACGGTAAACCACAACTGGCTGTTATGCTGCCTGATTCGCTAATTCAGGGTAAAAATCTGAACGCTGGTCAGGTAGTGAAGGAACTCGCCAAAAATATCAAAGGCGGTGGGGGCGGGCAACCCTTCTTCGCAACGGCTGGGGGTTCCGATTCATCAGGGCTGGATGCCGCACTGGCACAAGGAAGGGAATTGCTGGGGTAAGTAAAATAGATTGAATTATATTGCGGTGTGCCCCCTTCAGGGGTCAACTATTTATAGCAAAAAACTATCAATAAATAGTTGACCCCTGAAGGGGGCACACATAGATCGGCTAGCCTGATCTATGTGACTATTTAAAAAGAAAATCTATCGTCATGAATTCCATTCGATATTGGTTCTTTATGGCATTTAGCACGATTGCCCTCGTGTCATCCTGTTCAGATAGCTATCGGGAAATAAGCCAGAAACGGTTTCTGCAGATGGTAAGGGCTAAAGAAGTAGAACGGATTACGATTGTCAACGACCAGCTTGTCGAAGTAAGATTAACCACTGAGGCCTTAGCAGGTAAAAAATATAAAAATACGTTCAGAAAGCGAAGACAAGGTGATAAAGAGAAGCCACATTTCCAGCTAATTATTCTTTCAGAAAAAGCCTTTCGGGATTCGCTGACAGTTTTAAAAGCTCCATTTCCTATCACGATACAGAAACGAGGTTTATTCGGCTCAAATTCCTGACCTGTTCGGCGATTGGAAATTAGGTAAATCGTATACAGGCGTAGCCGTAAATCATTCCTCATGCGAAACGTTCTTCTGTCTATTATGCTGCTGATTGCGGGTTCTGACTTTTCTCATGCCCAAAAACAAACCGTGGATGTGCTGATCAAATCGGGCAATCTAATTGATGTACATTCGGGTAAAGTGCTGACAAAGAAGATTGTTGCTACACGCGGAAAGACGATTGTCGGTGTATTTGACGAAGCACAGGAGAAGAACTTTCAGGCTAAAACCATCGTCGATGCAAAAGGGAAATACATTATTCCGGGTCTCTGGGATATGCACGTTCATTTCGGTGGTGGCGATACATTGATTGAGGAAAACAAAAACCTTTTTCCACTGTATATCGCTCATGGAATAACGGCCATTCGGGATGCGGCTGCAGATTTGAGTCCATCTGTTCTGAACTGGCGTGATCAAATTGCAAAAGGCGAATTGTCAGGTCCAACGCTGTTTACATCGGGGCCAAAACTGGAAGGCTACAAATCAACCTGGATCGGTGATATTGAAGTCAGTACGAATGCCGAAGTCGACAAAATGCTTGATTCGCTCCAAGGCTTGAAAGTCGATTTTGTGAAAATTACAGACAATGCCATTAAGCCGGATATTTATCTCTACATTCTGCAGGAAGCGAAAAAACGAGGAATGAAAACCTCTGGACACGTACCGTTTGCGCTTACGATGGATGAAGTTTCGTCGGCTGGTTTGGGCTCCGTTGAACACATGAGCTATGTGCTGAAAGCCGGTTCAACGCGGGATAAAGAAGTGGCTGACAAAGTACGGACGGGCCAATTAACTACCCGAGTAGCTTCGCCCATGATTGCCCAGAGTTTTGATGAAGCAACAGCCCTGGCTGTGTATCGGCGGATGGCTAAAAACGGAACGTTTGTGGTCCCCACGTTAACGATTAGTCGCACGATTGCCTTTCTGGATCAGGATAACCACCAGAAAGATAGTTATTTGGATTACATCGGTCAGGGGTTGAAAAATACGTATGCCTGGCGGGTAAAACGGGTTGCTAAAGACAGTCCCGAAGCGATTGCAGAACGGCATGCCCTGTATGAAAAAACAAGTGCTGTTCTTCCGCTTTTGCATAAATCAGGTGTCACGATTATGGCCGGAACGGACGCTGGTTTTCTTAACTCTTATGTGTATCCAGGTCTGGGTTTGCATAATGAACTTGAGTTGTTCGTAAAAGCTGGTTTAACTCCGTTGCAGGCACTGCAATCGGCCATTATTCCTGGCCCTATATTCCTGAAAAAGACCGATTTATACGGTGATATTACTGCCGGTAAGAGCGCTGATATCGTCTTGCTGAATAAAAATCCGCTGAAAAGTATTGACGCAACGCAGGCCATTCATATGGTTATTCTGCGGGGAACGGTCTATGATCGGAAAGCGTTGGATGCCCTACTGGCCGATGCGAAAAAGAAGGCCAGTCATCCATGAATAGTGAATTTGTCCAACCCATTGGCGTCTTCGATTCAGGCTACGGTGGCCTGACCATTCTGCGCGAAATTGTCAATAAACTTCCCCAGTACGATTATATGTATTTGGGCGATAATGCCCGTACGCCTTACGGTACACGCTCCTTTGAAACGGTTTATCATTATACGCTTGAATGCGTACAGCACCTGTTCGACCGAGGGTGTCGACTGGTGCTATTAGCCTGTAACACAGCTTCGGCCAAAGCGTTGCGGAATATTCAGCAGCTTGATTTACCTAAACTAGCGCCAGATCGTCGTGTGTTGGGCGTGATTCGACCAACTGCAGAAGTCATCGGTGATTATTCCAAAACCCGCCAGGTGGGTATTCTAGCGACAAAAGGGACCGTTACGTCAGAGTCGTACCTGATCGAGACTGGTAAATTTTTCCCCGATATACAAGTTTATCAGGAAGCTTGCCCGATGTGGGTACCCCTAGTCGAAAATGGCGAGTATGACCAGCTGGGAGCCGATTATTTTGTGAAGCAGCACATTAATCGGCTGATGGCGCAATCAACTGACATTGATACCATATTACTGGCCTGTACGCACTACCCGTTATTACTGGACAAAATCAGGCAAGCTGCACCAGAAAATACAACTATTTTAAGTCAGGGCCGTATCGTTGCCGACAGTTTAGTGGACTATCTGTTACGTCACCCGGAAATTGAAGTACAGTGTAGCAAGCAGGGCCAGCGTACGTTTCTTACAACGGATTCGACTGAAATTTTCGATCAGCAAGCTTCCGTTTTTTACGGCGAATTCGTTCAATCTCAGCAACTTTTGTTGTAATAAAATTTAAAATTCGCATTTAGTTTTTGTTCTTCTGACCGCAGGGAAGAATCTCAACGTCCCTCATTAGGACAGTTTGAGATTCTTCCCTGCGGTCAGAAGAACAAAACATATCACGTTTTAACCAATAAGGTTTTATACACTAAAACACGATCCGGTAGCTCAGAACGGGAATCAGACCACTAGCGTAACTTGTTTTGATTGTATTGCTGGTCGGATCAAAATAACGACCGTAAACATTCTGTCGATTGATTGCATTTTGCATATCGAGTGAGAGGGTGCGGGTAGAATGGGGGCGATTCTTCTTCCAGCTCAGTCGAATGTCGGGGCGAAAATAAGCGGGCATTCGTTCTGTAAAAGCCTGATTGTCTACGTAAACAGCTTCGCTTAATCGTTTTGATTCTGCCAGATCAATAGGCGTATCGAGATAACCTCCGTAGTAGCTTACTTTCAGATTCAAGCCGAAAACGTGCGAACCCGATACCCATTCTTTTCCGACCAGTAAACTTTCTGCAAACCGACCGTTCCAGCGCGTACTTCGCCAGATCCCGTCCGCCCCCTGATACTCCGAATTGTAAAGTGAGGAAGAGAGCAGAAAGTACAAACTATTGCCAGATGCCTGTTTCAACAGAAACTGTTCCAGCGTCACCTCCAGCCCGTAATTTCTGCCGTGACCCGCATTCGTCAAAAGTTGATCCGTGGATCCATCAAATTGATTGATGATCGCAAATGAGTTCGACTGACTGGCACTAACCGGAATGTTAAACAGCTGTTGATAATACGTTTCAACTTTCAGTCGAAGTGGCGAATCACTATCACGGTTAGTTAGCCGACGATCATAGGAAAGTACATAATGATGCGATCGGGTAAAACCCAGATTTCGGTTGGAAATGGTTGAAGGCGTACTGGTTTGATCGACAGGTTGGACAAAGTAGATAGCTGGGTTTTGCAACTGACTATGTAAACCATACCCAAAACTGACCGACTGGTCAGGTGAAAAAGCCCAGCGAACCGAACCGCGTGGTTCCACTGCCGATGTGCCATTTAGAGCAAGGCCCAGATAATGCATTCCAGCAGTAATGGTCAGTTGTTCGGATGGTCGATAATTCCATTGTCCAAACGCCTGGAGTGTGCTTGTCTGATCACTCACATGAACACGCGTCAGTAATTCTCGCTGTTCCGGTTCCCAGGATCGTTGAGAAAGATTATACAGTACTTGTGTGCCAATAAGACCAGCACGAACTGTATGCTTGGCGTTAATTTTGTACGTTAGCGTAGACGATAAAATTCGTTTCTGGATCGTGTACCCTTCATCATTTCGATCTGAGGCTGAATAATTTGTGGCGGGATCAACTAGTGCATTTTGATAGCGATTTTCGTAGCCAGAAACTAATAAAACGCTTTTGAGTAGAGCTTTACGACCCATGGGTAGCGTATGCGTAAGACCCGCGGCACCCGTGTTCGCCCGGAAATCTTCCTTATATCGATCATAATCAGTGGTCCATTTAGACGAATCGGCCGGAGGAGTAACTTGGCTACTACTCAGGCCGCCAAAACCAAACAGTGAAAATGTGCCAAACTTGCGGGTCGGTAAATACACATTGAACGACAAATCCTGAAACACGCGATCGCCGGAACCAATATTGACACCTAATTTTGAGAGTAAGCCTAGCGTAGAATAGCGGTAATTGACTAAAAATGAACCTGCATATCCGTTGGCAATTGGCCCTTCGGCGGCTACATCAAGGCCCAGTACACCCGCCTGGACAGTATACTCGCGTTTGAGGTTGTTACCTTTTCGCAGTCGCAAATCGAATACGCCCGACAAGGCATTGCCGTATTCAGCCGGAAAAGCCCCGGTCAGAAAATCGGAATTAGCCAGCAGTTGTGCGCTCAGAATCGAAATGCCTCCGCCAGCTGTACCCAAACTGGAGAAATGGTTGGGATTGGGAATTTCGACCCCTTCCATGCGCCAGAGTAGTCCGTTGGGGGCATTGCCGCGAATAACAATATTATTCCCACCATCGTCAGCGCCCACGACACCTGCATAGGCGGTAGCCATACGAGCCGGATCATTGACTGCCGCAGCAAATTTCTGCGTTTCTTCAACGGAAAACGTCCGGGCCGATACCATCGTCATTTCATTGATTGGTTTATCTTTTTCCGTCGTTGGCTTTACCGATATGGCGGATAGCTGATTGACCGATTCTTCCAGTGAAATCGTCAGTACCAGTTCTTTACCCGCATCAACGACATTTTGTATCGTTGCCTGTTTATAGCCTACTACGCTAATTGTCAATGTTTGTCGCCCAACGGGAACTTGTTGAAGTTGAAACTGGCCATTTGCGTCGGTGCTGGTTCCCTTGATGGGCGATGTATTGAGCAAGACCACTGAAGCCCCTGGCAACGGCGTTTGCAAACGTTGATCGATTACGATGCCCCGAATCGTTTGGGTAAAAGGCTGGGCATGAAGCGAACTGGAGAATAAAAGAAGCCCCAAATAAATGGCCCGTTGAAAGAGTAGCATGGTTAAATGGATTGTCTTGATGTATGCTCCTGACAATCCATTTGTGATCTACCCCTACAGCATCAACTTATTTTTTAGCCTGATAAACAGCGCATAAAATTTATTTTATGAAGGCGTAGGGGTAACCGAAAACTAAACTGTCTTAGGGTTGGATCAACCGGATGTTCGGCGAAAATGGTAGCTTTGCAATCTCCCATCATCTATCAATATAACTCAGTGCCTCCAACCGAGCAGAATGTAATTGCTGCCATCCGGGCAGGTAGCGAACACGACTTCGAGACGGTGTTTCGACAGTATTACGCTTCATTGTGTCGGTATGCCCGTCAGCTACTGCCTGATCCTGATGACGCCGAAGAGGAAGTACAGGCGATGTTTCTGGCACTCTGGGAAAAACGGTCGGGTTTGCTGATTACGGTTTCGCTGAAATCCTACCTTTATCGGGCAGTGCATAATCGGTGTCTGAACCGGATTAAACATAGCTCCATCCGTAACGAACATCAGGAGTATGCGCGTTATGTGGGTGAGGAGGCCGTTGAATCGCCCGCTCAGACAGTGATTGGGGATGAATTGGCGACGCAGGTACAACAGGCAATTCAGAAACTTCCCGAACAATGCCGGTTGGTATTTACGTTAAGCCGGTTTGAGGAGTTACGGTACGGAGAAATTGCCGAGCGATTAGGGATTTCGATAAAAACCGTTGAAAATCAGATTGGTAAAGCCTTGCGTATTTTGCGTACTGAACTGAGCGAGTATTTGCCTATGCTATTCGTAACTGTAAAGGCAGCAAAATGGGTATTGGATGACGCTTTGGGATGGCTGACCTTACTGACTATTGCTGCGTTTTTTCTGTTTATAGGGTATCCGTCACTTAACCTCGTTCATTCATAAGCCATGGCCGACCAACAACCCATAGATGATGCCCTGCTGGGTAAATTTCTGGCGGGCGAAACCAGCCCGGCCGAGTCGGCGCGGGTACGGCAATGGCTCATTAGTCGTAATGCGGGTTTGCAGGAACCTACGCACGATGATTTTACCAAATTCGAACGCATCTGGAATGCTGCTCAAACAGGAAAGTCCGCAAGCAATCGAATCGATGCCAACAATGATGAGGATGATCCATATTCAGTCGATACAGATGCTGCCTGGCGAACGGTTCAGCAGAAAATGCGCAGTAATGATAACCACTCAACGGCAGAGTCGATTACCAAACCAATTTCTGTACGACGGACGGAATGGGACTCTGGTTGGCGGCAAATTACGTACCGGGTAGCGGCAATGCTGGCACTGGTGATGAGTCTGGGGTGGATATTCTATCAGTTTCGGTACATGAGTCATGATAATCCGGCCATTCACACTGTAACGCTTGTAACCGGCGACCAGAAACTTCGTAAAACCCTACCCGATGGAACGATAATTTTACTTAATCGTCATTCAACATTAACCTACCCAACTGCGTTTGCCGATGATCGACGCGATGTTACTCTAAACGGTGAAGCTTTTTTTGACGTAACTCCCGATGCTTCCCGACCCTTTCGGATTGACGCCCGTAAAACGACTGTGCAAGTAGTAGGAACATCCTTTAGCGTTCGCGCCTACGATGCCAATGTTAGCGTGGCTGTACAGACAGGAAAAGTGAAGTTTTCTCGTGGAAAAAAGATGGTCTTGCTCGTAAAAAATCAACAGGCCATCCTAGAAACCAATGCGGATACAATTCGTAGACTGGCAGCACCATCGGCCAATACATTTGCCTATAAAACGGGACTGCTAGTATTCAATAATGAGCCGTTGCGCGATGTTATTCAGACTATTAATCAGGTTTATAATTCGGATGTGCGACTCGCCAACGTGCAGGTTGGAAATTGTCGTCTGAATACGCGATTCGACAAAATGCAGCTGGATGATGTGCTGGCCGTTACAGCCGAAACACTGGGTCTTCAGATTCGGCACGAAGGGAAACAGGTAATTTTAGACGGGACTGGATGCCGATGAATAGGGGTAAGCGACGAGTTAACTGTCTTGTCGTAAAACCATCTGTTAGTAAAGTCAATGCGCTATTTCATTTTTCTGGCTTGTTTTTTCGTCAGCTCCCGACTCGCTGCTCAATCCGTACCACCGCTTGATCGGGTAATTTCGGTCGATATTCGTGGTGCTTCCTTAGAGAATGCTCTTCGTCAGATCAGCCGCGCCGGACGTTTTGAATTTTCCTATAATCCAACGCGGATCGATGGAAATGCTTCAGTTACAGTTCGTCTGGTGAATACGCCCGTTCGGGAAGTACTTAACCGTGTGTTTCAGAGCCGGATAAATTATAAAGCAAGAGGCAATCACATTATTTTGCTCCGCGCCGATCCACCCGAATCGACGCCGAAAAACTTCCTGCTGGATGGCTATATTCTGGATGAACAAACCGGTGAACGCATAGCCCGGGCCAGTATTTTCGAAAAAACAACCCTGGCCTCAACCGTCAGTAATCCCTTCGGTTATTATCGATTGCAACTTCCGACCAATTTGCCAGGGGTTCGGCTGGATGTTCGGAAACAGGCGTACGTAGGAGAAACGGTGCTGATTCGTTCCAGAGCCTCGCATACAATCAATATCCGGCTAACTCCCCAACCTACCACTTCCTTAGTGCAGCCTTTACCGATTCGTGTAACCGAGGATACGCTCAGGCCAACTGATAATACATTTGCTTCTGTGACAGTTGAATCACCCGCACCAATGATCGATTCGACCGCTCGCCAGTCAGAATCGGTAGTCGATCGTGGATGGGCAGGGATTAGTAAATTGTTTGTTTCTGCACAACAGGCCATCCACGACATTAACTTAAGTCGGGATACGCTCTACCGCGACTGGCAGGTGTCCTTTGTGCCGTTTTTGGGAACAAATGGTCGTTTGAGCGGACGAATTAGTAATCGTTTTTCGGTCAACGCGCTAATGGGCTATTCCTTTGGCGTGCGAGCGTTTGAAGTGGGTGGCCTGATGAACCTGGTTCGAACTGATGTAAACGGTTTTCAGGCGGCTGGTCTGGCAAATGTACTTGGCGGTAAAGTCGATGGTTTTCAGGCTGCTGGCTTGATCAATTACGTGAATCAATCGGTAAATGGCGTACAGGCTGGTGGTTTAGTGAATGTGTCAGGTCGATCTGTAAAGGGGGCTCAATTAGCTGGGTTAGTTAATTTTTCGAATCAGGAAGTAAACGGCGCACAGATTGGTGGACTCGTCAATGTGGCTGGTCGCTCCGTCGAGGGTATTCAGATAGGTGGTTTAATGAACTATGCCCAGGGCGATGTGCGTGGCTGGCAAATCAGTGGTATTCTGAATCGAGCCCGACGAGTTACCAAAGGGCTTCAGATCGGCCTTTTCAACATAGCCGATACCGTTGGCAGCGTACCGATTGGGCTACTTAGTTTTGTTCGAAAAGGCGGGTATAATCGTATTGAAGTGGCTGCCAACGAATTCAATCTGCTCAATGTAACTTTTCGGACGGGTGTCCCTCGGTTGTATAATATCCTGACCGCTGGCCATAGTTTCGACCAGATAGGTAGCCCCCGGCTAAGTGCAGGTTATGGGCTAGGAACATCTTTCCGGCTCTCGAATGCAACTTCGTTCAGTCTGGAAGCCATTGATTATCATCTGTTTTATTTCGATAGGACCTATCCTGATGGCTGGAATAACTTAATACGGTTGAACACACTAATTGAAACCAAATTGAGTAATCACCTGGCACTCGCGTTTGGCCCATCAGCAAACTGGTATTTCAGCACAGACGGACGGCCCGCTCCCTTGCTTCAACCCAACATTTCCCTCTTTTCTGATCGCACGGACACCTATAGCGACGCCCGGCATTGGGGCTGGATTGGCTTTCAAATTGGCCTGCGGTATTTGTAGTATGGGTAGAGCACGCGGGGCATGAGGTATTTGATTTCTGTCCGAATTATCTTTTTGAAAAAATCTTTTAATTTTTTCTCCTTGCCCGTAGGGGTAAAGTTAGTGTTGGCTGTCATGTTGGAGAAAGGCGCGGAAATGAATGATTCATTCGCGTTAGTAACTACCAAACAACAAGTGTAACGATGACACGCACACAATTTTTAAGCATCAGTTTAACCGTATTAACGCTTTCATTATCAGGCTGCTCCCTGCATCGGGAAGATGTAGGACCCTATCAGGCTGATCAACAAACCTACGCGCTCGCGAATTTCGACCGGCTCGATATGGGCAGCGCTTTTGAGATTACGGTGGTGCAGGGAGCGACCTTCAGCATTACCGCTGAAGGCGATCGCCGGAATTTGGATGATTTACAGGTATACACGCGAAACGGTACACTGAACGCACAGTATCGGGTAGCCCGTAACCGTCAGTATACTACCTCCTTTCGAATCACGATGCCCACCTTGCGCGGGGTTGAATTTTCGGGAGCCAGCAAATCGACGGTCGTTGGCTTTACCAACCTGGATAATCTGGATATCAATCTGTCGGGTGCATCCGAAGGGCAATTTAGTGTACAAGCCGAACGACCAACTATTGAATTGTCAGGTGCTTCGTCGCTCAATTTAACTGGAGAGGGAACCTATATGACGGCCAATTTATCGGGGGCGTCAAAACTGCAAGGGTTCAGCTATCCGGTTGACAAAGCAACACTGGATGCATCAGGGGCAAGTAAAGCAAACATCAATGTACTTTCTTCTTTGGTTGTTGAGGCCAGCGGTGCCAGTTCTGTGCGTTATCGAGGAGCTCCTACAGTAGATAAGCGCGTAAGTGGTGCAAGCACGGTGCAGAGAGATTAAGCAGCCTTTATTAATTTTTTGTCATGCTGACGCAGGAAGCATCTTAGAATTCCCTTGTATCTAGTAGAGGGAGCTTAAGATGCTTCCTGCGCTAGCATGACAAAATTTGTATGTAGATGATTAGCAATGAGACGTTTTATAGCATCTTCTTCTCTGTCATCCGGGAGAGATTAAAATAACCATACATCGTGCAAAGCAGGGAATCGATACCAAATACAAGTAGTATCCGGTTAATAATGCTTTTCCTTATAATAATGCCACGTTATGCCTCATGGTTAAGCCTGCTTATTATATCTGCCTGATTTGCATTGGCCTGTTCTGTCTGCTCAGTTTTAAAACGAATCTAAGAACGACGCTGACCGAAGGGCCTTCTCCTGCCAAAACACCCATTGAAGAACGGGCTACGTTCCAGCTAGAGCCTGGTTTGGATATTCAGCTAGTTGCGGCTGAGCCGATGGTAGAAGATCCTGTCGTGATTACGTTCGATGAAAACGGTCGGCTCTGGGTTGTGGAGATGCGCGGATTTATGATGGACATTGACGGTAACGGCGAAGATAAACGGGTCGGGCGTGTATCCGTTTTGGAAGATACCAACGGTGACGGGCAGATGGACAAGAGTAGTGTGTACATCGACAGTCTGGTAATGCCCCGAGCCATTGCATTGATACCCGGTGGTGCGCTCATCGCCGAAAGTGGAGCCTTATGGCTGACGAAAGACACGAACGGAGATTTAAAAGCCGACACAAAAACGCTTGTTGACGCACAATATGCCGCAACTGGCCTTCCCGAACATGCCCCAAACGGCCTCTGGCGGAGTATGGACAACTGGTATTATAATGCTAAAGCGCGGGTTCGTTATCGAATGACAAACGGCAAATGGGAGCGCGATAGCACCGAATTTCGTGGACAATGGGGCATTAGCCACGACGATCAGGGACGGCTTTATTACAACTATAACTGGTCGCAACTCCATGCTGACCTAGTCCCACCGAACTATCTATCGCGAAACAAAAATCACAAACCAACAACCGGTATCGACTATGGTTTAACGATCGACCGGCGCGTATATCCGATTCGGCCCAATCCGGCTGTAAACCGGGGTTATATACCCGGAACGTTGGACAAAGAAGGTCATTTACAGGAGTTTACAGCTGCCTGTTCTCCACTTTTTTACCGTGGAACAGCCTTATCCAAAGAATATTATGGGAATGCGTTTGTCTGCGAACCGGCCGGAAATCTGATTAAGCGAAACGTAGTAGAATCGAAAGGTTTACTGATTTCTGCCAAAGATCCGCATCCTGGCAAAGAATTCCTGGCATCCACCGACGAGCGATTCCGCCCGGTTCATATGGCAACTGGGCCGGATGGCGCGCTATATATCGCTGATATGTATCGGGGGCTTATTCAGCATAAAGCTTATGTGACACCCTATTTAAAGGAGCAAACCCTTTCCCGTGATCTGGTATTGCCGATCAATCGGGGACGTATCTGGCGGATTGTGCCGCAGAACTGGAAAGCGCAGAAGGCGAAAAAACTTTCGGATGCTTCCCCTGAGGAATTAGTGGCAGAATTGTCCAGTCCCGACGGATGGCATCGCGATATGGCGCAGGGTTTATTGATTGATCGGGCCGACAAACGCGTTGGTGCATCTCTGATGAATCTGGCTCAAAAAGGAGATCAACCACTAGGCCGATTTCATGCCATGTGGACGCTGGATGGACTGAAATTGAGCAACCCGGCAATGCTGCTCAGTCTGGTAAATGATCCGAATTCGTTGGTCAGCAGCACCGCGATTCGGTTGCTGGAACCCTTTGCCATGTCGGATAAAGTAATTCGAACAAAACTGGGTAAGCAATTGCTGGCTAATTGGGAGAAAGCACCGATCGAGCAAATTCTTCAGATGACGCTCACAGCTGGCGTTCTTGATCCTGCCGAAGCTCATCCTTTATTGGCAAACATTGTTCAACAATATGGCGAATCGCCGTTGATTCGGGATGCCGCTATGAGTAGTCTTCAAAATCAGGAATTTGCGTTTCTGCAACGATTGCTCGCATCACCACAATGGCAAACGCACGAACCAACGAAAGAGATTTTTGTCGAAACACTGGCGACGGCTGTCGTTAAGAAACGAAACCCAACGGAATTAGCGTCTTTACTGGCAAAGCTCAATACGGGAAAAGAAGCGTTAGGCTGGCAGCAAAAATCGGTGCTGACCGGACTTTCGATAGGGGGGAGCAGTAGCAAACTGAAACCAATCAAATTGGCATCCGCTCCGGCTTTATTGACCAGTGCCTCCGCTAAAGTTGATCCGTCGCGATTGTCAACGTTATCGGCTATGTTCGAATGGCCAGGTCACGTTGCCAGCAAAAACGTCGCGCAGAAAAAGAGCCTGCTGAACGACGAAGAACAAAAGCAGTTTGCACTCGGTCGGCAACATTATCTGAGCACCTGTTCAGGCTGTCACGGTACGGATGGGGCAGGATTGGCGCGATTTGCTCCTCCGCTCATTGGTTCTGAATGGGTATTGGGTGACGAAAAACGATTAGCACTCATTGTGTTGCACGGAATCGAAGGGCCAATTGAAGTAGCCAAACGCATTTACGACGCACCCGATATTCTCCCGGTAATGCCATCCCATTCCACGATGGACGATGGTGCGATCACCGCCATACTAACGTATATCCGGAACGAATGGGGGAATAGTGCCGGGCCAATGGGCAGACGAACCGTTAGCATGACCCGTGTTACCTCGCAGGGGCGAGTAGTGCCCTGGACGGCCAAAGAATTGAACAAATACATTCTCGAAGCCAAAGCCCCTCCCGCCAACGGAAATTAGGCCAACGGCCAGTAACGAGACATTGCGGAATTACCTGAACCTTTTTTAACCTAATGAATCGACGAGATTTTTTACAGCGGGCTTCGGTAGGCGCTATGGCACTATCGTTACCCCAAATTCCTGAATTCCTGGCCGATAAGCGCATGGGAATTGTGGTGCATTCCTACTGGAGCCGATGGAATTCGAAGGTCGAGAGTAAAAAGTATCCGGCGTTTACGAATGCCCTTCAACTGTTAGACCATTGCCATCAGCTTGGTGGAGGAGGCATACAGGCAATTGTCAACGGTTGGTCGACGGATTTCGCGAAGAAAGTACGTGACGAACGGGAAAAGCTTGGCCTTTATCTGGAAGGGTCGATTAGTTTACCCAAAAAAGCGGAGGACGTTCCAAAGTTTGATCAGGATGTTGCCAACGCTCGCGAAGCAGGAGCCCAGGTACTGCGAACCGTTTGTTCGAATGGTAGACGTTATGAGACATACCACTCAGCTCAGGCAATTGACGACCTCAAAAAGAACTCATTAGCATCGCTACAACTCGCTGAGCCTGTGTTGCGAAAACACAAAGTCAAACTTGGCGTCGAAAACCATAAAGATTTGCAGGCACCTGATCTGGCCAACCTTATAAAACAGATCAATAGCGAATGGGTGGGCGTGACTCTCGATTTTGGAAACAGTATGGCGTTGCTCGAAGATCCGATGAAAGTGGTGGAAACATTGGCTCCTTACACATTCAGCACACACGTGAAAGACATGGCTGTAGAAGAATACACCAATGGATTTCTCTTGTCGGAAGTGCCCATGGGGAAAGGTATTCTGGATTTGCAAAAGATGGTCGATCTCTGTAAAAAACATAATCCATCGGGTACATTTAGTCTGGAAATGATCACACGCGATCCCTTGGAAATTCCCTGTCTGACGGATGCCTACTGGGAAACGTTTCCAACCCTGCCTGCGTCTGAATTGTCCAAAATGCTGAGACTGGTCAAACAACACAAGTACGCTGGGGGCCTTCCCAGAGTATCGCAGTTAAGCAACGACGAAAAATTGGCTGTTGAAGAAAAGAACATCGTCGAATGTCTGGCCTATAGTCGGGATAAATTGGGAATGAAGTAGATGGGTTAGTTTGTGCTTCAAGCTAAAAATTACAAACTGCAAATAATGAGTAAAGAATTGCTACCGGGAGTTAAACAATTTGATTTGACAGGAAGAGCCGCCATCGTAACGGGCGGTTCCAAAGGATTAGGCTTAGCTATGGCCGCTGGACTGGCTTCGGCAGGAGCCAATCTGATGCTGGTTAGTCGGAATGGTGCCGAAGGTCAGAAAGCGGCTGACGAATTAAGCCGGGATTTTGGTATAAAAGCCATTGCGTTTTCCGCCGATATTACGAATCAGGACCAAGCCGAAGCCATGGCGAAGATGGCTATGGATACGTTTGGTCGGATTGATGTGCTGATTAATAGTGCAGGCATTAATATTCGCGGGCCGATCGATGAACTTACGCTCGACGAATTCAGTGCTGTGCTGGACATCAATGTAAAAGGTACCTGGCTGGCTTCGAAAGCGGTTATCCCGTATATGAAACAGGCTGGTCGGGGAAGTATAATCAACCTGGCTAGTACACTTGGTTTGGTCGGTTTGGCGAATCGAACGCCTTATACCGCTAGTAAAGGGGCCGTTGTTCAGATGACACGGGCACTAGCGTTGGAAATGGCTCCCTACAATATCACCGTCAATGCCATTTGCCCCGGCCCTTTCCTGACGTCAATGAATGTTCCAATCGCTGATACCGAAGAAGGTAAAAAGTTTGTCGTAGGCGCAACAGCGTTAGGCCGATGGGGAGAACTGCGCGAGATTCAGGGAGCCGCTATTTTTCTTGCCAGTAATGCCGGAACCTACATGGTCGGCTCGATGGTCACCGTTGACGGCGGCTGGACAGCAAGGTAAATTAGCGATGAGTGATGAACGATACGTGATGAGTTAGCTGAGGTTAACTTGTTTTATATGCGTCAGCAAACTCATCACGTATCGTTCATCACTCATCGCTAAAATTCTCTATTGATTTCCCTAAAACCTGATAACTCATCATGCAACTAACCCCACCTACCGTGAAACCTACTCGAGTGCGTTATGGTATGTTGGCGCTCGTTTTCGTTAATGTAGCGATTAACTATCTGGACCGCGCCAATCTTTCGGTGGCAGCTACTGCGCTTGGGAAAGATCTCGACCTGTCGACCAAGGAATTAGGCTATATTTTTTCGGCGTTTGGCTGGGCGTATGCGGCATTGCAAATTCCCGGTGGCATCATTGCTGACCGATATGTTCCGCGAATTTTGTATGCATTTTGCCTGATTACCTGGTCAATCGCTACAATAGCGCAGTCAATTGTGAACGGATTTCTAAGCTTATTTTCACTCCGATTGTTGACGGGTACATTTGAAGCTCCTTCCTATCCAATTAATAACCGCGTCGTAACCAGTTGGTTTCCAGATAATGAGCGAGCATCGGCGATCGCCATGTATGTATCTGGGCAATTTATTGGATTAGCTTTTCTGACGCCTGTTTTAGTATTGATCCAGTCTTATGCAGGCTGGAAAGGTCTGTTTATAATAACCGGATTTGTAGGACTGATTTGGGGTATTGTCTGGTATTTGTTCTATCGCGACCCGTTAGATCATTCAAAAGTGAATCAGGCTGAACTGGATTATATTGAAGAAGGAGGGGGGCTATTTCATGGTAAGAAATCGGGCGTCGATAATCCATCGTTATGGCGCTGGGAGAATTTCAAACTGATCCTCTCGAAACGAACCTTATGGGGTGTCTACATTGGTCAGTTTTCCGTCAATGCAACGCTCTGGTTCTTTCTAACCTGGTTTCCAACGTATCTCGTCAAGTACCGGGGTATCGATTTTAAACAGTCGGGCTATCTGGGATCTGTTCCGTTTCTGGCAGCTTGTGCCGGATTACTTCTGTCTGGATTCATATCAGATCGATTGGTCAAACAGGGTAAATCGGTGAGCATGGCTCGGAAAACGCCAATTATTGCTGGTTTACTCTTGTCGGTAGTGATTATTGGGGCCAACTATACGGATGATGTTTCCATGATTATCTTCTTCATGTCGCTGGCATTTTTTGGCGTTGGTATGGCGTTGATCTCCTGGGTATTCGTGTCGATTTTATCGCCGAAACAGTTGATTGGCCTTACAGGTGGGGTATTCAATCTGATGGGAAATCTGGCGTCAATTGTGGTTCCCATCACCATTGGTCATTTAATTACGGGCACGGATTTTAAACCGGCTATTGTATTTATTGGCATAGTCGAATTTATAGGCGCGTGTTCCTATATCTTTTTGGTAGGTAAAGCAGAACGCATTACGACCAGTACCGATGCGAAACAGCAGGAATTAGTTTTATAAAACTCTGTTTTGTGGGGCTGTTTGGTAGGTAGATCGCCAACTGGAAAAACCCGCTCGAAGAACGACCAAAGCAATTAGCCAAAAGAAAACAGGCACAGCTATTTTCTTAAATTCGAATGAATAGTCGGCAGACATTAAGTCATCTACAGAGGGATCGTAAAGTGCCTTGAGCGGGTCATTTGGTTTAAGTGACTCATAATCTTCTTCACTGATGGCAATGGTTCGTTGTTGTCCCTTAAAGGAAATGTAAGCATAGTAATCGTACCACTCAGACCAGTGGCGATGTCGGCTACTTCGATGGTATGAATGGCGATGTGTCGAAATCACTTTGACCATTTCGGGGTGACCCTGTGCTTTCATGGATTGATAATATTGGTGGTACTTCCAGGTATCGTAGGTGAAGAAAATAGCAACAGCAACGAGTTCGACGATAAGAATCAGTTGCACACTAGATCGGAGAAAGGGTATGGGCAGGATGCTTACGATAATGCCGGATGCCATAAACAAAAACGCTGTGGCCAGTATTATGCAGAGTACTAATAGCTTATTTTCGTTACTGAAATCCCGAACGGTTGTCCAGTTAACTAATCGAGATTTCCCGGCATATTGGTTAAAAACAACGACCCGGCCGGGTTGTCGGAATGCATCAATAGTGGGATGATAAAGCAACTGAACCTGATCGCCCGAACTTACGTACGTATCAGTCATAACGTAACGAGTCGTGTAGGGCTTTCCCTGATACGTAAAATGGAGATAGACGCTGTTGCCTAAAATATCCCGCCAGGAACGTCGCTCGCGCTCAGCCTGATCGACTGTGACGGAAATTGGTTTCCCCTCTTTCATAAACCGACTCTGAAGTACTTCTTCCTGGTAGAAGCCCCAGCATAACCAGGTGATAACGCCCAGTACTGCCGTGAGTATCACGGACATTACGAACGTGTAAATGTGGCCTAGTGTCTTGAAAAAGTGCTGTATCATCGACGTACCAATTTAGCAGATACTATTTACTAAGGTAATCGAAAGCAAAAACCGATTGACAAGTCAGTTTTTGAACGGTAAAGTGTTGTGATTTAGTAGTCAATAAGTCTATGCGAGTGTACTCTTGGTAGATAGGTAGTTGATAACTACCATACTTCTGATTAAATCTTTTTAACAGACTCTATAAACCAGTATTTTATCATCTATTTGGTATTATACCTGGGCATCCAACCAATAGTGGGTCGGTGTCACCAATAAATAAAGTGTTTTAACATAGCTCCCGGAAAGGTTATAAAACCCGGATTTTTGCTCGTTCATACGCGTATAAATACGCTATGAGGCCGTTTAATTACCCCTTTACTTTGTCTTCTGCTAGAATTGTAGACTAGTTAGTGCCGAGCCGCCTGAGCGGCTGATTGTTGATTGGTTTGATCTTGATAAATACTATACCAATGACTACTCATCGCCATCTTCTCCTGATTTCCTGCCTGGTTTCAAGTATTGCCCTTGCGCAAGCTCAGACATTAGCTTCGTTGAACAGGCCCAATCGGACTACGGAGCCGGTAACAACGGCCCCCGAAAAGGCTCCACGTAAAACCAAAGCCGCCGTTGAGGCCCCGTTCTATGTCAAGCTGTATGGTTTCTACGGATTGCTGACGCCCGGTTCTCAGGTGACGACTAGTTATGCATCTGGCCAATCAGGTATGACGAATACGGGTTTTAAAAATAATTCGACTGGCCTGGGCTCTGGTCCAAGAGCGGGTATTGGTGTCGGTGTCATTGTTAGTGAGTTTATCAATCTGGGTATCGATGCGGACATGCTGTTCGGGTCTAGTCTAACCACCACGAACGATTATAAAGGAAGTAACTATACGTCGACGGGGTCAACAACGACATCCCTGCAAGTATTGTCAATTACGCCGAATATTACCTTTAAAGCGTTGTCGCGACCGGCCTATTACATCTATAATCGACTGGGTCTGGTAGGCGGCATCGTTATGGATTATAAAACCAGCTCCAATAGCGTTTACACCCCAACAACCGGTGGAGCGACCACAACGATCAGCGAAACCGACTACCGTGAAAACTCACTGGCGATTGGCTATCAGGCTGCATTAGGGATTCAGTTTCGCCTGGGTGAAAGCATGCGGGGATTTGCGGAAATTGTCGCGTATAACCAGTCATTCCGGCCGAAAGAGTCCTTATATACCTCTACCAGTACAAAATCAGGGACGACACCAACCAAAACTACCTCTACTTACATCTACCAGTATAGTAATGAAGGCGAATACGTAAATGCGAAGCAGAACGGTATAGACGTTTATCAGTCGCCAAGCTCGAATGTGGTAATGAACAGCATCGGTCTGGGGGCTGGTATCTTATTCCGCTTCTAATTCGCAGCTGCCATGCCACAACCCTATTATGCCTTGCCCTTGCGTCTGGATGAAGTGATACAGCACAAACCGCATCCAACCTGCTCTTTGCCACAATCCATTGCTCAGAATCTGTACCTGATGTTAACAACGCACTTCGCTGAATCGCGCTTTGATGAGTCATTTGGCTGTAGTTTGTGGGACGAAGATTTTGTGAATCAGGCAAATAGTCGCTGGAAAGAAGACGTTCGGCAATCGATTGAAACATCCATAGCTGAACATGAAAAGCGACTCACGCAGGTTCGGGTTCGGGTTGATCTCTCGGATCAGGAAATGCAGCTTGGACGAGCGAATCGCCGGGTAAAACGCCGTTTGACGGTCTGGATTGACGGTACACTCGTACGTACCAATGAGCAGTTCTCGTTTCAACGAAGTTTGTTTCTGGCACCGCTTTCAACGGAATAAGTTTCAGGTTTTACGTTTCAGGTCAGGTGGCTCATCAGCGACCTTTTGCAAGCTGAAACAGTGAACCTAAACTATCTAATCCTAAACTCAATAACCCATAATGGCTATCGATCTTGTTTCTGAGGGTTTTTCCCGTGATCGCGTGAAAACTCGGATGCTGCGCCGGGCCGCTGAGCTATGGGGGTATGCCGAAACTGATTTAGATAGCTTTGATCCTCTGGTCGCGTTGCTAATCGAGGCTTGTGCGATGGAGTTCGAACGGGTATCGGTAGAAATTGGAAACACCCAAACCCGACTTCTGGATCGACTGGCACAGGTGCTGCACCCCGAACCCGACGTAGCCCGACCTGCTTTTGCCATTGCTCAGGTCCGCCCGGTGGAGCCTCAATCGACCACATCTCCGGCAACCCAACTGAGTTTTAAACGGACTGCTGCTACACGAACGGGTTCGAACAATGCATCTGAGGCCTTTTTTTCACCAGTCGGTAATTTCTCGATTGTCGATGGGGCCGTTCGGTATCTAGCGACTACGGAGACCCTGTTTCGGGTTGAGGAAGCTACGCAGAAAATGCCGGTTGCCCAACGGCAGGGCGCATCCGCCGTGTTGCCCTACCAATCGCTTTGGCTAGGTCTTGACGTAGATGAAGACGTGACATCACTGGAAGGGGTGTCATTCTTTTTTGATTGGCCAACTGAGTCGGGGTCGTTGGAACAGCTGGCTCTACTATCAATGAGTTCCTGGTGGTTAGGAGGACAACTCATTCAGGTGCAGGCCGGATTAGCCAATACGGATGCTGCCGGAACAACGGGTTCGCTGCTGGAGAACGAATTCAACGTCATGTACAAGGTGGAAAAACAGGCCATTGCTGCCTACGAACGTCATTTTGTGCGCGTTGGAAGTGCTCCGTTATTTAAATCGCTGAATGGACAGCGACAACCCTATCCATCAACATTCAGCCAATGGTTTTCAGAACGGGAGTTGCGAACGATCAAGGAATCGCTTTGGTGGATTGAGGTGCAATTGCCGCATACGGTTAACGTGCAGACGCTGGCGGGTATGGTATGTGGAATCAATTGCTTTCCAGTCGTTAACCGACGATTACACCGGATTACGTATCGGCTTCAGCAAAATCTCAACATTATTCCACTCGAAACCGACCGCTGCTTTTTGGCCGTTCGCGAGGTGAAAACCAGTCAGAACCGTCAATTAACCGCCATTCCATTGGGAAATATGTCGGATGTAGAAGCTGAAACCTACACCGTACAATATGGCGTGAGCCGGTTTGATGATCGGGATGCTCGGCAGGCTCTGACTAACTTACAGGATTTACTGCGTGACGAAAGTGCGTCATTTGCCGCGTTGGGTGAAGATTTTCTGACGTCGGTGATTCGCGAGCTGAACCAGGCGTTGGCCCGGCTGGAAGCAAAAGTCGATCAGCAAACCCGCAAACGCGATGCTATTCCCTATCTGATCATTAAGCCTAAACAACCTGGCGATACAGTTTTTATCGAATACTGGACCTGCGATGGGGAAGCGGCTAACCGTCTGCCGATGGGAAGCCGACTAACGCCTTATTCGGATAGCTCACTTCGGAAGGACGGTAGTTTTCTAATGACGACCACAACGGGCGGGAAGGAGCGCCCGAAAGAGTCGGAAAAAATAACGCAGTATAAACGAGCGCTGTTGACCCACAACCGGATCGTAACAATTGAGGATGTACGTGCAGCTTGCCAGGCTGAATTAGGTCAGCATCTTCAATCGGTTCGAGTTGAGCGCGCTTTTCGCGTCGACCCATTACCGACAAACGGTTTTCAGCGGTGCCTGCGTGTCAGTTTGCAGCCATCCATAAGAAGCACGTATTCGCCCGACGATTGGCAACAACAGGCTGTTTTGTTGCAGCAACATCTGGAATCGCAGTCAGTGTCGGCATTACCATATGAAGTGATTATTGTATAAAGAACCCATGGAGCCGCTATCCACGTACGCTGAACGAATCAGTCAACTGCCTATCGACCTTAAAGCCGAAGTAGTGTTGGCGGATATGCTTGAAGCGGGTATTCCGCTTGACGAGTTGGTCATGAATCCAGTTGGGCTGACGAAACGAGGGTTTGGTCGCGACATTAATCGGGTGGAATGGGTTGAGGCACAGCATATTTCGAAGAAGTGGTTACAGGTCGATCTGAACCGCAGTGGCTTGTATGATCTGCTACCGGAAGGGGTATTTCATCAGCCTACCACCAACGAGGTACCGACAACGAAGGAAGCGATCCTGCACGAAATGAGCATCCAGCGTCAGCGAGAGCAGACGGCCCGGAAGTTTTTTCTGCCAATTGAACAGGAGTTTTTTCGGCAACGGATTCGAATTGAACAGGAGCAGCGTAATTATCCGATTGGAGCTGATTTGCCTCAATCAAACGATGTGCTAGGCTGGTTCTGGAATCTACCTGATTTTTTGACACCCGCACAGATAAAGCGATTGCTATATCTATTGCCGGTGATCCATGATATGGTGGGTGATTTGGCCACTATGACCGCCTGTTTCGAGCAATTGGTAGAAGAACGGGTGAGTTTAGCGCTTGAGCCTCCTGGTATGACCTTGATTGACGCCGATACCTCTCCGCTTGGCGAGTGGGAGCTAGGCGAAAGTTCTGTGTTTGATGGCTGGGTACGTGATGAAGATCCACTGTTACGTATCACTGTACACATTGATCGGACTGAACGAGTGGCTCATTATCTGCCCGGAAATAAAGGCCGTCAACTGCTTGAGTGGCTGGCTGGTTATCTGGTCCCATTGGATGCAGCCGTCGGTATCGAGTTAGATACATCCGCCCTGAAAAATGCGTTTGTACTAGCCGAAGATGAAGTTTTTGGACGATTAGACTTTACAACATATTTGATGAGTGATGAGCGATAAGTGACAAACGATGAGAAGGTAAACTAGAAGAAATACTCATCGTTCATCTCTTATCGCTCATTACTCAACTTAACCCTCTCTATTATGACTATACCAGAACTTACTTACTCCCCTGTGAACTGGGTCGACGGTATGAAGATTGCCCGGCGCCATTTTACCGAGTGGGAGAATTTTATGCATGACCAGCTGCGTGATAGCCATGCAATGGGTTTATCGCGGTTTCGCTATGGCATCTTACCGGCAAATAATTCACTTGATGTACAGATTCAATGCGATTATAATCAGAACATCAAGGTTCAATTGCGCACCTGTCGGGCCGTTAGTCCGCATGGAGGACGGATTGACTACCATAATCCGGCGGATTCATTAACGTGTTCTACCTCGTTCTCAACGCTGGCGGCCACCTACGGCCTGCAAACTGGGAAACCACAAACATTTGATGTCTTACTGACGGTCGATCCGTTCAAGCGGGTGCCAACGGGCGAACCCATTCTGACCGAAACCCCTGCGCGTCATCCGCACACTCGACCTGAGTATCGGCTCGACGTAGTGCCATCGGCTCAGGTTCGGCCCAGTGAACTAAACTATCAGATCATTATTGGGCGGGTCCGCTACGGGAACGGGGAAATGCAACAGGATACGGATTACGTACCCGCCTGTACGTCGGTCTACAGTTTGCCCCGGCTCCAGCAATGGCATCAGCAATTTGGTAAACACCTCGAATCGCTGGAATCCAATGCGTATAAAATCCTCCAGCGAACGAAAGAGCGGGATTCCAAAAATGCGCTGCAAACCAGCACGTTGATGATGGCTGAACGTATCGCATTTACACTTGGCGACATCAGTACGCGATACAGTTGGATTGTGCCCTACGAGCCACCTGTATATATGGCTGAGACCCTTCTGCGACCAATTCAGGCAGTTCGGGTCGTGATGACAATGCTCAGTGGGCGCGAACGGGAAGAATTTATTGGCTATATCAGCGAGTGGGCTGATCTGACGCCCGGTGCGCTGGAAGCCCAACTCAATGCCATTCTGCAATTGCCGTACGAGCACACCGAACTAACAACCTTACTAACCGAGCTGGACACGTTTTACCGGACCATATCGAACGTATTCTATAAGCTGGCGCAGTTGGATTTTATTGGCAAACGCAAGGGGCAAAACGTGTTCATTATCGAACACGAAGTGAAGGAAACGCCACCCGAAAAGCCACGTTCGCGCTGGAGCCCACTAGGGTAGAACCGCTAAATAAGTCGTTCTAAGTATCTGTCTGAAAATAACTTAACATTGATAGTTCTAGGTTTCAGGTTGGTAATAGCCTATTGCAGATGTGTCAGCCAATTACGTTAGTGGCTACCATGAAACATCAAACCTCAACCAGACAAAAACTTCTTTCTCGAATCCATGGAACCACTCAATAAACCTGAACGTCAACAAGCTTTTAGTCGATTTCTGGGGGTGTACTGTTTGTCGCTCAGTGTTCCACTTTTAGCTATTTACCTGCTATTTAGTGCTCCCAATTATGTATTAAAACAGGAAAATGCCCGTCTCACTGAAACGCTGAACGAACAGACTCAGAAGCTCATGAAGCCGATGGAGGGCGTTACGGCTAATTTGAAAAACCTCCAAACCACTGACCAGGCATACCTGAAAGCGACCGATATCGAGAAAGGAAGCCTAAAAACGCAATTGTCGGGCCTGGAAAGTGGAATTCAGCAGCAGGTAAATAGCCTGAAAGCCGATACGGTTCAATTACAACCCGTCAACAAGCAACTCTCGAACGGAGTCATCAAAGCCTATGACGCCGTGTTGACGTATCGGAATAGCATTTCTTATCTACGGGATTTACTGGATAAAAAAGGGATCGATGCCAGTCAGATTGATAAGTTGACAGCGGCTCTAACACAGGCTCGTCAGGAGAATGAAATGTTGAAGTTATTGGCAGCTAAAACGGCCGCTCCGGCCGCGGCTCCTGCTCCATCGGGTGGCGGTAGTGGCCCGAATTATTTGTCACAATTTCAGGAGTGTACGGCTAAAATGGTGGATGCTCAAAGACGGATTGCTGACCTGACAGCACAGTTGAAGGCAGCAGGTAGCACTCCGGCTCCTACCGTATCGGCACCAACAGTTGCGGGTGTATCACGAGCAGATGTGGAAATGGACATCGTGGATCGATGTGAGAAAAAAGCTGATGCGACAAACCGTCCACCACTCTGGCGCCGGCCGCTGTATGAATTTGCGGTTGAAACACTGGAAAAAAACACCCGCCCCGACGCTCAGCAGCGTATTACTGCGATCAATGCCAAGTTGCGCCGATTAGGTTCTGACTGAGTAACAGATGGTCAAAATTTGCCCTATTGGCCGAATCTGACGACACTATTCCCATATTCTTAACCTCCAATTCTGATGGCATACACCGAAGAAGTAAAACGGGCTATACAAATTGCTCAGGCCCTTTCGAAGGAATATCAGAATGAGATGTTCGCTCCGGCGCATCTTCTCATGGGCTTGCTTCACAATGAGGTTGGCCTGGCTTCGTGGCTGGGTGTACTGGGGCAAGATGTCCCTTACCTGCGTGAGTGGGCCGAAGTAAGAATCGAAGCTGCTCCCAAAACAAATCGACTGTCGACCAATCCGCCGGGTGATGAGCAGGTAAAATCAGCCATGGAACTGGCCGAGTTGGTAGCTATGCAATTGGGGAAATCACAGACTGACCCCGTGTGTGTGCTGGCGGCTTTGTTGAAACCCGGTTTAGCCTTTACGTCAGAGCAACTGAAGAGTTTTCCGTTGACCCAGGCTGAATTGATGCAGGCGGCTCTGGCGGATGCTGATGTGCAGTCGGCAGTTTCTCCTGCTACTGGTTCGGAGGCCAGTCCGCGAGCAACAGGTGCTGCCAAGAGCTCATCGGAGCAAGCCTTATTACGCTACTGTGTCGATAAAACGGCGATGGCTACCGAAGGACGACTCGATCCGATTCTGGGTCGTGATCGGGAAGTCAGAATGATGACCGAAACTCTGGGCCGACGGACCAAGCCCAATGTGATTCTGGTAGGGGAGCCGGGCGTTGGTAAAACCGCTCTGGCGGATGGTTTTGCTCTCAATATTGTCGCTGGTGATGTACCGGGTCATCTGAAAAATGCTCGTTTGCTTGAACTTGATTTAGGGGCGCTGGTAGCTGGAGCTTCGTATAAAGGGGAAGTTGAAGATCGGCTAAAGAGCATTCTAAAAGAGCTAAAACAGGATACGAAAATCATTCTGTTCATCGACGAAATTCATCAATTGCTGGATAGTCGGGGACCACTGGGAACGGGTGTCGCAAACCTACTAAAACCCGAACTGGCGAAAGGAAATCTGACCGTTATTGGAGCCACCACGCTTGATGAATATCGGAAATACATTGAAACGGACGAAGCCTTTAGCCGCCGGTTCGATGTATTACGGGTCGAAGAACCGTCTGTCGATATGGCGATTCGCATGGTTCAGCGACTAGTGCCATTTTATGAAAATCACCATCAGCTTACGGTCGGTCCTGATGCGGTTTCTGAAGCTGTCGTACTTGCCAAGCGATATAGCCGGAATCGTCGTCTGCCCGATGCTGCCGTTGATCTCCTCGACCGAACATTATCGGCGGTTCGGATGATTAGCGAACGCACTCCTGCCGAAATCGCTCAACTGACCGAACAGCTTAATCAGTTAACTAATTCGTTCGATGGAAGCGGCTCATTGAGTAACCTACGTTACCTGCATCAGGAACTGGAAGCGAAAGTCAGTCCGATTTTGCTGGCTAATCTGGCTGCTGAGAGCGAAGGCGAGGAAGAAGCGACAGACGATCCGTTCGAATCAGCTACGTCATTAGCGGAGCATATTCAACAAAAGCTGACCCGACTTTCTGCTCTGACAGATGCACAAAAAACGACGGTTGATCGACATGATGTGGCGGCTGTCATTTCGCATAAAACAGGTATTCCGCTGGGTAAAATCCAAAGCAAAGAGCGTGATAAGCTCCTGGAAATGGATGAGATCCTCAAGCAGAGAGTTATTGGTCAGGATCATGCTGTTAAAGCGGTTGCCGATGCCATTCTGGAATCGCGTTCTGGTCTTACAAAAGCAGGGCAGCCGATTGGGTCGTTCTTTTTGCTGGGACCAACCGGAACGGGTAAAACCGAGTTAGCTAAATCACTGGCCGATTTCCTGTTCAACGATGAGTCATTCCTGATTCGCTTCGATATGTCGGAGTTTAAGGAAGAGCATTCGGCCGCATTACTTTATGGCGCTCCTCCGGGCTATGTGGGGTATGAAGAAGGTGGGCTGCTGGTGAATAAAATCCGCGAGAAACCATATTCGGTCGTATTGTTCGATGAGATCGAAAAAGCGCACCCGTCGGTGTTCGATATCTTCCTGCAAATTCTGGACGAAGGTCGTTTGCATGACCGATTAGGAAAAGAAGGCGACTTCTCCGATGCGGTAGTCCTGTTTACGTCCAATATTGGTAGTCAGCTAGTTATCCAGCGATTTGGCGAGGGGCAGATTCCGGCGAATTCGGAGTTGATGGAAACGATGAGTCGCCATTTCCGGCCGGAATTCCTGGCTCGTTTGACCGAAATTGTGCCGTTTGCCCCGATTTCAGAGGAGAATGCCATTCGCATTTTTACGCTGCATTTGTGTAGCCTCACCGATCAACTGACTAAGCAGGGCATTTCACTTGATCTAACCCCCGAAGCACGTCGGCATCTGGCACTCTCAGGATTTACCCCACAATACGGAGCGCGTCAACTCAAAGGGGTAATTCGGAACCAGCTTCGGCGACCTATTTCCCGGATGATTATTGCTGGCGAAGTATCGAAGGGTTCGGTCATCCATGTCGACGTGAAGGACGAAGAACTTCAGTGGACTATTACACATGAATCCGCAACCGTTATTCCAACTATTAAACAACCTGCTGATATCTCAGCGCAAACCGCTTAAATCATGGGACAACCTGCCGCCCGATTAACTGATATGCACGTTTGCCCGATGCAAACCCCGGCTGTAGTACCGATTCCCCACGTTGGAGGCCCTATTATGGGACCTGGAATGCCGACCGTACTGATCGGTGGACAACCCGCTTCGGTAGTAGGGGATATGTGTACCTGCGTAGGACCGCCTGATGTCATTGTGAAGGGTTCCGCTACAGTGATGATCGGCGGAAAACCAGCCGCCCGAATGGGCGATACAACGGCTCACGGAGGCAGCATTGTAGCTGGCTATCCGACTGTGTTGATCGGAGGATAATAGATAAGTGATATTGAAAAGTTATTGATTTCTAACCGTTTAGCTGATTATATAGACCATGTTTGACTACGGAATCGGTGGGCAGGAGCGAAAGCTCAACGTCAGCGAAAGTATCGTTGATATCCCCCAGAACAAAACCCTCCTCATTGAGAAACTAACCTCTGATCCCCCTGTCAGTCCGCAAGTGGTTGAAGGACTTAAAACAGTCGGAGAGGTATTCGCCTACTTCAAACCGGAAGTAGAAGTCGAGTTCGAAACCGAGGACGGAGGGGGTACCAGCGAAACACTCCAGTTTAATTCTCTGGCAGATTTTGGGCGTAAAGGGATTATTGCCCAGAGCGAATATCTGCAGGAACTGAGCATGACCTTCGAGGATTTTCAACGCTATGTCAAGCAGTTGAAATCAAATAAAATCCTAAAAACGATGCTCGAAAATCCAGATGGTAAGGCCGCTTACATTGCTGCTATACAGGCCATGATTCGCGAGTTGGAACAAGCTTAATCAATCCGTTTACAGTTTGTAGTTCAACGTTTAGTGTTAGCTGGTGCCCGCATCAGTGGGCAGTAGTTAATCAACCTCAAACTACGAACCTGAAACTCAAAAAACTTATATGGAAGCACAGGACAAACCATTAAAAACAGGCGAAAAACTCGCTGAAGATATACCCTCGCTTGAGGCCAGCTCGGCCAAATTAGCTAAATATGGCGGGTTCGCCATTCTGGAAACTACTCTGGAAGGCGTTCAGAACCTGAATCCAGAGAAGAAAGCCCGCAAGAAAATCTTTCTGACAGAGCAGGCAAAAGAACAGGAGCGTGCTCAATTGAGTAAGCGCCTGCAACTTATGCTTGATCTGTTGACCAGTGCCGACACGGTAGCTGAACTAGCCGAAACGGCGCAAACCAAAGCGGAAGGTGCCCAAACGCTTCTTAGCGAGAACCTGCGTCGGGCTTTCGAAGCCAGCCGTGGATTAGAACAATCCTATCGTTCGGTGGCTAGTTTCTATGCCAATACCGATCAGGATAAAGTCAAAAATGTCAATATCATGAACGCCGAGCCTGAGCAACTCACGGATCTCGACAACACGACATTTATTGACGCAGTATCGGAAGAGTTCGCCCGGAACTTTGATCGTCTTGACCTTCGCGATAGTTATGCGTTGCTCGTATTACCCGGCTACCTGGGCGCAAAGAAAGTGATCGATACGTGGGCGCAGATTGCCCATAAAAATAAGGTGATGATGGTGACGGATTTTCAACATCTGGATGCGGCTGAAGATGTGGTTGATCTGTTCGAAGCGGCTGATCTGACGGGAGGTGATGCGTATCTGTCGAATGTCATGATGACCTGTAACTGGCTGGCGGGACGAGGGCGGCATCAGGACGTTGGCGAAGAAGAGGACTTATACGTACCAGGAGCAGGTGCCTTAGCGGGTAAATTACACGCTACCGTAATGTCGCAGGTATCGGCTGGGCGTAAGCATGGGGCACTCAGTGCCGCTGATGGTGTGCGCTTTCCGCTGAAGAAAAGTGAGATATCAACGCTGGAAAAAATGGGGCTGATCCCAATGGTGAATGAATACGGTAAAGTAATGCCGTTTTCGGCCAAAACGCTCTTCAATGGCGATAATCTCGGCCTGCAGACTTATTCGGTAGTTCGCGTATTCGATTACATCACCAAAGTTCTGATCGACTTCCTGAATCGCCGGGCATTCGAAAATTTCAATTTTAACACCCGAACGGAGATTCAAAAGCAGATTGTAAAATTTCTGGACAGTATAACCGGGCCCGGTAAGCTGATCGAGAAGTTTAAAGTCATCCGATTCGAACAAGATCCAAAGCAGAAAGACCGGATTTTGCTGGATATCCATATGGTGCCGTATTTCCCTGCCAAAACCTTCCTGCTCAAATTGGACGGCCAGAAAGGCGATGATCCCGATTCGGCCCAGTGGAAAGCAGATTATGATCAACAATAAGTCTTTTATTCACCCTTTTAACACGGATTAATATGGCTTCATTTAATGCCAAATTAGAAATTGACGGCCTTAGCGACCCAATAGAGTTGAGAAAAGTTTTTGTGACTTGTCACCGTAAGCGGGACACAAAAGGGCGGCCATCTTCTGCTGCTCGATGGGTCATTGCCGTAGCTATTGATACGGATGTGGATGGAACGTTTACCGAGTGGATGGTTAGCCCAACTATGACAAAAAATGTCTCGATCAAATACTATAAGATCGATGAAGAAGGGTCGGTATTGAAACAGTGGGATCTTAAAGACGCGCACTGCTATGGTATGACAGAAGGCTTTGTTGCTGACTCCTCAATTCTCATGACCACACTGACCATTTCGGGCGATCAAATAAGCAATGGCAATGCTACCTTAGAGCATCTCTGGAGCTAATCTAACATCATACAACTATGGCTTATAAAGCAAACTTAACCGTTGCCGGTCTGGAAGAATTGCCAGTTTATGAATTCTCCCTTACGCTTCACCAGGCGATGGATAACCGGGGACGGCCTGCTTCCGGCGTATTCACGGGTGATATTTTTTTAATAGTAGAAGGTGGCGACGATACCTTCTTTGAATGGCTTTGTGAGGCCACACGAACCGAGAGTGGCAAAATCAAGACCATCGACGATGCCGGAAGTACACTGGTTGAGTATTCATTTGAGAGTGCTTTCATCACCGATGTGAACGAGAGTTTTATTGATGATAGCATGGGTGTCCGAAATGAGTTCAATCTGATATCTGTTGAAGAAGACGATAATGGTAATATAGCACATAGAGTAGCGAATATAATTCGGGGTAAGGATGAAAACTTTCGTCCTTTACTTAGTGCGTATGATTCAGCTCGTGCCTTTCAGCGTCGTACGGGTAATGCTTACGTTACCTATTTTTCGTTATCGTGTGAAAAAATTCGGGTTCGGGATGTCGAACACGATAACCAGTGGGGTAAGAAGTAACTAACCAGGTTGTGTCTGGAAAACAAGAAGATTCCAGACACAACTCCTAGCGATGAGCATATTATGGCTTTTGAAGCAACGCTGAATATTGATGGAAACGCCTATAACATCAATTGGATGATGTTGGAAATTGGTCGAAAGGAAGACCAACGGGGAAAACCTGCATCCCGTCCCTCGTGGGCGTTGATTGTTAGCCTGGACGTGATGGATGATAAGGCCATTAAAAACTGGATGATTGACCCACATATGCAGAAAGATGGCAAGATTATCCTGAGCCGAATCGACGAAGCCGCTACGTTCAAAGAAATTGAATTCAAGCAATCCGTTTGTGTCTCCTACTCCGATAATTTTATGGCGGATATGAGTTACATGAATTCCCGAATTATGATAACGGGCGGAGAACTGGTTATTAACAAGGCAACATTGCGCGTTACCTGATTTTACGCTAAACGATATGTCATTTCAAGCGACCTTAACCGTTGAAGGAAAAACATTCAATGTATTGCAGTGTCTGCATACGCTTTCTCAAAAATATGACCGGGGTCGCCCAACATCAGGGGTGCGTGGAGGAACAATCTTACTGATTCTGGATGGTAGTGATGAGGACCTGCTGGGCGACTGGGCAACGGGTGCCACTACAAAAAAGAATGGCGATATTACCTTCAACCGAACCGATCAGCAATCGACGCTGCAAAAGCTGGAATTTGAAGGGGCTTATGCAACTATGTATAGCGAATTTATGTCGGCAAATACAGTTAGCCCATCCAGTATTTCAGAAGATGTTGAAGATATTGTAAATACGGATGCGGGACCGCATGACGATGATTTTAAGCTACGGTTAATCACCAATCGTAAGCGACTGGTTCGATTTATTGAACGAACAGGAAGTAGTTACTGTACAATGATCCGATTATCGGCTGAAAAAATTAAATTGGACGGTATTGATCATCAAAACACCTAACGAATGGCCAAACAGGTCATCATTCATGCAGAACTGGAAGGCGGTAAGGAGCTGAAACAGGTTTTGTCGCTCACGATCGGGCAGGATTTATTCAGCCACCACCAGTTTGAGCTTGCCGTGCCGTTTGAAGAGCTGGAAGACCGCAACGAGTTATTCTTTCACGAGTCGCACCGGAACGTCATTGGCAAAACCATTCAGTTTTCATTTGAGCCATTGCTCGAAAAAGGCTCTTTTGATTTCAAGTTCAAAGGCATCATTACTGAATTAGCGCTGAAAAACACCAGCGACCTATCTAACTCATTCATCCTGAAGGGGTATGGTTTGACAATTTTGCTGGAAGATAGTCGGCAACGTCGGTCGTTTCTGCAATGCGCGATTAGCGATATTGTCGACAAAGTACTGAGTCCGTATCCCAGCAATCTGCTCAAGCGGTCAATCAACCCCAAGCATACCGACTCCCTGAAGTATGTTGTGCAATACGACGAAACCGCATTTGAGTTTCTGGCGCGACTGGCGGCTGAATACGGCGAATGGTGTTTTTATGACGGACAGCAGCTGGTGTTTGGCAAACCAGACGATCACAAAGTAGATTTCTTAGTGGATGGCATGCAGACGTTTGCCATGAGTTTGCGGGTAAAGCCGGCCAAATTTCTCTTCAACCGATACGATTATCTGGCCGATGAAACGTACGAAAGTCACTCGAAAGATCAGGATGTAGATGGCCTGGGTCAATGGGGCGATTTTACGCTGGACGAATCAGAAAAATTATTTAGCGAAGAATCGCAGGGACCGCTACCGAAACAGGTGTACGGGCAAAAAGAGTTGGATGATGTGACCAAAACCCAGAAAGCCATGGAAGCCAGCCGTTTGGTTGATTTTCAGGGCTTTGGTGAAAATCCAGACATGTCGGTCGGAACAGTAATTTCGGTAAAAGGAACCCGTATTACGGAGCGAGGAACATCGGAAGAAAATTTCGGCAGCTATCGAGTCACCCACGTATCGCATTCGCTGGATGGCAGCGGGAATTATTCGAATACGTTCCGGGCCGTACCTGATTCAGTAGCGTATCCTCCACCAAATCCGTCCTTTAAACTTCCCATTGGCCAGCCTGAACTGGCTAAAGTGGTCGATAATGAAGATCCTGATAAATTGGGTCGGGTCAAAGTTGAGTTTATGTGGCCCGGCGATAGCAAGGAATCTGACTGGCTGCGGGTGGCCCATCCGTACACGTCTGACGGTGAAGGAATGCTGTTTGTTCCGGAGATTGATGCGCAGGTCATGATCGGTTACGAGTCAAATCTGGCTGAATATCCGTATGTAATGACCAGTTTGTATCCTAAAAACGACGGGGTTGACTATACATACCGGGATAACATTCAGAAGATTATCCAGACAAAAGCAGGTAACAAGATTAGCTTGTATGATAAAGATGGTGATGAAAAAATCGAACTAACTAATGTCAACAAGACAGACACACGCATTCTGTTATCCTTTGCCGACGATGGAAAAATTACCATCGAAACGCAAGGTACCGTTCACATAGAAGGAAACGATATTGAAGTAAAAGCGCAGAACGATATCAAACTCGAAGCACAAAACAATATCGAACTGAAAGCGACCAACAAAGTTAGTATTGAAGGCACGGCTAGTGTCGAAGTTAAGGGAGCACAAGTCAAAGCCGAGGCCGATACCAATGCTGAAATTAAAGCCAATGCGCAGCTATCCCTGAACGGCAGTGCAATGGTGGAGGTAAAAGGCGGAGTAATAATGCTGAATTAAAGATTGTTTCAAGTTTACACATCAGAAACTCGAAACAGCTTTATTCCGCTCGCATCGCAACGATCGTTGCGTTATCAACTAACCGATTCTGATTAAAATCAAGCGCCGGGTCGAAATAAACCGGGCGTTGCCACCAGGCTGTTTTCTTAGCAAATACCCATCCGAAAGGCCGTCCAGCGGCATCAGTAAACTGAATAGGACTGGCCGGAGTGCGTTCGTTGTAATCGTTAATAAAGATCAGAAACAGATCGCCCAGCGACATGGCCACTGGTGCCTTGGCTTTGAAATTCGTATAATTTGAGTCAGTAGGTGTTTTGAGAAACTCAAATTGAATCACCAAAATCTTCGACAGGTCAAGTAGATCAACATCAGGCATATCCCCGTTTATCGGATAGTACCATTTTTTATAATCGGCTGGTGGAATATCCAAATAATACTCATACGCCCGGACAATTAAAAAGGGAATAACAAAAGGTATGAGGCTGGTTACGAATGGCCATCGACTGTCGAGATGACCGGTTTTTGAATAGATAACAAATCCCAATCCCATTCCTCCCAGCATAACCACCAGGGTAATAATTAGCCCAAGACCAAACGTGGTGAAGAAGTTTGGTGCAAAGCGAGGGCTTAACCAAACGTGAAGAATGCCAACCCCTATAGCCAGTGCCTGAACCAGAATATAATATTGCTGAAAATTAGCACTTTCTAATGTGCCAGCATACGTAATTGCTCCTAGCAACAGGCCAATGACTAAGCAGTAAAGAATCCCGGGAAATCGTTTTACGGAAGCTAAATTGGGCATTACAAATAAAGATTATTGATCGAAGCAGCGTCGTTTTGGTTCATACCTGCAATATGGCCGAAAATAGGAAAGAACACACAAAAAAGTCAACGAAGGGTTGATAAAACTGTAATGTATGATTGGAAATAGTGCATTTTTGCCTTTCCTGATTTTATTCGCCTATGAATCGTCTGCTTATAAGTTTATTGGCTCTACTGACCAGTTGTGGCCCTTCGTCAAAAAAGACTGATCAGCCAGAAGCTGCTATCGTGGAAGCTCCCTTCAGGATGCCCTATAAACTAGACAAACCTACCAAAGAATACACGTTACCGAAAGAACTGACAGAAATTTCTGGATTGACCTATTTTAAGGAAGACAAGCTGCTCTGTGTTCAGGATGAAGAAGCGGTTGTGTATGTGTTCGATACGAAGAAAGGGAAAGTGACGAAGGATTTTGGCTTTGGCGGATACGGTGATTTTGAGGGTATTGAGTATATAAACGATGAAATATATGTGCTCGAAAGTAATGGAAACCTGTTTCGGTTTAAGCCCGAATCAAAACAGATCGGTCGGACAAAAACCGATTTGCCGAAAAATACCGAAGTGGAAGGACTGGGCTACGATCCCAAAACAAAACGACTACTCATTGCCGTCAAAAATGGCGGAGGTTCCGCCGACAAAGCCGTTTATTCGTTCGATTTGCTCAACAAAGCGGTGTTTCGGGATATGAGTCTGAATGACGTCCAGCTTAAAGCCGCCAATATTGATCCCAAAAAGTACAAACCTTCCGGCATTGCCGTCCACCCGATTACAGGTGAATGGTATATATTGACTGCAGCCGGAAAACGATTGGTTATTACCAGCCGTCAAGCGAAAATCAAATACTCCGAACCGCTCGATCCGAAGCTATTTCGTCAACCTGAAGGCATCTGTTTTTCGCCCAACGGCGATTTGTTTATCGCCAGTGAAGGAGCTGGTAAAAAGGGATATATCTTGAAATTTGCGTACAAAGACAGCGGTAAGTAATTGATAAACTATTTAATGCTCTTGCGGTGAATACTGGATAAGGTGGTACTTTCGCACCAAATTTCAGATTTTACTAATTCATATGCAGCTTTTAGACGGTAAGTTTTATCGCCAGAATAGATCAAAGTTAATCAATATAAAAAATTCCGAAATTCGTCTGTAATTCTCATTTTATTTACTTAAGTGACCGAAAAAGCTTATAGCTTGATTTTTTTATCCACCTATAGCTACTCCTGAAACTGGCCGACTGACCCGTCGAGAGGTTCTAGAACTAGACTTGTTTGGATCCACTGGTTTCGCCATATATTTGCCACTCTCCAACTGCTACAAGGGGACGGATAGTTAAACTGTTTCGAAGCTAGTGGAGCATAAGAAATTGTTAACGACGTAGATTCGACGAGAAAATAAATTCATCCAATTAGCTAAATAATCCCAGTCCCCATCGGCTAAAGGCAAATACGTAATATCGCCAACCTAAGCTTGATTAGGTGCAGTAGATTTACCAAACTCGATTAATCGGTTCGGACAAGCCGTTAAACCGTGGCTATAATTGGTCGTCTTCGGCACGAATTTACTAGTTTGAATGGCTCTCCAGCTTGCTCTTGTATTAAGCGACGTTTTGCTCTCCTCTTTGTTTTCGGTCGCTCTCTAGGTGTGAATCGAACTATCAAAAATGCCCATTTTACATGCTACGGCCATGACCGGTTAACCATTGGCAACTAGGTGTAGCACATCGACTTTGAACTCGGCCGGTCCGCCGGCGCGGGGTGCACTTTTGTTTGGGTAGTTTGGATTGGTTTATGGTACACGAAGTTAAAAAAGTTCTGTGTACGGATTTATTAGACTATCTCACATATTAATGCGCAGTGTTTACAAATTAGTAAGATTTGGCGTTTCCAAGGGTACTTTTTCTTAAATAGAACTAGTTTAAGGTCGATAATTTTTGTTGCTTAGTGATTATATGTAAATAATTGATAATCAATTATTTGGTGCGGATAGTAAATACGCTTGGCACTATATTCAACTCCAGTAACAAAACTGGTATATTTGAGGTTGGTATCCACACTTTTGTCAAATTCTTATGGGAAAAGTAACATCTACTGCTTTTCGTACACCTATCTACGGATTAGGCCTGCTATTCACAATAATTTATTTGCTACCAGGCTTAGGCTCCAGTTTGGGCCAGCAAAAATTTGCGGTCAAGGAATTAGGTTTTAGCCAAGGAAATTTCAGAGTGTCGGAATCTGGTGCCTTAACATATACTATTCCGATTCAAGTAGTTCCTGGGGCTTCGGGTACACAACCAGCCATCAGCATTGGCTATAACCACCAAGCTGGAGAAGGTATGATGGGAATAGGTTGGTCAATCCAGGGTCTTTCGGCTATAAGCCGCGTCCCTCGCAATAGAGCAAATGATGAATCAGTTAGCCGAAGATCCCTAGGTCGGCAATTTACTTTTGACAGACGAGATCGATTTAATTTAGATGGGCAACTGATGGTACTGACATCAGAAGATGTTAATGCTGCTTCTAATCAATTGGCAGATGGAAAATATGGATTGCCTAAAACAAGCTACTATACAGAGAAAAATAGCTTCTCTAAAATTATTATTAATGATACTCTGAATAATTCACCGACCTGCTTTACGGTATACACTAATTCAGGAATGATAATGGAGTACGGAAACACTCCAGATTCACGGATTGAAGCTCAGGGCAAAAATATCCCAGTACAATGGCTGGTGAATAAGATTAGTGATACAAAGGGAAATTATATTTTATTTAAGTATAAAAAAGATAAGACTAAAGGAGAGACACTGCCATCAAGTATAGAGTATACTGGTAATGACAAGGCAGGTGTAGTTCCATTCGCTTCCTTAGTTTTTCAATACGAAAATCTACCTATAGCAACAGTAAAGTTTCAAAGCGGTTCCCAAACAACTTTTTCGCAGCGATTATCAGCGGTTGAATGTCGATTTAAGACAGACATTGTCCGAAAGTACTCGTTTAAATACGAGCTTAAACCAGGTTATGAAAAAAGTTATCTAACCCAGATTCAGGAATCGGTTGGGGCTACTATGCTAGATCCGCTCAAGATTACCTGGAAAAATGACAATCCTTATATCGACTATGAAAGGGAAGAAGCACTCCTGAACTCGAACACACTAAAAAGAAATGACAGTAAACCCAGAGTAGCCTATTTCGGCGATTGGGATGGTGATGGGTTACAGGATATGATGATTCATGTGCTAAAATCGGATCATAAATACCCTATTTTCTATCAATCTACAAAAAAGCCTTTTGATACAGCCATCTTTCATCAGAATTTGGGTAGTGCAGAAGAAAGCGAGTGGAGACCTATTGGTGGGTTTATCAGCAGACGATATTCTGAACTCCCTTTTGATGTTCCTCCACCATCATTAGATGAAACCAGCAATTTTGTAGTGACTGATTTTAATGCTGATGGCAAAAGCGATTTAATTTGGTACCGTCCTAAAGATGGATTGAACTATTTCTATCTGAATAATTCCGACGGTGCAAAAATTAGGTTTGTAAAACAACAATTCAGTGGTTTAACTCCGCCTTCAAATCAATTTTTCACCAAAGCTTATGAACTTAGTGTAAGAGATTTTAACAATGATGGCCTAACGGATTTAATTTTTTACTGTAAGCAGGGGGATGGATCTGTTAAAAATTCAGTCTGGCAGACAGTGCCATCAGGAGGTAATCAAATTAGTGGCTCTTCACTTCAACTATCAACTTTTTCGGATGGCCTGATTCAGAAAGCAAATGGTTGGAACATACCCATTGCAAAAACGGATACCTCAAGGATATACTTTGAAGACCTAAATGGGGATGGTTTATTAGATGCATTAGCCATTAACAATAATCAGGCGACTAAAATAACGAGTGGTCCAGTAGATAATGGTAACGTACGAATCTTTCCTCAACGAAACTATGAAACTATTCGCAACAGTCAGGCAGTCTACACAAATGAATTTGATACAAAATCGCTTAGCCCCTTTGAGGTACCAATTGTAAGTATTTTCGTAGCAACAGGAAAGCCTCCGAAGATAGTAAAAAACTACGATGATATCCTGATAACCGATTTTAATGGAGATGGGCTTCCTGATATTTTTATCTACGGCTTTAATAAAGATGCACGCCAGTTCAGCTTTTATGTAAACAACGGAGATTTCATATTTTCAACACCAAATAATAATCCACGCATTTTATCTGATGGACGCACCGTTGAGTCTGTTCTTCCTAACTCGTCTTACAAAATCTATGTGCGAGATGTAAATACAGATGGATTACCTGACTTACTTTTTTCAGATGACAAAACAGTTCTGACCTGTATAAATCTGGGTGGATTTAGATTCCAAAGCCCCATGCCGGATTTTGCCAAGTTCAATACTAAAAACGTTTATTTAAGAGGAAACTTTTTGGGGAATGGCAAGCAATCGGAGGTATATTTCGACTATGATACAGGTGAAAATAAACATCGGATTCCTTCAAAAAGTGACCAAAAGACCAACAATGTGGTTGTCTCGATTGCTGAAGTATTTAAGCAGTGCAACATAAAATATACAACTATTTATGATAAAGATATCTTCAATAATGCGACACTTACAGAGTATAAATATCCGCTTACAAAAGGGACTATACCCCTCAGTGTAGTGAGCCAGTTAGAAGTCCTCACTAATCTAACCTTTCGTACATATTCTTACACCTATCAGGGGGCGGTGATGGACTTGAGAGGAAGGGGATTCAGAGGCTTTGAGCGGATGACAACCTATGATGTAGGTAAGAATAGGACAGAAATTAAATTTTTTGACTACGCAGAGGATTATCGTGATGATCCGCTCAAAAGGATTGCGGTCTACAGCGGAACGGGAATTAATACTAAACTCCTCTCTAATAATTTTTTTACACCTGAGATAAACCAGGGAAGTGTATCACGGTCCTATTTTACGTTCCCTCGGCAGACACAAGTTGTTAAATATGAGCCAAGTACGCAAAAAGTTAATAACTCAATAAACACTCGGCAGACGGTTGATTTCTATGGTAATGTTCTGTCGACGGTTTCCGACTATGGAAACGGGATGGTAGATTCAATAGCAAATACCTATACCAATGATGAACAAAATTGGTTTTTGGGACGACTTACCAAGGCCACCATTTACAAACGGATGCCAGGGAAACCGCTTCAGACAAACTCTTCAACTTTTGAATATGACAAAGAATCTGGGCTATTAACAAAGGAAATCAGTAACGCTGACGCTGGGGACGAAAAACTATTAAAAACGAAACGGTATAAACATGATGTTTTTGGCAACATTGTTGAAAGTTCGATTCGGGCTTGGAATGGTAAAGCGTGGGAAGAACGAACGACAAAGACGGAGATGGATGCTTTAGGTCGTTTTATAATCAAAACCACTAACTCCTTAGGTCATTCATCAACTTTTAAGTATGATGAAAAGACGGGTAATGCTCTGGAAACAACCGATCCCAATAAACTAACAACTAAATTTGAGTATGATGCCCTTGGGCGAAAACGAAAGGAAATCCTCCCTGATGGCAACTGGACAACCCAGGATTTTTATTATCAAGACGAACGAATCTTTGGAAATCCGTACGAGTGTAAAACCAATTGTCAGCGAATATTCCCTTATCCGTTTATTGCCTATGTTGTTTACAAGCAATCATCAGTCGGCCCGCCTGTGGTTGACTATTATGATGAGCTAAACAGAAACATAGGTTCAAAAACTACGGGCTTCAATGGACAAACTATTAACAAATACAGACTCTATTCTCCAGTCAAAGAAGCAGAAATAAATGTAGAATACAATCCATTTGCTGACGGTGAAACTCCACAGGAAACACGGTTTACCTACGATGAATTTGGTCGGCTTATAAAAACAGATCGCCCAACTAATCGGTCAGAGCGGATCGAGTATAATGGCAATACAACCACGTATATTAACGCGCTGAATCAACGAAAGATAGCTGTTAAAAACAGTAAAGATAATGTTATCAAAGTCACCGATGAGCAGGGTAACGTGCTAACCTATGACTATGATGCCAATAATAATTTATTAAAAACAACTGACCCTAAAGGCAATAACCTAACAGCAGAGTATGATTTTAGGGGATTCAAAATTAAGTCGACTGATCCTAACCTTGGAACTTATCAATATGAATATAACGGATTTGGGGAACTAATCAGGCAGATAAACCCGCGCGGACATATTACCGAGATTGAGTATGATAATTTAGGTCGAGTAAAAAAGCAGGTCGAGAAAGAGGGGACAACTACATGGAGTTATGACTTAGGGTCGAGAGGAGTAGCTTTTGGCAAACCTACTTCCGTATCGTACACCGCAGGGAACATAAATACTGATTATGAGTATGATAACCTACAAAGACTAACCGCCGAGCGCAAATCAATAGATGGCAAGACTTATGTTAGCCGGTTTACATATGATTCTAACAGCCGACCGAATACATACACTTACCCATCTGGTTTTCAGGTAAAATATGAATACAATTTAGTCGGTTTTTTGGAGCTGATTAGAAGAGCCAGCGATAACCAGATTGTATGGCGAGCTAAAACATTTAATGCCCGGGGGCAAATTGGGCTACAGGAGTTTGGAAATGGGACACAAACTCAGTATCAATTTGACCAGAACACGAATGAACTGCGAAAAATTGAAGTGTCGAAGGGTAGTCAATTTGTACTCAATCAGCAATATAGTTACGATCAGATTAGTAATCTGACCGAACGACGCGAACTGTCTAAAAATAAGCAGGAGCGGTTCACTTATGATAATTTGAATCGCCTGACTCGGTCAGAGGTCATTGGCGGAAGTGTCGTCTCGGTGACATATGATATTTTAGGGAATATCCTGTTCAAGTCGGATGTGGGCTCTTACGATTACGGAACCACAAATAAAGGACCCCATCAGGTAATAAATATTACGCCGTCCAGCTCAGCAACAGCCGTTGTCTGCAGCCCAACTATAGCCGTTAATACTGAATATAACTCCTTTAACAAAGTTACTAAGATAAGCAATGACACTGCTTATGTGGATATTTCATACGGAGTCGACAAACAGCGGGTAATGCAGCGTATGTATATCCGTAATAAATTAGTTCGTACGAAGATTTATGTTAACAACACGTTTGAAGTAGAAACCACTTTACAGGAAACTCGGGAAGTGCATTATTTGAGGGCGGGGAACGGCGTTTTTGGAACATTTATCAAGAGTGATAAAGGACAATCTCGTACGGAATACTGGCATAAAGATAATCTGGGCTCCCTAGTCGCCATTACAGATGAGCAGGGTAAAGTTGTTGTAGAATTAAGTTATGATGCCTGGGGTAAACGTAGAAATTCTGATTGGTCACAGCTAACGGCAACTACTAAAGTAGATGAAGCGGCCCGTGAACGCGGATTTACCACACATGAGCACTATGACCTGTTCGACTTAGTCGACATGAATGGTAGAATTTATGACCCCACTCTGGGAAGATTCATATCGGCTGACCCGTATATCCAGGATATATCAAACCTCCAGAATTACAACCGATATAGTTATGTACTGAATAACCCGCTTACTTATTCAGATCCGAGTGGTTATTTTAGTATTGGACCGATCAGCTTTCCTAATCCAGTTGAGCAAATAATTGATGTGCTCAACTGGATAACACCTGCACTAACGGGTGTTACGACGGGTATCGACCGGGCAGTCGAGAAAGGCACTAAATGGATTAAAGAGAATTGGAAAACCGTGGTGGCAGTAGCCGTAGCCGTTGCTGTTACCTATTTTACAGGCGGGCTTGGTGCAGGACTTGCCGGGGCTATTATAGCTGGGGCTGCGGGTGGTTTTGCCGGGAGCTTTACCGGGACACTTTTGAATGGTGGAACTGTTTATGACGCTTTAGAAGAAGGGGGCCGAGGGGCAATAATTGGAGGGGCTACCGCAGGGTTAACATATGGCGTAGGGTCAGCAGCTCAAAGTCTAGGGACAGCCGGAAATTCAGTTACCCCTGCTGGTTATGCCGTTAAAATTGCGGGACATGGTTTGGTACAGGGTGGTATGAGCGTAGCACAGGGCGGTAAGTTTAGTCATAGTTTTTATGCTGGTGCAGTGACGGGGGCATTTGGACCAATTAGTGGCAATATTGACTCGCAGTTGGGTCAGGTTGCCGCTGCTGCTGCTTTAGGCGGTACTGTTTCTGTAATAAACGGAGGCAAGTTTGGTAATGGTGCTGTCACAGGAGCCTATGTACAATTTTTTAATGAGTTAAGTCATCCTGGGCTTGACCCAGGTACCAGCGAGCAGACTAAAGAGTCATTGAAGTTTTCCAAAAGTATAGATGAAACACTAAAAACTATGGGAACAGTAACTGATGTATTTGGAGTTGCAGACGTTCTTGGGGGACCGGGCCTAGCTTTAGATGTGTATTCAGCGTATAGTGATTATAATCAAAGTAATTATGCTGGTATGGTTCAGACGGCTGCAAAGGTTGTTATTGTCTCTGGAACTGTTGCTGTCTTAGGCCTAGCGGGTACTGAAGTACTTTTAGTATATACTGCCGCTTATGCTGGCGTAGTTGGTGTTAGTTGGGCGTACAATAATGCCATCAGTACAGCAAAGAATCTGAATACTAATTTGCAACAAAAATGAAAAAGATCATATTCGCCACCTTCTGCTTGATCAAAATAAGTTTTGTTATAGCTCAACCAGCAATTACATACGACCAAAGTGGCAATCGTATTAGTATCAAAAAAGGTGGCAATAAGCCTGCTATTTCGACAATTTCTGGAATCAACCAGAATATAACTTTTGCCGGTACGAGCCAGGAAAGTGGGGCATATACTTATACTGTTGCCAATACTTCCGGCTCCATGTATCAATGGACTGTAAATGGGGGAAGAGTTATCAACGGGCAGGGCCAGAATGAAGCACTGGTTGTATGGCAAAAGAATACCAAAAATGCCGGAAATGTTTTTGTGGTTGAAACAAATCGAGCAGGATGTAAAAGTGATACGGCCAAATATTCTGTTACGTTTGGTATCATTACCGCTACGGGTGGACCTTATTCCGAGCAAACGCTTAACCTGTTTCCAAACCCAACTCATCGTGAATTGACCGTATCATTTACGTTGGACGTTACTAGTGAAGTTTCCGCATCAATCATGAATATACTTGGCCAGGAAATACGACTTTATGATTGGGGAAAACAATCACGTGGTCCACATGTCAATTATATTAATGATTTAGATCTACTGCCAAGTGGTACTTATCTACTCACGCTGAAAACGCAACAGATAACTACCACTCAAAAAGTGGTAGTTAAATAAAGTCGTAACTATTTTGATTATTTACCGATTGGTGGGCATCTGACCGATATAGGTAAGATGTAGTGAATTGACAAATTAATTAGCAAGTAGCCATCCTTGATAAATCCAGTGTTGCCACGAACGGCTGAGGTAAATACTTCAGTATTCCCTTGAAAAAGCTGTTGAGCCGTTGTAAAACGGTTTGTATTGACGCGAGCAGCATCATATTCAAATCGGCGATCAGCCATCAATTTAGATAAGCCTTGCACTGCATCAGGTTGAGGATAGGAACCTGCAACGTCATCAAGATAATCCGAAAAAGTATAGCGAAACCCGATTTCAAAACCTAAGTTAAAATCCTGGTTTAGGCGATAACGCATGCCAACCCCGATTGGAATAGCAACGCTTAACAGAGAATAAGGTGCCTCATAACCGGGTTGCCCCTGCCCTTCAGTGTTCAGAGGCTGAAGTTTTACCCAGTGACGGGCTTCAAAATCACCATTATCATTTCTAGATGTGGTTGGAGTAAGGGCCTCAGGATTGTGAGCTATCAGAGCAAGTCCTCCGAATATGTAAGGGGTTATCTCTGCACGATTGAGTGAATTTCGTCCATCTGCAAAAAAATTATAAATACCCGTAATCGCTAACTCCTTAACATCGTTGCGAAAATGCAGATTTCGAGCAAATTGAGCTGCAAACTGAGTCGCATTATCTTTACTATATGTGTAATCATCCCCTACAATACGAACCCATGTAAACATGGCACGGGTCGCAAAATGGGGGGTTAGCTGGCGAGTGACCCCTAAACCAATATTCCAACGAGGTAACGTTGTCAGCGACTTGATCGGTTGACTGTAACCAGCTAAATCGCCTAAGTAGGTTGAAGAACCTGCACTGAATACAATCGAATAGTAAGGTAAAAAGTTAGTGTTTTTTTGACGCCATTGCGCGAAACCTTTATCGATTTGAAATAGTAGCAAATAGACTAGCAATAGCCGTAAAACCAGTTGTTTGCTGTTTTGGTGTGAGTGAAAATTCGTAGTCAAAAGCATATGTAAAAATACCTTTATCCTTGAAACGATTGTAATAGCTAATGCAATTTATATATACCCGAATGCATAACTAAGTAATTACTTTTTTAATCCTTTTTATGATCTAACTCCTCAGCACTACTATCGCGCCCATTGCCTGTAGTAGTTATATACTATGAAGACATCGCTATAGAGTAATATTGGCCTTATTTTGATTGCCCTAATGGGTATACCATTTGGTAGGCAGGCGGCAACATAAAATAAACACTTTGCCAGGATAGACAACAAAAAATGAGTGTAAAGGCAGGTTTGAGTTACGAGGGCTCGCATTACCTACTCCACCCCGGGGCTTTATTTTGGAATGCACCAAAATGAAGATGGTCCGATTTAGCGGCATGCTGTAAGGGGGCAGGATAAGGGTTCTTCCAAGGCCACCTGTGTCTATCAGTTGTGTTAAGGTAGATCTAATTCTTACACTTTTTGTCAGGGTGGAATTTTCTGTTCTATGAATTCAATTCCTTTTGTACTTTGGAGGAGATGAATCAAGAATTAGTCCTACTTGTTATGTCCACGCGCTTTTACTTCCTTCTTCTGCTTGGAACCATGCTGCTGCCTAACGCATCCTACGCTCAAAATCAAACTAAAGTAGATTCATTTTTACAATTAAATGAGCAGATAAAAATCCTGAATGGACAAGGTAACTTCGGTCAAGCACTTAAAATGGTCCAAAAAGTACTCAACATAGCCCAGGGAATTGGAGAAACCTATCCAACCTATCCAGTAGCGCTGGCCGTTTTAGCCAATGCGTACTTTCATACTGGCCAATATGGAGAAGCTTTACCATGGCTTGAAAAGGCACTGGATGTGTATGCCAAAAGATCGGGAAAGCAAAGTGCGATTTATGCCACCATTCTCAATAATATAGGAGTAATTTATACGAATACAAGCCTTATCCAAACTAAATGAATGCCTTTCGGGAAACTGTATTAGGTAAAAAGGCTATTGGTTACGCAATTACCTTGAACAATATTGTGATGGTTTACATAAAATCGGGACAATATAAAGAAAGCTTACCCGATCTATCCAGAGCACTTGACGAGTGTTTACGTATTTTTCAAGCTGAAAAGGGGCCGATTCGTGCCGAATACTTGGGAGCACTTAATAATAGAGCAGCCTTGTGGCAGTTTGAAGGTAAATATGAGGATGCCCTAAAGGTATACACTGCGATTTTAGCTATTAATAAAAACATCATTGGAACAAATCACCCTGATTATGGGACAACTCTCAACAATATAGGCTTACAATTATATTTCCTAAGACGATACGAAGAAGCCGAATTACGCTTCCTCGAAGCACAAGCTATAGCCAAAGTTGCATTGGGTACTACTCATGAAAACTATGCATTGGCTTCAGAAAGTTTGGCAAGGATATACCAGATTACTGGCCAGTACTCTAAGGCAGTATGGCAATTGAAGGAAACATACACGTCGTTTCAACAGCAATTAGTGCAGTTTTTATCTTTTTCTTCCCAGCAACAACAAGCCAATTATGTAGACGCTCATAATTCTAAGTTCACCTACGGCTATTCTTTCGCACTTCGTCATCACCGCCAACAACCTGATTTGGCAGGTTAGGCGTTTAATACTGCGCTTTTTCATAGTGGTTTGCTACTCAACGCCGGTCAAAGTTTGTACCGGACATTAGAAAAAAGTCCTGATGCCAATATACGTCAGCTATTTACTGAACTTAAAACCGTTAAAGCGGCTTTGGCTACCCAATATAGTCGCCCAATAAGGGAACGCTCCAACGTATCGGAACTGCAAACTAGGGCCGATGGCTTAGAGCAAAAACTAAACCAGCAATCCCAACAATTTCGGGATATTCGGAAAGACATTCTCATTCAATGGCCGCAGGTATTACAATCACTAAAGCCAAGAGAAGCCGCTATCGAATTCGTTTCGTTTGATGACCACAATGATAAGTGTAACTGTAACGATAGTACGGTCTATGCCGCCTTCGTCATCCGGCCTGGCTATGTACAACCTCATTTTGTTCGCCTTTTTGAGCAGCGACAATTAGATAAACTACTAGCCAGGTCAGGAGAAACTGTTGAAGCACAGGTGAATGCCATCTTTCGGGAAGGGGTTAAGGCAAAATCCGTTACTGGTAGCGCGGAAGTTAGCCAGGGAGTTGCCCTATCCCGCCTAATCTGGCAGCCAATTATTTCACTGTTGGCAGGTGTAAAAACGGTGTACTATGCCCCCGCTGGTAATCTCCACCAGGTTGCATTTGCAGCTCTGCCCCACCCCAGATACATTGCTACTCGACTCTCCGACAGCCTGACACTTCAACAGGTAGGCAGTACGCGGCAATTAGTGCAGCGAACTAGCATCGACTATCTACCAAAGAACTTTACAGCTGCAGTGTATGGAAATATCGTATATAGCATTGATAGCCTGACCCTGGCCCGCCGGGCTATACCAACCAGATCAAAACAGGTAAAGTCGGATCTGAAAGCAGGTCAGCATAATAAGCCGTTTAGCGAATTACCTGGTACAATTGTGGAATTAGACAGTATGAAAAAGTATGTGACTTGGCAGCAAGGGGTTAGCTGGTATACCAACACCTCGGCGACTGAAGAGCAGGTCAAGGTCCATTCAGGTCAGGGACCAGACGCACTGCATGTTTCTACCACGGGTATTTCTATCCGGGTCCAGTGAATCCTGTAAATAATAAGTTGGGGCAACTTCCCAATAACTTCGCCGGGGCCGAGAATCCACTGTTGCGGTCGGGCCTGGCGATGGCCGGGGCCAATCATGTCTGGCTTGGGGGCAAACCCATAGCCGGTATGGATGACGGCATTCTGACAGCATTGGAAGTGTCTGATCTTGACTTATCAAACACGAAATTAGCCGTCTTATCGGCCTGTGAAACGGGGCTCGGCCAGATCACTTCTGAAGGTGTGTTTGGCTTACAACGGGCATTCAAACTGGCTGGAGTTAGGTATCTTTTGATAAGCTTGTGGAAAGTTCGAGATGATTACATTGCCGAATACATGGCTCTCTTTTACTAGAAATTGTCGGCACAACAACCCATACGTGAAGCTTACCAGGCTACCCTGAAAACTCTACGGTATAAATATCCCAATGAACCATATCGCTGGGCTGCGTTTGTGTTAGTTGAGTAAGGCACTTGGTTTTCGCTCAGACATTAATCTCGCTCGGAATACCAAATACATGCTTTCTCGCACTATTAATTTCAATCTGGCTATACCAACCTATTATACAATATTAGTATAAAAATGGGTCGGAGGTCGAGATTATCGTCAACTGTTGTCTAATACTGCAAAAGGTTATTAGTAGTAGTATCTGGACAATAAATAATCGTACAGCCTACCATAATAACACAATTTAAACGCGCCCTATGGATGAAAAAGCATTTTAAATAACTCACAACCGTTATCAAAAAGAATATTTAATTTCTCTCTTAAGATGGTACTTTCGCAGCTAAATACGGATTTAGTCAATAGACAGTTGATATATAGTGTGTATCTTATTTGTATCCTAGACTGAACTTCAAGACCGTATTGAATTGACTATTAGATAATTATAATTCATATGCAGCTTTTAGACGGTAAGGTTCTTTCTTCTCAAATTAAACTGGAAATCGCAGCTGAAGTAGCACAGATTCGTGAGCAGGGTGGCAAAATTCCTCATTTGGTAGCGATTCTGGTCGGTAACAAGGGTGCTTCGGAAACCTACGTAGCTTCGAAAATGAAAAACTGCGAAGAGGTAGGTATGCATTCAACACTCATCCGATTCGATCCTTCCGTTTCAGAAGCTGAGTTGCTTGATAAAGTACGCGAAGTGAATGAAAATCCGGATATGGATGGGCTGATCGTCCAACTCCCGCTTCCTGATCATATCAACCCCGACCGCATTATGGAAACCATCAATCCGGCTAAAGACGTGGATGGTTTTCACCCCATCAATATTGGTCGTATGGCTAAAGGACTTCCTGCGTATATCTCCGCTACACCACAGGGCGTTCTGGAAATGATTAAACGATACAATATCGAAACGTCTGGAAAACACTGCGTTGTGGTTGGTCGTAGCCAGATTGTCGGCCTGCCGATGTCAATTCTGATGCAGCGTAATATGTATCCAGGTAACTGTACAGTTACGCTAACCCATAGCCGTACGCAAAATCTGGCCGAAATCTGCCGAACAGCCGATATTCTGGTAGCTGCTCTAGGGAAACCTGAATTCGTCACCGCCGATATGGTGAAAGAAGGTGCCGTTGTGATCGATGTGGGCCTGGAACGCGTACCCGATGCCAGTAAGAAAAGCGGTTTTTCCCTGAAAGGCGACGTGAAATTCGATGAGGTAGCACCTAAAACGAGTTTTATTACGCCCGTTCCCGGTGGTGTCGGCCTGATGACCATCTGCTCGCTCATGCAGAATACATTGAAAGCTGCCAGGGGAGAAGTGTATTAAATTACTTTATCTCCAATCACAGTAGATACGCTACCTTAACAAACTTTAACAGGCTGCCTTAACCTGTACGGCCTTGTTTTTGCGTAATTTTGGCTGTACGTACACAAAAAGTAATCCGTTAATCTTCATTTGTATGCAATCTTTCAAACGCCTGAATACCCTCACAGGCTGGGCTGTTTTCGTTGTCGCGCTGATTACCTATGCGATGACCGTTGAACGGACGGCTAGTTTCTGGGACTGTGGCGAATTCATTGCGTGTTCGTTTAAACTTCAGGTGCCGCACCCGCCTGGCGCGCCATTTTTTCTTCTGCTCGGTCGACTCTTCTCCATGATGTCGTTTGGCGATCTAACCAATGTGGCTTATTGGGTAAACATGGCATCAGTGTTGGCGAGTGCGTTCACCATTGCTTTTCTGTTCTGGACAATTACCATGCTGGCGCAGAAACTTCTCGGAAAATCGGAGAGTGAGTACACGATGGGCGACACACTTTTGGTACTGGGAGCTAGTGCTGTAGGGTCTCTGGCGTATACATTCTCGGATACGTTCTGGTTCTCAGCCGTTGAGGCCGAAGTATACGGAATGTCGTCATTTTTCACAGCTATTGTCGTATGGGCAGCGTTCAAATGGGAGCGAATCGATGATGAAGCTGCGGCTAATCGCTGGCTTATTTTCATTGCTTATCTAACGGGTCTATCCATTGGCGTTCACTTGTTGAACCTGGTAACGCTACCAGCTTTAGCCTTGATTTACTATTTCAAAAAACAACCAAAACCAACGTTCTGGGGTGGTGTAATCGCTGCTGGCATAGGTCTGGTTGTGCTGGCAATTATCAATGCCGGTATCATTCCAGGGCTGCCAGGTATGGCGTTTGCCGTTGAACGTTTCTTTGTTAATACGCTTGGTTTACCGTTTACAACAGGGGCTAACTTCTTTATCGTTGTCTTCCTGGGGGCTATTGTTTATGGGATTATCTGGTCGGCGAAGCAGAAGCGTGTTGTACTCAATACCTCATTACTGGCTCTGGCGTTTGTCCTGATCGGATATGCGTCTTATATGCAGGTGCTGGTACGGGCAGACTTCAATCCGCCGATCAACGAAAATGATCCTAGCGATGAACTGAACTTCCTGTCGTATCTGCGTCGGGAACAATATGGTAGCCGTTCGTTGCTGTATGGTCCGGTCTTCACCTCGCGCCCGATTGATCAGAAACAAGGAGCACCAATCTGGAAAAAAGAAGGAAAGAAATACGTCGTTTTCGATCACCAGCCAGAGTATGTTTATTCTCCGGGCGATGAGATGTTGTTTCCCCGTGTGTATAGCACCCAGCAGAACCACCCAGCTTTATATCGGCAGATGCTCGGACTTGCTGAAGGACAAAAGCCGACAATGGGCGATAACCTGAAATTCCTGTTCAGTTATCAATTAGGACATATGTGGTGGCGGTACCTGATGTGGAATTTCGCCGGTCGGGAAAGTGATGAAGAAGGGGCAGGCTATTTGTTGCCCTGGTCGTCAGACAACGGGGCTCCCGACTTGCTGAAGAACAACAAAGCGCGCGACAATTTCTATATGTTGCCATTTGCATTGGGTCTGTTCGGAATTGCCTTCCAATATTTCCGTCGCCGTCGCGATTTCCTGATTGTAGGATTACTCTTCCTATTCACGGGTATTGCTTTGCAAGTTTTCCTGAACTCTCCGCCAACCGAACCTCGTGAACGAGATTATATATACGTAGGCTCGTTCTATTTCTTCGCAATCTGGTTGGGCTTGGGTGTAATGGCACTAGCCGAAGGGTTGCGGAATGTAATTAAAGCCGATGTTGCCCGGAATGGACTGGTGGCAGGGTTATGCTTATTGGTTCCGGTTATGATGGGCGCGAAAAGCTGGGACAACCACAATCGCGACCACCGTTACCAGTCGGTCGATTTTGCCAAAAATCTGCTCAATTCCTGCGCACCCAATTCGGTACTCTTCACAGGTGGCGATAACGATACATTCCCGCTTTGGTATGTACAGGAAGTAGAGGGTTTCCGTACGGATGTGCGGGTGTGTAACCTGAGCTTGTTGGGTACGGAATGGTACATTCAGCAAATGAAGCGTAAGACGTATTTGTCGGATGCGTTACCGATTTCGCTGGAATTCGACAACTTCAATAAAGGCAAGAATGATATCGTGCCGTTCTACGAAGTGGCTGGGGTGAAAAACGGAATCGATCTGAAGCAGTATATCAACCTGATTAAGACGAATAATCCGGCTATTCAGGTACCGCTGACGAGTGGAGACATGACGAGCATTTTGCCATCATCGGTACTGTTCCTGCCTATTAATAAAGAAGCAGTTGATAAGGCGAATTTCGTGCCGGCCAATCTCCGTCCGCTCATGAAAGATACGTTGCAGTGGACCATCGGCAAGAAAGATCTGTATAAGCCGGATCTGATCATGCTCGATATTATTGCCACCAACAACTGGCAACGACCAATCTATTTTTCAAGTACGCTGGCTAGTGATAACTACCTGAGTCTGAAGAATTACATGCAGCTGGAAGGCTATGCCTATCGACTGATGCCAGTTGCTATTCCGGGCGCAACGGATGGTTATGTGAACTCCGACATCATGTATACGAACATGACGAAGAAGACGTTCTGGCGTGACTTCGACAATCCGAACTCGTATTACGACGAAACCTACAAAGGACCACCCGTAATTTCGGCTCGAATTGCCTTCTTCCGACTCGCTGATCAGCTTATGCGGGAAGGTAAGAAAGACAAAGCGCAGGAAGTACTCAATTACTCGTTGAAGGTTATTCCGGACAAGAGTATTCCGTACGACCAGATTTCGTCGAACTACGTACGCTTCCTGTTTGAATTAGGTGATAATAAAAAGGCGCTCGACATTGCTGAAACGATGGCTTCGCGCGCTGACCAGAATCTGACCTATTATAAGAGTGGCAAGGGGCGTTTCGGTAGTACGGACTCTGATCTGTATATTTTGCAAACAATTGTAGAAGCCTGCAAAGAAGCCAAACAAACGGCTGCGGCTAACAAATACGAAGCGATTTTCCAGAAGCATATCAACTCGTTCGGTTGATCACATGGGCATCAGCTAATCAATCGACCTCCCGAAAGATTCATTTTTTCGGGAGGTTTTGTTTTAAGCTAACGTGCCAACTAAATAAGTAATATCCGTCACTTCGTTCTATTTTGTAGAATTAAGGGTTTATGAGTATAACAGATTAGACAATAAGAAACTATGCTTCAATACATTATCTGGAATGTTGATCCTGAAATCGTTCGTATTGGCTCCTGGCCAGTGAGATGGTATGGCTTGCTGTTCGCTGCTGGATTTCTGATCGGAGTGCGGATTACAACCCACATTTTCAGGACGGAGAAGAAGCCCCTTGCTGATATGGATTCGCTGCTACTGACAATGGTGATGTCAACGATTCTTGGAGCGAGACTCGGTCACTTTTTGTTTTATGAACCCTATATGTTCATTCAAAATCCGTTATACATCATAACTCCGCCTTTTGGTGGGTTGGCTAGCCATGGGGGTATTCTAGGGGTCATTATTGGCCTTTGGCTTTACGCACGCCGTCAGTCGAGTCAAGCCAGCGGGCAAACGTTTTTATGGGTTAGTGACCGAATGTGTATCACCGCAGCATTGGCAGGAGCTTTCATTCGGTTTGGCAATCTAATGAACTCCGAAATCTTCGGGAAGCCAACAGATGTTCCCTGGGCGTTCATCTTCCTGAGAGATCATGATTATAGCCAGGTGCCCCGCCATCCTACTCAGTTATACGAATCTTTATCTTATCTGGTACTTTTCTTTATCTTATTTTGGTATTGGAAAAACTACCGTAGCCAATCAAAACCGGGTACAATGCTTGGTATATCGCTAATTTGGGTATTTGGCCTACGGTTTGTTTGGGAGTTCTACAAGGAAAACCAAGTGGCCTTTGAAGATAGTATGAGCCTCAATATGGGGCAACTGTTGAGTATACCAGCCATTTTACTTGGTCTGATCTTACTATTAAGAAATTTTATCAGACCTACTTCCTTAATTCCAGTAGCCTTGGTTATTCAGTCATCAAGCCTTTGTTGTCAGTGCAATTATCAGTCGGCTTTGCCAGTTTCAGAGCAAGTTCATTCCAACAGATGTGAAGATTTTATTTCTGAAAAACAGCTCCTTACACCCGATAAGCAATCTCTACTGGTTGTCCTAAAAAACGACTGTAAGGATCAATCGCTTCTGCCAGCAACTGTACAATTGAGCTATCGACTGGTTTAAAAAAAACGGGTTCGATAACCGCTTTCTCTTTCTTCGAAACCCGCTTCCAAACACCGATGATCTGACCGTCCAGCACAATGATTGGGCTGAATATACCATTTGCTGAAATCGCCTGTTTCTGATCTTCGGCTGAAAGTACAGCGCTCCGATCCTTATAACTCACGGTGTATTCATCGAAAGCGGGCAGCAAATGAATTGTCTTAGTCCTGGCAAAACCTGTACGGAGTGTGGAGCGAAACCAATATGTCTGATTACCAATCAGCTCCGAATTAAGATCAGATTTAATCATCTCCAAAGCTCGGCGCGCATCGGTGACCGATAAACCTGACCACCAGACGAAATCCAGTATCGTAGCAGGACCGTGACTACTGAAATATGTGTAGGCAAGTTTTGCTAAGCCTTCCTCACGAGTCAGTGAGGGTGGTTTAGGAATTCGCTCTTCGAGGAGCGCATACGTAATTTGCTTTCCATTGATCGGACCATTGCAGACAATTCCGTCTAATTCAGCCCGCATCATCAAGTGAGCCGACCGGTTTTCATCCGTACGAATCGACGATTTCTGGAGTTCGAGCATCAACTCTCCTCGAGTCAGATACGTATGTTCAATCAACGCTTTTTCAATAATTGTATGGCTCTGTACGATTAACTCTTCGCTGATTTCCAATGATTTAAGGCTTGACTTTAGCAAGGTTTTTACGTGCGGTGCAGTTACGTCGAGTAACCAGTAAATATCCTGAGCAGCCACAATGTGCCAGGTAGGTCGTAACAGATGCGTTCGAACGAGTTCGCCAGAATCGAGTGCGTGGGTAATTTGGGCCTCGGTATAGTCGGGCAGTCGGACGCCCATTGCCCATTTTACCATGTTGCCATCCTGCCCCTGGAGCGCGCCCATCCAACTCACTAGTTCACTTGGTGTTCGGAATGTCGACTCTTCAATTTGTTGGTTGACCAACCTTACGCGCGCTACATCGGAAAGAATCATACGGAATCAAGGCTAGCTTTAGGTAGTTCAGTGAATAGGATGGCTGATCTTTTCTTCTTCTAAATCAATTCGGGCTTCTTCCTGACGAATGATTTCATCATCGAATTCCTGTTTTCTGCGTAGTCGATGTAACTCATCACGCTTTGCGTTCAGAATAGCGGTCATCACTTCATTGTAACGAGTAACGTGTTCACCGTCGTTCTCAATTGAATCCAGATGTCGTTTTGTTTGATGCGTATCCGTCTCCAGTCGATTTTTAAGATTTTCTAATAAGTCATTGGTACTAATTTCATCGGCATAATTGTCATTAAGATGTTTCAACGCTACTTTAAGTAGTTTGAGTTGGATCATCGATTCCTGAGTTTCCTCCGGAAGTCGATGATCCGGGTCCTGGTAATTGACCCATCGAACGACAAGTGGTAAAGTCAGCCCCTGAAAAACCAACGTGACCAGAATCACGACAAACGTGATGAACAGAATCAGATTACGGTGGGGGAAAGGCTCTCCATTGTTAATTGTCAACGGAATAGATAAGGCCGATGCCAACGACACAACTCCGCGCATACCCGCCCAACCGAGGATCATAGGCGCTTTATACCCAACCTTGCGTCGGGCAACAGTAATGTATTGGCCGATAAATTCGGTGAATCCGGCTGAGGCAAACGAAAAAAGTATACGAGTAACAATGATAACGGCGGTAACCAGTAAGGCATAGCCAATCGCTTCCAGTTTTGAATAATCTTCCAGACTATTGATAATAACTGGTAACTCAAGCCCGATCAAAATAAAAACCAATCCATTCAGGGCAAACACAACCGTAGCCCACATGCCTGTTCCCTGAATGCGCGCGCTGTGGTTGAGTATAACGTGGCTCTGGTTGGAGAGAAATAACCCTCCGCTGACAACCGCCATAACGCCAGAAACCTCAAATTCCTCGGCCGTCATATACATAATATAAGGAGCCATGAACGTCAGTAAAATACTGATTCGGGTTGAGGTAGGTAACCATCGATGAATGGCGTAGAATACAACAGCTATCCCCAATCCCACAACTACCCCTAAAATTGTGACTAAAACAAAATCAACGGAAGCTGTCTGCCAGACGAACGTACCTGTTGAAACCGCAGCCAACGCAAAACGGAAAACCACTAAGCTTGCTGCATCATTCACCAGACTTTCACCCTCCAGAATACTGAGGGCTGATTTTGATATATTGACTCCTCGTAAAACCGACGTAGCGGCAACGGCATCGGGTGGTGAAATGATACCGCCTAACAGAAAGCCAAGCGCCAGTGTGAACCCCGGAATAACGGCGCTCGAAACATAAGCGACCGAAAAAGCCGTTACGATAACCAGGCCAAACGCCAGAACGGTAATAATCCGGCGCCATCGCCAGAACTCTTTCCACGACATAAACCAGGCCGCTTCGTAGAGTAGGGGTGGAAGAAAGATGAGAAAGATAAGTTCAGGATTGACTTCAACACGGGGAATACCCGGAATCAAACTAATGACTAAGCCGCTAATAACCAGAAAAATAGGGGTAGGGATGCGCAGCCGCTGACCTGCCATTACCAGCAGCGTAACCGCAAGCATTAACGACAAACAAAGCAGTAATGTTTGGTGCATACAGTACAGAAAAACAAGTATTCAGCGAAGTTAATATGTCCTGATTCCTGTCAAAAGGAAGCTCCAATTTTTCAGACATGTGTTCGCCCGTTCTGACTAAGCCTATTCCTGGCATTATTCCGTTTTGGGACTGAGGCAGGCCATAACCATGAGCACAAGGGCTATCACGGACGCTACTGTCCGAATCATGTGCCAGTTGTTCCAGGGCATTTCAAATCGGGCTCGTAAATTAGCCATTTCTTCGGCCGAAGCGGTCTGAATCGAAAACGATTCCAGCATATTGTTTAGAGGAATATTCCCCATTGCCGTAATGCCAAAAACGCCAAGTAGATAAATGAGGGTAGCGGCCAGGAGAGCCCAGAAACGAACGGTTATGGGCTGGCTATAATGTTGCAAAGTCGTCATGGGCAACAAAACCAGAGCCCCCATAAAGCTGACGAAAAATAGAGGATTCAGAATGGCCTTGTTGATGGATTGCATGGCCGATAAATAAGCCACATCCGATAGCCGGCCCAATCCTGGATTTACTGAGCAGGAATACCCGTAGAAAAGGCCAGCGATGAGTGCCGTTGTAACTGTAGCACAGATCAACAGGAGTGTAGGAAGGGAGGTCATTGTCGGTGTTTTTGAAGCTGTGATGCCGAAATATCATTAATTGGCGTCAATTGCTGAAAGGCATCTTTCCGGCCAGCCACATCGGTCGAATCAAACCGTTTATAGGTGGCCCAGTCTACAAAAGCTGTATTCGTTTCTGGATGCAGGAAACCCCCACCGGGTAAATTTTCTGTATCCAGATCCGGTATATAAATCACCGTTAGCGTGATCGACGCAGGTTCACCTTTCGGATAAAAAGTCCAGCTTAGTTTCATGCCCTAAAATTAACAGCGCCTTTGGCCGTAAACTTTACCACAGAATCATATTTATCACCAACTGATAGTCTGGCACATTATCAGTTGGTGATCGAGTACCTTATTTAACGGGTAATTGAATCATCGTGGAGCTATTGGCACCTAATTGAGTTGTCGGTAGCTGACCGTTCCACTTTTTAATCCATTCCTGCTGAACCAGCAAAGGCGTGAGGGTCTTCTGCTTCAGCTCGTTGGCTCTCGCTTCGGCCTCCGCTTCAATAATTTTTGCCCGGGCAATCCCGTTGGCTTTCGTAACGGCAATTTCTGCCGATGCTTTTTCGGCGGCAATCTGATTTTGCAGACGTAGTGCATTCTGGACAGCCGTGTTCTTCGCATCAATCATGGCCTGAAGCGATTCGGGAGGAGTCAGGTTGGAAGTAATGTTTTCAAACGCAAACCCATCGTCAGATAACGCCTTTCTGAGTTTGGCTTCTACATTTTCTTCAAAACCAACGCGATTATTCACCAGCGAATCGGGGGTAAACGCATTCGCTACATCGCGATACGAGTTGTAGACAATGGTTCGAAGAATATTATTCTCAATGTCAGGCAGCTCTTTGCGGTATTTGCGATAGACGTTAGCGCCCTGGCCTTTCACCAGGTGATAGTTCAGTGTAGGGTCAATTTTAAACAGCGTTCCGCCTTTGGCGCTGACATTGAACGGATCAAAATCTTTGGTTTGGGTAAACGTCGGATACTGTTCAATAAAGGAAGTAAGGGGATTGTAAAATATCCAACCCGTTACATTTTCAATGTCGCTGGCTCCCCGATCAGAGCCTATTTTGCTGACTTTAATACCTTCGTGGGAAGCGTCGACGGTGGTACAGGATTTACTAATGATAAGTACAAGAATCAGAGCAACAACAGCCCAAATACCTATGCGTAATTTACTCATGGTGGTGATTAGTGAAAGGGTTTTTAGTGAAGAATTTTGACCGGACCGTCAGCCATAGATAAACAAGCAGCACCAGCCCAGCTATCATCGGTAACGTATCGCTGCGTTGATTCAGTAACCAATAAACAGCTTCCAGCATGAAGCCCGTGACGACCAGAAAGGCGAAGAGTTGAAGAACTCGAAGTATGCTCATGGCTAAATGTACAGGATGAATCAGCGATTTAGCTAACTGATTTAGTTTTCGGTTGTTAGGCCGGATAATCGGCGCTAGCACGTGACCAAATTACTAATTTCCTATGTACGCTGCTCGTCTTTAGCTAAGCCATTCAATCCTACTTCTAATGGATACGTACAGTCAAAACGTGGCTTTTCTTAGGTATACAATCTTCAATCCGACTGTAGCTGGAACATACGAAAGTCGCGTCAACCTGAGGCAGGTTGCATAGCACTATTTTTTGCAGGTTTTACAGCGAGCTTGCTTAGATAATTTCTTAATAAAAGTAGGTATGCGCTGATAATGAGTTTTCTACATACATTTAGCAGGATTAAACGTTTAACGCCAACTTCGTATGCGAAAAGTGATTTTACCCACCGTATGGCTGATGACAGCCTCATCAATTGTTCTTGCACAACCCAAAAATGATACAGGCGGAGGACACTCATCTGGCCTTGGTACAATCGTTTGGGTAGTTGGATTGGTAGTTGTGGTAGCAGCTATTTACTTTTTCAGCACTCGCTCGAAAAAATCGTAGTCAGGGTACGTGGTTCATCGTCACCAACAACGGAACAATTCGCTCCCTGACTTGCGGATTGTTCCGTAAAAAAAAGCCCATTTTCTTCGGTTTGTAACTGATTAACCTCTTAGAAATCAATATATCACTAAAGGCCCTCATGGCTCGGTTAGGAAATGTACCTTTTAATGAGTTCATCGACAGAAGGTAGTCATCTATATTGGGTATTTCTTTTTCTGAAAATAAAAATAGCCAATACTCCTGACCGACGCTTCCTCCAAGGATCAGGCGTGTATTATCACTGGGATAGTTTAGTCGATTTCCGGGGGTGATAATCATCTTGTAGCCTGGCCGTGGAAGTACTTTACTGGCTGCGCTGTCTGCCTCACCAGATGTGATCAGATAGAGATACGTTTGCTTTTTTACGTCCAATGTGAACTTGAATGACGTATTTGTTCGCTGCGGTTGTGTAAGGGTGTACGTCATCAATTGAGAACTATTGGAAGAGGTTGTAAACGGCAATGCTTCGCCCGTGAACGCTCCATGAGATATGGTCAAATCCGTATCGAGAAGGTTGTCGGAAGGCCTGATAGTTGACGATAGAAAGGCCTGATACCCATATTTAGCGAATCGGCCGAAGGTATCATACGACATCCAGAAATAGCCCTTATCGCCCCAGGGGCTTCCCCAACTGTTAATCAGCTTAAATGCTCCGTTGCCCAGCATCGTATCGTCGTACCCGACGACGCACATGGCATGGCCAAAATCCAGCGAATTTGCCTGATAAGGGCGCCATTCCATTTTCGGGCCTGAGGCATTATCGCTAGCCATTAACTCCGACACAAACGATTTCAGTCGGGGCACTAAGGTCTGGGTAAACGATAAATTTGCCATCGAGCCAGTAGTCTGAATTCCCACCACAATGGGCGACCACTCCGCCAATGCCTGTTTTGCGGCTACTACTTTGGCTTCTTTAGGATCTGTAATACTAAACAGCTTTACATAGTCCTCTATTCTGGAAGAAGGATTGATTCGGAACTCTTGATTTAGTTGACAGGAATTTGGATCAGGGAATGCCGAGAAAGCGGGTAAGCCATTTTGCTTGATGTAATCCAACGCCTGACCAGCATCAATTCCGGATGTACAGCTGTAATCATAGGCCATCTTAAGATTGGCGTAGAGGTAAAAAGGCGAGAAACTACGTTTCAAAATTTGAGATTTATCCGTAATTCCCTGTTTTCTAGCCTCCAGTATAGATCGCATATAGTACCCGATTGATACCGCTACACAGGTGCCTTTTTCACCTTGGTCGATAACGGGAGGTGCATAAATAGACATATCTATCCGGGGGGGCAGCTGTTTGGTTGGCTGGCTTACCCACTTTTGGGGTAACTGGTCGTAATCATACTCGTTAACCAAAAGCCCCTGCCAGCGTGTTCCTATTGGGGGAACACCCCTACTCTGTTTTCGGACAATAATGGAACCAGCCCAGTTTTTAACTTCCAGAACTGGCTTTTGAACATAGTTCGATTTTCGTAAAATAAAGTTTATATTACTCGATGTCCACGATTGAAGTGTCTCAAACGATAGACCGGGTAATATATCAGGGGAGGAAGACTCCAATAAGGAGCCGAAAGCAGTGCATAAAGCGTTGGTAAACAGCGTTCCTGGATTTAGTTTATTCACTTTAGCCGCCAGATTTAGGTAGCCTGGGGCTGATGGAGTAGAACTTCCCAACTTAACTATGCCTTTCGTGCGGAGAAAGAGCTGTTTAATAATCTCCTGAGAAAGTATGATACCCTCAACAGTTGTGGCCTCTGGTACTGCCGGAGGAGTATGGTCAATTCGTTGGCTGCTACAATCGGCAATCAGTACGCCAAGATGTACGTTCTTGGCTCTCAGCCAATTTTCTACTTCACTAACAGGCAGCCCTGTTTTGTTCATATCGGATAGCCGCCAGTTGGCGAAATTATCGGCTGGATTAGTTGGAGGAAGACCATAACCGGAATAATAGACGATGATAATATCGTTGGGGGACGTTTTCATCGCTGTAATCGTATCCTGCAATGCCTTTCGGGTAAAATTAGATTGATCCAGGCGACTGATTCGCATCGGGTACTGTAATTCAAGATGAATTTTCCTAACGAAGAGATTCATGAGTGAGTCGTTTTCCATATTGAGTCGCCCGAACTCGAGCTCACGTTGCTCCATTACGAAAACGACGTGTAGTTGGGGCACTGGCGGCTTAGCCACCGACTGGGCCTGAGCCTGAAAACAACTCAGGAGAAGAATGAGTAGGGGAAAAAATTTCATCGTGTTTCAGAATGGTAGTTTAGGCTTTGTTAAGCTAATCTATCTGAAAATCAGTACAAAACGAATGGCGTAAACGTATATTTGTTCCGTAACCTCTTTTTCATGAAAAATCGGTTAGTCCTCTTTTTTGTACTGAGCTTCTGCTGCCTGAAAACGCTGGCCCAGCAGAGCCTATCCGACAGTCTGCAAAATCTGCTCACCCAATCCATTGCCGATACCGCCCGCGTTCAGGTACTCGATCAACTGAGCCGATCGCTGATGTATTCGAAGCCATTTGTGGCTATGCAATACGCGCGGGAAGGTCTAAAAATCGCCCAAAAAGTGGATTTTCTGCGTGGAGAAGCTCGTATACTGAATCGAATTGGTACCATTTTCCGGCTTACAGGTAATTATGACCGTTCGTTGGAATCGCATTTAGCCTCGGTTACTGTTGCCGAAATCAATAACGATGCAGATGCCCTCGCCCGGACCTATAACAATATGGGTAATCTGTATTCGGAGCAGAAAAATTCGTCCAAAGCCATTGCCTATTATCAGAAAACCAGTGAATTAGCTACCCAACTGGCCAATTTAGCCTTAAAGCGCATTGCACTCTCGAATATTGGTTCGGAATACGCACTTCTCAATCAATTGGATTCTGCCCAGACTTACACGCGTATTGCCTATGACTATGCGCTTCAGCAGAAAGCAGCTGATATTCAGATTGAATTGATGATTCTGGCGAATATTTACAAACGCATGAACCGCTATGGACAGGCGTTAATGTATTATCGAAAGAGCATTCCAACGTCTGTAGCTGTTAAAAACGACCGCACGCTGAGTCAAACTTATCTGGAAATGGCAGAGATTTTTCAGGCGACCCATCAGTCTGACTCTATGGTTGTTTACGCTAAAAAGTCGCTGCAACTGGCCCAGTCGTCCAATATGCTCAATACGATTCTAAAAGCCAGCACGATCCTGTCTGACTATTACGAGACGCCGGAACCTAGTGAGGCACTAGCCTATCTGAAAATAGCCTCGGTAGCCAAAGACAGCCTGGAAAATGCCGAAAAAATTAAAAGTTTTCAGACTATCGAGTTCAATCAGAAGATGCGTCAGGAAGACGCCAAACGTCTCGAAGAATCGTATCGGACCCGCATCCTGCTGTATTTACTGGTAAGTGGTATTGGTGCATTTATGCTCATTGCACTCATTCAATATCGTAATAACCGCCACAAACAAAAAGCGAATAGGCTACTTCGGCAACAACGAGACGAAATTAATGCTGAACGGCAGAAAGTGGAAAGTGCGCTGGATGAGCTAAAAGTTACCCAAGCACAACTCATTCAAAAGGAAAAATTAGCCAGTTTGGGCGAGCTAACGGCAGGCATCGCTCATGAGATTCAAAACCCGTTGAATTTTGTTAATAATTTTTCAGATGTAAGTACAGAACTGGTCGATGAATTAAAGGAAGGTCCATTTCAACACCTGCCAGATGCAGAAAAGGCCTATGCCACCGAAATTCTAGTCGATCTCACTCAAAACCTACAAAAGATTCAGCATCATGGCGGGCGAGCCAGCAACATCGTCAAAGGAATGCTGGAGCACTCGCGTACCAGCTCGGGTGAACGCCAGCCTACTGATTTGAACGCCCTGGCCGATGAGTATTTGCGGCTAGCTTATCATGGACAGCGTGCGAAGGATAAGACGTTTAATTGTGAGCTCGTGACTCACTTTGATCCAACTGTGGGTAAAGTAACCGTAATGAATCAGGAGCTAGGCAGAGTGGTGTTGAACCTGTTTACCAATGCATTCTACGCCGTGCAGCAGAAAGGCAAAAGTGATGTCGGCTATCAACCCATCGTAACGTTAACGACAAAGCGATTGCCGACCAGTGTCCAAATTCAGGTGGCAGATAACGGAGCAGGCATACCCGAAACCGTTCAGCAGAAGATTTTTCAGCCGTTCTTCACGACGAAACCAACTGGTGAAGGCACCGGCCTGGGTTTATCCCTCTCGTACGATATCATCACTAAAGGGCACGGAGGATCGTTAGTCGTATTGAGTAAGGAAGGGGAAGGCACTGTTTTTACTATCGAGTTGCCCACCACAATAAAATAAAGCCCAGTCAGATGGCTGGGCTTTATTTTATTGGCTGGTTATCAGTTAATTATCCGTGAAAAAAGTCCTTCATCTTGTCGAAGAAGCCTTTTTCGTTTTTGTTGGGCTTCGGTTGGAAATTCGGTGAGTTACGCAACTTTTCCAGCAGAGATCGCTCTTCAGCGGAAAGTGTTTTTGGGGTCCAAACGTTGACGTGGACTAGCTCGTCACCCCGGCCGTAGCCGTTTAATTCTTTAATACCTTTTCCTTTCAGACGCAGGATTTTGCCACTTTGCGTACCTGGATCGAGCGTGATACGTGCTTTTCCGTCGATAGTCGGTACTTCAACGCTGGTGCCCATAGCGGCATCCACAAAGTTGACGTACAGATCGAACACCACATTGTTACCATCTCGTTTCAGATCGGGATCTTCCTCCTCCTCAATCACAATCAATAGGTCACCGGCAACACCACCGCGAGGAGGTACGTTTCCTTTACCACCCACCGATAGTTGAATACCTTCAGCAACGCCCGCTGGAATCTTGATCGGAATAACATCTTCCTGTAAAACGCGGCCTTCACCAAAACAAGCGTCGCAACGATCCGTCACGATCTTACCGTCGCCATTACAGGTTGGACACGTACTCGTCGATACCATCTGACCGAGCATTGTATTCACTACTTTACGGGTCTGGCCGGTACCGCTACAAGTCGAGCAGGTTTGTACGGAAGTTCCGTTTTTAGAGCCATTGCCCCCGCAGGTGTTACAGGTAACGTGACGTTTTACCTTAATTTTCTTTTCAATACCGTTGGCAACTTCCTGTAAATTCAGCTTCAGCTTGATGCGCAAATCGGAACCCCGCCGAACGCGTTGCCGTCCGCCACCTCCGTTTCCACCCCGGAAGAAACTTCCGAAAGGAGAATCGTCGCCGAAAACGTCGCCAAACTGACTGAAAATATCTTCCATCGTAGGCCCACCAGCGCCATAACCGCCTGCCGCACCACTCATACCCGCATGACCAAACTGATCATAACGCGCTTTTTTTTGAGGGTCGTTCAGAACGTCGTAGGCTTCGGCGGCCTCCTTAAATTTTTCTTCGGCGGTTGGGTCGTCAGGATTTTTATCGGGATGGTATTTGATCGCCATTTTCCGATAGGCCTTCTTCAATTCCTCCGACGTGACGTTCTTTGAGACGCCCAGAATTTCGTAATAATCGCGCTTCGTTGCCATATTTTTGAATGAGTGAATGAGCGAATGAGTGAATAGCTGACGCAACCATACTGGTAATCTGTCAATATTCACTCATTCGCTCATTCACTCATTATTTTAACTTCCTACTATCACTTTTGCAAACCGAATGACCTTGTCATTCAGGTAATATCCTTTTTCAACTTCGTCGATTACTTTTCCTTTCAGATCGTCGCTGGGGGCTGGAAACTGCGTAATCGATTCATGAAGGTCTGCATTGAATGGTTCTCCTTTCGAGGCCATTGGTTTCAGACCTTTACCTTCCAGCGTTTTGAATAACTTGTTGTAGATCAGGGCAACACCTTCCTTCAGCGCAGCCACATCATCCGTATTTTCCATCGACTGCATGGCCCGCTCAAAATCATCGACAACCGGAATCAGCGCTTTTAATACGCCCTCATTCGCATTGCCGATCAAATCAAGTTTTTCCTTAGCTGTACGTCTACGGAAGTTCTCAAAATCAGCGTATAAACGGAGATACTTATCTTTGAGTTCTGCTAGTTCACTGCCGGTCCGGTCGCGGTCCGACGTTTCAGTTTCGGCAACAATATCTTCTGCTGGTGCGGTTCCTGTACTTTCCTCTGCTTCTCCGCCGTTTACGTTTACGGCTTCTTCGGTTGTCAGGTTGTCAGGTTGTTGAGTATCCATAGACGCTTGTTCGTCCAAAATGTCTTTATTTTCCATTGATGAGTTCCTATTTCGCTTCCAGAAATTCATACGCAAAGATGGGCAAAAGACCGGCCAAAACCACATTGTCTGCCAAGTTGACACAATTTCTGGGTCGAGAATTTTTGGAATGTCATGTTTCCAAGCCGGGATCCTCGAGATTTGACCCATTGGCAGGATTTAAAAAATGTAGATTATCGTTCAGTATCATATAGGTAACAAGCCTGGATTTGCACTTTCATCAAACTATAGTATGCATTTGCCCGTTCGCCAGTATACGCAACTCGTTAAAACCAAAGCGCTCGAATTGGGCTTTGATTTTTGCGGTGTGGCCAAAGCGGATTTTCTGGAAGAAGAAGCTCCTCGACTAGAGACCTGGCTTAAGAATGGGATGCACGGCCAAATGAATTACATGGCCAACCATTTCGATAAACGACTTGATCCTCGTTTGCTGGTCGACGATGCGAAGTCTGTCATCACGGTACTATTGAATTATTACCCTGAGCAGCGACTGCCGGAGGGTGAGGCTGAGTTTAAGGTCTCGAAATATGCCTATGGTACAGATTATCACTTTGTTATAAAAGATAAACTGAAGGATTTGCTGGCCTATATTCAGGAAGAGATTGGTGAAGTAGGCGGCAGGGCGTTTGTCGATTCGGCACCCGTGATGGATAAAGCCTGGGCGAAACGCGCGGGGCTTGGCTGGGTTGGAAAACACACGAACCTGCTTAATCGGGAAATAGGATCGTTTTTCTTCATCGGAGAGTTGATTCTTGACCTTGAATTAGAACCCGATGGTCCCATCACTGATTACTGCGGTACCTGCACCCGCTGCATTGATGCCTGCCCGACCGATGCCATTGTAGGGCCTTATGTTGTGGATGGCAGTAAATGCATTTCCTATTTCACGATTGAGCTAAAAGAGGCTATTCCAGAAGATGTTCGTGGAAAGTTTGATAACTGGATATTCGGCTGCGATATCTGTCAGGATGTTTGTCCCTGGAATCGGTTTGCCAAACCCCACCAAACGCCCGCTTTCGATCCGCATCCGCATTTAGCTGCGTTTACGAAATCGGACTGGGAGGAAATTACGGAAGAGGTATTTCGTGAAATTTTTCGTCGGTCGGCCGTGAAGCGTACTAAATTGGAAGGGCTGAAACGAAATATTCAGTTTAATCAACCTGAGCAATAGCGCCAAACCATTCTAATGGTAAAATTGCGTTAATGCTTCGGCTACACGCCAAACGTCTTCATACGTATTATACAAGGGCGTAGGAGCCAGACGTATACAATCCGGTTCGCGCCAGTCGCCAATAATGCCCTGATCGGTCAGATGCCTGAAAACCTCTTTTCCGTGTTTTCGAACCAGAAGAGAGAGCTGACAACCGCGTTGGTTGGGATCATCAGGCGTGAGAATCTGGATTTCATCGAATGGAGCCAGTAAGTATTCCAGAAATCCTGTCAGCGTTTCGCTTTTCTGACGGAGCGCTACGATACCGGCTTCGGCAGTAATCGAAATCGCTGCCCGATGGAGGGCCAGCGCCAGAATGTTGGGCGTACTGACCTGCCATCCATCGGCACCGGGAGCAGGCAGAAAACCAGGTGTCATCTCAAAGCGTCGATCTTGCCGATAACCCCACCAACCAGCTAAACGAGGTAAATTCTGTTCGTGATGTTTCTGGTGAACAAACACCCCTGATACGGCACCAGGTCCGCCGTTAAGGTATTTATACGAACACCAGGTTGCAAAATCAACTCCCCAATCGTGTAGTTGGAGCGGAATATTGCCAATCGCATGGGCGAGGTCGAAACCGATAGGAATACAGTGCTGTTGAGCGGTTTCGGCAATAGCCGCCATGTTATACACCTGACCCGTATAATAATTTAGCCCACTCATCCAGATCAGCGCCAGGGTATTGGCATGTTCAGCGATGGCTTTCTGAATATCCGTTGTGTGAATCAAGCCGTCGTCGGGACGTGGAGCTATTTCAATGAGTGCGTCGGCTACGGTAAGTCCATGATGCTTGATATGCGTTTCCAGTGCGTATTGATCAGAAGGGAAATCGCCTTTGATTGTCAGTATTTTATAATTCTTATCAGTCGGTTGGTAAAAAGAAGCCAGGAGTAAATGAAGGTTCACCGTTAACGCATTCATCGGGCAAACTTCATCGGGTTTGGCCCCCACAATTGCGGACAGAGCGGCTTTACAAGTTGTATGGTAGCTAAGCCAGGGCTGTTCATTGTCTTCGGTTGATTCAAACCAGCCTTCAACCCCTAGGTTTTGCCAGGTAAGCAACTCCTGACCAAGTGCCGCCTGTGCGCTTTTAGGCTGTAAACCGAGGGAGTTTCCGCATAAGTAAGTTATGGATTTTCCATGGCGTTGAGGAATGTGAAAACGCTCACGAAAATGCCTGAGCGGGTCCATTTGATCGAGTTTTTGGGCAAATGCGAGCGAGCGTTCGTAGTTCATATAGGAATATAAACGAAAAAGTAAGTAAATTGGCTATCTCCCTTCGGCAATTCGGTAGAGCGAGTTGTCACAATAGACCAAATTTCCTGACCGTATTTAGTAAGATCAGAGGCTCAAAAACTGTCTGCTGAATATTGTTGCGTGTAATTTCTATCCCTTTGTTTAGCTAATCAATCTTTTCTGGGTAAATTAATCAAGTTTATTAATGAGTTGATTATCAGTGGTGGGCTTGCATGATTAGATGTATTTTGTATCTGGAGTAACAACCCAATAAGATGCATTATGGATGAATCGATACGGTATGCCTTAGCAATCTGGTTTACACTAATTCTGTCTCAGGCAAGCTGGGCACAGCATAGTTTAAGTCTAAGTGGCTATGTGTATGACGCAGCCGATCAAAAGCCATTAGCCAATGTCAGTGTGGCCTGGCCAGATCAACATATTGGTACTTACACAAATGCTTTGGGTTACTTTAGTCTGGCTATTCCTGCACAGGAAAGCCTGCAACTTACTTTCGCACTCACTGGATATACTCCCCAAACTTTTTCTCTTCCAGCACGCGATACGCTCTTGACTGTTACAATGGTTGCCGGAAATACGCTTCGTGAAGTAGTTGTTAAGGCGCCTATTCTGGACCAACGTGTTAGTGATAATCCGCAAATGAGTCAGATAGCCGTTTCGATTGGTCAAATAACTAAAGTGCCATCATTGTTTGGCGAAAAGGATGTTTTGAAAGTTATTCAATTGCTGCCAGGCGTGCAGAAAGGCTCAGAAGGGAATGCAGGTATCTACGTGCGAGGGGGCGGACCTGACCAGAATCTGATTTTGCTAGACGGGGCTACTGTCTATAATCCAAATCACCTTTTGGGCTTTTTCTCGGCTTTTAATAGTGATGCATTGCGCCGGGTGGAACTGACAAAAGGGGGATTTCCTGCTCGATTTGGCGGGCGCGTATCGTCGGTGATTGAGATGGATACAAAAATAGGAGGCTCCGATACATTGCGCACAGAAGCCAGTATTGGAATTATATCCTCACGTATAACCGCCGACGGGCCATTATTGAAGAGTAGGGTTCGATTTATGCTAGCTGCTCGCCGTACGTATGTAGACTTAATCACTGAACCGATAAGTGAGTTATCGGGTAATAATTCAGTTGCTACGAAGTCATATTTCTACGACCTGAATGGTAAATTTCAATGGCAGATAAATGCTCGTAACAAGTTTAGTGTTAGCACGTTTTTCAGTCGCGATCAGTTCAGTAATTTCCACCAACTCACGGCGAAGTCGTCTCGGGCAAGCTTAGGTTGGCAAAATACGGTAGCTGCATTACGTTGGGACCAGGTCCATTCGGAGAATGATCTAACTCACTGGTCCGTCTTTTATAGTCAATATGGTCTTTCTGTGTCCAACGATTATTTGTTGAATAGTGGATCAACAACACAATTGTATGCTTTGCGCTATCAATCGGGCATACGTGATATGACATTGCAATATAGTCGCGAACGGTTCATCAACCCCATTCATGAACTGCGGTTTGGTATACAGGGCATCTATCATCGGTTTACACCCGATGCCGTTGTATTACCGGATGACAACGGAGGTGCTGGATCTGAACGACATTATATTGATGTATTGGAGTCTGGCTTGTGGCTTGAAGATACCTGGAAGCCAACTACTCGCTTACGAATCAATGGTGGTTTGCGCTTAAGTCATTATGAATTGATTGGTAGTGGTGTGCTGTCTAAAGCTGATAAACCTAATCCTCCAGTTAAACCTGTTATTCCCAAGGAACAAACTAGTTCATCGGAACAATCGGCTCGTTACATCAAGCCAGAACCCAGGTTATCAATTGCTTACGTGTTACAACCTAATTTATCATTGAAAGCGTCGTATGCTACCATGAATCAATACGTACATCTTTTGTCGAGTACGGGAGTAGGTTTGCCAACCGATTTATGGATACCAACTACCTCGCAAATGAAACCGCAGCAGGCCCGGCAGGTGGCGGTTGGGTTAGCGAATGACTTGACAAAATCGGGCCTGACCTTGACACTTGAAGCTTACTACAAAACAATGAATAACCTGATTAGCTACAAGGAAGGTGCTAGTTTTCTAAGCCGTACAGGTACGGAGAACAGTCAGAATTGGGCGAATAATATCACTACTGGGCGAGGGTGGTCGGAGGGGGTAGAAGTGCTGGTACAGAAGAAGGCTAATTCCGACTGGTTACCCCGACTTTCAGGATGGATTGGGTATACCCTTTCGCAAACGAAGTGGCAGTTTGACCAATTAAACGGAGGTAAGCCATTTTTCCCACGTTACGATCGCCGACACGATGCTTCGATTGTACTACTGTTCGAACTGACGTCTACTATGACGCTGGCAGGAACATGGGTGTATGGTACAGGTAATGCATTGACGTTGCCACTCTCACGGTTTCCGGGTTATGTCAATCAGCCTCAGACAGGTAACCCCTCAAAGTCCGCCGAAGCGTTGTTTGGTACAGGGCCGAACGTAAAGGAATACGGTGATCGAAACAGTATGCGGGCCGAGTCCTATCATCGACTCGATTTGAACTGGCAGATTCGGCGTCGACGGCGGATTTACGAGCGGACTTGGTCGATCGGTGTGTACAATGCATATAACCGGCGCAATCCATTCTATTATTCACTCGAAGGCCAAGACCAAGGCCCCGGATTACCGTCGAAAACGGTTCTATATCGCTATTCTATTTTTTCGGTACTGCCTTCTGTGAGTTACTCAATCAAATTTTGATTATGAAAACGGTTCTGTTCATTAGTCTTATTTTCGGCCTGACTGCCTGCGGCAATCTGAGCGAAGAAGTCGTGCCAGACGGATTGGGAGCCGGGGCTCGTAAGCTGGTTGTCGCTTGTTTTATTTCCCCACAGGACACTATACTGACCGCCAAAGTAGCTTATTCCCGTCCGTTATTGGCTAATGATCCAACCCGTAATCCAGCTGTTAGCGATGCTGCGGTGACCTTATCAGATGGACCACGAAGTGTGTCGTTTGTGTATAATAAGCAACTTGGATATTACCAGGCTAATGCTCAGTCCGTGCCGATTGTGGCTGGTCAAACGTACAATCTGACCGTAAAAGCTGCGAATGGTCAGCAGGTAACGGCTTCGGCCAGGGTTCCGGATGGTATCCCCATTCAATCGATTGATGTTACCTGGGAGAAGCCTACTTCTGGAAACGGTATACAATTGATGACACGCACAGCCTGGCAAGATCCGGCCAACGCAACCAATTTTTATCAACTGCGTGGCCAAATCATCAGCCAACCGGCCAATCCGCGTGAGCCCATTGTTAGCCAACCTGTTATTTTTGCTGGCAATGAGCAGGGGCTGTTTACCGATGACGGTAACAATGGTACGTTGCTTATCTCGACGCCAGGCTACGTTGATAATGTAGTTGGTTCCGAGTTAGTTATGAAACTATGGCATCTGGATGCTCCCTATTATCAGTATCATCAGGCATTATCCCTCCAACTGGCAATCGACGGTGATCCATTTGCCGAACTGGTTCCGATTCCGACGAATATTCAAGGCGGTTTGGGCTGCTTTGGCGCGTATAATCAGGTGATAGCTACCCGATCTCTTCGATAAAAATAGCCGCTCGTTCTAATTCTGTTTACGCTGTTCCAGTAGCCAGTCGTAGATGGTCTTGTCTTTGTAGAGATATTGAATACCATGCCCTTCGCCTTCCAGTCGTGTAAATTTTACCTGACCACCGCACGTATTTAATCGCTTAACTAACCGCTCCGTTTCATTGATAGGAATAACGTAATCGGTAGTTCCATGAAACGTCCAGATCGGTATGTGCCTGATTTGACAGACTTTCGTGGAGTCATCACAACCGCCACAGAGTGGAACGATGGCCGCGAATTTATCAGGATATTCCAGGGCCGTTTGCCAGACTCCATAACCTCCCATGCTGATTCCGGTCAGATACACGCGTTTTGGGTCAATCCGGTACTTAGTTTTCAATTCTTCAAAAAGCGGTTCAAACCAATTGTCCGTCGACCAGAATTTGCCGTTGGGGCATTGGGGTGATGCAATGATAAAGTCAAAATCCTGCCCCTGTTCAACAAGTTGCGGTAAGCCATACGACTTGAGTTTCGCTAAATCCTGCCCTCGATGTGAGCTGCCATGAAGGTAGATAACCAGTGGAAAATCCGATTTTTCAGAGGCATAGTTTTTGGGCAGGTAGAGCAGGTATTTATAGGCTTCTTTGGTTTTAGCCGTCGGCTGTGCATATAGCCCGGCGCAAAAAAACAGGAAGAAAATAGACAAATAGTGAAAAAACGGGCGTAATCGCATGGATGAATAGATGGGAGAAATCATTGTCTTAGGTAAACGGATTCTTAGCGGCAATACTCGAGCAGGGAGACAACCTCATACGTTGGATTCGCTTTGTATAACTCCTGAAGTACGCCAATATGCGTTTGTCCAAACATTACCAGCAATTTTCTGCCATTGTGCTGTTGCTGAATCGTCAGCGCGTTGCTGTAAATCTTTAGGTTTCGATTGTAAAACAAGCTGATGTATTCGGCTCCGATGTACCGATTGTCAACATGGCTCACATCAACGGTTGTCTGGGCATTTTTTGAAAACGAGCCGTTCGTAACCAGTGCTGGTAAATTATAGAAAAGGTGATGGGTCATGGCAATCATATCCGGCTGGTTCAACCGCCGTATGTAATCATAAAGCGATAAACTGTCTTGTTGTACTTGTTTTTTCAGCGGACGGGCTACACCCTGAAATTGACGTAACGCCTTCTGAAACGATTCGATGTGTTCACCATCGACTAACAATGATTGAGATGTGGCTTCATAATGATCAGCGCCATAAATCCGTTGATGGCCAAGCCGTTTGGCCAGGGCAAACCCAACCTGATAGGTTTCACTACGGCCTTCCTTTAGTGTCTTCAAATCCAGTTTTCCGCTCTGATACAGTCGATATAAACTATCCAGATGTGGTTGCTGACTCGGCTCAAGTTCAACCAGGATCATGTCTGGAGCAAATTGTTGAAGGCACAAATGTAACTTAGCGAGTTCGGCTTGTTTTTTAGGGCTCAGAACATCCGATTGTGGCGATTGATTGTAGAGTTGAGCTAAATGATCAAAGCCAACAAGCATGACCTGTATTGGCGGATCGGTTTGGGCCTGACAAGGAGCGGTGGCACTAACGAATAGAATAAAGCCCAGTAGGGGCCATATCATATTAAATCGGATCATTCGATGAGTTGTCATTCAGGTTGAGCCAGCAATAACTAATTCGACAAGATAGCCGATTCAATCAAATAGACATGGTAAATGATCAGAAAGTTAGGCTGGGGAGGTAAATGCCTACGTCAACGTTTACACCTCCCAAACCAGAAGCCTCCTGAAGGTTAGTTAGTTTTATTGTTTTTGGATAAAGTAGAATAACTAAAACTGGAAGTAGATAAATAAGCCGTGCAGCGCTCCCCAAATAACAAATGTATAGGATGCTCCGTGCCAGAGTCCGCCCAGCAGCGTGGTAACCATTAGGTTCACATACGTTCTAAGGGTGCCAGGTCGGTTACCACCCAATGGAATATAAACGTAATCGCGTAGCCAGATAGAAAGAGTAATGTGCCAGCGACGTCAGAAATCCGAAAAACCAATAGCAGCGTAAGGCCAGCACACCCGTCCAGGTTGTAAATAGGAATAGGATTATTTTTCACATGAAATAACCGCTAACTCAAAATAAGGGGCTTTAGAAAGGGTGTGTGCAATAACCACGCACTGATGTCCTGGTTGGGTATCCAGATAACTAACTCAAAATTAATGAGTTGAAGGGCATACGGAAAGTAAGGCGGGGTGAGTGTAGAATTATTTGTGAACAATCGAAATTCTGCGTGGAACCTGTAACGGTCAGTTGGTCAGTTCACTCAGAAATAAACCACTTATTCAAAAGAGCCGACGCTTCATTTGGAAAGAAAGTCGGTTGATGGAGCGATTCAGATGGTTATAACGCATTTACAACCGAAAAGCGGATAGCGGGGTCTACAGATGAAATTCGCTGGCAGTATGAAACGTATACTATTTCTTCTAGTGGTAGGCTGGACATCGATGCGCCTACATGGTCAGTCTGTTAAGACAGAGAATGAATCATTTCCAACGTATCAACAAATCAAACCGGATCATGCTGAAATCATTGATTTCGCTCCATCGCGTGGCACATCTGGGCAAGTTGTCATGAGTACGCGCCGGGTTCCAGTTAATTTATTCGATTATCCTGAAAAGACGGTGACGTATTTGCTGAATGGTAAACCGACAATGAACGCTAAGTATGCGAAAGAAGTGCTTAATAAAAAAGGAACGCAGGTCGAACGAATAAACATTCATGAACCATCTCCAGACGGAAAGCGGACCATCGAAATTGAGTATATAATTCGCCAATAAAATGAGACAGTTATCAATAGAATGGGCTCACAATTAGCTAATTGTGAGCCCATTCTATTGATAACTATATACTTACTGGTGATCCGTTCCGCCCCCTTTTTTGCAGCAGCTTGGTAGTTTATTATAGCCAGCTTCATCGGCAACCAGTTCGTCGGCGTCGTAGCCAGTTTTGCTGATGTTGGCTTTTAACTTATCAACATCCGTTTTCGCTGGGTTATACTTGATTGTTACAACCTTCGATTTAACATCTAAATTCGCTTCTTTGACGCCTTTTTCAAAAGTGAGGTTTCGTTCGATACGGGCTTTACACATGCCGCAAATGGCCGATGTTTTAATCTTAACTTCTTTCTCTTTGTCGTCGCGGGTAGAAGTGCTGGCAAATGAGTTGCCCAGGATTATCAGGGACGTTAGAGCGGTTAGAACTAGGTTACGAAACATGAGATAACTGGTTTATAGTGAATTGTTAACGAAAATTTGCGTTGAATGGTGCCCACTTAGCGGTGCATTTTATGCATTTGAGGTGCGCCAGTATGGTTCATTGTGCGCATGGTCATTAAGCTAGGTGTCAGACGAAGATAAATTTCACCCGAGAGCGGCATTTTGCCATAGAGACTCTGCAACGATTTTTCTGGCATACTACTCGTAAGTTGGGCTCCCAATACAAGATCAGTGTTACGTGTCTGTATAATTCGGTAATTCATGCCGAGCGTTACGTTGTTGATAATGAGTGGTCTGTCAGCGGGAATGCCGCCAAAGTACGGATCAATAATCGCTAACTCTGCCGCTGTCTTTCCAATGTTTTCGTATCGACCATACAAAGCGACCTTGTTTATCTGTAAGCTGCTCTCCGCCAGAAATGAATTGTCGCCTTCACCATCATGGCTATTTCGACCCCAAACCAGAGCCGATGCGACATACCGATTCGGGCCCAATCCTTTACTATGCAAAATGGATGCCGTTGTTCGAGTTATATTTTCTGCGGTATGTGTTTCTTCGGGACTGTGTAAAAATCCCTGCGAAAATTGCAGGGCCAACGATGGCGATGGATTTATAGATATTCGATATGAATAACTATCGAATTTGGGTTTATCGAAATTATACCGATGCTCGTCTGGTTCGCGACCCGTAAAGCTCGATGCTTCCAGTTTAGCCCATTTATAGCGAAATCCGGCAGTAGCAACGCCAAACAAAATATGTGAGGCATCCTGCCAGTGATGGCTCAGGGGAGCGTCGGGAATATTGAATGCCGAAATACGGTGCATAAACGCGGGTGGCCCAAGGGCTGGTTCGCCAGGATACCCAACATAGCCGAAGATATCGATGTCCTTATTGACCGAATGACTATAGCTAACCGATAACTCCGAAATCAGATCGTGAGGGTGCTGCTTATCGACCAGAGGCTGGCCTTTGTAACTTTCACCGGTCTGAAATAGAAGAGGGTAGCCTCCGTTGCCAACCGTTAATGGGTCAAGGGAAATCATGGCTCGAATCTGAAACAGCCCCCGCTGGCCTACTTTTCGCTGGGCCATGCCCATAAACCAATTCGGTGCTCCGAATTGCTGACCGTATCCTCGCTTGTCGGCATTAGCCACATTCTGACTAGTGTAGCGCAGGTAAATAGCATAATGCAGCATGTAACTCCAGCCTTTTGGCGATGGATGGCTCATGTAAGCGTACATTGGCGTATTATCAGGATGCCACGACGTACCAGAGCCATTGCGATTCATGGGCAAGTTTCGCGAAAGCGAATGCGTCATTCCCATGGTTGTATCCATTGTAAGGCCATAATTGAACATCGCCATGTCGCCCATCATCCCCAATTTATCCATACCATCATCCCCGCGCATGTCGTGCATCGAGTGATTCATTGGTTTAGTGGTATCAGGCTTGGACGGGGTTTTCATCGGCATTCCTTCGTGATGCTGATGTTGCCCAAAGGTTGCTCCACTGAGAGTCAATAGTAGGCCAAATAAAAATTTGTTCATTAGCTTGTTGTTCAAATAATGCGATAGCCTTTTTAAAGGCTATCGTCGCTTCGCATCAGGCATGTGCGGCCATCGCCCGACATTCCTCAGCGCATTTTCGGCAGGCTTCGGCGCAGGCTTTACAGTGCGCGTGGTGACCAGCATGTTTTTCGCATTCGTCGGCACAGGCATCACAAACCTTGGCACAGAGTTCCATGTAATCATGAGAAAAATCAGAGCCACGGGCATCCAAACGTCCGCATAAAGTACAGATATCAGCGCAGTCGCGGCAAAGTTTAATACAGGTCGTCATATCGTGACCTTTGCCATCTTTGTCGCCCATTTCCAGGCAGGCTGTTACGCAGCGCTCGCAGGCTTCGGCGCATTCAAAACAGGTATCTACATGACTGTGTGCGTGTTGCATCGTTTCCATAGACTTGTTGAGTTATAGTTGAATCGACCACCATTGGTCTTTCAAAATAACTATAGACAGCCGATAGAGTTTTTACATAATTCTGGAGGAGATGTGTAGTAATCTGGAGGTATCAAGCTGTGGCCAGTAGCCCAATCAGGTATTTTTCCAACTCGGGTACAGATACGTAGATATTTTCTTCCAGAGCTGCGAACTGATTTTCTTTTGGATTGCCCTGATAATAAGCAGCATATCGCATCTGCATGATAGCTGCTAAGTACCGGAAATGGACGGATACATAATTGGGGGAAAATAACTCCAGGAGTTGTGTATCAGGTTCGCACCAGATAATGTTCGTGAACGATGCTCCGTGAGGCCCTATGATAAATGAGGCATTTTTATAGATATCAACCTGCTCAGCAATCGATCTGGGACGATCCTCAATATATACAAAATGGTATTTATCCAGTAAGCTGCGTAATTCCTGTTCATTTGCCAGACAACGTCTGCCGGAACGGCTGATATAAATGCGGTTACGAGTTTTCCGTTCGAATTTTAATTGTGATTCTATGTGCTTCCTTAACGATAAGATATCCGCGATATTCGGATAAAACCAGTGTCCATTGTTACCAAGAATAATTCGTTCAGCCCGAACCGCCTGGACACGGCTATCGATTATACGTTCTGAACTAAGCCCGATCAGAGCCAGAAACTCCTGTTCGTAGGATGTGTTGAAAAGTGGATAAGATACGATTGACGTAATGAATTCAGTATCTGACAGGGCATCTTTGATCCGGCACAATTGAGCGGCTACCAGCATCATAAAGTCGTAATAACCACCATAGGCAACTCCATCGATGTAATTACTCCAGGGGGCAATTGCGGTTTTCGCAATGTATGGCTTACGGCCCTGCCAGCTCTTCAGATTTTTCAGCAAATGATTATCGCCAAAATTGGTGCAAAGAAGTTGAGTACTAACTAACCAGCTTCCATACGGTAGTTGCTTCAGGGTCTGGCCATTATGCGGGTAACTCCAAACGTAACTGGGTAGTGTCATGATCTCGATTGGCGAGAAGATCAATCGGGTTGGATCAAGCGCATTAGGTACTGCAGGAAGTTGCAGACGAGTCGCTGGATTACTGGCGATTAGGTATGGTTTTAAAAACGTTTCTGTCTGATCCTTAGTCAATACAGCAATGCCGATCAGCCGCAGAAAGGCACTGGCCAATCGACTCAGCAAATGTTTAATTTTCTGAACCATAGAGGTACATTTCTGGAAACCCGATTGATTACAATCGGTTCGATATCATTTATGGGTATAAGTAGGTGAGCAAAGGATTAGTTGGGCTAATCCTTATTGCTGCAACCTGTTTGTTTTGACTATCAAAGCTCGTCCAGGTTACGTCGTTCGGCAGTAGTGGCTTTTCTGAACTGGCCTGGCGTTTGGCCGGTTACTTGTCGAAACTGATTGGATAGATGCTGGACGCTACTATACCCTAGCCGCCAGGCGATCTCACTGAGTGTCAGTTCATCATAACGCAACCACTCTTTTACCTTTTCAATCTTGAGGGCAATAATGTATTTCTCAAGGGTTTGCCCTTCACTCGCCGAAAATAATCCACTCAGATACGAGTACTCGTAGCCGATCTTACGTTCCAGAAATGTCGAATAGTTTTCGGTGGGCAAACGCTCGCTTTTTAAGTGCTGGATTTCGTTAATTAACAGAACCTTAATCTGTTCGATCAACATCTGTTTCCGATCATCGACCAAATCGAATCCATTTTTTTGTAGCGTTAAGCGAATATCGTCAAGGGTAAGTGTCGAGGGCAAACTGTCTGTTTCAACCGCGCCCAGATCAACCCGATGAACGTTGAGTCCCAACGTTTCGAGTTCCTCGCGTACGACTCGCTTACATCGGTCGCACACCATATTTCGGATAGTGAGTGTCATGAACCAGGATTTAGCTGAATTAGGGATTAATCTGATTTTGTTTTGAGCTGAAAAAAGAGATTAGCGAAATCCGTTTAATCCCTAAATCAGCTAAATCCCGGTTTAGAAGGGAGGTTTAAAACGAAAGCCCATGTACACCATACGACCCGTAATGGGCCCCCAGACAGTGGCACCCGCATCGAAACGGGGGCCGAAAGGATCGTTAGCCGAAATGATGGGATTAAGCTGACGGAAGCCCGTCAGGTTTTCGCCACCGAGATAGATTTCCCAGCCGCTACGAAATCCACGACTTATTTGGGCATTAAGATTATAAAATCCTGGTGCCATGTCGACAGGCATATTCTGGTAGCCGGTATGAACGTAGCCTTCGCGCAGGTAAGGTATCCGTCGGGGACCATTCCATTGCAGCGTGGCGTCGAATTTCCATTTATCGTATGGCAAGGCATAACCAGCATTGAGCAATACCCGATCCCGACTAATCATCATTTTAGGTAGTAATCGTTCTTCGCCAAATGGGCCACCCATGCTTTGTTCGACGTCGAAAAGCCGATAAGCTGCTTTTACCTCGAATCGTTTGGCGGGTTGTACGTTCAGTTCTGCCTGAAAACTATTGGCATACGAACGCCCTTGTCGGCCTGATGCTGTCAGATTATAGAAATAAAGTTCGCCGGGATGCTCAAGGTCAACGATCAATTGATTCTGAAAATCAGTCCGATAGAAATCCAGTACCAGTGATGCTTTTTTACCTAATACAGTAAAATCGTTTGTCAGACTCAATCCGTAATTCCACGAAGATTCGGATTGCAACGGGTTGCTGAGGAAAACCGTCCGTGAGCTGACCAGATAACCAAAGTTTTCGGCAAAGGGATTCGCGGCCCGGAAACCTCGTCCAGCCGATGCCCGTAAGGTAAACGTCTGATTAGGGCTATACTTGAGGTGAGCCCGAGGGGTAAACTGGGTTCCAAACAGGTTATGAAAATCCAGTCGACCGCCCAAAATAAAGGTCAGTTTTTCGGGATATGTGTATGTGTACTCTACAAAAGCACCGGGTACTGATTCGGTTCGGGCGGCATTGATTGCCCGATAATTCTCTTGATAGTCATCCAATAAATAGCTCAGGCCCGCTTTGAAACTGTTATTTGTTGTACCGATAACACTCTGGTATATCAGGTTCGCGTAAAATGTTTGCTGTCGACCGTCGTAGGGCGCAAAACCGAAACGGGCCGATTGCTCATGATGGACGCCATTCAGAATGAGCCCCAGACCCTTATAGGGCTTGTCTGGATACAGTTTGGCTGTTTTTGAAAAAACTTCCAGTCGTTTGGTCGTATTGAGAAAACTATAGCGCGAGCCCCCAAAGCTCGACAATTGACCGCCATCCCGATCTTCATAAAGGGCCTTCACGCCAAACTGTGCCATGAACCGGTCGCTGCTGTAGCGATATCGATTCACAACGTTGACCTGCGTATAAAGTGGCAAATCACGAAAACCATCGTTGTTCTGGTCGATTTCCGTACGAAGTGTACTCACGTGACCCAGAAGCGCCATGCTCCATCGTGGGTCAGCTACAGATCGGTCTTTTTGATTTGGCCATAAGAGATTTTTTGCTCTATTTTTGCTGACAAGGGGTGTCGACCAATTGATATTGCCTTCGATCCGCCCGAAACTATTCACATAGCCGTTGAGAAAAATCTTCTGCTTATCATCGGGTTTTTGCAGTTCGATGTTCATCTGCCCACTCATCGATTCATAACCGTTCACGACTGAGCCAGCTCCTTTGCCAATATCGATGCCAGTAATCCAGGTACCCGGAATGTAGTTTAAACCAAACGCCGTAGACAGTCCACGAATAGTCGGGATATTTTCGACATTAGTCTGAACGTACTGACCGCCCAGGCCCAGAAATTGAATCTGTTTCGATCCCGTAACCGCATCGCTATAGGATACACTGACGGAAGCATTGGTCTCAAAGCTTTCGGATAAGTTGCAGCAGGCAGCTTTGGCCAACGTTCGCTGATTGATGTATTCCGTTTGGATGGGATTAATCCGATCAACCTGGCCAGGTGGTCCCGATACCGTTACTTCCTGAAGCGTTCGGGTACTGCGTAGCGTAACGGCCACTTCGATAGATGGATTCGTAATCGTTATTGTGTCGGATTGGTAGCCGACATAACTAACAATGAGCTGGTTAGATGAAGAGTGAGTCGATAATTGAAAATGGCCATTGGCATCTGTAGCCGTGCCAGTAGTTGTACCGACCCAAATTACGGTTGCACCAACGAGTGGCACTTGTTTGCCATTGGCGAGTTCGCTGACCTGGCCTCGAACAAGAGCAGTCTGGCTGGAATCAATGTGGGACTTTTGAGTAGACTGAGCAACAGAATGGCCTGAAAACCAGAGACTACAGCCTATCAGAAACCCCCATATTTGGAGAAATTTCATGTATTCGTTGATTGATAGATTAAAAATACAACATACACATGTCGTGCCGACATGCGTTGAACTTTAACAATCAACGAATCAAATCTGGAGTGTGCGAACGAGCGTCAGAATGTCGCGCCCGGAAAGCGAAGGGGGAGAAGGAAATGCAGAAATAGTCGCCGACTTCTTTGCAAACAGCCAATCGACAAGCCAGGTCAAAACGGAAGTAACTTCAGCAATAACGGCCTCAGTGACCGTCTTCACAAATTTGGCAAGTAGCTGGCTCAGCGACGATGAAACATCTATGTTCTCATATTGATGATCGTCCTGACAGCAGACCGTTTTCCGAACCGTCGTCTGATCCGTTGCGCCCGACTGGCTGTCCGTTGCACAGCTTGGTTTGGCTTTCACATCGCTAAACGCGACAACCATCGTTTTCTTCTTGCCTCGCATCTGGCACGAATGTTCAACCAACCCAAAGCCCGTACTGCTCAGCAGCACGACGCAGGCCATCAAGAGGTTGAATAATCGGAACAGAGTGCGTTTCATAGTGGGACAAATATCCGTAACGAAAGCAATTCGATGCAAGCAAACGTGACCAAAAGTCCAGAATTTTATAAAACATGCAGGCGAACCTGTAAAAAAATGCCCCGAATGTACTGGACGTTCGGGGCATTTGAAGCTTAAATCGTTTCGGGCTCTGGGCTTATCAACTCGCTGAGTGGGCGTAGGTTACGCTTTTCATCTGCGTGATAAGGGAAAATTTCAAGGATTTTCGTCGTATTCACATCCGTGATTTCAAACGGGTCCAGCGCTGTTTTCAGGCTTAGTTCAACGCGTTCGTACGCTTGCTTTGGATTTTCGGCATTCACAAGCATCACACTCGGCGTTTTCTTCTGTTTGCCCGTTTTTTCATCGTCGGTGATAAACATGGCTTTTACTTTATACCAGATTTCACCGCCCTCTTCATTATGAAAAACGTCGGCCAGTTTCATGCGCGAAATATTGGTAATATCGAAGTCGGGCGTGTTGGCGGCAATCTCCTGATATAGCCGGGTTTCGGCGTCCGTGTAACTGACGGCATCGACCAGATACGCTTCTGTTACCGTTTTTTGCTTGATAAATTCTTCATTCCGGCTACCGACATTCGCATCGTCGATAGGCTGCTGAAATCGGATTTTTCCGAGAAACCAGTTGGGCATTTTTTAAGATTTTGATACGTAAAAATAACAATTTTTATGAGGTAAAAGTGCGGAAAGAGTGATGAGTTATGAGCGATAAGTGATGAATTTTTATTGCTTTTACTCATCGTTTATCACTTATAACTCATCACTTTTTATCACTCTTTTTTACTCGCTCGATTGGCTTGTTTGATGGTCTGTTCGATCTCATCCCATTGCTCAGAAGAGACATTTTCGAGGTGATTAAACTCACCCGCCATCAGGACTTCACCTCCATCAATCGTGATGGATTCGCCAGTGATAAAGCTTGAATAATCCGAAAGCAGAAAAGCCGCCAGATTAGCCAGTTCGCCATGTTCGCCCACTCGTTTGAGGGGAATACGACTAACCGGATCCATCATCTTCATTAAAGGTTCTGGAAAGAGTCGATCCCAGGCACCTTTCGTAGGAAATGGCCCCGGCGCAATGGCGTTGAGTCGAATGCCGTATTTACCCCACTCAGCCGCTAATGATTTGGTCATTATCAGCGCCCCGCCCTTCGCTACTGCCGATGGAACGACGTAACCCGACCCCGTTGTGGCATAGGTTGTTGAGATGTTCAGCACCGTACCGGGAATTTTGGCGTCAATCCAGTACTTCCCGACGGCTAAGGTAAAATAATACGTTCCGCGCAGAACGATGTCGACAATGGTATCAAACGCTTTATAAGATAGTCGCTCGGTGGGGCTGATAAAGTTGCCCGCTGAGTTATTGAGCAGGCCATCAATTTGGCCAAATTTCTCCAGCGTTTTGGCAATAACCGCTTCAATTTCAGCAGGATTGCGTACGTCACACGGAACGGCCAACACCTGGCCGCCCGTTTCCTCCATCAGTTCAGCCGCCGTTGCATCGATCACAGCTTGCCGACGGCTACAGATCGTAATACTAGCACCCAATTGCAGCAGGTAGCGGCTAATCGATTTCCCAAGGCCTGTACCGCCCCCGGTAACAATAATGGTTTTCCCCTTCAGCGCATCATCGCGCAACATTCCTGTGGTCATAATGATTGAATTGATGAATGATTGAATTGTTGAATGAAAGGTTTATTGTCGCGGTGAATAAATATGCTAGCGTAAGCCTATTCAATCATTCAACAATTCAATCATTTAATACCCCCGGTTTATTTTTCGGTTGAATTCGGCCTGGCGTTTTTCCAGAGTCGCCTGCATAGCTTCAGAGAAATCGTCGGATTGAAGCTGGCTTGAATTCCAGACGGCTACGTATTGCAGACCGTCTTCGACAGATTTGTTCAGGCTGTAATTAAGGACCCGCTTGGCTCCCTGCACGGCAGAAGCCGGATTACTGGCAATCTGATGCGCCAGTGTTGCAGCAGCTTCAAAAAGTTGATCCGGCGTTTCGTACACATGATTGACTAAGCCCACTCGTTCGGCGAAAGCGGCATCGTAATCGGCACCGGTAAACGCCATTTCGCGCGTAAATCCCTGACCGATAATGTGCGGCAGAAACTGAAGACCACCAATGTCGGGTGTGATCGCGAGTTTGGCTTCCCGGAGACTAAACTTCGCGTCGCGGGAGCAGAGTCGGATGTCGGCGGCTGCGATCATGTTTACCCCACCACCTATACACCAGCCATGCACGGCAGCTATGACAGGTTTCGGCGACTCGTGCATTTTTTGAAAACCAGACTGCATTTGTCGAATTTGCGCCATGAGTTCTGCTCGCTGATTGGCTAAAACGGTGCCGGTTGTCATTGATATCAGGCGAGGAATCATTTGTGGCAAATTCAGGCCGTAACTAAAATGATCACCGCTTCCCCGAAACACAATGCATCGGATGTCGGTCATTAGATTAATGGCATCCATCGTCTTCGGGAGTTCTTCCCAAAACTCTGGTCCCATGGCGTTTCCCTTGCCAGGGCCAAGCAATGACACCGTTAAAACGCCGTCGGTTTTTGTTAAGGATAAGGATTGATACGTTTGTTCCATAACAGCAAATGGGCTTGCAGAGGGTTGGCGTAAAGGTAATAGAATTACCGAATTGGCAGTAATGAATACCAATACTGAGATGGTCAATCACGTTTATTACGAGGTTACGGTCTAAAAAAGCTAGCCTGTTGCGCTATCGACGAATTAAATTATAGCCCAAAACAAGCCGATTTTGATTAAGAACAGTAAACCCGACTTACACCCATCTTTTGCCATTGAATGCAACGACAATTTGTTTTTTGTTGCTTAACTGACCTATTACGTCTATGAATTACTCAGAGAAGATTACTCGTCAACAGTTTCTTAAGTTGAGCGCTCTGGCTACCTCGGCCGCGTTTTTGTCTCAATTGGATGCCTTTGCCGCTACGCCAAAAGCCGTTGGTTTACAGTTGTATACGCTACGCGATCTGATGGCTAAAGACCCGGATGGTACGCTGAAAAAAGTAGCCGAAATCGGTTATAAAGAAGTGGAATCGTTTGGCTACTCAGATGGGAAATTTTTCGGTAAAACAGCCAAAGAGTATAGCGCATACCTGAAAAGTTTAGGATTGGCAGCGCCTAGTGGACATTATACGACTGGGAAAACAATGCCCAACATGAAAGGAACGCTGACGAATGATTGGAAGCGGGCCGTTGATGATGCCGCTGCCATTGGTCAGAAATATATGGTTTGCGCCTACCTGTTTCCCGACGAACGGAAAAAACTGGACGACTACAAACAGTTTGCAGACCTGTTCAATAAATCAGCGGAGGTGTGTAAAGCCGCTGGTATTCAGTTCTGCTACCACAACCATGATTTTGAATTTAAGGAGTTAGAAGGTAAAATGCCCTACGATGTGCTGCTGAATGGGACAGATAAAAACCTGGTAAAACTCGAACTTGATTTATACTGGGCCACCTTCGCGAATCAGGACCCCGTTGCCTTATTTAAAAAGCACCCTGGTCGGTTCCCGCTTTGGCACATCAAAGACATGGAAAAAACACCCGAACGGGCATTTGCACCAGTCGGTACGGGTTCCATCGATTTTCAGCGCATTTTCGATGCGAAGAAAACGGCTGGTCTAGCTCACTATTTCGTTGAACAGGATGTCTGCAAACTCCCTCCATTAGAATCAATTGCGATTAGCTACCGCAACATGGAGAAAATGAGCATGTAGTTTTGGGTTGGGCATAGGGTGAATTTCTTAATCACCCTATGCCCAACGCTAACAACTGCTAAAACCACTTCCCCAGGTCTGTGTCTTCACAGACCCCTTCCCGGATGGCAGCGCTGGCTGACGCACAAGGGGCTGTGAGGACACAGACCTGGGGTATGGAGTAAAAATAAACTAAATTTTACCCCATGACCTTGCACCTATGCCCTAAGCCAACAGCTGCTGAAACCATTTGCCGGAAGATTTTACAATACGTTGCTGGGTTCTGAAATCGACGTAGACCAGGCCGAAGCGAGGGCGAAAGCCTTCAGCCCACTCAAAATTGTCGAGAAAGGTCCATGCGAAATAGCCGTGAACGGGGAGTCCATCTTGCTTCGCACGTAATGTTTGCTGAAGATAGTCCTGATGGTAGGTAAGCCGGGCTACGTCGTATACCATCCCCCGTTGAAGCGTATCGTAGAAAGCTGCCCCGCTTTCGGTGATGTATATCTTTTTAACTCCCTCGTATTGACTGAATTGCTGAATAACCCGGTACATACTTTCTGGGTAAACTTCCCAGCCCATTTCAGTAATGGTCGATACATTCCGGCGTAGGGGCGATACTTGGGAGGCCCACAGATACGGCATAAAATACGACTGCTCCACCACCGCCCGGAAATAATGTTGCAGGCCAATAAAATCGAAATCAAAGGCCAACCTCTCCATATCACCGGGTTTGGCCACTTTCTTTGCAATACCCGACAAAAATGGCAATTCTTTGGCTGGATAACCCAACCCTAGAGCTGGTTCGATAAACAGCCGATTCATCAGCGCATCGGCACGGTTGGCGGCAGCTTGATCGCGGGGGGTAAACGGATCGATTGGGGAGCAGGAAAACGTTGTGCCTACCTGAGCATCTGGGATATTCTGCCGGACCATACGGCCTCCCTCGGCTTGTGCTAGTGCCGTATGGTGAATAACGGGCAATAAACTTCGAAAACTACGTCGGCCAGGCGCGTGCTGACCCGTGAAATAACCCAGTACCGAAAAAGCCAGCGGTTCGTTCAGGATAATCCAGTGCTTGACTTTATGACCGAAGGCTTTGGTGCAAACGTCCGCAAAGTCAGCAAACCAGTCGATAATTCTCCGGTTGGGCCAGCCGCCCAGATTTTCGAGTGCTTGTGGTAAATCCCAGTGATAGAGCGTAATCCAGGGGGTAATCCCCAGTTCCAGACAATAATCGATTAGTCTATCGTAGAAGGCCAGTCCAGCTTCATTGATGCGTCCGCCGTGAGCGGGGCCAAGACCGTCGGGTAAAATTCGTGACCAGGACAGGGAGAAGCGAAAGGCATCGAATCCGAGTGATTTATGTAGTTGAAGATCAGACTCGTAGCGATCGTAGAATTCACAGGCGATATCGGCCGTTTCACCCGTCTTGATCTTGCCTTTCTGTCGACTGAACGTATCCCAAACGCAGGGAGTACGGCCATCCCGGTCTACGGCTCCCTCAATCTGATATGCAGCGGTAGCGGTTCCCCAGATAAAATTTTCACCGAAATCCTTGCGGCTAAATGGTATTGAAAAAGGCGGAATAGCAACTTCGTTAATCAACGCAGTATCGATAGATGGCTGAATCCCGCAAAAGTACCGCGTTGTCTGAAAATGATAATCCCCAACACAATTATTTAACATACTGTGTTGGGGATTGATCGTTTTACTTCGTCTGATTAGCCACGGCGATTGTAAGGGGCATTATACCGATTCGGTTGTTGGGCTGCAAACAGGCGGTCACGTTGAGCAGAAGTTAGAACGGCCAGCATATCCTGACGTTTGCGTACCTGAAGCTGACGAAGACCAGTAGGCGTCATACGAGAGGTTTGCATGATACGATCGTAATTGTCCTCGATTTTGTGAAGCTGTTTTTCCTGACGTCGAGATAGGCCAACGATGGCGTCGATCCTGTCGATTTTAAGCTCATCCTGAAACTGGTCGCGGTCATAACGAGAGCCACCATATTGAGGAGGACGGTTATCAAAAGGTTTAGAATATACGCCTTGGGCAAATGTTACAGTAGTTGCGAAGGCAAAGAAAGTCAGGGCGGTTGCGATTGTCTTTTTCATGATCAGTAGCTGTTTATTTGTGCGTTACTGATTCTTAGAGGGGAAGTAGGTAGCTGCGTTTAATCGACCTTTTGTGCATTCTGGCTGAATGCCTTTTTTCTGCTTCCGAACCCCTGTTAGGTACTTCCGAATGGCCAAAAAATAAATGATTACCTTTGCAGAGTCTTTTTGTATTCCCATAAAAACCCAGAGGACGACCTCGCCGTAGTGGTAAATAAATTCGGGACGACCCGGCTTTTTAGAAATCGTACACTATGTCTTGGGTTTATTTAGTTTTCGCTGGACTGTTAGAAGTCGTATGGGCCTATTCAATGAAACAGTCCAATGGTTTTACACGTCTTACGCCCTCGTTGATCACTATTATGGCTATGATTGCCAGTTTTGGACTACTGGCGTTAGCCATGCGGACGTTACCGCTGGGTACTGCCTATACGATCTGGACAGGAATCGGAGCCATAGGCACGTTCATTCTTGGCATTATCTTTTTAAGTGAACAGGTTAGTAGTACTCGCTTGCTGGCTGCCGGGTTAATCATAGCGGGCCTACTTTTAATGAAATTCTCTTCTAAACAGTAAAACGGCCATCAACTGGATTAGGCGTTGAAAAACAACGTTAAAGCGAAATACTCCTTCTTCGGGAAAGGGCGGGGAAGACACAATTCACTACTATTTCAAAACCGAAACCGCGTTTATGGTGTCTCATAAGAGAGACTTTCGGATTCGTATGTAAACGTTGAGTACATGTTTGGTAAGCCTTTTTTTTATGCACTACTGCCGATTTTATTAGTAATAACAGCTACATTTTCTACTGTAGCGCAGGATACAATCAGGCTAAAATCTGGCCGTCAAAGCATTCCAGATACATTATTATTTAAAATACAAAAAGCTCAGTCGGTTATCACAGAGATTAAAGCGGCTAACAAAAAAGGGTATGGCATTGCCCGCATACGCGTTGGATTAGCTGATGTAAAAACGACGATTGCCCCCGTTTCGGCCGATTTAAAAAACAGTAAGAATACCATTGAGGCCAAAAATCTCTCGAACTACAGCCTGATCTTGAGCGATGCACAGGCAAAACTGACGGCCTGGCGAACGACGCTCTCTAAATCAAACAACGATATACAGAATCTACTCGACCAGGTCCTTGCGTTGAGTTCGGATTCCTTATTGATGGTGACTGGCAATGATACGACCGAGAAAAAATTATATGCCGATCAATTAGCCAGCCTTAAACTACAGTTGCAGGATGCAGGCAGCCAGACCACGGCCCGGTTGGATACGGTCAGTCGATTACTGGCCGATGTGTCAGGTACGTCGCTCAATATCAGTACTATGCAAACAAGCATTGCTGAGCGGTTGCAGAAATCTACGGAAAATGCGTTTCAGAAAGAGTCGCCTTATTTGTGGGAAGCGCCCACAACCCTGGCAGTTCGTAATCTGTCAGCAATACTCAGTGCAAGTTTCCTGGGACAGGACCGAATCCTTAATTACTTTTTTGCCTCTTCCTGGGACAATCTGTTTCTGTTGTTTCTGCTAGCTGGGCTATTTTTCCTTTGGGTGTTTACGAACTTCAAAGCCGCTCGTAGACCCACATTGCGACAAAAGGTCGACGAGCTTGGGTTGGTTAATATAAAGCCGATTCCTATCGTTGCCTCACTGATTGTTTTGCTTAACCTAACGCCCCTTTTTGAGCCCCAGTCACCTTCTATTTACGTAGAGATTTCCCAGTTTCTCTTATACGTAGTGCTCTCCATTCACCTTTGGAAGCGGTTTTCCCAACGCGATGTCTGGATGTGGCTGGCAGCCGGGTTTTGCTATATTCTGCTGATTGCTCTAAATACTGTAGCCCGCGATTCGCTGTTTATGCGACTTGGGCTTATTGCCCTGAATGCATGCTTTTTATACATCGGTTTTACCTTTTCCAAGCGACTTCCACGCCATCAACGACTCAATCGAATGGTTCGGGCGGTCATGAAATTGTATCTGTTTTTCCACGGGCTAGCCATTTTATTGAACATTTTTGGTCGAATTAGTTTAGCGAAAACAGTTAGTGTGACGGCTGTTATTGGACTGGTTCAAATAATTGGGTTAGGGATTCTTATCGATATAGTTCTGGAAGCCTTAGCCTTGCAGATTACGACTAGTACGTACGTGCAGGGATTCTTTTCTCGCGTGAATGTAAACCGCACACAACGATCTTTTAAAAAAGGGCTGACCTTTGTAGCTATCGTCCTATGGTTACTCGTGTTTTTTATCAATCTGGGCCTGGCCGATAGTCTGTTTAGTTTGGCTTATAAACTCCTGACCAAACCGCGCGGATTCGGCAGTATTACCTTTACGCTAAGTAATGTATTTGCCTTTTCGGCTATCATTTACCTGTCTACTCAATTACAAAAAAATATAGGCCTGCTCTTTGGTGAAAGTCAACTGCCAACGGTAGAGGATAGGGTAGGGCCGGTCAGTTCCATATTAGCGTTAGTACGGCTGGCTATAATTATTGCTGGGGTGTTGCTGGCATTTGCGGCTTCGGGAATTTCGATTGATAAGTTTACGGTCGTTCTGGGTGCACTCAGCGTGGGCATTGGTTTAGGCATGCAGAATATTGTCAGCAATTTCGTATCGGGCATCATTCTGATTTTCGAAAAACCGTTCGAGATTGGGGATTACGTGGAGTTGGCCGATAAAAAAGGTCGGATTCGTGAGATTGGTATCCGGTCGAGTAAGATGCTAACGGCTCAGGGCTCAGAAGTTATCATCCCAAACGGCGATTTTATTGCGAACCGGATCGTTAACTGGACCTCTAACGAAACGTATCTGAAAACGGATCTAACGGTAAAAGTAGCTGGGACTACCGACCTGCAGGTAGTTCGCGATCTACTGAAAGATGAGGTGAGCCAGCTCGATGGCGCGTTGAAAAATAGGGTACCTGAGCTGTTTATTACGGCAATTGGCCCAGATTCGATCGAACTGAAGGTGCAATTTTGGATAAACAGTATCTACAATGAAACAGCCCTGAAAAGTCAGCTTCTGGAGCATCTATTAACAGCCTTTAAACAGGCTGATATTCACCTGATATAAACTCGGTTGAGTTACCTATAGAAAGAGCACAGTGCTAGCTTAGTTTGCATTATCTGGCAGTTTTTTCGTTGATGTAGGACAGTAGCTAACTCATTTCAACATTCACTGAGATACCAGGTTACAGCTTTGACTTGATAGACACATTATGATTCAGATTACGTCCTGGGCTACTTTAGGATTGACAGCGCTATTATTTTTTATCGCTATTTTCGGGCGCTACGTCCTGTTTTCGCTCGTCTTCTGGTGGCTATTCAATAAGTTAAATACGGATTCATTAGCTAACCGAACGGTTCAGCTTCGTCCCAGAAAGTCGGGGCAGGAGTGGAGGGAGATAGGTTGGTCAGTGTGGACCTCCCTTATTTTTACGGCGATTGCCCTGGGGGTAATGGTTGCTTATCAGAAAGGATACACCAAAATTTATACAGACATTCACCTGTATGGTCTGGTGTGGTATCCAATTAGTATTGCGTTAGTCCTGTTCATACACGAAACCTATTACTATTGGCTCCACCGCTGGATGCACAGGCCGGGCATTTATCCGTTAGTACACAAAACCCATCATGATAGTTTGACCACCTCGCCCTGGACGGCATTTTCGTTTCATCCGTTAGAGAGTACCCTGCAAGCCATTCTGATTCCTGCGTTAACCTTTGTGCTGCCGCTGCATAGCACAGCTGTTGGGCTCATTTTAATCATAATGACCTTATCCGGAGCAATCAATCACTTGAATGTTGAAATCTACCCAGGAGCCTTTGATCGTCACTGGTTAGGTCGATGGTTGATCGGGGCCACTCATCATAGTTTACACCATAGCCAATTTCGCTATAATTATGGCCTCTATTTCACATTTTGGGATAAATGGATGAACACTGAAAGTCCAGATTTTCACCGGGTTTTTAGCCAGAAAAGTAAAAAAGAGTCTGTTGAAAAGGAGCGCTATAAGTCAATAGACCGATCCTGATTTTTTCGGGCCATTGCCTGGGCGATAATGCTAGCTACGATTAGCTGGAGCGCGTGATAGATCATAATCGGCAGGATAACCACGCCAGCCATAGTGGCCGGAAACAAGACTTTTACCATGACACTGCCTTGTATCAATGATTTTTTTGAACCGCAGAACAACGCCGTCACCCGATCTGGCTGGCTAAAATGCAGGAGGTGGCTGAGTAGATAGATCAGTCCGAAAACGAGGGCAAATAAGCCTAACATAAGGGCTGATAACTCGACCAGATCGCTTACCGAATAATTTGCAAACAGATTGAGCGAAAACGATTCGCAGAAGGAAGTGTACACAATCAGCAAAATTGTCGTCTGATCGCTGTACCGCAGGTAGGTTTTGTGCCGGTTCGCAAACTGCCCTAATCGTTTATTCAAAAGAAGACCCAATACAACCGGAATAATCACCTGAATGGTAAGTTTGCCAATTACGCCTGTCAGGTCATACCCTCCGTTGACGTCGGTCAGTACGAAACTCATCCAGAGGGGCGTGATAAATACACCGATCAGGCTGGAAATACTGGCGTTAAAAATGGCCGCTGGTAAATTCCCCCCTGCTATAGACACCATCACTACTGATGACGAGACCGTAGAGGGCAGCACCCCTACATAAAAAATACCCAGCCAGAGTAAGCTGGTTTCGGGCGTTGCCAGGAACGATCGGCCAGTCAGCGTGATAATCGGGAAAAGGACAAACGTAGTCAGGTGAATGAGCAGGTGGAGCTTATAATTGAGAAGGCCAGCCTTTAATTGATCGAAGTTTAGGCGCAGGCCATAGAAGAAAAAAATCAGTGAAACGCCGTAGGTTGCCAGTGAGGATAGCGAGAAAAATCCTTCCTGAATACCGGGTGTGGGCCAGATTTTGGCCAACCCAATCATAGCCAATAAGGCAATTATAAACCAATCGAGCCCAATCCGGGCGAGGAGATCACTTACACTTTTTTGAGCCATACTTCACAACGTATGCATATTAACAAATCTCGCCATCAGAAAGATAATTTCGTGAGAGAATGTTGATCAAAGGTAAGGATAAGTGCGAACCTGGTCGACAGACTTTTCGCGTCATGTCTGTAGCCATTAAGGCGTACAAATTGTTATAGGTATCAGCAACAAATCAAGTGAAACCAATGTCGGCAAACAACCGTGCCTTTAACTACGACCTCGATTATCGACAGCTGAATCTGCGTGAACATCCTGAATTATACCGAGTTGGAAAAGGCGAGCAGGGTGTTCTGTTAGTACAGCCCTATAAGGGAGAAATTTTGCCATACTGGAAATTTAAAACGCCCGACATAGCCCGTGAATCCTCGGAGAAAATCTACCAGCTTTTTCTGGATTATAAAGAAAAAGGTGATTTTGTAGGTATGGATATGGCCCGCAAATTCCTGCAAATGGGCATGACGCGAAGTTTACGATACTACCATCATAAATCAGGACAGAAATACATTGGTCCCGTTCCTGATGATAAAAAAGGCCAAAGTGGCGCACATGGAAGAGACGTAGCGCCCGAAGAACATGACCAAACGAAGAAAGAGAGTGCGGAAATCTTTCAGAAAAAATATTTAACGGTCATGGAAGATGCGGAATACCTACAACAACGCGATGCGTTTAAACAGAAATATGGGTAGGAGATTATAAAAATTAAATACGTTCACTCTCTATGGCTTTAGCTGCATTTGTAGCTAGTTCGATAATCATGGGGAGTAGATGGCCAAATCGGGCGTCCTGGCTGTGGCCCTGCTTCCAGCGGGCGTAAATCTGCTGGGCGATGACGGCGTTTTTATACAGCCCAAATACGTAATAGAATAGAATATTGGTCAGGTCGCGACCGCTATGGTTGGCGTATCGATCCACTACTTCCTGGCGTGTCAGATTGCCGGGCAGCCAGGTTAGGTTGAAGTTTTTATAAGCCGGACTATCACCCGCTTCTGACCAGTAGGCTAACGTAGCGCCCAAATCCATGAGCGGATCGCCAACCGTCGCCATTTCCCAATCCAGAACGCCCTTGATTTCGGGGGTTGGTTCACCTGTTTCGTCAGTAGAAGCGAGTAGCAAGTTGTCGTATTTGTAGTCATTGTGCAGAAAAGTCGGTGTCTGTTCAGGTGGATAGTGCTGCTGGAGCCACTCACCGACATAGTCCATCGCAGGAACTGTATCGGTTTCCGCGTTCTGATAACGACCACTCCAACCTTCCACTTGTCGCCGTACATATCCTTCCGGTTTCCCCAGTTGAATTAGTCCGGTTGTATGAATGTCTAAACCATGTATAGCTACCAGATTATCGACCAGGACTTCTGAAAGCTGGCGCATCCGTTCTGGAGCAATTTGCAGAGTAGGGGCCATAGTTGCCCGTAGAACAATTCCCGTTACCCGTTTCATAATGTAAAACGGTGCGCCCAGTACGTCAGGAGATTCGCAGTAAACAATAGGTTCTGGAATTTTATCGTAATGCCCTTTTAACAACGACAGCACACGAAACTCCCGACCCATGTCATGGCCCCCTTTGATATTCGCTCCAAATGGTGGTCGGCGAAGGACGTACTCTCCCGTTGCTGTATTTAGCCAGTAGGTCAAATTCGAAAAACCGCCCGGAAATTGTCTGACCTCCAGCACTTGTCCCATCTTTGGAGCGTAATGGCGGAGGTATTCGTTCAGCCGAACCAGATTCAGTTCTTCACCTTCACGAACCGACCGTGGCCTATCAGGAGCAAGCATAGGATAGTTGATGTAGTATGTAGGATATAGGCGTAAAGTACCTGGAACCAATATCATACTTCATACATTCCTCTTACTTCTTTTTGAACTTGTCTACGATTTTAGTGAGTGGATAGCCTACATTCAGACTCAATGATCGATTATAAGCTTTAGCACCATCTGGTCCAAACGGACTTGGCTGAATATTAAGTAGCCCTAAATCGTACGCTAGTCGAACCCGTAGGCTATTGGGAAATTGATAGCCAATGAGGCCTTGACCAGGCTTCATCGGTGGCGACTTGTACGGTTCCTGGCCTTTTGGGAAGCCCGGCCCGTTGAACCCTTTATCACCTACTAAATAAATTTATTTTTAACCAAATCGACAGAACCTTCTGTCATGAAAACGCTAATGCAGGACTGCATCAAAGAACAAGTCAAAAACAGAAATGGAATGCGAAAAAACAACGGTTTTTTCATAGGCGTAAACAATTTGAAACGTGGAATTGCCCCAAATTTCCCGTGTTATACACCTCTACGAAATAGTTATCGCTAACTACTTTCTATAGGTTTACGCCAACTGATTGATGCTTAAACAAGTCCCTGCTCTTTGGCAAAGTTGAGTAGGCCGATTGGCGTATCGATACCCAATTTGCTGGCAATATTCCGGCGGTGGGCGTTGACGGTAAATTCGCTGATAAACAGTCGTTCGCTGATCTGGCGGGTGGAGTAGCCCCGTACAATTAGCCGGATGATTTCGACTTCCCGTTTTGTAATCTGGTATTTTACCGTGAAATCGTCCGTGAATGATTCGGAGCTGCTAGGCGTCTGGGCTTCTTCTGGGAACCAGGTTTCACCTGCCGAAACCGCTGATATTGCATTCTTTAGCGTGACGGAACTACTGGTTTTGAGCAGATATCCGTTGGCCCCCAGCGCTTTCATCTCTTTGATTAGTTTTGGCTGATCGTAGCTGGTGAAGATGATGACTTTTAGGAGTGGAAACTTTTCCTTTAGAGCAGTCAGCGTCGTAATTCCGTCCATGTGGGGCATATTCAAGTCCAGCAAGACCAAATTGACGGGCTGTTTTTGCAAACGATCTAACAGCTGTCGACCATTCGTAACCGGCTCCAATACCTCTACATCATCCATCTCTTCCAGCACCAACCGAACCCCATCAACCAGCAATGGATGATCGTCCGCTATAATCAGCCGTAAGGGCATACGCTTACTGTTTTTTAACACTAAGTAAACCTAATATAATCGGTTATTTCTGTTCAGCCGCCATTAGTTTACGAAACTGCTGTAATTCTTTCGCTTTTTGCCGAATGTCCAGACCGTATTTTTTGAGAATGCTGATGGCCAGATTTTGTTTGTGCACCTCATCTGCTCCATCCCAGATGCGGGCACCCCGCTCATGTCGGTACATGGCTGCTAGCACCGTATCGTCGGTTACACCCAAGGCACCATGTACCTGGATGGCTCGGTCCAATATGCGGAGAAAGGCGTTGGCAACGTAGAATTTGATGGCCGATACGGCTTCGCGAACATTGCTCACACCAATGGTGTCGATCATGTGCGCGGTATTGAGCACGTATAGTCGACAAGCATCAATCTCGGCCCGACTTTCGGCGATAAAGTCCTGAATGAATTGCTTTTCGCCTAACATGACATTGTCCTCAATTTCACGCGTAGCTGCTCGTTTGCACATGAGATCGAGGGCTTTTTCGGCGTTACCAACCCAGCGCATACAGTGGTGAACGCGTCCCGGACCCAGTCGCTCCTGCGCCAGGCGAAAGCCCATTCCTTCGCCTGCAATCACGTTTGAAATGGGCACCCGACAATCGGTATAGGTCACTTCGGCGTGACTAAACCAACCTTCTCCCGCTTCGCCAAATACCGGTATATTGCGTTCGATGTTGAAGCCCGGTGTATCTGTGGGCACAATGATCATACTGGCGCGCTGGTGCGGAGCCGCATCCGGATTTGTTACGACCATGACAACGGCAAACGCAGCTCCATCGGCCGATGAGGTAAACCATTTTCGACCATTAATAATGTACTCATCGCCATCTCGTACGGCTGTTGTCGCCATTCGCGTTGGGTTTGAACCCGCAAAATCAGGTTCAGTCATCGAGAAGCAAGAGCGAATTTCACCCGCCATGAGCGGCTTTAGATAACGTTCTTTTAATTCTGGCGACGCGAATTTGTGAAGGAGTTCCGTATTGCCAATATCAGGCGCCTGACAGCCAAATACATAATGCCCGAAAAAAGGCGCATACGCCAATACTTCGCTGATTTGACCAAACTCGCAGAGGGTCAGTCCGTGACCCGGTCCGTCGTCAGGGCCCGATTCTTTAGGTAGCGCCAATCCCCATAAACCAGCGGCTTTTACTTGTTCGCGTTTCTGATCGAGAACAGGAATTATGGCACTTAGATTATGATGCGAAAAGCCAGCTTCAAGCGGAATTAGTTCGGTCTCGACAAACTCGCGAACCCGGGCTAGCAAAGGTCGGACGCGCTCCGTAGTGAAAATCGTTTCCATGGGAGAAAATTAGCCGTTTTTTACGGATTCGCAGCATTCAAATCTGGAGTGCGCCCTTGCAAACCACCCGTATGAACGGCGACAACCGATGAGCCGTCTTTGAAATAGCCGTTTCGGGCGAGGTCGTAAATGCCGTACATCATTTTGCCCGTATACACCTGATCCAGCAAAACACCCGTTTTTTGTTCGAATTTCTGGATAAAACGTAGTAATTCGGGCGTCGTTTTCGCATAACCACCAAAGTGGTAATCAGAGATTAGTTTCAGGTTGTTTATTTCGTTTGCAATTGACTCATAACCTGAAGCCTGAACCTTGAAACCCGAACCGCTTTTCAGTACAACAAATCCCAATACCTCTGTGCCAACCGGCACCGATTGCACCAAACCTAATACAGTACCACCCGTTCCTACTGGGCAACAAACATAGTCGGGTGCATCGCTCAACTGGGTGATTAGTTCAGGGAGAATTTCTGCCGTTCCTCGAATGGCTAGTTCGTTGGTTCCACCCTCGGGAATCACATAACAGCGCCCAAATTGCTGCGTCAATTGATCCAAAAAGGCTGACTCTTCTTTATGCTGATAATCGGTTCGGCTGATAAAGTGCAACGTCATGCCACACGACTGGCAAAACGTTAGCGTCGGATTCAGAGGAAGTTGAGCCAATTCTTCACCTCGAACGATGCCAATTGTGCTAAAGCCAAACTCCCGTCCGGCAGCTGCAACGGCGTATAAATGATTTGAATAGGCACCACCAAACGTTAGTAGCGTATCAAAACCCTGTTCGAGAGCAGCCAGCAAATTGTATTTGAGTTTTCGCCATTTATTCCCCGATACGGTAGTATGAAGCAGATCATCGCGTTTGATAGCCAGCCGGATATTTACCGGCTCCGGAAAGGGATCATCGAGCCATTGTACGGGTGAATTGGCTGGAAACGTTTGCCAGTGTTCGGCGAAATCGTGGTTCATCCCGTAAATTTGCCAAACTATTTGAGATCATCCCATTATGACCGAAGCGGTTGACGAATTTTCGGAAGAGGAAGAATTGTACGAACACCACCGCATTGTGGTCGACAAAGGGCAGAGTTTGCTGCGCATAGATCGCTTCCTGATGGATCGACTGCAAAACGCAACCCGAACCAAAATTCAGGCGGCTATTGATGCAGAATCCGTTCGGGTAAACGATAAGCCCACCAAGGCCAGTTATAAAATTAAGCCTTCCGATGTGATCACGATTTCGCTGTCGCACCCGCCCCGCGATACCGAAATCAAGCCGGAAAACATTCCGATCAATATTGTCTACGAAGACGATGAACTATTGGTGCTGAATAAAGAAGCGGGAATGGTTGTTCATCCGGCGCACGGAAATTGGGACGGCACGCTGGTGAATGCACTGGTGTATCATTTTCAGAACTTACCTACCTCGCGCAATGGCGAAATCCGTCCGGGATTGGTGCATCGAATCGATAAAGACACATCGGGGTTGATGGTGATTGCCAAAACGGAATTTTCCATGACGCACCTGGCACGCCAATTTTTCGAGCATACAATTGAGCGGACGTACAACGCGCTCGTTTGGGGAATTCCGAATCCTGCCGATGGTACGATAACCGGCTACATTGGTCGCTCGGTCCGCGACCGGAAAGTACAGGCGATTTACGACGACGAAACAAAAGGCAAGTGGGCCGTTACGCATTATAAAACCCTGAAAGATTTGCGTTATGTAGCACTCGTGCAATGTAATCTGGAAACGGGTCGCACGCATCAGATTCGGGCGCATATGAAACACATTGGTCACCCCCTGTTCAATGATGCCATGTACGGAGGTGACCGAATCTTACGAGGCAACCCAGTCGGAAGCTACAAAGCCTTTGTTGATAATGCCTTTAAGCTATTGCCCAGACAGGCTTTGCATGCAAAATCACTTGGCTTTACGCACCCCCGGACCCGCCAATGGCTCCAGTTTGACTCCGAATTACCCGACGATTTTCAGGCGGCATTGGACAAATGGGAGAAGTTTGTTATAGCGTAAGGAAAGTAGGTTTATTCTGTATCTTGCACCCTTATTCAACTACTGCTACAAACTTATAGTCACCTAAAAAACTTAGTCCTACCGAACAAAATATGATTAGCATTCGCCCCGGCACGCTCGAAGATATACCCGAAGCATTCGAGCTGGTTATGGAATTAGCCGTTTATGAACGAGCTGCCGATCAGGTTACCAATACAGTTGAACAAATGGCCTTAGATGGCTTTGGGCCGAATCCCCTCTTCGGTATGATAATGGCCGAAGACTCTGACAATAAGAAGATTGTGGGTATGGCACTGTATTTCTTCCGCTATTCGACCTGGAAAGGAAAACGCCTGTATCTGGAAGATATCATCGTAACCGAAGCGTTCCGGGGGTATGGCGTTGGAAAATTATTACTGGATGCGACCATCGAAATGGCGCGTGAAACCAATTGCACGGGTATGATGTGGCAGGTGCTGGATTGGAACGAACCCGCCATAGGCTTCTATAAACAGTTTGGTACTCGATTTGACGACGGCTGGACAAACTGTCATCTTGATTTTTAAGGCGTATTAGTTTGAATTATATGATGCTCAATTTTCCTTGATTATGAGTCTCATACGGACAAAAATTAGTGTCTTTTCGGATGCTATTCAACCTGGTTCTGCCTTTGAAGATTTGCCTGATTTTTGGGTTGATCCAATGCCGTTTGTCCCTCGTGAGAAAGAACGAGTTTATATAGAGGGGATGATGGATCCATTTAAACGTCCATTTTCGGCCTTTACCGAAAAACAATGGCATACCGTATACGCATTAGACTATACCGTTGATTCTGTTGCTTATGGTCAGGATGAGGAAGGATATTTTGTCAACTTGTTGTTAAAAGGCGACTAAATTAACTCAATCGATACTTGTTACGCATAAAAAACGTCGATCCTGAGTGGGTCGACGTTTTTTGATTAACACACTGGCATACAGATTGCTACGTGCCTTTGTGTAATAAGTATATTTATGGGTTAATTTGGAAACACTGGCTTTATTGGAGTCAGTGTTTTTTGTATCAAAGGTTAAGCAGCTAACTGAACTTTGTTTTGAATTGTTTCCAATGGATCGGAAGTGGTTGCTTTGAGTTTCTTGTGATAGAAAAAATACGAACCAAAACCCAGCGCCACAAAAATAAAAATTGGCGACCACTCCCCGAAAGACTTGCCACTATTCGCGACGGAATACGTAGCACCCAACAGGTCGAAGATAAGACCGGCATACGCCCATTCTTTAAGGCGCGGAAAGCCCGGAACCAGAATGGCCACCACCCCGAGTAATTTGGCCCAACCCAGAAACGGAATGATATACGTCGGATATCCCATTTCACGAAACCCCTGTACGGATATTTCGTTAACCATGATATTAGGAATGGCCGAGCCAGCCATAACAAATGCGAACAAACCAGTTAATACCCAATACGTGATTTTCGTTTTTTTCATGGTTTTAGGAGCTGTGTTTAACGAACGAATTTGTGTCATGGCCGTAGTTGTTGTTTGTTTGATTATAGCTCAAATTTACGGCATTTCGAGGGTAGAAATAGGGGGCGAAAACGGCGATAAACGGGTGATTTCCGCCATTATTCATGGCCTATTTTAGCATCTCTTTTTATCCGTAAGTATTGATCGAAACAATTGAGAGAAAAGTAAAAACAGTGAAAAAAATAGGGTTGTAATTCGGAGGATATAAATAAAAAATCAGCCCATCATTAAATCTGTGGACTGATTAGAAAACGCTGGCCGAATTAATTATTAAACAGGATTTTGGGTCGGTATCAAATGATTTTCAACCGTTCTTCTTCCAGATCAATTTGATACAGTTGTTGACGGATAATCTCTTCGTCAATCTTAGGGTCTTTGTTGAGTTCGGTGAGATACTGTCGCTGACTTTCAAGTAGTTCCACAAAAATTGCTTTGGTCTTTACGTTCATCCAGCTATCGTCGGTCGCTTTTGATCGCTCTTCCCACTGCTTCAGGAATTTCTCCAGCCCGATGTGCCCATCCAGATCAGACTCATATTTAGCTTTCATAAACTGAAAAACATGCTGCTTGAGGCCCTGTTTCATTTGTTGTCGCATCAGTCCGTCTGATTCCTCATCGACTAAGTCTTCAAACACGTTGGTTCGGCTTATGATAAAAGGAAGCGTAAGTCCCTGAACAACAAGGGTAAGTAGTATCGCTACAAACGTGATAAACAGGATGAGATTCCTTTGTGGGAAAGGCGTGCCATTTTCTAACGTGATTGGGATTGCTAAAGCTGCTGCCAGCGATACGACACCCCGCATGCCCGTCCAGCCTAACAGGGTGGGTATTAGCCAACGTCTTTTTCTGGTACGAGCACGTGGAATAACACTGGGTCGAAAGAGGATTGTAGCTAATAAGGCGGTATAGGAACTTATCATCCGGGCGCCAATCAATACACCTGTAACCAATATGCCATAGCTAATAGCAGTACGTAACGGAATACCTTCCGAGCGCAGGCCATCGACAATTTCGGGAAGTTCCAGACCAATGATCAGAAAGACGATGCCATTGAGGATGAATACAAAACTTTCCCAGACACTGAAGCTTTGAATGCGGCTGGCACTGTCGAGGAAAATCAGGCGTTTGCTCGACATAAACAGACCACCACTTACAATCGCCAGTACGCCCGAACACCCAAGTTCCTCGGCTACCCAATACATAAAATAAGGCTCAATCAGCGTCAGGGCGATATGGGATTGGGCATCGAGAGGAAGCCGTTTATGGCCCTGAACAAAAACCCAGGCCAATAGCAAGCCGATACCTGCACCACCGATTACCATCCATAAAAAACTCAGAGCTGCTTGTTGCCAGATGATCTGACCCGTACCAACGGCTACCAAAGCAAACCGGAAAATAATCAGTGAAGAAGCGTCATTGAGTAAGCTTTCTCCTTCCAGAATAGCGGACGTGGATTTGGGGATTTTTACAAATTTGGTAAGTGCTCCAGTACTGACGGCATCCGGTGGGGATACGATTCCGCCCAATAAAAATCCTAAGGCAATCGTAAATCCTGGAATAAAATGGTTAGCCGCTATCGCTACTGACAAGGCGGTGAAAAACACGACAAGAAACGCAAAACTGCCAATAATTCGCCACCATTTTTTCATCTCTTTGAAGGAGATCGTCCAGGAAGCTTCAAAGAGGAGCGGAGGTAAGAATATGAAAAAGATGAGGTCAGGGTTGATGCGTACTCGGGGTAGCCCTGGCATGAAACTGACAAGTAGCCCGGCTACTACTAATAGAATTGGATACGCAATTTTTAGCTGAGTAGCCCACATGTTCAGCAACACGATGGCTGCTATCATGGCGAGCAGAAAAGGCAAAAGAGTGTGCATTAAGTCAAAATCTATGAAGTAATATCTGGTCTTTCCGCTGGCAGATACACGCTAAACGTAGCTCCATGTCCTAGCTGGCTTGTTGCTGTAATGGCCCCTCCGTGATTGGCAACTACTTTCTCGCTAATGGCTAAACCCACCCCTGTTCCGGCAAATTCATTTCTGCTATGCAATCGTTGGAAGACCTGAAAAATGCGATCCAGATATTTCTCGTCAAAGCCTACACCATTATCCATTACATCAATACGATGATATAAAACGGAAAACCGACCTGGTTTTACCGAAGGCGGCAAATCGCTGGCAGCTACCAATTGATAGCGAATCGCAATTTGTGGAATGGTTGGAGCACCCGACGAATTGACCCGACTAAATTTCAGAGCGTTACTGAGTAAATTCTGGAAAAGCTGACCCATTTGCGAAGGATCGCCCGAAACGTTGGGTAATGGATCGATTTGAATCTGAGCCCCCGTTTCGGTAATAACGAGCTCTAAATCAGTCAATACTGTATCGATGATCTCAGTAAGAGACAATATATTACTCGTATCGCGACGGGTTGAGATGCGTGAAAAATTGAGCAAATCTTTAATGAGCATCGACATCCGACTAGCCGCCGACTGCATCCGATTTACATAGCTTAATTGATCGCCAGTTGAATTGGCGTAATACGTTTTGAGCAGATCACCAAACTGCTGAATCTTGCGTAAGGGTTCCTGTAAGTCGTGGCTGGCTACGTAAGCGAATTTTTGTAGGTTTTCGTTCGACCGAATAAGTAAATCGGTCGATTCGGTCAACTCTTCATTGGTAGCACTCAGCTCTTCGTTGGTGGCAGTCAGTTCTTCGTTGGTAGCGGCCAACTCTTCTGTCCGTTCCTGTACCAGATTTTCCAGGGCGAGTTGTAACTCCCGTTCAAGGGTTACGTCCTGTACTGTGCCAGCTATACGAACCGGTTTTTTCGCGTCGTCAAAATAGGTTTGACCAAGTGCATGAATCACCTTGCGTTTTCCGGTTTTGGCATTTATAACAGAATATTCAGCTTCAAATTTCCCCTTAGAACCCAATTGTTGAGCCGCCTGAAAGGCGTTGGTAACCAGATTTCGATCCGTATCAACCACGCAGCTCATCATCTCTTGCCAGCTAGTATCTCTATTGTCAAGTCCAAGCAAGTTGCAGTAGCGCTGAGAAAGCTGGGTGGCCCCGGTTACCGTATCAATAGTCCAGGTACCCAATTCTGCTAATTCAATAGCTCCCCGAAGCGATGCCTCACTTTCGCGGAGTTGCTGCTGAATAAGCATCTCAGTAGTTACATCGATGGCCATGTTTAGGATGGCATATACCTCACCCTGGTCGTTAAAAATTGGCTGATAGGTGAAATTGAAGTAAAACGTTTGTAGTTGACCATCAATGACTAAATCGCAGCGATCAGCCGTAGCATGGTATGCTTTACCCGTGGTGTATACCTCGTCCAGAATTTTGATGAATGGCTGAGACTCCAGTTCAGGCAATAATTCGGCGAAGGTTTTCCCAATCACGTTTGGTCCCTTTCCCCAGAACTTGGTCATTGGTTCATTGACTTCCTCGATCACCAGTTCCCGGCCCACCAGCAGGCCAGTTGCTACAGGTGCCTGTGCAATAAGGGCGCGGAAACGGGCCTCGCTTTCTTCAACTTTTTTTCGGGCCAATACCTGTTGCGTAACATCGACGCTTACATCTAATACACCGTATACCTTTCCGTGTTCATCGAAGAGCGGAGTGAAGGTCACGTTAAAATAGTATGTCTTGTTTTTTTCGCCTTTAAATACCACTTCCACATCCGAAGCCTGAAATGGTTGGCCTGTGGTTAGTACGCCATCCAGCAACTGAAGAAAGTGCTGATCTTCCTGTAAGACGTCAGAAAAAACGCGTCGAAATGATTTTCCTTCTATATCCGGCCCTTTTCCAACCAGGTCAATAAACAATTGATTTGGGTTCTCAACGATGAGATCCGGACCGACAAATACACCAATCGCGGCTGGGGCTGAGGTTAAGATAGAACGGAGTTTTGTTTCATCCTCAATGAGTCGCTTGCGTTCAACGACTGCCTTTGTGGTTTCTATACAATTGACCAGCACACCAGCGGCTTCTCCTTGGTCGTTCAGCGCCAAACTATAGGCGAATGTCCAGTAGACATCCTCTAACCGCCCATTTCGATAGGCCGTAACGGGCGTATCCTGAAAGGTTACCGGCTCACCTGTAGTCAATACACGTTCTAGTAATGGGCCGACAAAATCCCAGCTTTCTGGCCATATTTCCCGCGCGGGCTTGCCTATCGCCGGATGTTTTGCCAAATTTAGGCTGGGCGTGAACGCATCATTATAGAAACAAATGTGATCAGATCCCCAAAGGACCAATGCTGGCAGGTGGGTATGAAGTATGTTACTGATGTTGGTCCGTAAGCTATAAGGCCAATCGCCAGGAGTACCCAGCGACGTTTTTGACCAGTCGTAGGATCGTATGAATTCCCCCATCTCTCCACCGCCCTGTAAAAATGGATAGGGATCTGGACTAACATCTGACATGACAAACGACTTGATACGATGTGGACAGTCTAGCCGCAGTAAAGCCTGCTATATGTATATCAGGAACAAATAATGGGAAGATAACCCCCTTGTTGTATAGACGGGAAAGTATAGCTATTAGTTGGAAAAACGATAGATGGCCAGTCATAGAAGTTGAATTACAAGACACCAGACAACATGTGCCTACTCGAAACGAAGTAACTTTCATGTAAACTAGTAGCCCGACTTAAAAGTTAGGCCAACTTTCATTTTTTGGTGACGATCATAACCGAAATTGGCTGCGAAACATCAACTATTTTTACATCATCTGATAAGTTTAGACTTCACGATAACCGATAAAAATCATTTAGATGATCTCATTAATCAACCTGGCCGATAAATTTGAAAGCTTCACGGAATATTGGCATCCGTATATAATTGGCGAACTGAACGGCCAATACGTCAAGATTGTCAAAGCGAAGGGCGCTCTTGTCTGGCATAGTCATGAGCATGAAGACGAACTGTTTCACATTCTCAAAGGGCGTTTTATTATGGATTTTCGGGATCATACTGTTGAGGCTGGCCCCGGCGAAATTCTGATTGTGCCCAGAGGAGTCGAGCACCGGCCACGAACGGGCGACGAAGAGGTCCATTTGATTCTATTTGAACCCAAAGCCACCAAACATACGGGCGATTTAGTACTCGATGTGACCGTGTCGGAACAGACCTGGATATGAGTATTTCGTTGCAATGAGGAGTTTATCCCGAGGGTTCGCTTATAGAGATTCAACCATCAAGTTTTATGTTCCTCAAAGTATCAATAGTTAGTTTTCTGGTGTGCGTGGCTCAGGGAGGTGTACAGGCACAAGCGCTTAATACATTATCGGCTCAGGAAAAGAAAGAGGGCTGGAAGCTCCTGTTTAATGGTAAAGACCTTACCGGATGGCATAAATATAACGGCAAAGGCACCCCGGCGTCGTGGAAAGTGGAACAGGGCGTATTGCACCTGGATGTTCCCCAAACGGCCACCGCTACTCCTCGCGATGCAGGTGATATAGCGACTGACGCTGTTTTTAAAGGTGATTTCGACTTTAAAGCCGAATTCAAAATCGAAAAATATACCAATAGCGGTTTCTTTTTCTTTGTCGAAGAATCACCTAAGAATGAGAAGATTTACACGACAGCTCTTGAGGTTCAGGTTGGTGATGACGCTCTGTACCAGAAAGCCGTAGAACATCCGCACAGTTCCGGCGATCTGTTTGGCATTGCCGACGTACGGATTCAGGAGCCGCAGCCGCTGGGAAGCTGGAACAAAATGGATGTTTCGCTGAAAAAGAATAAGTTGACCGTCACGATCAATGGGTTCATAGTTCAGGAACACGACGTTACCAGCGCTGATTGGAAAAAGCGCGTGGCTGCAAAAGCTCAAAAAGGCATACCCTTTGCCAACGGGAAGTTTACCGGACGAATTGGTTTACAGGACTGGAACACCAGTGTCTGGTTTCGAAATATTAAAATAAAGAACCTTTAATCTTAACTGGAAAATATGGAAAATCAGTCAACGCGTCGTCAGTTTTTAGGCACTACAGCTGCCCTCATATCGGGCATAGTTGTCAGCAACAGCAAAGTTTTTGGTATGCCTGTCCTGATTCGCAGTTTGGGCGACAAACCCAATTCAGTATTGAAAGGCGTACAGATTGGGACAATTACATACTCATTTCGAGATATGCCCGATCAAAGCGCCGAAGCTACCCTGCAATATGTGCTTGATAGTGGTATAAATGCCATTGAGTTGATGGGCGGCCCGGCCGAAACCTTTGCCGGTGCTCCGAAAAGCTCAGTCGATATGAAGGTGATGTTTCCGCTGATGAGAAAAAAACGCGAAAACCAGACGTTAACGGACGAAGAGCAGAAAACGCTAACGGAACTGGAGACGCAGCAGAAAGCCTATCGGCAGGAAATGGCTAAATGGAGAGCGTCGGCGTCGATGAGTAAGTTCGAACAGTTGAAGAAAATGTACAACCAGGCGGGTGTACAGATTTACGGCTTCAAGCCCGATGCCTTTGGTATGCAGAATTCCGATGCTGACATCAATTATGGTATGCAGGCCGCCAAAACGCTGGGGGCTAATCAGGTGACACTCGAACATCCAGCCAACGATGCACATACGCTGAAACTTGGTAAGATGGCTGAAAAACACGGCATTCGCGTCGGCTATCACGGCCATGAGCAGCAAACGCCAACGTTCTGGGATACGGCCCTGGCGCAATCGCCAGCCAACGCGATGAATTTCGATCTGGGCCACTACATAGCGGCTGGTCAGCCCGATCCGCTGGGATTGATCAAACAGAAACATACGCGAATTTCCAGTATGCACATCAAAGATCGTCAGACGGCGGATCATGGGAAAGGAAATCTTCCCTGGGGGCAAGGCGATACACCGCTGAGAGAGGTGCTGAAACTGATGAGCGAACAGAAATATACGTTCCCGGCTGCGGTCGAACTGGAATATAAAGTGCCCGAGGGATCGAATTCGGTGGCCGAGGTGAAAAAATGTGTCAATTTTTGCCGGAATATTTTAAGCTAATCGGCATAGGGCATGGGGGTAAGGTCAGAGGGTAAAACAGTCTTTACGATTACCCTCTGATCTTACCCCCATGCCCCATGCTATTTCCCAATTCTATGAAAAGACGAACGTTCGTAAAAGCTTCTCTTCTTACAAGTACTGTTACTAGCGCTATTGCCCCATTGAATCCAGCTAGAGCTGCTTCGGAGGCTCAGCAAAACGCAAATCCAGAGTTTTATGAACTGCGGATTTACAGCTTGAAAAACAATAAACAACGCAAGGCAGTCGAAGCCTATTGGCAACAGGCCGCCATCCCGGCCCTTAATCGACTGGGCAGCAAAAACATTGGTGTTTTTACCGAATATCTCCCGCAGGGATTTACCAAACTGGTTGTCGTAATTCCATTCAATTCACTGGACGATTATTTTAATACGCCCGATAAATTGGCTAAAGATGCTGACTATCAGCAGGCAGGTGCAGAATACTTAGCTGCCGAAGCGACTGCCCCCGCTTATGAACGTATTGAAAGTTCGTTGCTGAAGGCATTTACGCTCATGCCCAAACTGGAGGTGCCTGAAAAAAAGGCGCGTATTTTTGAGTTACGTCGCTACGAAAGCCATAATGAAACGGCTGGCCGAAAGAAGATTGAAATGTTCAATCAGGGGGGCGAAATCGCGATATTCAAACGGGTAGGATTAACGCCTGTGTTTTTTGGCGAAACGCTCATTGGCCCCATGCGACCTAATCTGACCTACATGCTGACCTTCGATAATATGGAGGAGCATGACCAGAACTGGAAAACCTTCGGTAGCGATCCGGAATGGAAAAAGATTAGTTCTGTACCTGAGTTTACGGATGCTCGTATTGTATCGAATATTACCCGGATGTTTCTGATCCCTACTACGTTTTCACAGGTATAGTAGTCCTGGTAAAAGGACGGGGCGAAGCTATTTATGAAGAAAAAGTCGTATAAAAAGTCTGATTTACCTGAAAAAATATGTCCTGTCTGCCAGCGCCCGTTTACGTGGAGGAAAAAGTGGGAAAACGTGTGGAATGAGGTAACTTATTGCTCCGAGCGTTGTCGTAGAGAGAAGCATTCCGGGCAACTAAAAAACAAGCAAATGCCCTGATTGACTCAGGAAGATTATCATAGAAGATGCTAGTTCAAACGTATCAACTCTCCGCTCAGTTGATACGTTTTTCCTTTTTCGGTCGTCAAACGAACCTGCTTATTCCCATAGCGTAACAGGCAAGGCTGCCCTGCTTTGGATGTTACCTCAACGCCACTTAACTGACCATTCTGCCAGCGAATATTGAGCACAAATCCGCCTTGGGCGCAGATGCCGTTGATGTAGCCGGTTGGCAAATCGGTCGGTAAGGCAGGGAGCAAATCAATCGTTTTCCCCTGACTTTGCAAGATCATTTCGCCAATGCCGCTGGCTCCGCCGAAGTTACCATCAATCTGAAAAGGCGGGTGCGCATCGAACAGATTGGGGTAGGAGCCACCACCCGTTGTGCCCTCGGGCGATATAGCAGGGCGGAAAAGCAACTTGAGCATAGTATAAGCATGATTCCCATCGTGGAAACGCGCCCAGAAATTGATTTTCCAGGCCAGACTCCAGCCTGTTCCTTCATCACCCCGTTCCAGCAGCGATTGACGGGCGGCTTTCATCAGGTCGGGAGTTTCATCCCACGTAATATCAGTGCCAGGGTGAACACCCCAGAGGTGTGATACGTGTCGATGCGTGTCTTTCGGATCGTCAACATCCTGAAGCCACTCCTGCAATTGGCCATGTTTACCAACCTGATTTGGTGCAATCTGGGTATACATCGTTTTTAAGGTGTCGCGAAACGCCCCGTCAGTAGCCAGTATTTCGCTGGCAACGACGCAGTTTTTGAACAGATCACGAATAAGCTGATGGTCCATCGTAGGGCCGGCGACAAGTCCGCCATGTTCGGGTGAGTTAGATGGCGTGCTGATGAGCCAACCCGTTTTTGAATCTTTCACCAGAAAATCCACGAAAAAGCGAGCTGCTTCCTTCATAGCTGGATACGCCCGATTTTTCAGAAAAGACAGATCCTGTGTGTAGCGGTAATGTTCCCAAAGGTGATGGGAAACCCAGGCAGCACCACTCACCCAGATGCCGTGATTCGACGCATTGATCGGAGCTGTACCGCGCCAGAGATCGGTGTTGTGATGCAGCACCCAACCACGTGCATTATAATGCGCTCGGGCCGTTTTTCTGCCCGCTACAACCATCTCGTCGATAGCGGTAAACATAGGTTCGTGACAGGCCGAAAGATTCAGCATTTCGGCAGGCCAGTAATTCATCTCTACATTGATGTTTGTCGTGTATTTACTGCCCCAGGGTGGCGTAAGTAAATCGTTCCAGATGCCCTGCAAGTTAGCGGGTTGGGTTCCCGGACGCGAACTGGAAATCAGTAAATACCGGCCGTACTGGACATATAAAGCTACCAGTGAGGGATCTGACGATTTCTCGAAACGCTGCAGTCGTTCATCTGTGGGGAGTTGTTCATTGGCTGAGTGCCCCAAATCAAGCGACAACGTATTAAAATAGGTCTGATAATCCTGCACGTGAGAGACCTTGATTGCATCAAACGTTTTGTCCTCTAGCGCCTGTAACGGCTGCTGACTCATCATCGCAGGGTCGGCAGATATGTCTTTATAGTTTTTGAAATTGGTACCTGCGGTCAGATACAGTGTTGCTTCATCAGCGTTAGTGATTACCAGTTTGTTATCCGCTACACGTATCTTCCCATTTTTCGTCTGGACACGGAGAAGACTTTCCCCTTTTAATGCCCCATTCTTCACCTGAACCGATAAGGCAATCGTTTGATTGTCAATTTTGCGAATCGAAAAGCCCTGGTGCGAACTAGTTAACGAAGATTGGAAACTAATTTTTCCGCGCTGGTTGGCCGTCAGATGAATAGCCATGACCTGAGACGGGGCACTGACCAGATACTCGCGGGTAAAGCTCACACCATTGGCCGAATACGTAACACGGGAAAGCGCGTTGGTCAGATCTAGTTCGCGTCGATAATTTGTTGCCTTTCCCTGATCTTTAAAGGTTAGCCAAAGATCGCCAAAAGGCTGGTAATCGGCCTGATAGCGTGGAAAAGCCGGGGGCGCATCATCCTGAATCCAGTATTTAAACGGGCGGCTAAGCGGAACGCCATCAGTCGATTTCTGACCAACTGGATAAACAACAAACGTTGGCTGACTGGTTTTCACGCCGATAAAACCGCCTTTATCGAACAGGTTGATAACCTGAATCGCCAATTGATTTTTGCCTGCCCGAAGCTTTGCTGCCGGAATTGTGTAGCGTCGGTTTTTAGCAATTCCTTCATCAGAGCCAATCAGCTCGCCGTTCAGATACGTAAAATCCTGATCGCGAATTCGGCCCATATCGAGTACGACGTCTTTTCCAATCCATTCTTTGGGCAGATCGAACGTGGTGCGAAACCAGACAGCCCCATCCAATCCTTCCAGCACCTCTTTTTCCCATCCATCAACGGTTGGAATCGGCATCGTTTTCCAGGTCTGATCGTTGAACGTAGCAGCAGCAGGATTCGCCTGGGTGTTGCTTAGATTCCGAACGCGGGCAAACCAATCAACTTTCTTTTGGGCATAGCCCTCCTCGTTACTCTGTCGACCCATGAATGTTTCCTGGGCCAACTTTTCGGCTTCGGCTTGTTTTCCATCGGCCAGCAACTGACGAATTTGCGGCAGGTATTGTGCTGCCCCTTCGCGTTGATACTCGCGCGGTCCACCCGTCCAGAGTGTTTCTTCATTGAACTGAATATGATCGCTTTCGAGGCCGCCGAACACCATTCCTCCCAATCGGCCATTGCCAATCGGCAACGCTTCTACCCACTGGCTGGCTGGTTGTTTATACCAGAGCGTAAAAGACTGTTTAGCTGGGGGCTGCGCACTAACACGCCAGGGTAGGAGAGTCGCTAAAAAACTAATGATACATAACAAGAATCTCATAGTAATTAAGGTAGCCAGGAGGAACCTCAAAATGACAATTAATTGATCTGAGAAAAAGCTAGTGAAAAGCGATATATAACCCCACCATTGTGATTACCAACGCAATCCAGGCGATCCGGACGGTTTGGGTTGGTTTGGCAATCGCATTTGTTTTAATCGTTTCGGGTGTATATACCGTTGGGTTTTTATCCAACAACGAAATTAGAATGGCCACCAGAAATAATGTGGCAAATATTGAGAACGAGAGCAACAGATAATGCGGCCAGAAAGAATACTGATCAGCAGGAAAGACCCATAAATAAAGCACACCGACGCTCAGACTGAACGCCGAACCGACTGACAGAATGGAATTTACGGCCGTTCGAGTGGTACGTTTCCAGAAAACCGTCAGCAGGAAAACGACGGAAAGGGGAGGAGCAATAAAGCCCAGTACCGATTGAAAAACATCAAATAAATTGAGCCCTTTTATACTATCGATAGCCAACACCATCAGAACCGCAAACAGGCAACCAGCTAGTACGGTCATGCGTCCAACGCGGATAATGTCTTGATTACTAGCCTTTGGATTAATTTTCTGCGCATATACGTCCATTGTAAATACGGTGCTCAGCGAATTCAACGACGAACCAAGCGTGCCGACTAACACCGCAATCAACACCACAATAACGAGTCCGTTCATACCCGGCGGGAACAGATTTGTTACCATTGTCATGTAGGCTTCGTCGGGATTCTTAAGATTTGGGAACAGGATGAAACACAGAATGCCCGGCAGAATAAATAACGGCAACGACAGGATTTTTAGCCAGCCAATAAAATTGACACCTAACTGTCCCTGTTCCAGATTTCGGGCACCCAACACGGATTGCACCATCGCTTGATCGGTACAGAAAAACGCAATAGCCGCCACCGGATAACCCAGCAGAATAGCGGGCCAGGGATATTTAGTGTCGCTGGCCGGATGAATCAGACTCCAATAGTTAGTCGGAGCTTTCTGAAAGACCGCTTCCAGTCCGCCAATTTTATTGATACCAATAACAGTAAGGGTTAGGGAGACACCAATCAGCAAAATCATCTGGAACACATTGACGCGGGCGATAGCTTTGAGCCCACCCGTATACGCAAACAATCCGGCAAATAATACCAGTACAATCACCGACTGCCACATCGGAATACCCAGAATCTGACGGACCAGAAAACCACCCGCAAACAAGCCTAACGAAAGCCACGAAATCAGGATTTTGATCAGTGCGTACCAGGCCAGAATGGTTTGGGTCGATTCACCGTAGCGTTTGCCCATAAATTCGGGCATGGTCATTACGTTGGCTGCCAGGTATTTGGGGGCAAATACAATGGCTAGCAAAAACAGGAAAACAAACGCATACCAATCGAAATTAATAGCTACAATTCCGGTGCTATAGCCAATACTCGCAAAGGCCAAAAGCATCGACGGGCCGACATTGGTCCCCCACATATTGAATCCAATGCTCGCCCAGCCCAACGACTTATTCGCCAGAAACAGCGTTTCGTCGGTCTGTCCTTTTTTCGGTCGACTGACCCGATAACCAATAATCGCCAGAATCACCAGATAGGCCAGCACAATGCCATAATCCAGCGGAGTTAAGCGGTCAGTGATTTTATTCATTGATTTTCAGGAATCAGAATGATAATCCATGCTCACTCAATACGTCCTGTACCTTCACAGGCTGACCAGTTTGCAGCGATTTGTCCATTGATTGAAGCAACGCTACTGTACCGATGCCTTCCCGAATATCCGGATACGCCGTTTGGCCGGTCTGGAGACAGGTAGCGAAATAATCGAGGTAGTTCTGGTACTCGCCCGCGTGATGGCTTTTTCCTTCAAACCGGAAATAGTGCTTCAGTTTGTGTTCCCAGGTCTGCACGATTTCTTCGCCCGTATTGGTTGTGATGGCGTAACGTAAATCCATATAATCGGCCTGGCTGCAGCCTTCTGTACCACGCAGAATACAACTCATTTCGGAATCTCTTACAACGGGTTGAACAGGACCTGTGTAGGCACCACTCACGCGGGCAATTCGCCCGTCGGTGGCTTTGAAAATGAAATGCATCGTATCCGCATTTTTCAGGCCGCCTTTCCGCCCGTTGGAACTAAGCATTCCGTAGCCCATCACTTCCTCAATATTGGGTAGATACCAGCGGATAAAATCGACAGGGTGGCTAAGTCCGCCATAAAGCCATTTGAACGCATTTTCCAGCGACCATCCTTTCGCCAGAAACCAGCGATGGTCGGCGTGGTAATAGCCTTCGATAGTAATTAATTCGCCGATGAGACCAGCTTCATAATCGGCCCTCTGCTTTTTCATCGGCTCGAAAAAGCGGGAACTCTGGCCCACAAACACTTTTTTGCCTGTTTTTTCGCTCACCTCAATCAACTCCTTCGCTTTCGATAAATCATCGATAAACGGCTTTGTGCAAACCACGTGTTTGCCATGGAGCATGGCCAGTTTGGTATGCTCTGCATGAAGGTGATCGGGGGTGTAAATCGCGATAACATCAATTGTTGGGTCATCGAGTAAGTCCTGGTAACTGGTTGTATAGTTCTGGAAATCAAATTCTTTGGCTCGTTGCTGACACAATTCCAGTTTCTGATCGCAAATTTTGACCAGCTCATAGTTCGGACTCGACAATGCCGCCGACATCGTACTACGTCCTTCGCCTAATCCTAAAATACCTAATCGTAACATTGGTTTTGTTTCTTATTTTATTCCTTTCAACTCCACCCAAACCTCGCCTGGTTTTGTGCCTGGAATCCCTTCCTGGTACTTCTTCATGCGCGTATTCCATTCATCGACGCGGGGGTTGTTTTCGGTTGTTTTTGGGTTGAGTTTGTCTAAATGTTCGCCTTTCGGAATGCTGATCACCAGCATCAACTGCCGTCCGTTTCGGTACAAAAGCAATTGTTGAAAGTGCGCATTACAAAAGCCGTTCGACACTTCCGGCCATTTCTCAAACTGCGTAGCGTGATAGTCCAGATATTCCTGCTGGAGCTTGGGGTCGGCGGCCAGATTGGCTGTCAAAATTGTATGACTCCACTCGCCTGCGACTGGTCCGGTAGCGCACCGATTCCGATTGAATTCGTAAAACAGGTCGTAGTAGGTTTTGACGTTGGCCGTTGGAAAGGCAGATTTCAGTCGTTCGCCCAGCACAAAAACGTCTTGCACTTTATCGAAAATGACGAAATGATTTTGCCACTGAAACAGCGCTTCCGGGCGAACTTTATTTTGCGCCATTACTTTCTTTATCTGCTCACTATCAATCGATTGTCCCTTCGGGACAGTTAGTTCGACGATAACCGGACTTTCTTTATTGATACGCCACAAATGGTCAGCGGCCGATTTCTCCTGAAGCAAATGCCGATACGCTGGTTGCAGTCCCGCTTTGATTCGAATGCTATCCGCAACGTGTGGGCCATTGTTTGTCCAGATATTATTCGGACCATTCGCGTTTTGCAGGTATTTTTCGGAAGGCGTCCAGTTGTCTTTTATTGTGAAATACGACGAGCCTTCGTCGGTGTATAAATAAAACCAGTGGGCGGGTAAGTGGGCGTAAGGAGCTTTGTAAACGCTATCGATGGTGTTCTCGGCGATGATTGAACCAGGTTGCGCGGAAAGGGTATATATGGCCGCTGCGTCATACATGTGTTTGGCGTAGTGATGAATCCGATTGCCTACTATCCGGTTGTTTCGCATAGCATTGATGGTACGTGTCCAGCCCCAGCCCAGGCTAATCCCGCTGTAGCCTACTTCGCCAATGTCATTATGCTCGATCGTAATGCCTCTGACGTTTCCCGCGCCAATACCAACACTGCCCCAATCTTCGTTCGTTACGTTCGTAATCAGGTTGTTACTGATTGTTAAATTGGTGCAGATTTCCCGCTGATCGGCCGGATTATAGGGCAAGTGAATTTCGGTAGCTTCATCTGCGTAAACGCCGGCCTGTATGCCCGTTCCGCCAATGTCCTTAAACAGATTTCCTTGAATAAGATTGTCCTGAACGCCTTTGTGATAATCCAGACCGGTAGCCGCCAGATGCTCAAATCGACAGGTTTCAACAGTCGTATGATTGGCAAAATTTACTGCCAAAGCCGCAGCCGGACGACCTATCCAGGCCTGATTTTCCAGCGATTTTTTGTCGGGTGTTCCGGGTATTTTCAGCTTGTAGGCATCCAGCATGTACAGTCCGGCCTGATGCGGTACTTGCCCCTGTTGCGATGGTCGCAGCCAGCCTGTGTGCTGAAACGAAATGCCTTTGATCAATATGTTCGATACCGGATGATCAATTGTTCCGGTGATATGTACCAATGTTTCGAGAATGGGTGCGATTACTTGTGCCGTTTCAAGATTTTCGGCCGGCCGTGGGATGTAGTAGAGCCTTTCGGTTTTGGTATCCAGAAACCATTCGCCGGGTTGGTTTAAAAATTGGATGGCATTGGTTAGATAAAACGCTGAATTACCCGTTTCTTTCGAAAACCAGGGAGCAGGCCACGGATGTTCAGACTGAATACGACTTTCGGGTTGATGAAACCATAGTTTCGCGCTATCACCTTGTACATCCATTTGTTTGATACGGAGATTGGCAATGGCCCACCACTGATGAATAGTCATTTCCAGCCCATCGGCTTTGGATAGATCACCGAAGGCAGGTGCCGGAATCCAGCAGGTTTGTTCCTGTTTATTCCACGACAGAATCCGGTTCATCAACGGATAGGGTGTGTCTTTGGCTCGTGTTGCCTTTTCGCCATTGACCCACAACTGCCGGAACTCCACCAATCGCCCACCAACTTTCGGTGCGTCGGCAACCCAGACTTTTCCAAGCGCATCCCTTGGTAAGCCTGCTACCGTCCCTTTCAGCTTTTGCCACTTTTTAATCAGTATACCACCACTCAAAACGGGCTTTTCGTTCGGAGCCGCTTCAATAACTGTTGGACTTGTAGGCGTTCCCGAATCTTCCGGACGAATAAATACAGCTTCGTTTAGTGCATACAGACCGTTTCGTAGATAAATATGCGCCCCCTGTGAAATAGTCGGGTCATTCAATCGACGCAGTTCCCGAACCTTCCGAACCGCCAGTTGCAGGCTGGCCAGCGGTTTATCCTTTGTCCCCACGTTTGCATCCGATCCATCTGGTGATACCCAGATTTCAGCCTGCGCGAAAAGGAGCGAGGGAAGGAGAAAGGCGAGTACTAATAAAGCAGACAGTCGTTGCATGATCTGTGGTGTCGGGTTCCTAAACCCGACATTTCATTTTCCCGAAAAGTTAAAATACAAGGTCATTTCGATAGCGCGGGCGGGTTCTTTTTCGTAATCGTAAAAAGCGTACTTCTGACCCATTGGGCCGGTGGTTTCGGCCCGTTGCGTTTTGGTGCCAATACTGCTGATACCCTGCATAAACGAAAGATCACCCGATGGGAAAATGGGTTCGTAATTATGCCACTGATCTGTTTTCCAGGCGGGTGTAAAGAGTCGGAAAAACACATCTTCGTTCTCTGTAGCTACTGTAAAGGGCTGGCTTGATGTTTCAAATCTGCACCAGTATAGATTAGCATGATACCCTTTGAATTCGGGGTAAACCAGTGGTTGCTCACCGGTTTCGGTGTTGTTATACGCTTTGTGCCAGACGCCCAGCGTGCCGCCTTTCATTCGGTTTTTCCAGACCCGATACGGCCCTTTTCCTCGCCATGTAACAGCCTTCATTTCAGTTTCGGGGAATGAAAAATTGACGCCGTTCATAAACGTAAAATAGGCATCCGGAAAATAGCGTACCCTCATCTTTACCCAACCCGACGGATAAATAGTCCACTGCAATGTATTGTAGGCCGTTTTTCGATCGAATGTCGATTCGATGATAAGGGCTTTCCCGTCGGTATGGTGGGTGAAGTTTTTGAAATTGGTAACAGCTTCCTGCAAAATTGGGCCGTTTGTAAGCGGAATCACTCCCGCAGAATTGGCGACCTGATGTAGTGCACCATTCCGTTTATTAAAATCGAGCCGGATGCCAGCTGCCGCAACGGTATACAGTGAGTCTGTTTCCGTTAAGGATATATTACCCGCGCCCTCTGTTTTGACCAGTGACGAAACTGCCTGATCGGGTAACGAAATCGGAAAACTCCAGGTAAATAACGTTCGCTTGAACGGATCGGTAGCTGTCAGATATAGGATGTCATACGCTTTCCAGTCTGTAGGAAGTGTTGCTTTAAGTGATCCTTTTTCAAACGGTTTCAGGCTTGGAGAGGTAACGGAAAACTTTTTTTCTACTGCCTTAACCGGGTCGTTTGGCCCAGAGACTTTCACCAGTTTCCCGGTAAATAAGCACTGCGACGTATTGGTGAAATGGTAATGATTTTCAATCTGGAATGTACCATCGAATGTGGAGGTAATCTCCCGGCGTTCCACCCTGATCGGCGACCATACTTCTTTGATGGTAAAGAAACTGCCCTCTTTTTCTCGGTATGGTCCTACAATGCCATCAGCCCCGCGATTTTTGTCCGTATCGAGCAGTCCTTTGCCATTCTTTACATCGGTACGTACGATACCCTGATCGGCAAAATCCCATAAAAATCCACCGGCTGCCAGTGGATCATGCCACATTGCTTCCCAATAATCCTCTAAACCCGCTCCATGACCGCCATCGTACATACCGTGCAGAAACTCAGTGGGTAGCGTAATGGAATGGCCCTGGTTGTAATTGCCAATGCCGTAATTATATTCCCGATAATGCTGGGTATCAAAGCCGTTGAAATCTTCCCAGGCATGAAGCACGTGACGTTTCTGGATATCCTCGTTGCCAAAGAGCGCGTCTAATTCACGATTATGACCACCTTCGTTGCCGTTGATCCAGAGAATGACCGACGGATGATTGACGTCGTGCGTAATGAGTTCATGCAGGAGTTTGGTGCCCGTTTGGGTATCGTAGTGACCGTGCCAGCCCGCTAGTTCATCGAACACAAATAAGCCTAGTGAATCGCAGACATCCAGAAAATGATCGTCGGGCGGGTAGTGCGACATTCTGACGGCATTCATGTTCATGTCTTTCATCAGATTCACATCCAGAATGCTCACCTTTTTACTCAATGCCCGACCCGATTCCGGCCAGAACGAATGCCGGTTCACGCCCTTCAGCTTGATTTTGGTTCCATTCACGTAAATGCCATCCCGCTGCTTTATTTCCACCGTTCGAAAGCCAAACGTTTTTCTCACGATGTGAATGGTCTTTCCAGCCTGCTGTAGTTTGAATTCAACGTTGTAGCGATTAGGTGTTTCGGAAGTCCACAAACTAGGCTTCGGAATCGTTTTTGATAACGTAACGAGTGAATTGCCAGATTGAGTTTTTGCCGTAAACGGCGTTCCCACTTTCTGCCCGGACAATGTGTAGATCTGGGCTGATATGTCGCTGGCTTTACTGCTTGTTGCTACTTGTAATTGCGCTGTAAATGAGCCGTTTGCCTTAGCATCAATTGCTATGTGTTCGATATGTTCGGCCGGGAGAATTTCGAGATAAACTGGCCGAAAAATGCCGCCGAAAATCCAGAAATCGCCTTTTCGTTCGGCTTCATTTACCGATGCATTAGCCGAGTGTTTTGAAACGGTCGCTTCCAGTAAATTGGAGCTTCCATACTGAATCAAATTCGTTACATCATATTTGAACGCGTAGTATGCGCCCTGATGAATAGCGCCCGCCGATTTACCATTGATTTTTACGTCGGTGTCAGTCATAACACCCTCAAAAACAAGGTTCAGGCGTTTGCCTTTCCATGAGGCTGGCGCCTGAAATTCGTATTTATATAAGCCTTGTTCCTCGCCCTTTGCACTGTCTTTAGCAAAACCATAATTGTACTTGCCGAACCCCTGCAACTCCCAGTTCGACGGTACGGGTATCGTCGTCCATTTCCCCGAGTTCTGTCCGGCGGTGCAGTAAAATTGCCAATTTACGGTACGATCGTTCCCTGTTCCCGACAGGTAGCGTCGTTCGGTCTGCTGAGCTAGAGCAAAGTAGGGTTGAGAGAGTAGAAAAATGATTAAGAGTTTACGTTTCATTCTGATGTTCATATGCAGCTTCTCCGAGGTCTGTGTCCTCACAGACCATTGTACCGGAGGTTGTGTTGGCTGACGCATAAGTGGCCTGTGAGGACACAGGCCAGGGAATTGAACTGACAAAATCACTTCAACAAGCCCGTCAAAATCTTCTTTTTTACATTGAAAATGGTACCATGTTTATGACCTTCGGGGATTGAGATTTCAGACTTTACACCCGTAAAAGTTTTAAAATCGCGCGTCCTGACGGCATCGTACGTTTTATCCTGATATGAGTCGAAGTAAATCAGCCAGTCGCTGCCAACTTTAGCGACGGATGGTCCTTCGGTAAATTTCTTCGTGAAGGGTGCCGAAACGTTGGTATACGGTCCAGTTGCGTTCGTACCAAAAGCTACCTTGATGTTCCGTTCCGGGCGAGTGTTGTCTTTCAGAACAAGCACATAATCAGCAGGTTTTCGTTTGACAATGACAGCGTCGATGACACTGAATTTTGGATCAAGGAAGAGTTTGGTGGGGGAGAACGTCGTGAAGTCTTTTGTCGTCGTGAAATACATCCGGTGGTTATTTTTCTCTTCTTCGACACCGCGCTCGAATCGACCCGGAATGGTTGAGGCCCAGGTAATTACAAACTGATCGGCTTCGTCGTCGTAAAATAATTCGGGAGCCCACACATTTACGGTTGTCGGTTCGTGTTCCATCACCGGAATAAATCGTTCTTCCGACCAGTGAATCAGGTCGTTGGAACGGGCATAACCAAATCCTTTATCATCTTTCCAGCTACTGGTCCAGACCAAATGAAAGGTACCGTCTTTCCCCTGCGCAATTGATGGATCACGCATCACCTTCTGAGTACCGATTTCAGGTTTCAGAAACGTACGATTCAGGTCTGTCCATTTACAGCCATCATAGCTGTAGAGCATCCGTAACCCCTCATTCGCCGGCTCATGAAATGACGTGAACATATAAACCGACTTCGAACAGGAACTGAGCGTAATCAGGAGGATAAATACAAAGCACTCCACCCTAAATCCCTCTTTCGAAAAAATGGACATTAAAAGTCTGATAGTGAAGCCTTTCCTAACAGGGGAGGGGCTGGGGTGGGGTTTAACATCTGCGTTCATTTCTTCTGAATGACTAATACCCAATCGTTCCCGTTTCTGGGCTCTGCGGGTGGATTGAATTCCTGTATGCCTGTGTTTGGTATATCGCCAATGGCGGTCGTTTTTCCATCGCGCGGACTGAACCAGGAAGCTGTTACGGTTTCGCCTGGAATCTTGCCCATGTTCAGTTTGACATTCCGGCCAGTGTAGGTGTAAATCATTGCATAATCAGGACCTCTGCTGGCTATCAGATAATCGTAGCGAATCCCTTGATTTGCAATGAGAGTCTGGTCGGGAACGCGCTCGAAAAAGGAGTGGTTGAGCAGCAAGGTTTTCAGATGAATCATCTGCCCGGCTCCTGGTGCATTAAGGGCTGTTTTCCAATCATCAATGGCACCGAACGAACTTTTCTTATCGCCTTTTTTATAAAACTGCATGATCGAATTATGCCCATAGGCATAGCCAAACGCCCCCGCCAGCACCGACCAATACCCGTACCGACGCACATCATCTGCCGTCCAGCGAGGGTCTTTGGGGTTGTGTAGTCCGTATGGAATCTGCTCGTAGGAAGGTTCTCCGTCTATAACGGGTTTAGTTGGTTTCTGCGCTAAATCAGCCTGTATATATCGCCAGTTGTCTTCGCCGTAATGCCAGCGATCTTTAGCCGAGGTATCCTGTGCATACGATTTATGACCCGACTGTACCATATTGAAATCCAGCCAATTCTCATGATGGAACCACTCCGACGATGAAGCCCTTCCGCGCGGATGGAACGTAATCAGGTGCGTAGAATCAAGTTGGTTGATTGTGCGGCCAATGGTTTTCCAAACTTCCAGCGAATCGCTGCCTTTAATGTCGCCACCATCCAGCCAGATAATATTCGGCCGATTTTTGTAGCGATTGGCGATAAAATCGGCGTAAGCTTTGGCTCGTTCCGGATTGACGCGTTTGCTTTTGATGTTGTTGCCCCAAAGCGGTACCAGCGCCATATAAATACCTTTTTCTGCCGCTTTGTCGACCACAAAATCGACATGGTCCCAGAAATCATACTGAGTTGAGTCACTGAACGAAGCGCCCTCTGTAATCCTTGGCGTCGCAATGTTTTTATTGGTCAGAGCTGAATCGCCATACACGTTGGTGGCGCCTAGTGTATGTAGTACCATTACCTGAATTACGTTGAACCCTTTTTGCTTCCGATTCTCCAGATAGGTTTCGGTTTCCTCGCGGGTAAGTTTGGTAAAGAGTAGCCAGCCTGTATCGCCCAGCCAGAAAAATGGCTTGTTATCGCCAACTGACAGAAAGCGACTATTTTCAGAAATTTTCAGTTGGTTTGGATTAGTTTCGACTGCTTTCTCTTTCGTGGCACAAGCCCACAGAACAATAGATACTAAGGCAGGCAGTAGGATTCGATTTACGGTACAGATTCGCATGTACAAAGAATGCGTTTTTTCGGAGCGATTCTGTGTATGATTTTTTCGTCGGTCTGTATGATTTTATCAATCTCCCGGAATCGCAGATTCCTACTAATCTATTGCAACCACGACCATCGTTTAGCCCAGTCCAATAAGGCTGCATTGCGCCATTTAAACACGGTTTTGCCGCCCTGCTGGATGCCATTAAAAAGCGCAGGATCGCGCCGGTCGGTGTACCAGTTGGGGCCAAGGATATAATCATCAGCCTCCCGTTTGCCCGGCCAATTCGTATTGACCACGAATTGGCCGCTTTGCTGTGGGAAACCAGCAATGGGCGAACTAAGTGTATAAGATAGCGTTTCGGTCTGTTTAGGAATGTACAGGATCGTATAATTACCGTTGCCCAGGTAGTAGCCCGGCCAGGTTTGTACGCCGATCCCGGCTTTAACTGACATCGTAAAACAAACTGAATCCGCTGGAATATTGACTACAGGTCCCTTGAAACGGAATTCCATAATCGAATAGACACGTACCGTATCGGAAAGGGTGGTATTACGCTGGAAAATATGGCGTGGGCTATGCGTAAATTTTTCAAAACTACCTCCCCAACTTTCTCTGGTGGGATCGTTGGGGTCGCCATCCATCATATACAGTAGCGACGGTGTATCACCCATCTTGACATTTCCCTGGTAATATTTCTTAAAATCCTTGCCCAGATGGCTGGTTGCGCGGATGTATCGGTCGTAGTAGTTGTGCGTATTGAGGCTATCCGGGACACCTGTGTTGGAAAAGAAACCTGTGTAGGAACCGTTGGCTTCGATGAACCACAGGTTCGGAAAATTCTTCACGATATAGGCATAGCTGTTGGCACTCCATTTTTTGTTTGGACCACCAATCCAGTAAACCTTGATCTTATTTTGAATCGACGGCGCATCGTGCAGTGCCTGGGCTACATCTTCCAGACCACCCCAAACTAACACCCAAAGCGGTTGTTTACCAGGCTTTTGTGCGCATTTAATAATCCAGTTTGACCCTTCAGTAGCCGTCGCATACCCTTTAAAAGGCGCCAACCCCTGTCGACCCTGTTTGCACACGGCGCGTAATGCATCGGGTGATGGGTAGTTACTGATGTGCTGGCTTAGTTTGGGGAGATCTTTTTCGTAAAGATCAATCATGTCCAGCATTTGCTGTTTCGTACCCTTACCATACGAAGGGGATGAAATAAGCCCCTCGGTTTCGAACAAGTTGCTGTACATCAGGAAATGGGCCATGGACTGATTATCATCCGGGTCGGTGCCGCCAATGTCGGTACTGATGAGTATGCGAGGTTTTACCGGTACGGGCTTCTGGGCCAACAGCATCAATGGAAACAGTGTCAACACGTATAATAAAACCACCTGCTGCATAGTTGATTTTTCCATAAATAGTCGTTGCCAATGGGCAATTTAGTACTTGTTCAGTTTGAGCGATAACCAGTGTTGGTATCACTCGATAAGCTAATACCGGCAGGCTGATAAAACTTGTATCAGCCTGCCGGTATAGGAATTAAAACCAGAATCAATATCCCGGATTTTGGGTAATCGCTTCGTTTTGAGTACGAACGATTTGTGGGATGGGCCACAACAATTTAGTCTGAGTAATAGCTTTACCTTTGGCACTCAAGACTGGAATGGCGCGATTTGTTCGTTTGAGATCGAACCAGCGATTGAATTCAATGGCTAACTCTACCCGACGTTCGTGTTCGATGGCTAAATCGAGCGTTGAATACTTGGCCGATGGATACGTCGCATCGCCAAATTTGGGCAATTTCGAGCGAGTTCTGACCAGATTCAAATACGTCGCATCGCCGGTGGCTTCCGACAGCAGCAGTAGCGCATCGGCGTAGCGTAGTATCATAAAATTGTTGTTAGACAGTGGGTTACCGCCAACTTGGGTGGCTTTGGTATCGGTCCATTTGATGGTATATTTCTGGTTCACAAACGTACCCGCATTGTTGTAACCCGTTGTGAGAGACACATCCCGGCGAGGATCGCCTGTTTCGTACTCGTTATACAGGTCGTCTGTCACCTGATTCATACCACCTCCGTAGAAACCCAGCGTGTTGGTGTTGGGGTAAAAAATCTGATAATATCGGCTGAACGGTGCCGACGCATTGCCTCCCAGAAACTGTACTTCAAAAATCGATTCTTTCGTATTCTTTACGTTAGGGCCCCATAAATCGGCATAATTCGGCAGGAGTGAATACTGATTGCTATCATACAGGCTTTTCAGTACAGTAGCCGCAGCGGCTTTATCGCCCAATGTCAAATACACTTTACCCAACACCATCTGCGCAGCCCCTTTCGACGCTCGCCCGGCAATGGTGATGGCCGACGCTAATGGTAATTTGTCGACAGCAAACGTAAGATCTTTTTTGATCTGATCGTAAACCGCGCTTTGTGGAGAACGCAGAACCGCATAGCTTTCTTCGCCGGTTAGGGGAGTGGTCACAAGGGGTAGATCGCCCCAGAGCTGCACCATGTTAAAATAGTACAATCCACGCAGGAACATCATTTGTGCTTTTACCCCATCCTTATATGCCGCGTCCAGACTTGCACCCTCAATTTTGTTCAGCACAATGTTGGCGTTGAAAATGGCTTTGTAATACTCCTGCCAGAACTGATACACCATCGTGTTCGACGTAGTGAGGCTGTAATCTTTGAACTGCCATTTGTCGGCCTGAATCCCCGAAATATTATACACGATGGCATTGTCGCTCATTTGCTCGTTGGCGTACGAAACCGAACCTTCCGGATGATAAATATTGTATAGCGATGCGTAAGCTGCGTTGACCGCCAGTTCAAAATCGTCTTTCGACCGGAAATTGTCGGCGGTTGGGTTGGAGAGGGGAGCCAACTCTAGAAACGATTCTTTGCAACCCATAGCCAGAAGCCCGATGCAAAGGATTGTGAGAATAGGTTTTATAGCTTTCATACGATTTTATGTCTAGCTTTTTTTTAGCCCGTCTCCTGTTTTAGGAGAGGGGTGAAGAAATCCTAAAAATCAACCTTTAAGCCCATTGTTATCACCCGAGGCAGGGGATACGAACCATAGTCGACGCCGATAAATGCACCGTTTGGTGCGTTGCCCGATGCATTTAATCCATTACCTCCGGCGCTGAATGTACTAGCTCCATAAGTTGTGTTCTCGGGGTCGTAGTTGGTGTACGAACTCCAGAGGTACACGTTCTCAGCGTTCACGTACACGCGAGCCACTTTGAACGGTGTTTTGCTCATCAGACTCATCGGCAGCGTGTACGAAATACGGATGTTTTTCAGGCGCGTAAAGGACGCATCTTCGACCCACAGACTGTGGAATTGATCCTGCAAACCCGTTAGGCCGAGTGTTGCGCGGAAGTGCGTGCCATCGCCGGGATTCGACTCCGACCGCCAGCGGTTATCAACATTGGCAAACATGTTTCGACCGTTGTTCCAGAAACCCAGATACCGGAAATTCTGATTGACAATTTCTCCGCCGTAAGAACCTTGCAGGAAGAAGGAGAAATCGAATCCTTTCCAGGTGAACGTATTGGTCAGACCCGCCATGAAATTAGGCTGATAGTTTCCCAGATTCGTGCGATCATCGACCGTAATTTTACCATCGCCATTGACGTCGCGGATTATGGGATCGCCGGGTTTGGTGGTGCTGTAGTGCGGATAGGCATCGACAGCTGCCTGATTCTTAAATACACCATCTACTACGTAGCCAAAGTAATTTGAAATTGGCTGACCTACTTCGGTTTTTACCGCTACAACGTAGTCCGTATAGATAATTGGCGCATTGCCGGGGCCCAGCTGAAGCACTTCGTTCCGGTTCAGACTAAAGTTGAAATCGGTGGTCCAGCCAAATTTACCTGTTGTGTTTTTGGTGTTCAGATTCAGCTCAATACCCCGATTGCGCATCCGGCCAATATTGGTCAACTGCGTCGAAAAACCTGAAATATCAGGGACTGGCACGTTCAGGAGCATATCGCGGGTGATCGAATTATAATATTCAGCTGATAGCCCAATTCGGTCGCCTAACAGTCTGACATCCAGACCAATGTTTAATTGCGCTGTACGTTCCCATTTCAACCCAGTATTGGCAATGTTACCGATCGCGAGTCCCGACGCCAGCGTAGAACCCGATACGTAGTTGGATGAACCCAGTAAGCTGATAGCACCATAGTTTGGAATCTGGTTGTTCCCGGCAATACCATAACTGGCCCGCAGTTTCAGGCTATTTATCAACTTAACATTCTTCATGAAATTCTCATCCGAAATCAGCCACCCTGCCGATACCGAAGGGAAATAACCCCAGCGCGTATCGGTTCCAAATCGAGAGCTCCCATCCCGACGAATGGCTCCTGTCAGGAAATATTTATTCTGGTAATTGTACTGTGCCCGAGCCAGATACGAAATCATCGCCCATTCTGAAGCCGTACTCGAGCCGCTCGTTACCACACCCGCGTTCAACGTTTCGACAAGGTCGTTTGGGAAATTCCCCGACGTAACGGTAGAAAACTCATCCCGTTGTTTCTGAACGCTATAGCCCGCCAGTACATTTACACTATGGTCGCCAAACTGCTTGTCGTATGTAAGCGTATTTTCCGATAGCCAGTTGAGCATATAGGTTGTTTGAACGTTCCCTTCGGCAGGCAATAGACTCGAATAGCCATATCCCTGATTCTTAACCCGATACGAGTTTAGCCGTGTGTTGAATAGGTTGCCGCTGATGCTTGTCCGAAACTTCAGATCGTCGGTGATGTAGTACTCTGCAAAGGCCGTTGCCAGCGTATTGAACGACTTATTTTGTTTATGGTAAAACCGGGTTAGCGAATACGGATGCCACAGATTCAGGTCGTTGTAGGCCAGGTATTTATTCCAGACCGAATTCGGATCGCGATAGCCCAGATTGCCATTCTCGTTATAAACCGGGAAAATAGGGTCACTCTGTTGGGCGAGGCTGATCACATCACTTTTACCCTGCGTTCCTTCCGTTCGGTCGAAAATCGACGTAGCACCCAGGTTCAGGCCGAGGCTGAATTTATCCGAAACTTTGTGCTTGATATTGGTACGTAATGAGAGTCGTTTGTAGTAGTTCTCATCCAGAACGGCCTGTTGGTCCAGATAAGCGCCCGAAAACAAAAATTGGGTTTTTTCTGTACCACCCGAAACCGACAGTTGCGCGTTATGAGAAGGAGCGACTCGGAACATAACATCCTGCCAGTCAGTACCGTTGCCGAATTGCTGCGGGTTATTGATAAAATCTTCCGGAATCCGATAGGCCGCCGAACGAACACTGTTGGGGTCTGATGCTTTATTGACAGTGGGGTTTAGATCGACCCAGGCGTTATTATGGGCATCGATATAATAATTAATCCATTGCTGGGCGTTCATCAGCGGCACTTTACGTGTAACCTGCTGAATACCATATTCATAACCCGCACTTATATTCGTCTTCCCAACTTTACCCAGTTTGGTTGTTACCAGCACAACGCCATTGGCTCCGCGCGAACCGTAAATAGCGGCTGAGGAGGCATCTTTCAGTACATCGACCGATTCAATATCCTGTGGGTTAATCAGATTGAGATTGAAATTTTCAAGCGGCACTCCATCGACGACAAATAACGGCGTAGTACCCGCCGTAATGGAGCTAACTCCCCGAATGCGGATAATGGGAGCAACACCGGGTGCACCCTGTCCCTGCGTGATGTTTACTCCAGCCACTTTCCCCGCCAGCGACTGCGTAATGTTGCTGAAGGAACGGTCTTTAAACTCGTTGAAACCAACCGACGCTACAGCCCCGGTAATGGCGCGTTTGCTTTGCGTACCGTATCCCACTACCACCACTTCGTTCAGGGTTTTGTTGGAAGGCTGCATTGTTACATCAATTACCGAGCGGTTCGTAACCGGAATTTCCTGCGTTTCGAAACTGATGGAGCTAATTACTAGTACTGCGTCTGTTTCGGCTGAAATGGTGTACTGCCCATCCTGATTCGAGATGGTCCCGTTTTTCGTTGACTTCACCAGAACGGAAGCCCCTGGTAACGGTTTCCCGGTCTCGTCCGTGATTTTACCGCTAATCGAGGCAGCGCGTCCCTGCCCGTGGACATGTGCAAAAGAAAAACAAAGCAAAAGAAAGGCTAAACTAAATAGCCGTAATTGCTGTAGGGTTAGAATTGGACACATATTGGTAGATTTATTCGTATACAAAGAAGGGTATCACGAAAAATTGCTAAATAATATGGTTAAAGGTAATTCGGAGAAGGTAGAGTAACCCTCCTGTACTCTCCTGAAAAGGCTATTTTTTATTTTCTATTTCTTTCTATTTCTTTCTATTGTACTACTTAATGCCCTCATGGAAGCCTGCATTAACCTGATTTTTATGCACAGCTTTGCATTTCTTTTGATTTATGCATTGTCTAGTTTAGCAGGATCCGTTAGAACTATTGTCCCGAATGGGGTTTATTAGAAAACACGACAGAAGTAGCTTATGAGTTGGTCAGCAAAACAATATACCAAATTTGAAACCGAGCGAAATCGCCCGATCTATGACTTACTTGCCCGAATACCAACCCGAAACGTACAAACAGCAGCCGATATAGGCTGTGGTCCTGGTAACTCGACGGAATTACTTTATAAATGCTTTCCTGATGCCGCAATTACCGGAATGGATAGTTCTGAGAATATGATTGACGCGGCTCGAAAGCGACTGCCTGCTATTCCGTTTGAGGTAGCGGATATTGCTGCCTGGCAGAACAAAGGGCCTTTTGATGTAATTCTCGCCAATGCAGCCCTGCAATGGGTGCCTAATCATGAATCCATATTTCCGACGCTTCTCAATAAACTGACACCAGGAGGCACCCTTGCCGTACAGATGCCTGATAATTTCGATGAGCCAGCCCATCGGCTCATGCGGGAAACGGCTGCTGAAGGGCCATGGGCAGAAAAATTGACTGAGGCACAGCATCGGCTAGACCGGCGAAAAGCAGAATGGTACTATGAGTTCCTCAACGAGAGAACGCTTACCCTCGACATCTGGCGAACAACGTATTATCATCCACTCGCTGGGGGAGTCGCTGCTATTGTCGAATGGTTTAAAGGGACAGGTCTGCAACCCTATCTGGCCCCGCTCGATGAACAGGAGAAAATTGCCTATCTCGAACGGTATCAGGAGGCAATTGCGCAAGCTTATCCCACTTTTGCCGATGGCACAGCCCTGTTGCCTTTTCCTCGATTATTTATCGTTGCAGTTCGTAAGTAATCCGTTTCTAGTTTACCGAAGCCCTCTGGCATATTCTGTAAATAAGCAGTTATTTTCGGGAAGATTCTCGTGTTTTCAGTAAAACGAATAGGGGATGGGTCTTTCGAAATGTATTGATTGGTTTCGTTTGTAGAAGCATTGATGCGAGAAAGAATCTTTTCCTTACTTTTGGAAAATCCAGAAATGAAAGAAGTTAGTATGCTGCCGAATCAACGTCGGGATAAAATACTCGAATTATTGAAAGAAGATGGTTCCGCCAAGGTAATCGACCTGGCCCGCATTTTTAAAGTGACGGAAGTAACCATCCGGCAGGACCTCGATAAACTGGAAAAAGATGGGCTCGTAACGAAGGAGCACGGTGGGGCATATCTGAAAAACGTAGAAGATCAAGTTCGAACGTTTTCGCTTGGTAATCAGGAGAATATCGACAAAAAAGAATTGATTGCCGCTAAGTGTCTGGAATTCATTGAAAGTGGCGATAGCATCATTCTGGATTCGGGGTCAACAACCACTGAAATCGCTAAAAAACTGCGGGGCTATAAAAACCTGACAGTCATTACCAACGCGCTCAATATCGCTATGATGCTTGGCGCTGAACCCGGTATTGAACTCATCGTAACCGGGGGCGAGTTCAAGCCACCAACTTTGTCGCTAACGGGACAAAAAGCGGCTGATTTTTTCAAAGGCATCAATGTGCAAAAGTTATTTCTGGCGACGGCGGGTATCTCGTTAAAGTCAGGCTTAACCTACCCGAGTCTCAGCGACCTGGTTGTTAAAAAAGCGATGATTGATGCGGCCGATACGACTTACCTGGTTGCTGATTCAACCAAGATGGGTAGAAGCGCTTTTGCCAGTTTGGGAGCGCTCTCGCTGATTGATTACATTATCACAGACAGTGGTATCGAAGAAAAACACAAGCAGGTTTTTCACGATAATGAGATCGAATTGATTATTGCAACCTAGTATCTTACAGATAATCAGTTCGTCAGCGAAACATTTAATCCTTTCCGTAAGGTATTCTGGATTTCAGCAACCGTGTCAGTGTACCGAATTAGGTCATCAATTTCTTCGGCCGATGCATCGGCAATGACTGTGGCTTTGTATTGGAAATTACGGCCTGGCTCGCCCGGCGCACCGAATTCGCCTGTACAAACAACCTCTACTCCGGATACAGCCATGTTCCGTTTGCTGGCTTCCCGATAAATATCGTTGCAGAAGCAAGTCGCTAAAGCAAGTAGCAGCAGTTCTCCGCCATTTACCGACGAGCCGTAGCCTGACGCCTTGGCTGAAATCTGGACAGATTTTGCATCGTCGTTCGTTTGCACGGTCGCTTCATGCTGGTTAAATGTGTTTTTGACAGTCGCCGACATTTTCATGAGCAAGTAAGTTTTGTCTGTGATTTACAAGTAATTAGTACGCTGAAAGGTTGGCAACTGCGTCGGCTACGGACTGACAGAAATTGATTTGTCTCGATTTGTTGCTTTCAAAAATGAAATCCTTCAGACTCTTACTCTGATAGCGGCTGAAATCGCCTACAATGGCTAGCCGGACTCGATACGTAGAAAATTTTTGCAGGATTTCACCCGCTATCCCAGTCTTTAAATCGAAGAAATCGTTGGTGATAGCCTTCTCGTGAATAATGATCCGGTCGAAATCCTGATAATATACATTGCCTACTAAATCCAGCCCGTCATCTACCGTAGCCATGATGACGTTTTCGGAAATAATTTCTGCAATTTTAACATTACCGATTTGATGTATTTTGATTTCCATCTGGGTGTATAAAAAACGATTGTCAACTATAAAGCCTAAGCCAGCTAAGTACATTTACTGAATTTAGCTACACGCCCAATACGTTCAAAAAGTCCTCTCGATAATTACTGCCGATAGGAATTTCGTATGTGTCGATAAAAACTCGGTTACCCTCAATATGGCTGATTTTAGCCTTGTTGATCACAAACGAGCGATGCACTTGAATGAACTGATTTATAGGGAGTAAGCTGATAAAACTCGAAAAAGTCATACCGGGCATCAACGTACCGGCCGTTGTATTGATCTTGGTGTAGTTCCCATTGGCTTCAGCGAAAAGAAGCTCATCATGCCGGATTTTATAGATTTTTCCATCCGCTTTTACGAAGGTGTGGTCGTCCGATTTTGGGTCGTTCGCTATGAGAATTGGGGTAGGGGCAGGCCGTAAACGATCGAACGCTTTGTCGACGGCGACAATAAAGCGTTCGAGGGAAAAGGGCTTGAGAAGGTAATCGCAAGCGGATAGATCGAATGCATCAACGGCGTATTCTTTGTAGGCCGTTGTGAAAATTACCTGTGGCTGATTTTTCAGGGTTTTCAGAAACGCAATGCCGCTAAGAACAGGCATGTTGATATCTAAAAATAGAATGTCGATCGGCTGTTTTTGCAATTCCGTTTTTGCATCGAGCGCATTATCGCAGGAGGCCACGACGATTAGTTGCGGCAAATGCTTACAGTAGGTTTCAATGATTTCCCGCGCTATGGGCTCATCGTCGACAATCAGGCAGGTTGCTTTTTTCATTTGATTCGAAGCTGTAACTGTACTATATAAAACCCGTCGGCTTCCTGAATGGCTAAATCATGTGCATTCGGATATAATAAATCAAGCCGTTTTCGAACATTGGCCAGGCCCAGGCCACTACTTTTGGCTAGTCCACCAGTTGTTTCTTCGGCTCTGGTAAACGAATTTTTGACCGAAAATAGAATCGAATTGCCCCACAGTTTCAGCGAAATATCAATCACAATAGGTTGCTGGATCGAATTCTTCGCGTGTTTAAATGCATTTTCAATAAATACGATCAGAAGCATCGGCGCAATCCGAATCTCTGTATTAGTCACGTTTTCGATACTTGTGGTTAACGCAAGTTTGTTACCGATACGTAATTTTTCAAACTCAATGTAATTATTGATGTAAGCCAGTTCATTCGTTAGTGGGACGAACAGATCTTTAGCGTCGTATACGGAGTAGCGTAATAGTTCGGAAAGTTTCAGTAATAGGGATGGTGTTTTGTCGGGTTGCGAAATCGAAATACCATACAGATTATTTAACGTATTAAACAGAAAATGAGGACTTAACTGCGACTGAAGTACATGGAGCTCACTCTGGCTATGTTCTGCCTGGGCTTGGGCCGCCTGCAACTGATTCGCAATTCGAATTCGTATTAGTTTGATGAGCATACCTGTCGATATACAGACAATAAAAAGTGGCAGGCTCAGGAAAAACGTATACATGAAGTTCTGATGGCTCTGCAAACTGCTGGCAAAATTGGCACTCATCAACAGGCAACTGACTATAATTAGTGGTAACAAACCGAACAGCCAGCCGGGAATCTGCTTCGTTGCCGGAGTCCATGAGAGTGCCAGATAACGACCGCTATAAACACCGATCAGACAACCCAGCGTAGCGATTAGGGCCGATTCTTCGTCGTTTACGGTCGTAATCGTTTTAGTATAGGTACGAAAAATAAAATAGAGCGGAATGGCCACAAGCCCCCAGACAAAAAAGTGTTCGGGGAGGCCACTATTTCCACCAGACCGGTTCGCTGAATTAGTTTTCACAGGTGTCGTTTTGATTGGCTGACACAAAACTGGGTAACTCAACCAAGATAAGTAAACGAGCCGGACAGACACCTAAAAATGACTGACGAAATCGTACAAACTACTGACCAACCCGTTTGACACCCCAAATCGGCATTCTGTCAGACCGTTGGCCAAGTCCGTCACGATTCTTTTAAGAGCCAACTCCTACGGTCAATCTTTGATACGAACGTAGTGAATCGAACTCTTAAACAACACCCCATGCGACCTGTTTTCTTGTGTATCCTCTTCTTAATTAATCCATTGGTAGGCTTTACTCAATCGCCCATGAAAAGTATTACCGGGCTTATTAAAGACATTACAAACGAACCGTTGCCCGGCGCTACAGTCCGTTTGTTACGTGCGTCAGACTCAACTTTAGTACGGGGGGAACTGACTAGCAGCAGTGGGAAATTTACTTTCGTTGACCTGTTGCCGGATACGTATCGAATTCATGTCACGAGCGTGGGTAATATCGATTATCGAAGCGGAGCCATTCTGATTGACGAGCAACATCCAGCCGTTACGTTGCCAGTTTTTATCGTAACACCTTCAAAAACAATGCTGAATGAGGTTAAAGTGGTGGCAAAAAAGCCGCTGATCGAACAGGAGATCGACCGAACGATTGTGAACGTGGAAGCGATGATTGGTAGTGCCGGAAGCAATACACTGGAAATTCTTGAAAAAACACCGGGTGTTACGGTTGGCACGAATGGTGAAATTAGTTTGAATGGGAAAGCGGGCGTATTAGTCCTGATTGATGATCGACCAACTTACATGTCGGGGCAGGATTTGGCGGCTTATCTGAAATCCTTGCCGGGCGGTTCACTGGAAAAGCTCGAACTGATGACCAATCCGCCCGCCAAATATGACGCAGCCGGCAGTTCAATCATCAATATTCGCCTAAAACGTACTCGAATTCAGGGCTTTACGGGCGGGATTACAGCCGGATTTAACCAAGGTGTTACCAGTCGTAGCAATGATGTTCTTAATCTAAATTACAATCGTAAAAAGATTAATCTTTTCGCTAGCCTTGGCTATTCTAAAGATGGAAATTATGCCACTGACGTTTACGACCGGCGGTTTTATGAGCCCAGTTCCGTGTTAAACTCGTCAGTACAGCTTACGAACCATTATACTTCCACAAGCCATTCCCTTATGGCAAGATTTGGAATGGATTATGCTGTATCGCCCAATACGACGTATGGTTTTGTTCTTACTATTCAGAACAGCCCCCGTCGGGATCGACTCGATTATGTTAGCCAAAGTCGTGATAATCGGGCGGTTATTGATTCGATCGGAACGGGTAATACAGTCGGTATGTATCGGTGGAAGAACATCGGGGCAAATACCAACGTGCAACATACATTTGGAAAAACGGGCCGCGAACTCTCCGCTGATCTGAATTACATTACGTATGGATCGGAGGGAGATCAGTCGTTGCAAACCAGGATAAATCGCCCTGATGGGCCATTGCTCAATAGTCGTCAGTTTGTGTATAAGCTGCCGTATACAATTACCATTTATTCGGCCAAAGTGGACTATGCACATCCATTGGCGAATAAGGCGAAAGTAGAAATGGGGGCGAAGTCGAGCATCGTGACGAATGATAACAACGCGCAATATTTTACGCAAACCGCAAGTAAACTGACGCCCGATTTTGGTCAATCCAATCATTTCATCTACCGCGAAACTATACATGCCGCTTATCTTAATTATCGCAAAGACTGGGGTCGGCTGGCAGTACAGGGCGGTCTTCGGACTGAGAATACGCAGATTGCTGGTCGGCAATTAGGCAACCCCGAAGTGGCCGAAACATCATTTACTCGAAACTATGTAGGATTGTTTCCAACGGCTTTTGTGAGCTATAAACTCGACAGTGCTGGAGCCAATACGCTCACAACCAGCTTCTCCCGGCGGATCAGTCGCCCTAATTATCAATTGCTTAATCCGTTTCTGGCGTATCGGGATCAGTATTCGTTCACGATGGGAAATCCCTATCTGAAACCTCAGTATAACAATCAGATGGAGCTTAAATATCAGCATAAACAATATGTGGGTATCGCCCTGCAATACAGCCAGTTTACGGATATTATTTTTCAGTTAACACAAGCCGTTGGCGATATTTTTATCAATCGTCCCGACAATGTAGCGAGCGGACACATTCTTAGTCTCAACACCAACCTCTCGGTTTCGCCCGCCAAGTGGTGGAACGTTAATGCTAATGTGATGCTGGCAACCTTAAAGCTAAACGGAATGGCTTATTCAGAACGGCTTAATCCGAGACTTTATCATGCCCGAATCAATCTGCTCAATCAGTTGCGATTCGATAAGGGATGGAGTGGCGAATTCAGTGGCTATTACTCGTCCAACGATTTGTCGGGTCAAACCATAACGAGTTCGCGCTACCGGATTGCAGCAGCAATTCAGAAAAAACTCTGGCAGGATAAAGGCAGTATTCGACTAACACTTGAGGATATTTTTCACTCCTGGAAAACAACCGATCGAACCGTTAGCCTGAAGCAGATCGAAGCATTTCATACCAACGAAACCGACACGCAGCGAATTGGCCTGACGTTCACGTATCGTTTTGGAAAAGAGGCCTTTGCCCGAAAGCGGGCTCATTCCGACAATGCCGCCGATGTAGAAAAGAGCCGAGTGAATTAGCCGAAAGTCCATGATCCTGTCTCTGCGTAATGATAATGTACTGATCGGCCCTTAGTTTTGCTTACTGACATTGGTTGATAAGTTGAATGATGGGCTAAACCGCAATACATATGCGCGTAGTAATTATTGGTGGCACAGGACATGTAGGTACCTATTTGGTTCCCCGATTGGTAGAGGCTGGTTATCAGGTAATTTGTATAAATCGCCAGCAAAAAAAGCCTTATCAACCGCACCCCGCCTGGGACCAGGTCCAGCTAATCAAAGCCGACCGTACGGAATTAGAACGCCAGGGAGAGTTTGGCCGTGTCGTTGCTGATTTAGCACCACAGATAGTCATTGACATGGTCTGTTTTCAGCCTGAGAGTGCTCGTCAACTCGTCGAATCGTTACAGGATGGGATTGAGCAGTATCTGTTCTGTGGCACGATGTGGGTATATGGGCATAGCATTGAGGTACCCACAGATGAAACGCACCCCCGTCAACCCATTGGCGAGTATGGTATTCGGAAAGCCGCAACAGAAAGCTATCTATTGCAACAGGTCGACCAGGAGCGATTCCCGACAACCGTACTGCATCCGGGGCATATTGTTGGGCCAGGCTGGCAACCAATCAATCCGGCAGGTAATCTCAATCCAGCCGTTTTTTCGCAACTGGCGAAGGGCGAAGAAGTGATGTTGCCAAACATTGGTATGGAAACGTTACACCATGTTCATGCCGACGATGTTGCCCAAGCGTTTATGCAGGCTATCTTACACCGCTCTCAGGCCATCGGAGAAAGTTTTAATGTTGTTTCCCCCAAGGCACTTACGTTACGAGGGTATGCGGAATCGATGGCAGCCTGGTTTGGGCAAAAAGCCCAGCTTCGGTACATGGCCTGGGACGATTTTCGTCACCAGGTTTCCCCTGAAGATGCTCGCCTGACCTGGGATCACATCGTTCACAGCCCGAATGGCAGTATTGAAAAAGCGCGTCGTTTAGTGAACTACAATCCCAAGTATTCCTCATTAGAAGCCATTCAGGAATCGCTACGCTGGCAAATGAATCAGAAAACGTAACATATTGGATAATAGGAATATCACTCGAATAGCCAGTCGATGGTTTTCTTATTTCCCGCCAGACCAGCATCCACGATGGGAATCTCCTGAGTGCCATCCATAAAGCCTAGTAGCAGACAGACGCCTTTACCCAGATTCAGGGTGTGCTGGCCGGGTTTAAACGAATACGCGTGAACATTGACTGGCGGCATTCCATCAACCAGAATGGCATTTGACATTTTGATTTCCGACTGACCGTAATCGTTGGCGCTGGCGTCCGTTTCCAGTTCGGGAGCGGGAAGGTAGTTCGAGCCCTTTTCGTTGAAAAAGCCAATCAGCAATTTCACAGGTTGAGAGGCCGTAAACGTCAGGCTGGTACGTTCCGATTGCTGTGTCGCTTTGGCGAATTTCAACCCTTTTAATTGCCTTAGTTCAGGTGCTACATCGCGGATCGTTGCGGACGTATCGGCAAAAACGGGTTGGCCTTTATCGATTGTATAGGTATCAATCTTTGGGCTTTGGAGCGTAACCGTTGCCGGTTTCAGCGGAACGGTTTGTTTGGCAACGGAATTGGAATTCGTTTTGAGTGAGTCAATTACGTGTTTGAATCGGTTCAATTCTTTTTGATAGACTGGTAGCATTTCCTCCCAGGTTTTATACGTACCGTTGACACCCCGCATCGGAATTTTGCGCTGCTGCGTCTGCATACTGTTGGCGTACAGATACGTATCCTTTGTGAGGTTTACTAAATCCGTAAAATGGTTTATACTACTTTCCAGCAGAGGCACTGCTTTCTCCAGTTCGCGAACATCTTTAGAATATTTATACCGCAACACGATTACCGCAGCCCGAGCTTTCTGAGCATAAAAATTGGCCAACGCATTCTGGCAATACACGTCATTTTTCAGCCGATCGAATTCGGCCTTGTCTTTTGTGACTGAACCAGACGCTTTCTCAATGGCGGCAACGGCTTTTTTACCATGTTCAATCACCTCATCGGCAATTTGCGGTGGGGTTTCGCCAATGTGTTTTTCCTGTTTGGACGCCTTTTCGGCATACTCGATAATCATTTCGCCCTCAGGTGCTTCTGATTCGTACATCAACGTGAAAAGGCCGTAACGAAATGGATTGATCAATTGAGTCATCAACATACCAAGCGTCAGCGTTTGGCGGTTGCCGTCGGTAATGCCATAGCGTCGTAGTAATTTAGGCTCGATCTCGCCGGCCTGCTCGTAAGCTTCAAGTACGTCTTTCCCTTGTTCAGTTGATAAGCCATATTTTTCGGCCAGTTGAGTTCCCCAGTACGATACTTCGGCAGGGCGATCCCGACCAGCTTTCCAGGCGTAACGCGCCCAGTTTTTGTACCAAATCCAGTCGCGGTCGAGCTGGAGTAGGCGAGGGGTGGTTTTGTCGGCAGTGTAAGGCCAATCCCAGTACGAAGCTTGTGGATACAGATGCAAGCCGTTAGCCCCGTAAATGCTGTGCATTGCCAATACCGACTTCTGAATAAAGTCGGCAGAGCCATAGCGGAAGGGCTCCAGATTCGCCAGAATATGGACATTCTCAATCTGTACGGTACCGATATTGCTTAATGTACGGTGTAAATCAGCCCATTTGCCGCGTGGCTCATAGGTCGTTAATGCTTCGCCGTTGAACTTCGCTTCAGTATATAAATTCTTGTAGATGGGCAGAGCCGCTTTCATCACGCGCGGAGCGTCTGTATCGTGCGCACGAAGCACAAGAGGTGGTTCGGTGGTTTGCCCGAGAGCTTTCAGCCCATCTTTTACGCCGGGAATAATAGTCTGCGTAAACCAATCGACATCGTCCTGACCAACACCTTCCATGGCTTCGCCCAGTGCAATCAGTAAGCCCACGTTTGGGTACTTTTCAACGAAGGCGGCAATCGATTTTCGGGTATAGTCGGCAATGAGAGGGACAATAGGGCGGTTACGATCCTGCGTCTTGATATGGTGGTGTTCGGCAAAGGGTTTCGAAACGATAATATTGTAGAACATCTGAATCACCCAGATACCCCGTTTATCGGCTTCTTCGGTTAAAAATCGAAACATTTCTTCATTCTTCCTGAACGTAGCGTCGTCGACTTCTACGGCGTATGGATATTCCTTCACTCGTACCAGCGACGCAAAGGGATGGCCGTTCCATAAATACAGTGAATTAAACCGGTTTTCGACCATCATATCCAGATACCTGATCCACAGCGCTTTGTCGTAAAGCCACGGAAATGTTTCGGGTGTGTACGGATATTCATACACATCTCGTCCGGGCAAATACGTCGGTTTCTGGACGCCGATACACGTACCACGCAGCACCATTTCAGGGCCATCAGTCAGATTAATGGTTTCGGGAAGTTTGCCAGTTTCTTTTATTCGTGACGCTAATTCCAGACAACCGTAGAGCGTACCTGATGGATCATTACCCAGAATAGACAGTGGCTTTTGCGCGTCTTTCTGAACAGAAAAAGCTTCCTTTTTTAGGTTATTCCCAGCTTTTAAACCTAAATGAATGACATAATCTCGATTAGGCGACGGAGTATTTTTTATAATACTTGTCTGATAGCCAACTGTTTGCAGGGTCTGCTTTAGTTTTTCTGCACCAAAATCAAGTCTGACATGGCTTTTAGCTGGGAGCACAATAGTGACAGACTGACTTTTTCTCGCCGTTTGTTGAGCGGCTATGGGAGAGGCCGCAAGAAGGATGTAGAGAAGCGAAACGCCGGTACGATAACGGTTCATAGTAAAGGTGAAAAGTCAGGAATCAGGACGTTTACAAACGTACAGGTTTAGTACAACCTGAATCTCCACCATTTTCTCTGAAAATTGTACAATGTTAGCGTAGCAAAATGAGATTGTTATTTCGGCCAATGAATGCTATTTCGGCCACTGGTTACCCTATATGTACTATTTGATCTCTATAGCCAACTGCCTTCCTTCGTCTAACGCTTTTTTGTCCAGGCCCGAACCCACGGCAATTCCGATGGCCATACCAATCGGTAAACCGATGCCCAAAAAGCCGATATTGCCAAGACTTAACCCAATTGCCACGCCAATGGGCAGGCCAAAAGCCGATATGCCAAGGGCTAACCAAAGTGTTCGATAGTAGTTTTTGGGAACGATTTTAAGCTCCTTTTCTACTAGTTTAATAATTTTCGTTTGCTTCTGTTTTATTGCTTTCTCGAATGCATTACCCGTGAGCGGTGTAGTGTTTAATTCGTTAACGTCCTGATTAATAGATTCAATGATGGGCTGAGTTAATTCCTTCTTTTTTAATTCGTTCAGAAGCCCTCCGAGCTGGATGTACATGGCCCGTAGTTTACTATCCGCTGCGAAATCCTGTCTTTCTTTTAGCTCATTAATTGTCATACAGGTATGATTATGTCAGGTGATCGTTGGTAAGTATTGGTTTACTTATTGGCTGGTTTCAATATCCTATTGGTAGCATCCTAATAGTTAAGGTTTGGTTATTTGCATAAGATAGGATAGTGGTATGATATTGGTGAAGAGTGGATGCTAAAATAATGATTTGCCAGTAACTGGTCTGTAAATAAGTTGGTTTAGTGGGCAGTTTTCTCTGTCGAACAGAATAAAATCCGGCCGTTTCAACAAAGTAATTTCCGACGTTTTAACAAAGTGACTCGTGACTCTTAGCCGGAAATTTGTCTCATAAAATTTCTCAAGATTATGACACAGACAAACACCGAAATATGGGTACTCGTAACGGGCGGCACTGGATTCGTTGGTGTAGAATGTATTCGGCAATTGTTGCAAAAAGGCTATAGCGTAAAAACGACACTCCGTTCGCTCAAGCGTAAGCAGGATGTGTTGGATATGCTCAAAGAGGGGGGCATTACGTCATTCAACAACCTGGTTTTCATCGAAGCCGATCTGACCAACGATGCGAATTGGAAGGAAGCCGTTAAGCATTGTACATACGTATTGCACGTAGCATCGCCAATTAGTCTGCGCGTTCCGAAAGATGAGGCCGAAATGATTCGACCAGCTGTAGATGGCGTGGTTCGCGTACTCAAAGCGGCACGGAATGCAGGGGTAAAACGAGTGGTATTGACATCCAACTTTGGCGCTGTCGGGTATAGTCATACCGATACGACTACGTTAATTACAGAGGAAAATTGGACGGATCCGGCCGAAAAAGGACTTTCTGCCTACAATAAATCGAAAGTATTGGCCGAACGGGCGGCCTGGGATTTTATGAACAGAGAAGGTGGGCGCCTGGAGCTGTCGGTTGTCAATCCGGTCGGTATCTTTGGCCCTTCGCTTGGCCCGGATTTGTCGAGTGGTTTTGAGTTACTGAAACGGGTGCTGGATGGTTCGATGAAGCGGGTTCCAAACATGACGCTGGGTATTGTTGATGTGCGGGACGTAGCCGATCTGCATATTCGAGCCATGGCTAGCCCAGCTGCAAAAGGGCAACGGTTTCTGGCAATTGCCGGCGACATTATGACTTTACCAGAAATTGCTCAACTGCTGAAAAATAAACTGGGCAACCGAATCAAAACCATTTCGACCCGTCGGCTACCCGATTGGGTGGTTCGTGTAGTCGCTTTAGTTAATCCAACGGCTAAAAATCTGGTACCAATGTTGAGTCGGTATCGGGATGCCAGCAACGCGAAAGCCAGAACCCTACTTGGTTGGAAGCCGCGTAGTAATGAAGAGGCATTGTTGGCAACGGCGGAGAGTTTGATGAAATTTGGGGCTCTAAAAAAGTAGATCCTGCCCTCGTATAACAATGAACAAGTATTCCATTCTGATAGCGTTGTTTTTTCTGGGATTGGTGCTTTCAGCCATTCATCCGCACGATTATTTTACGTGGATACTGGAAGTTGCACCAGCCATTATTGGCTTGATTGTTTTGATCGCTACGTTTCGGAAATTCAGATTTACCGATCTGGTCTATGTGTTAATACTTATTCATTGCTATATTTTGTTTGTCGGAGGACATTACACCTACGCCAAAGTGCCTCTTTTTGAGTGGATTAAAGACGTATTTCATCAAAATCGAAACAACTACGATAAGGTAGGCCATTTTGCTCAGGGCTTTATTCCTGCCAGTATTGCTCGAGAGTTGTTAATTCGTGAAAAAGTCGTTCAGACCAGAAACTGGCTTACTTTTTTGACGGTTTGTATTTGCGTGACAATCAGTGTATTGTACGAGTTTTTAGAATGGTTAGTGGCCGAACTTTCGGGAGAATCGGCCGAGTCCTTTTTAGGAACACAGGGGTACGTTTGGGACACGCAATCCGACATGTTATGCGCAACCATAGGGGCTACCTGCATGATTCTGTTCTTATCGAAAATTCAGGACAGGCAAATTCGGTCGATACGTGCGTAAATTAACGGAATGAGTTTCAAAAAATAGGATGAAAGCAACTGCCATCACTTCCTGCTACATAGGTCCCGAATTATCGCCTGAGCAGTTTATTTCGGAGCATTTTTTCCTTTACCTGGGAACCGGAAACATGACGGCTTATGACGGTAATAAGGAATATAAGCTTAAAGCGGGTGAATGTGGACTTGCCCGCCGAAACCATCTTGTTAAATACAATAAGCAACTCGTCGATGGAAAATTTGAAAAAATAGTTGTCGTATTTGATCAGAAGTTTCTAAAAGCGTTTCAGGAAGAATATAAGCTTCAGACAGACCTGAAAAAACCATCGGGAGGATTGATCAAATTGGAGAAGAACCCACTGGTTGATAATTACGTGCGGTCGCTGGATAGTTACTTAACCGACAGCGGGAAAATCGATCCTGTCTTTTTCGATATCAAACGGAAGGAATTGCTGTTGATTGTGTTAAGAAAGAATCCCGAACTTGCGAGTGTTTTCTTTGATTTCAGTGCTCCCGAAAAAATCGACCTGGAAGCCTATATGAATCGTAATTTTCGGTTCAACGTAACGCTGGACCGGTTTGCCTATTTGACCGGGCGCAGCCTGACGATTTTTAAGCAGGATTTTAAACGCATTTTTCAAGATACACCGAGCCACTGGCTGATGCAAAAGCGACTGCAGGAAGCTTATTTCTTACTGACCAAAAAAGAACGTAAAGTGTCTGATGTTTATCTGGAAGTGGGCTTCGAAAACCTGTCTCATTTTTCCTTTGCGTTTAAAAAGAAATTTGGATATAGTCCAACCAGCATACCCGAAGAATGGCTTGTTTAAGCCAGATAAAACCGAATGAATATAGCCACCAGAGATCAACCCGTACCGATTTACGCACTAGAGCACGATCCCGTTCTGGGAGACAAGCTATTTAGTATGGCCAACTTTAACGGGACGATGCCTCATCGTTCGGAACAGCTGATACCTCATCGCAAGGATTATTATCTGCTGGTGTTTGCTCGTCGGGGCAACAGCCGTCATTGGGTGGATATGACACCCTATGTTACCCGAGATAATACCTTCTATATCTTCGTGCCAAACCAACTGATTGTCAAAGAGGAACCTAAAGCCATGTGGGGTACGGCCATGGCGTTTACGGCCGACTTTCTGGCCTTACAGGAAAGTGCTGCTCTGAGTAAATTGCCCCTGATTCGCAATCCACAGAATGCGCACGAATTGAAGTTGGCAACTTCTGATATACAATTCATCGAAGACATCCTGGAAAAGATTTACAACGAGTACACCCACCCCGGCGAATGGCAACAACGTATGCTTATCGCCTACCTGACTGTGTTTGTGACCTACTTGAGCCGGCTTTATACGGAGCAGTTTGAGGGCGATTCACTTTCTACAGACAAACTATTGCTAAAGAAATACCAGGCTACGATTGAGGAAAACTTTCGCGAATTGCATCAGGTGAGCGAGTATGCCTCACTACTCAATGTGTCGGCCGGGTATCTGAGCGAAGTAGTGAAAGTGCAGAGCGGTCGACCGGCCATAGTGCACATTCATGAACGATTGGTACTGGAAGCCCGCCGTTTGCTATTTCATAGCCAGCAATCTCTGAAAGAAATTGCGTTTGACCTCGGTTTTTCGGATGCGTCGTATTTCAGTCGCTTCTTCAAACGGGAAACTGATCTGACTCCAGCGGAATATCGGGCCAGCAGCCGTGAAATGTACCAGTAATGCCGAAGAATGTGTTCGATCTGTGCATGAGGGATGCCGTAGTTTTGCCCCATCACAAACAGATGAACAATGAAAACAGTATTAATCACTGGTGCTAATAAAAGCATCGGTTTCGAAACAGCCCGTCAGTTAGTACAGAAAGGCTATTACGTATACCTCGGAAGCCGCGACTCTCAAAAAGGTCAGAAAGCCGTCGATCAATTACAATCGGAAGGCTTTGCCAAAATCGAGTCGATTACCATTGATGTTGATAATCTTGATTCCATAAAAACGGCACGGGAAACCCTGGGTCAGAAAACCGGCGTACTCGATGTATTGATTAATAACGCAGGAATCAGTGGCGGCTTCCCACAAACAGCAATCGATACCGACATCAATGTGTTCAAAAACGTCTTTGAAACCAATTTTTTTGGTGTAATCGAAACCACACAGGCTTTTATTGATTTATTGAAGCAATCATCGGAGCCGCGTATCGTCAACGTTACATCCGGCTTAGGTTCGCTAACCTTGCACAATGACCCCGACTGGAAATATTATTCTGTGAAAGGCGCTTGTTATACGGCTTCCAAAGCGGCTCTGAATGCGTATACGATTGTATTAGCCTACGAACTACGCGATACACCGTTTAAGGTGAATGTTGTCGATCCGGGTTATACGGCTACTGATTTCAATCATCACAGTGGCCCTGGTACCGTATCGGATGCAGCTGCAAGAGTCGTAAAAGCAGCCATGCTTGGTCCAGATGGTCCCACGAGTCAATTCTTCAGCGATGATAATGCTCCCGACACAGGGATTAGTCCCTGGTAGCACCCCGTTGCGATTTTGTTGTTGATCACATTGCCCTGAGAACGCTAATCAATCGTTTTCACAGGGCGATGTTTTTGTTTTGATTCAAATACTAAGTCGGTATGGGGAGGAGCCTATAATGGCTATCAGTTTAGGTACTGTGTAGTACTAGTTGCTAGGTCAGCTTGTAAATAAATTCGTCTATTTCTGCTTGCCGTGCGTTGGCAAAACCTTTATCCAGGCCAATTTTCACAAAACCGCATTTTCCTAAAACGTTTTGCGAACCTACATTGTCAAACGCAACTCGGCCAAAAATTGGTCTTGTGTTTTCAAGCGCCAGAAAATTTCCAAGTGCGGTTGTTGCAATTCCATTTCCCCAATACTTTCTATCGATCCAATACGTAATTTCAGCGTTTCCTACCAGCTCAAATTTTGCCACACTACCCACCACTGTTTTATTAATAAAAATGGTCTTCATGTGTATGGCCGGGTCATTCAGGAATTTTGTAAACTTCTCAAAATAGGCTTCTTTATCGGTTGGATCTTTTGACGTGAAAGCAGCTAAATAGTTTGCCTCTTTGTCGAGTTGAAATTGAAATAAATGGGCTAAGTCAGCATATTCAGTTGGCCTAAGTTCGAGCTGCAAATTCTGTAACATGAGAATACGTAGACGGTTTTTTACATTGCGTGCCAATGCTCAAATATACACAACTTCATTGCGTCAATAGGACCATTTTTGTAGTTGAAATGATGTATATCATTTTCGGTCTGATACTCTCTTTCTGATTCTGCTAAGGGATTGATTTTTTATGCCTAAAAAGGAGGCAATGTGATAAGAATGTACCCGCTGAACAATCGTAGGATGTTGCTTTACTAGATTCAGATACCTGTTTTCATGAGTCAGAAACAACAATTCTTCAGTCCTGCCTTGCGACTGGTGGAAGAAATGTTCGGCCAGCAGCCTGCCGAATTTTTCCCAGCATTTATGGGTGTCGTATAGCTGCTGCAAATCGCTATAACGGATGTAAAGAATTTGTGATTCTTCCAGCGCTTCTATGTGATACACACAGGGATATTGATAGAGAAAGCTGCGAAACGAAACAACAAACTGATCTTCCGAAAAAAAGAACATATTTTTCTCTTCATTACTGGCTTCATCGTAATAAAATACCCGGAAAATACCTTTTACGACGATCCCCAAATCGCGGCAAACAACGTTTTGTTTGTTGTAAAAATCATGCTTCACAATCGTGCGATCCCGCCAAAAGGGCAAACTCACCGATATATCGTCATCGGTGAGTCCGGCAAAATTGCCCAACACTTTTTGTAGTAATGGTAGTTTGTCCAACGTTTATTCCTTTTTCAATCGAAGTATCTCATCCAGGTAAAAATAAACAATCTGGATTGGCTCTCGTCGCCCGTTTACCTCATTGAGTGGTGCTCAACCAGTTGATTATTCAGATTTCGCTGCCTAAAGAACTGATATACCGACCCGATTACAAAGAAGCCAAAAAGAACAAGCAACGACCGAACAAGAAAAGGGTCAGACGGGCTTGTAATGAGCGGATGGCCTATCGGGACGCGGCTAAATGTTTCGTTGACCGTAGGTATCAGCGACAGAAAAAAACTGAATGACATACAAAAGTTTTCGACATAGCGGGCCTGGTTGCTACCCTTCTTTTTGGTGTATAGAAAGAAAGCTATCCCAATCAACACGATGATAAACAGGGCAAATACGTGCCCAGCATTAAAACCGCCATGTTTGGATATACCCAGTGAGGTTAACGACGTAACGATGGTTGTCCAGAAATAAATTTGCCCGGCTCCGATGCCCAGGTCTATTTTACCTTTTCGGATAAACGATACAATGGCCGCTACAACAGCGATAAGTCCAATGACGGTATGAAAGATACCCAATGGTGATAAGTGCATGATGCTTGATTTTTTCTGCAAATCTTTGCCTAAAAACCAGCAACATTTTTCACTTAAGTTAATAAATGAGACGTTGAGTCAGAAAATTCAGTTAAACGAAGCCCGAAACTCCAGGGGGGATTGATTTGTCTTGCTTTTAAAGAGCTTACTGAATGATTGCGAATGCTCAAAGCCCAGTTCGTAGGCGATTTCACTGACCGATAAATCCGTTGTTGATAGTTTTTCTTTTGCCTTATCGATCAGCTTGTTATGAATATATTGCTGGGTATTTTGCCCGATCAGCGAACGGAGTAGATCGCTTAAGTAGGTGGGTGAAATCGCCAGTTGCTCGGCTAAATACTGGACGGTTGGTAACCCTTTTTGTAACGAGTTTTCGCTACGAAAATAGTTGTCCGTTACTTCTTCCAGTTTCTGCAATAGCGTACTGTTCACTGATTTTCGGGTAATGAACTGACGCTTGTAAAAACGTTGGGCGTAGTTGAGCAATAACTCAATTTGCGAAATGATCACATCTTGACTGAAATCATCTATTCGACTGTTCAGCTCGTCTTCGATCATTCTGAAAATAGAAAGAATGGTTGCTTTTTCGCTTTCGGAGAGGTGGAGGGCTTCATGCACCGCATACGAGAAAAAACCGTACTGCTTTATCGTTTTGGCCAGTGGATAACCGAGCAGGAAATCAGGATGGAACAATAGTCCGTATTGCGAACAGGCTCCCGTAGAGCTATCATCGTCGCCTTGGCTCCCAATGAGTTGGTTTGGCGAAGCGAACAGTAAACCGCCTTCGTCAAAATCGTAATAATCCTGTCCGTATTTCAGACTACCACTGAGTTTTGGTCGATAGGAGATTTTATAGAAGTTCAGTACATGCGTACCTGTCAACGCACTCGACCGAACCGAATTCTCTTCAGCATTTAAAAAACTGATCAGCGGATGCTTAGGTTTGGGCAAACCCAATGCCCGGTGTGCTTCCGTTATCGAATCGAATTTATAATGAATAGACTCTTCTTTTTTCATGATCAACGTATTTTAACACCAATAATCGATAGTCAACGTGTCGATTATTGGTGCATTGTCTACGACAAGATGATTCTTACTTCGAATCGCCCTGGGCTGAGTTGGAAACTTCTTCCCAGGCTTCCCAGGTGGCCAGTCGTTCGGCAAAAGCCGTTCGAACTGAGGAAAGATTGTGGCTTCCGAGGAAGAACCGAAGCGGTGGATTTTCGGCATCGACAACCTTAAAAAGCGCCTGCGGTGTGACTTCCGGATTACCTCGTTCCAGACCGCGCAAGCCATTCATAAAGTTTGTTTTAAAATCGGTATACACATCCAGTGATGAGGCAAACTTCAGCGACTCCTGACTGCCAAACTCCGTAGCATAGGCTCCCGGTTCAATAATCGTTACGTTAATGCCGAAATCTTTCACTTCGGTAGCCAAACTTTCGTGGATAGCTTCAAACGCCCATTTCGACGAACAGTAGTAACCTATCACAGGAAGCGTGACCTGGCCAAGATTGCTGGATACACCAACTATATGACCACCAGCCTGTTGACGAAGTAAAGGCAAGGCAGCCTTAATAACCGATAATGCGCCAAATACGTTGGTTTCGTACATGGCTTTCACCTCATCGTTACTGGCTTCTTCAATCGTACCAACCAGCGAATAGCCCGCGTTATTAAGAATAATGTCCAACTTCCCGAAGTGAGCGTGTGCCTGATTTACAACTGCTTTCACCTGATCAGGATTGGTTACGTCGAGTTCTAGCGGCAGTACGTTGTCGCCGTATTTTTCGGCGAGGTCGGTAAGGCTCGATAGCTTTCGGGCTGTAGCCGCTACTTTATCGCCACGTTGTAGGGCGGCCTCTGTCCAAACGCGTCCGAACCCTCGTGAGGCCCCGGTAATAAACCATATTTTGCGCGATATAGCCGGTTCTGAAGTAGCACCAGCTGTAGAAGATTCAAGTTGATCAATCATATTTTTAAAATACTTATTGGTAGGCCAAAGGTCGGGCTCTGTTACCCGGCAAGTGTAGTCAAATTGAGGAGTCTTGTAGTCAAAATGAGAAAGCCGAAATGCCCGGTAGACTTATTGCCAACCATTGACTATCCGTTAGTTCGTCCCAATAAATTTTCGTCATATAACACAGAATTTGTAATGTTTGTCGAATTCGATCGTCTTTGTCTGGATACCAACCCCGAATCGGATGAACTGGCTACGATTGAACGCATTACTTCTTACGTTGATGACAACTTGCCCATTGGCGCAAACTAGTCAGTTAACCGCCCAAACCGTTGACAAAAATCAACGACCGTCGAGCCGGACGCTAACAATTCAGCAGAAACAGGCAGATTTTGACGTCCTTAGAAGCGCGCTTAAGGAGGCTCATGGCGGCCTGTATCGCTTCACGGATAGTACAGTTCTGAATCAGCGATTTGATCAGTATCGCAGCCAACTGCCTTTCGTAAAAGATCAGGTAGGGTTTATCTCGCTCTTGTCAGCCATGCTTGCTGAGGTTCGGGATGGGCATATGCGGCTTGAATATGATGGTACAACCAATGAGCAACTAAGCAATGCCCGTCTATTTCCATTCCGGACCATCCTCGAAGGAGAGAAGCTCATGGTCGCTTATAACGAAACGCCTGACAATACGACCGTTATTCCAGGAATGGAGATTCTGAGCATCAATGGACGCAAAACCTCGGCGTTAGTTGGGGAAATTCTTGCCAGAATTTCAGGTGACGGATTTATTCAGACAGGCAAAAAAAGACGTTTTGAACGCAGTTTCGCCCAAAACTATTGGTTATTCATTGACCAGTCAGCTGAATTTACCATGATTGTGAAGGATAAAGCGGGGAAAGAAACGACGGTTACCGTTTCCGGTGTGCCCACTAGCGAACGAGTTACGAATCGGACCGCGAATCGGGTGAATGAGCTGATGATAAAGTCCGCCAATCAACTCGACGTATCGAAGGAAAACATAGCTGTACGCTTTGCCGATGATAAGAAAATCGCTGGTATCCGGATCAGAGGGTTTGATGGGCAACAGTTTGTAGCAACACTTGACAGCGTATTTCTACACTTGAAAAATGAGAAAACAAAAGCGTTGATTCTCGACCTGCGTGGAAATGGGGGAGGAGTGGATGAGTATGGTGCAGCGCTGGTTTCGCAGTTTACCGACAAACCATTCCGATATTTTGATCGAATCCACTTAACATCGATTGCGCCTTCCTTTGCCACCTGGAAGCCACGAACGTTTGAGACTCTTCGTAAGCAGACCGTACCTGATCCTAAGGGTGGTTATTTAGTAACGACGGCTATGCATTCTGGTGTCGGTGAACAACAACCTGCCAAAAATCCATTTTTGGGTAAAGTTATTGTCCTGATGGACGGTGGCACGTTCTCGACCTCGGCCGATGTGACAGCAACGCTGAGAAAATTGACGAATGCCGCTTTTATCGGTGAAGAAAGTGGCGGAACCGCCGAGGGCAATACCTCTGGCCTCAATGCCCTGATCAAATTACCGAATTCAGAACTGGGGCTCAAGATTCAAATGTTTGGCTACTGGAATGCGCTGGTGGTTCGGGAAAAGGGGAGAGGAACACTGCCTGATTACCCAGTAGAAACCCGAATTGCCGATTTACTGGAAGGTCAGGACAAACAATGGCTACAGGCAGTATCCCTCGCTCGCAGGGCAATAAAGTAATAAATCTATTTAGCCGTATGTTATTTACCGGGTAATCACCAGATCATATTTCGTCAGGAGGCCGGGTAAACTATGGATGGAAAACCGGGCTTTTTTTACTTTATTTTCCTCAGGATTGATTTCCAGATTATACGAACTAGCGAAATCGGCCTGCGTCAGATTATTGTCTTCAAATCGGGTCAGTTCCAGATTACAGTGCTTAAACACGGTGCCGGTCAGATCACATTTCAGGAAGAAAGCTTCTTTTATTGAGCAATCCGTAAACTGCGCTTTCTTTAGTTTTCGATTCAGAAAAACCGCATGATCCAACTGGCATTCCTGAAAATTCGTATGGAAACCAAACGGATCGCAAGGGCCAAAATCGACGTGCACCAGTTGGCAATTGACAAATGTTACATCGTAAAGCTTGGTGTTTTTCAGTTCTGCTTTCGTCAGATTGCAGCCCTCAAATCGACAGTTGATAAAACTTGCATTCGACAAGGCCACGCGCGACAGATCCTGTTTCCGAAACGTACACTGTTCAAATTCCTGACCGAGCAATAGGTCAATTACTAAATCATGTTGATCAAAAACCTGATTGTAATACTCCATTATTTCGTTCCTAAACGGCTACCGGGGCCTTAATCGCTGGATACGGATTGTAGTTTTCGAGCGTAAAATCCTCGTATTTGAAATCAAAAACCGACTTCACAGCTGGATTCAGGCGCATTGTTGGCAATGGGCGTGGTTCACGGGCGAGCTGCGTCTCTACCTGCTCTAGATGATTCAGATACAGGTGTGTATCACCTCCCGTCCAGACGAATTCATGCGCTGTGTAACCACATTCCTGCGCAATCATCATTGTCAATAATGCATAGCTGGCAATATTGAATGGTACACCTAAAAAGACGTCGGCGCTTCGCTGATAAAGCTGGCAGGAGAGTTTTCCATCGGCCACGTAGAATTGCATCAGTAGGTGGCAAGGCGGCAGCGCCATGTTGGGTACGTCAGCGGGATTCCAGGCTGAAATAATCATTCGCCGTGAATCGGGCGTGCGTTTTAATTGATTCAGTACATCCTGCAATTGGTCGATCACTCGTCCATCGGGTGCGGCCCAGCTTCGCCATTGTTTGCCGTATACCGGACCCAAATCTCCATTTTCGTCTGCCCATTCGTCCCATATTGATACACCATTCTCCTTCAGATACGTGATATTGGTATCCCCTTTAATGAACCACAGTAATTCATGGATAATGGATTTCGTATGTACTTTTTTGGTGGTCAGAAGTGGAAACCCGTCTTCCAGATTGAAACGCATCTGATAGCCAAAAACGCTGATGGTGCCCGTCCCTGTTCGGTCGGTTTTGCGGGTGCCATGCTCGAGAATATGGCGCAGGAGGTCGTGATATTGTTGCATAATCAAAATTCGTAAGTCGAACGTCAGCAACCAACTTTTAGGCAAAAAATAAACCCATCGACCGTTTTGGCAGATGGGTTTAGAAAGTGATGAGGAAGGTTTACACCTGAGCTTTTTTCATGCAGCAGGCATGACTGCTACCTTTTTCGCAGGTCGATGATTTCGCTTTCTTCACTTTTTTCTCTTTATGCGTGTCAACAGCATACGATACTGCCGTAAGGGAGGTCAGCAGAGCCAGACCGAGTAGGGCTTTTTTCATAGTAGGCACAGTTAATAGGTTAAAATTCAGTAACGTATAATTCTGGATTTTATGCAAAAACCACGCCATTCCATTTTTACTAAACCTAAAAGGTTTCTAAAACCTTTTAGGTTTATGCCTGAATCTCAAACGAATACGTAATATCGGCTGTTGGGCGAAGTTGCGCCGTTGCTGAGCAGTACTTATCCATCGACAGATCAATCGCCCGTTTTACTTTATCGGCGTCCAATTGGCCTTTGAGCAGGTAGGTAATGTGGATTTTTTTAAACGGAGCAGGAGTCGCGTTTTTCAATCGTACCCCATCCACTTTCAACCGAAAATCTTCGATAACCTGCTTCTGCTTTTTGAGAATCAAAATGACATCTATAGCCGAACAACCTGCCAGTCCCATCAACAACATTTCCATAGGTCGTGCTCCTGCATTATGCCCGCCAATATCTTCAGCTGCATCGATATGTTGCGCGACGCCCGACATTCCAACGGCTTCAAAATGAAAGCCATCGTCGACGCGTACCAGTTCAACCTGCATTGTCTTAAACTCCTGATCGGTTTCAACCGGCTGTGAATCAAGCATTGTCTTTTTTGCGTTTATAGGAAAGAATACGTATTTTCACTGACTCAAACGACAACAACCATGTCCGAAAAATTCACCGACGACCTCTTCGATCTTAAAAACGACCGGCGGCTGAGTGTGTATTTATATCGGGCCGGCTTCGGAGCCTGGCTCCTTTATATTATATCGGGCGCCCGGTTCATGCAGTCGGTGAGTATGTACCGAACAGATTTCGGCGTCTTCTCGTTCTTTCTGATGGTCATGGGTTTGTCGGCCTCCATGATTTATGATTATTACCATCATCCGGCTGAGTTCGCCCAGAAGAAAAAGTGGCTGATTGTTAGCTATGTAATACTAGCTGGCTTAGTTTATTTCTTCATTCTTCACAACGAATCCGTACCATTCGAGCATCTGTTCGGGCAGGGTTTGTTTTGAGGCAAGTATCTGTTAAAGCTATATATTTATAGGCTTTTGTCATGCTGATGCAGGAAGCATCTTAATATTTCTTTACCTATAAGTGTATAGGCATTAAAATGCTTCCTGCGTCAGCAGGACAAAAAATTAGTATTACACTCTCAATATTCACTTTCCGATCTTAGCAATCACTCGCTGGTAACGAGTTAGCTGCGGAGTTCCAGAGTCTGTTACTTCCAGAATTAGGTGAATCGTTTTTCCGGCAGTTGCGTCCGTCGGAACGGTAAATGAGGCCTTTGGGCTAGTTTCGTTCTGGATAGCTACTTTTCCGGGATAGGTTCCTACTTCTTCGTATTGCCACCATCGGTAATGCAATGTATTCCCATCAGGATCGATTGCTGACCCATTCACAGTAATTGTAGCGCCCGGTTTTACCGTCAGATTGGCCGGATGCGCCAGCTTGACAGTTGGTGCATGGTTCGCTTCTTTATTGCTTTTTACGCACCAGTCTGCACGGGCAGCGAAGTCGTTTTGAAGTACAGGAATCCAGCGCGTTTGTGGATAGGCGGCTTCCTGCTTTTTGGTGTAGGGATCGTAGTCAGTTACGGTTTTACCATCTTCCCAGCGGTATGGATTGGTTGCCGACTGCACCATCCGACCACCCCAACCGCCGTACGAAACATCTTCCATGCTCCGCAGACCAACATCGACTAGGTAAAAAAAAGCGGGTGAATCGCCTTCAGAAATGAAATCATATTGACTACGATTGTATTTTTTGGCTTCCTCCATGTTGCCGTGCGTATGCTCAGGATCGCCGGGAAGCTTCTGCCCATCACCCCACAGATAATATGATTCCAGCAATGGGCCGTGATTGAATTTGATATTTTCAGCAAACCACTTACCGTCCAGATATGTCTGTAATTCGGAGGGAACGACGCGCGGCCACAGGTATGCGAAACTCCAGAACTGGTCGGAATTATACAAAACTTTGATCTTCGGCCAATTGGGAGCTACGTACTTTTTGTAAGTAGCGTCCTGATCCAGAACGGCATAGATGATCGCTTTGTCGGATACTTTCCTTGAGACAGCGTCCCAATTGGGTTTGCCCTTGTACTCATCCTCAATGGATTTGAGCGCCCTGGCGACCGTATTGGTACCGCCCCATATTTGCAGATAAACCGGATTTGGGTTGTTATCAAGTAAGATCTTTTTGATGAAATCTGATCCTTGGGTATCCGTATTCATTTCTCCCTCAAAATCGATATTGCCAATCCGGATCAGACTTTTCAGGTGTTCAGGCGTTGGGTATCCTTTTGCATTTTTGGCCAGATTTGGATACACCTTCGCATACTTATCAATGTATGTTTCCATCCAGGTCGTACCTGGCCAACGTAGTTCCGTACGCTCGCCATATCGCTTCGCAGTACTGGCCATTTCAGACGTAAATTTCGTCCCCTTGCCGTCGCCTTTATAATGCCATTGCGAACTACTATATATCAGGCCGACAATATCAAACTCGTTGGCATACAGCAGTAATCGAATAAACGTATCGACGTCATCTACTTCGCCATCGGTCGTGACAATCGTGCGGGGTTTGGCTTTCGTCGCACTCGATGGTTGGGCTATTAACGGTTGAATCAGCAGAAGTTGTAAAGAAAAAAGCAGCGCGTACGGTTTCATAGGTCGGTTTAATTTTAGGTACAGGAATTTATGGGCGATTCGAACGAATGGCAGATTGCCAACCAGCGTAGGCTTCTTTCGTTAACACTTGATTTTCAGTAGGTGAAACGACCGATTTCTCTTCATTCAGTTGTTTTATATGATCCAGATCGTTAAAAATGCCTGTTTTTAAGCCCGCCAGATAAGCGGTACCCAAAGCCGATACATCAGCCATAGATCGATTGACGACGGACTTTTGCAACAAATCAGCCAGGAATTGCAACACAAACCCATTCGATGTCAGACCGCCGTTCACCATCAATTCGGCCAGCGTAATCCCGGTGTCCTGCTCCATGGCTACAATAACGTCTTTGATCTGATAAGGAATCGATTCAAGGGCAGCCCGAACAACGTGGTTCTTCGTTGATCCGAATGTCAATCCCGAAATAGATGCTTTTCGAGACATTTCCCAGTGGGGTGCACCTAATCCGCTGAACGCCGGAATAATATACACCCCACCATTGTCAGAAACCGACGTTGCCATCACCTCCGTTTCTCGACTTTCAGCGAACAGATTCAAACTGTTTTTCAGCCATTCGATGGTAGCGCCACAAGTAACGATGACTCCTTCTAACGCATAATCGACACGCTCTTCCGTACTCCAGCAAATTGTCGTTACCATGCCGTGCTGCGATGGTGTAGGCTTATCGCCAATGTCCATCATGATCGAGCAGCCTGTTCCCAAAGTGGCTTTGGCAGTTCCCGGTGCGAAACAACCTTCGCCAAAAGCCGCTGCGTGGGAGTCGCCTATCAGGCTGGTAATGGGCAGGTTATGATCGAATAAGCCGTTGAAATTCGATTCGCCAAACAGGGCCGAGGACGGTTTCAAATCAGGTAAATTCAGTCTCGACAGGCCAAACCTAGCGAGTAGTTCCTGATCCCAACTTAGCGTTTGCAGATTGAAGAACAGCGTTCGTGAGGCATTTGTGTGATCTGTAAAGTAGCACGTTCCGTTAGTCAGTTTGTAAAGTAGCCACGTATCGACGGTTCCGAAATACGCTTTGCCTGCGTCAATCGCTTTCCGGACTTTTTCAACGTTTTCGTGCAGCCAGATGAGTTTCGTTCCTGAAAAATATGGATCAATAAACAGGCCCGTTTTCGCCAGAATGATTTCTGATAATCCTTCAGCTTTTAATCGTTCACAAACGGTAATCGAGCGTTTGCACTGCCATACAATAGCGTTATGCAACGGTACTCCTGCTTCGTCCCAGATGATAAATGTTTCACGCTGATTAGAAATGCCACAAGCACTAACTGCCTGTAAGTCTCCTCCTTGTGCGGCAAAATCACCAAGGCATTTTCCAACGGAAATCAATACGTTTCGAAGAAGCTCTTCAGGGTCCTGCTCAACGTATCCATCACCAAAGTAATGCGTTGTTAACGGCTCGGAACCTCGCGCAACTGCTTTCCCCGTATGATCAAACAATAGCGTTTTGGTGCTGCTAGTGCCCTGATCGATGGCAAGAATATAGGACGTACTCATAAGGGTTGATACCGGATTCGCGTTCGCTATTAGTTAGGGAAGTACCTCAACAATCACTCGTTTATAGCGGGTTAGAGCGGGCGTTCCTTTGTCGGTTACTTTCAGAATGAAATGAATGGTTTGCGCTTTCTCGACGGTCGGGGCCGTTACGGGTACATCATACAAATTCGATGCATACGGTCGAAAGCTGACCAGTTGCGGATAGGTGCCCGCTTCGGGATACTGAAACCAGAGATAACTCATCGAATCGCCGTCAGGGTCCGTTGTTCCGGCGGCATTCAGGTGAAACTGCTCACCCGATTTTACCGTCAACTTATCTGAATGTGCCAGCTTTGGCACAGGTGGATGATTGGCCTGCGGATACGCTTTTGTACACCAGGCCATACGTGCGGCAAAGTCATTCTGAAAATCCTGACGCCACCGCCAGATGGTTGTAAAGATGCTCTTGGGGGCAGTTGGCTCCGCAGGTTCCATGTACGATTTACGAGGTAATGCACCAGCAAACAACGAATCGGAAGCATTCGTCCAGATCGGGCGCGTTTCGGGTTCGTCAGGTGGGGCTCCGGCGGGTCCAAAACGCCTTGGTGTTGTTGGAAACGCAGGTTTTTCCAGGATATATCGACCTCCCCAGCCACCATAATCGGGGCGCTCAGGCGTATTTAGTCCATTAGGAACTAGGCCTAGAAAGGCGGGGGTATCGCCTTCCATGCCGTACGCGACATCGGGATAAGCCGCTCCCAGTGGTCCGTGTCCCTGCTGAATATTTTTCGCCAGCCAGTCACTACTAATGAACTCAGGATGTGTGCCCTTCTCCGTAGTATTAATCCCCCGCCAGGTTGCCTGCTCATAACTATACCCCGGACTACACACGTAAAAAACAGATGGAAACGTTTTGCGAAGCCACGGCCCCGAATCATCCTGATCCGAAATCGTATACACGCGCAACTTTCGATACAGTTTCTCCGCCTGTTCAGCCGAACGCGTCTTTTTTATCTTCCAGAGCGCCTGCGCCAATGTATTCGGCCCTCCCCAAATGGGCACCCAGAGTGGCCGGTCGTCAGGTTTATCCAATAATCGGATAATCCATTCCGAACCTTCCGAATCGTGCCCTTCTCCAACGCCACCCATACCATAAACAGGTAAGCCTTTTTTAATCAGCGTTTTCAGCGCTTGTGCTGTCGGGAAGTTCGCTTCGTGTTTTAGCAGATTCGGCTGGACTTTTCCATAGGCATCCACAATGCTGTGAATGGTTTCGGGCGCAACCCGTGTTTTTTGATGAATAGACGTAGTGGCAATGATTCCTTCAATATCCCACTGATTCGCGTACAATAGCAACCGAACCAGCGATTGCGAATCATCAGGATCAGCTTCAATATCGGTCAACACCACCATCCGGAGTTTTCGCTCTTTCGAGGTAATGGGTGTTTGGGCCAAACCAATAGCCCAAACGAATAGCCCAATGAGTGCCAGAATAAGTTGGGAACGAATATGACGTTTGTTTACCCCTACATCCTTCGAAAGGAAACTACTATGCATTTGAATAACGTCCCCTTTAGGAGGTTTCGGGGTGAAGCGACGCGAAAAAAGCATACTAAACAGGTTCATTATCAGCAACTGTTTATCCGTTTTATCAATCAATATTTTCTGAACTCTATCGCAATGGTTTAACGGAGATCTCTTTAAAAAAAACTACATCGTCCTTGCCGTGATTCTGCAGGCCGATGTAACCCGTTGCTGGTCGAAGACCTCGATACGGTTCAAAATCGAATTTGCGAGGGGGGACAGGATCGCCTTCTTTGTAGTCAGTCACTTTAACGCCATTGACAAAAACGATGGTGCGGGGGCCATCCAATGTAATATCCATCGTGTTCCATTCAGGGCCGGGTTTTCCGGGTTTCGCGAGGGGTTTCGATAGTGAATATAAGGTGCCTGTTACGTGATAATCGTCTTCGTTGGATGTTTCGGGGGTATTGTCAATCTGTACTTCGTAGCCGTAATGAACCGGCATCCATTCTTCACGAGGTTCTACAGGTATTCTAATATAAACCCCTGAATTACTGTTCTTTTTCTCCATTCGATAGACTACCCGAATCGTACAGTTACCGAATTCCTCTTTCGTATAATACAAAAGCCCCATACCACCATGCCCCCGAATTTGGCCATTTTCGACAGACATACTTCCTTTCCCGACATGTTTCCAGCCTGTCAGATTAGTACCGTTAAACAATTTCCGCCAATTGCCTTCTGTAGTGGATTTGGGGGGGTGTGGCGGTCGCGCAAAGGCAAATGAATTTGACAAAAAAGTAATTGCAGAAAGGCTAAAAAAGCAAAGTGCCAGCAATCTGTTTCGAGTAAGTAGGTTCGTTGTAGTCATTGCAACAAATAGACGAAGAATTAGGGGGTTGTCGACTAAATAGGTGAGTAAGACGAATTCTACTACTCATTCTTGGCATTTGCTTTATCGATAATGACCGCCAGTAGAATGACAAACCCTTTCACAACCTGTTGCCAGAATGGTGATACGTTGAGCAACACCAGCCCATTGTTCAGCACCCCGATGATAATGGCTCCCTGCACCGTACCGAGAATACTCCCCCGTCCGCCCGACAGTGACGTTCCGCCAATAACCACGGCTGCAATTGAATCGAGTTCGTAACTAATCCCCGCGTTTGGCTGAGCCGAATCCAGTCGCGACGTAACGATTAATCCGCCTACAGCTGCCAGTCCACCGGCGATGCTGTATACTGCCAATTTGATTTTGTTGATGTTAACACCGGAAAGTCGGGCCGCACTTTCGCTGCCACCGATGGCATAGATATAGCGCCCTAATCGGGTTTTATTTGTGATTAGTACAGCAAGGGCAACGATAATTCCCGACACCCAGACTGGTACGGGAATCCCTATAAACCAGCCCGTTCCAAGAAATGTAAATGACTCGCCTAAGCCTGTAATCGGGAAACCCTCGGTCCAGAGCATAGTCAGTCCACGGGCAATGGTCAGCATAGCCAATGTCGCCACGAACGGCGGAAGAGAAAATCGGGTAATTGCCCAGCCGTTGAACCAACCTAATCCAGAGCCAACCAGGATGCCCGCCAGCATAGCCCCTAACAAAGTAAACCCAACAAAGAGATTGGCCGAGGGCAGTTCAATGCCATTACGCAGCAACCCCGCTGTAATAGCCCCCGACAACGCCAGCACCGAACCCACCGACAGATCAATACCGGCTGTGAGTACGACAAGTGTCATGCCCGTCGAAATGCAGACGTTGACGGAAATCTGCCGCAAAACATTCCAGAAATTAGCGACGGTCAGGAATTTATCCGACATCAGGCTGATGCCCAGGCACAGAACGAACAGAGCAATCAGCGATTGGAATCTTGTCAGAAAAGGTCGGTACGAAGTTGCGGTTAGTTGCATAGGTATTCGATTTTCTGCTTCCTGGGTCTGTGTCCTCACAGACCTCTCTTGCGAATGATTTAAATATGCTTTCGCAAAGGTGACCTGTGAGGACACAGGCCACGGAAACGGTCAATATTCACTTATTAATTTTGGAATAGCAGCTTTTAAAATAACATCTTCCGAAGCTTCTTCTATCGGAATCTCGGCGGTTAGAACTCCTTCGCTCATGACCAGAATTCGGTCAGAAATAGCCAGAATTTCGGGTAGTTCGGATGAAACGATGAGAATACCCATACCCTCATCGGCCAGTTGCAGAATCAGCTTATAGATTTCGTTTTTGGCGTTGACGTCAATACCGCGCGTTGGTTCGTCGAGCATGAGCAGTTTCGGATTCGTCGCCAGCCATTTCGATAGCACGATTTTCTGCTGATTCCCACCACTCAGATTTTTGGCTGTCTGCTTTTCCGACGAGGTTTTTATTCGTAAATCCGAAATGTATTTTTTTGCCAAAGCGGTCTCCTTCGCTTTATTCAGCAACCCTCCCTGTTCAATCGTTTCGAGCGCGGTCAGGCTGATGTTGGTTTGCACATCCATACCTAGCACCAAACCATCCTTTTTGCGATCTTCCGGAACGAGGGCCAAGCCTAACGTAATGGCATTGACAGGCGCTTTCAACGCTAGTGCTTGTCCATCCAGATGCACCGAGCCACTGATCCGTTTCGGATGCAGGCCAAACAGACTTTCCAGTAGTTCGGTGCGTCCGGCGCCCATCAACCCGAAAATGCCAACGATTTCACCCCGGTCAACCCTAAACGATATGTTTTTCAGTTGATTGTCCTGCGTTCGAACGGGGTGCTTCAGACACAGATTTTCAATGTTTAATAAGGTTTCATTCGGGCGACCAATCGCTTTTCGTCGGATGCTGGAAATATCTCTACCCACCATTTTTCGAATCAGCATATCGTGATCAATGCCCTGCATGTTACCGGATTCGATGGACCTCCCATCTCGTAGCACAACGTAGCGGTCGGCAATCGTAAACAATTCGTCGAGTTTGTGCGAGATGTAAACAATCGCCTTATTCTCGCGTCGAAGGTCATTAATGATCTCGAATAAAATAGCTACCTCGCTTTCGGTAATGGCCGATGTCGGTTCATCCATAATAATTACTTCCGACTCAACTAGTAGTGCTTTTGCAATCTCAACAACCTGTTGCTGACCGACTTTTAGCTCTACAACCAATGTGTCGGGATCAATGGGCAACCTGAGTCGGTCGAGTAATTCACGGGTTTTCGCTTGCATCGCTTTCCGGTCGAGCGTACCCCAGCGTGTGGTGATTTCGCGGCCCAGAAAGATATTTTCGGTAATACTCAGATACGGAATCAGATTCAACTCCTGGTGAATGATCGCTATGCCACAAGCCTGCGCATCGCGGATGGAGTGGAAACGAACGGGTTCTCCATTAAAGCGAATTTGCCCATCGTAATCCGGGTAAACGCCCGACAGAATTTTCATCAACGTGGATTTCCCCGCGCCGTTTTCGCCAATCACTGCCGTTACCTTTCCCGCCAGAAATTCTAGGCAAACGCTATCCAGCGCCGTTACGCCCGCGAATCGTTTAGTGATATTTTCTGCGACTAACATGGGATGGGTTTTATGTGGGTCGGTTTCTTAAACGTGACACCACACTATGACACTAAATGACTTCTACCGTAATTGGAATAACTTCCAGATTGTCAAGATGCAAATGCTCCTTGTTTAGCTCGATAGCTCCTACAAATTTTACGGTTGCTCCTGGCTTTGCACCGGCTTTAACCGGCGGTACAACCTTGTTTCGGATAATGGCATTCAACGCTGACGATACATTGTTGAGGTCCATCGTATTATCGAAATCTGTAATGTTTATCAGGCCAGAAGCATCGCGGGCAGCATTGCCAAAAATGTACTCCGTCGCCAGTTTTATGGTTTCTCCTGAATTCAGAGAAACCGTAACGTCATCACTACTAATGTTCGTGATTTTCCCCTCGCCCTTGATCAGAAAATAGCGAATGTTGCCAATCCCAAGCGCGTGTGACTGATCAAAGGCTTTTTCTTTATCCGTTTTTAGTAGCGTCGTAAGTGTTCCTAAATCAGTGGCATTGGCTGCGGAGGGTAACAGTTTTTCCGTCCAGAATTTTTCGGCGTAAGCTGTGGCATCAAACGTGCTTCCTGAAACTGCCGTTGCCTTCCTTTCGTCCAGCTTTTTGAAGTAGACGGAGTTATACGCTACAACCGCTAGCAGAACCACTAATGCACTGTATTTCAGGCTGTTTTTTGGCATGACGTGTCAGGATTTTTTGACGGCTGGATAATCCTTAATATTCGCCTGATCGACTAGTTCAACAGCTACGGGGATTTTTTTTGCAAAGTCGCGCTTGCCTCTGAAGTACTCGTCAGCGAACTGAGCAGCCGTTTTTGCCATCGTCTGGGGCGATTGTAAACCCGTCGCTTTAATCTTACCGTCGCGGATGGAATTCATAACGTCGTCAGCCCCATCGAAACCAAAAACGCCAACTTCCTTTGCTTTGCCAGCAGCTACCAATGCCTGATACGCCCCCATCGCCATTGCATCGTTTCCACAAAAAACCGCATCGATATCAGGATTAGCCTGGAGAATGGACTCAAGTACTTCCATGGCTTTATTTCGGTCAAAATCAGCGCTTTGCTGGGCTACCATTTTGAAATTCGGATAATGATCGACTACGCTGTGAAAGCCCTTTGAGCGATTCCAGGTATTGTTATCGCCAACTAATCCCAGAATTTCGACATACTTGATTGGTGCGTCTTTGGCTTTGCCTCGTAGTGTCTGGACAAAATATTTTCCGATAGCGACACAGCCCGAATAATTGTCGGATAGAATCTGACAAGTAGCCGCTTGCGGTGCGTTGACTTCGCGGTCCATGCAAAATACAGGAATACCTGCGTCAATAGCCTTTCGGGCATTTACAATGGAGCCATCCGAATCGGTTGGATTGAGTAGAACTGCGTTGAATCCTGATACAATGGCATTCTCAAAATGGTCGATTTCGAGCGCCGTATTGTTCTGCGAATCAAAGATTTTGGTTTCGTAACCTAACGCTTTCGCCTGAGCCGCAGCCGTTTCGGCCAACACTACGAACCACGGATTGTTGAGCGTCGAGACAATGACTGCTACTTTCTTCGGTTGATTCTTGTTGGATTGATTCGTACAACTGCCCAATGTTAGTAGCAGTAGCAACAGGCCGAAAATATGTTTCTTCATACTGGATTAAGGAGTTTTTTTTGTCATTCCTGCGGTTGCCGGAATGACAAAAAATCAAGGAAACACCGTTACAATCACGCGCTGGTACCGAGTTAGAGCGGGTTCTCCCTTGTCGGTTACGGCCAGAATAAAATGCATCGTTTCGGGTTTGGTTACTTTGGGAGCTACGAACGAGGCCGTTTTCTGCTGCACGTTGCTCATTTTCGGTAGCCGACTGCCAGTATAGGTACCAACTTCCGGATAATAAATCCATTCATACGTTAGTGCGTTTCCGTCAGGATCGGTCGAACCTTCAGCACTCAGCGTAATGGTTTCGCCGGGTTTGGCTGTCAAATTACTGGTATGGGCCAGTTTCGCTACAGGTGGATGATTCGCTTCTTTGTAGGGCTTGATAGTCCAGTCGATACGAGCCGCAAAATCATTCTGATAAGCCTGACGCCACCGCCAGATGGTTGCTTTGTTGCTGGCATACCAGCCTCCATCGATCCCCTTTACCTGGTCTTCGGCGTCGGTCCAGATGGGTCGCGTTTCGGGCTCGAGAAACCATTTCCGGGTTCGGGGAATGTAGAGTTCGTAACGTCCACCCCAACTGCCATAGTTCGGATGTTCCGGGTCACTTAAACCATTGTCGATCAGGTTAAAAAAGCTCGGTGTGTCGCCCTCCATAATAAAGTCAGTATGCGGGTGTTCGGCCCCCAGTGGTCCGTGATTTTTGCGGATATGTGTGTCCAGCCACGCATTATTTACGATGTTGGAGTCGGGTCCGGCAAAACCTGGTGCATAGGGAAATACGTCGCCACTAATGCCCCGCCAGGTAGAGGGTTCGTAACCTCCCAACGCATGAAAACCGGGGCTAACGATATAAAATAGGGAAGGAAACGTTTTGCGAAGCCACGGCCCCGAATCATCCTGATCCGAAATCGTATAGACCCGTAGCTTAGCCACAAACTTGTCGACTTCGACCGGTGTACGGGTTTGGCGAACTTTCCAGAGTGCCTGCGCTAAACAGTTGGCTCCGCCCCAAACCGGAATCCAAACGGGCCGATCGTCTTTTTTATCGACCACGGTAATGATGTGCTCTGAGCCTTCCGAGTCATTACCTGCGCCAACAGCGTTCATGCCGTACTTTGGAATCGCTGGTTTGACAACACTCAATAGATAAGCCGTTTCGGGATAGCCTTTTTCGTGCTGGAGCAGGTTGTTGCGCACCTTACCATAGGCTTCCACAATACGTCGGATACGCTCGGGAGCAACTCGATTCTGCTGATGCACCGACGTAGTTGCAATTAGCCCTTCTACGTCCCACTGGTTCACGTACGTTAAAAAACGTACCAGCGACTGCGCATCATCCGGTTCATTTTCGATGTCGGTCAACACCAACACACGCAGTTTTTGGGGTAGTGGCTGAGCGGTGCTATCCGGGGGCGATCCTGCCAGTAGGATTAGGGAAAGTAAAAGAAAAAAGGGTTTCATATAAGGTTTAGGATAATACTGTGGGGAGGCAATCCTTTGCGTTTCATTGGCGTCAGTATAACCATCTGGCAATGAGAGGCAAAGGGGGGCGTCTCTACAAAGTCAACAAGGTCAATCCGGCTTCGGCAATGCCATTCTCTGACAAGCCGTAATGATCGAAAATTTCAATTTGCGAGCCAGTCACGGTATATTCGTCCGGTATGCCCATAATTTTAAAGGGATTACGAAACCCATTTTGCATCAAATACGACGCGCAGGCTTCACCCAGTCCGCCAAAAACACTATGTTCTTCGACTGTCAGGATGGGGCAGCCTTGGCTGGCTACATTGGCCAGCAATTCATAATCTAACGGCTTGATCGTGTGCATACTCACCACGGTTGAGCGGATACCATGAACGTTTTCGAGTTGACGGGCTGCTTGAAGTGTGGGGTAAACGGTTTCGCCTGTAGCTATCAACACTAAATCGTGCCCTTCGCAAAGGATACGGCCTTTCCCGAACGAAAACGCCTGATTCTCTTCCGACAGCAATGGCATTGGCTTTTTACCAAATCGGATGTAAATCGGATGATCCGTTTCAGCCGCTGATCGGATCGCTTGTTCCGTTTCGAAATTATCAGCGGGAGCAACTATGATCAGATTATGTACCGCACGTAACGCAGCGAAATCGTGCAAACTGTGGTGTGTGGAACCTAGTGCACCATAACTAACTCCGGCACTGATACCGATGAGTTTCACTGGATTATCGGAATAAGCAACGTCTGTTTTGATTTGCTCGAACGAGCGGGCTGTCAAAAAACAGGCGGGCGATACGGCAAACACCTTCTTACCCGTTGAGGCCAACCCAGCTGCTACGCCAACCAGATTTTGTTCGGCAATACCAACTTCAATGTGCTGTGCCGGGAATTTCTGCCCAAACGGTACGAGCTTCCCCGATCCGCGCGAATCGCTGGTAACCACCAGAATTTGCTTATCTGTACTGGCTAGTTCTTGAAGTGTGCTCGAAAATACATCCAGATTAGCCTGCGCTTTTTTATCCGTTATGACTGTTACGTCTGCCATGCGTTGTTATTGGTTCTATTCCCCGTTGCTGTGTCCTCACAGCAACTTATCCAGTAGGTAAAATTGTAGCTGACGCATAGGTTGCTGTGAGGACACAGCAACAGGAGTCGATTCGTTCTTAGTTTACCGTAACGCGATCTCCACTTCGTCTAACTCGCCAATCGCTTGTGCATATTGCTCTTTATTTGGTACGCCGTGATGCCATTTTAGCTGATTTTCCATGTAGCTGATGCCTTTGCCTTTTACCGTATGGGCAATAATCAAACTGGGTTTCCCAGGTGCAAACGGCAGGGCATCAAAGGCTTCAGTAAGTGCCTGCAAATCGTGCCCGTCGACATGTCGAACAGCCCAGCCAAATGCTTCAAACTTCTTGTCGAGTGGATCGGTGCTGCACACATCAGCCGTTGGAGCGGTTATTTGCAAGCCATTTTTATCGACAATCGCGCAGAGGTTATCGAGCTTATATTGAGCCGCTAGCAGAGCGGCTTCCCAGTTGGAGCCTTCGGGCAATTCGCCATCACCCAGCAACGTAAAGACGCGAAATGGTTTTTCATCTAATTTAGCCGAAATCGCCGTACCGACACTAAGCGATAAACCGTGCCCAAGCGAACCGGTATTTTGCTCAACGCCGGCAATCTTTTTCGTCGGATGCCCGATATAGTGCGACTTGTATGTACACAATGTTTCCAGATCTGATTCCGGGAAAAAACCTTTGTCGGCCAGCACCACATAAAGCGCTTCGACGGTATGGCCTTTACTCTGAATGTATCGGTCACGATCGGGTGATTTTGCGGTCGCGGGACTGACATTCAATACGTTGTTGTACAGCACATTCAGAATGTCGATACACGACAGACTGCCGCCTGTATGTCCAGCGTTGGCTCCAACAATGTACTTGAGTATGTTTTTTCGATACTGTACCGATTTCTTAGCTAATTCATTGACATTCATGCCATATGTATGATGTATGATTGACCGTACCTGATAAATGTTTTGCGGGTCAACCGGTATGGAAATCAGAAGATTATTTAAAAATTTTGGGTGTCAGTTCCGTTAAATACAGACGCCAGTTTACCCATGTATGACCACCTTCACTTTCTCGATACGTGTACGGCAATCCGACTTCATCATACAACGCTCGTAATCGGGTGACACCATTGTACAGAAAATCATCTTTTCCGCAGGCAATCCAATACAGTTTGGGTTTAGCCTCTTTTATGGCCTTGAGTTGTTTTATATGGTTCTCACGGTTATAAGCTTGGGTATTACCCATATCAAAAAGCCCCATACTCATCACACCGATGTAGCCGAACGTTTTTGGATTCGCATTGGTAATTTGCTGTGTGTGGTAACCACCCATCGACAATCCGGCAATCGCCCGGTGCGCGGGATCAGCCAGCACGCGATAATTGGCTTCGACGAAGGGAATCACATCGGTAATCAGGCTCGTCTCAAACTTGCCAGATGTCATTGCCTGCATACCGTTGATCCCGTTGGATTCAGCCTTTGCAAAAGCCGGACGTTCGCCGGGAGCTGCGGCTACGCTGGGAACCCCATTCGTCATCACCACAATCATAGGCAGCACCTTACCGGACGCAATCAGATTGTCTAAGATGTAGTTGGTCCGCCCTCGACTGATCCAGCCCTCTTCATCACCTCCTCCTCCATGAAACAGGTACAGCACTGGATATTTCTTCCCGCTTTTCTCGTAACCAGGGGGCGTGTAAACCTCCATCCGTCGATCCATACCAATCGTTGGCGATGGATACCATACCGCAGCCAATTGGCCATGCGGAACTGATTGTACATCATACAATTGCGTTTGTGACCCCGGTAAAATCAATCGACTTTCGATAATTGACCCATCGCGGGTAGCCACATTATTAGCGGGGTCGAGTATGGGAACACCATCCACAAAAAACCGGTATTCATACATATCTGCCGGGAGCGGACCGACTTTAACTTCAAAGACACTCGAATCTTTTCGAGTCAGTTCAATCGTATTTCGTAAGTCTTTCAACCAGGTTCCCAGCAAGCGCACAGACTTCGCGTTGGGCGCTTTTAAGCGAAAAATGACCGAATTATCGGCCAGTATTTCTGGCGATACGATTGGATTGGGTCGTTGCTGAGCCCACGAAAACGTGGTGAAAACGCAGTAAATCAGGCTAAAACAAATAAGCGTTCTATAGTTTCTCATTGTCGTGGCTGATTTATTGTTTGGGCTTCATGAATCCTTGTTGCGCCATCCATTCCGCAAACCGCTCAATCCAGTGATCTGTCGGCAGGTTCTGTTTATTCATGCCAAAACCGTGTCCACCTTTCGCATACATGTGCATTTCAACGGGATGCCTGGCTACCAGCCATTTGCTGTATAATTCCACACTGTGCGGGGCCAGATTCAACTGATCATCAGATGCGCATACTACAAACATCGGCGGAGCGTCGGCCGCAACTGTACCTTGCAACGCAGCAGGCATGTAGGCGTAAACAGGAGCAACGAAATTCGGTCGATTATCTGGCGTATAATTAAAAGCAGAGGACGCTGTGACTGTTCCACCTGCCGAAAATCCGACAATACCGATTCGGTCAGGTGCTACACCAAAATCAGCCGCGTGTTTGCGTACGTAGGCAATAGCCGCCCGCCCGTCGGCGATTGTGAGCGGAATAGTGGCCTCATTTTCAGCTTGCCATTCTGCTTTACGAGGGCCATTCATACCCGCCAGCATGTCGGCAAACGGATCATCTGTGTTTATGTGAGCTGTTCGGTATTTTAGCACAAAAGCCGTAACGCCTTTTTTCGCCAACCACGTAGCTACATCATTGCCCTCATTATCAATGGCCAGGAAGTGAAACCCACCCCCCGGACAAACAATGACAGAAGTGCCGTTGGCCACAGCAGGATCAGCGGGGAATACCGTGAGCGTTGGATTGACGACATTAAATACCGTCACCAGCTTAATCGCATTCTTGTTATTCTTTTTCTCCTCCCAATTCCACTTTTCGGAACCCGGTGCCGGACCATCATAAAGTCGAATCTCTTTCTGCTGTGCCTGCGCTACGCTTGACAGGAGAAGAAATACTAAAACGAAAAGTACTCTCATGGTAGATCTGTTTTCACCCTTAAATTCCCTGAAAGGGGCTTGATTTGTGTTTGAAAAAGTCTCCTTCAGGGATTTGAGGGTAAGAGGGAGATTAATGCATATACACTTCCCAGCCCATATAATTTCCCATAGCTTCCTGAAGAATACCGGCCGTTTTCGAGGCATTCATCACAACATGGTGCTCGAAACCATTTCGGCAAACGTACTGCATCAGTCCCTGCAAATTAGCTATCTGAGCCACAGCTCGGTTGCCAAACGTGTTGAGCGGATCGTCCGTCAAAACACCTTCACCAATGTAAGCTTTCATGACGCCTTTCGGATCGTCAGTACTGATACGTCCGTAGGTTAACGGATTGGCGGGAGTCCGTCCTGCCAATGCTCCATAGGTATTTTCTTCACCAACCGTTGTGCCCAGAATTGGGGCCGTACTAATCTCAATATCAGGCAGGAAGGACTTAGCCCAGTTGCCACAGTGGAACAAGACACATTTATTTTCGTCGTCAGCGTAATTGTTATTCCAATCCACTAAGGCACTCGGTGAGCCCGATGCCAGCTGCATCGCGTACATACTCAACGTTCCCGTCACGTCGACTTCGCAGGCACTTGGGAGCATATTCTCGCTCATAATGCTCATGTTCGTACAGATATTACAGCCGTAGTTTTGCTGAAGTGATGTCCAGCACTGAATCGCAGTAGCATCGAGCGCGTTTTCAGCCATGAAATCAGCTAGAACAACGTCGAGTTTGGCAATCTGAACGAGCTTATCGTTTGGCGTGCGGCCCGTTGGCGTATAGGCTTTGATGGCATCGAGCCGGTCTTTTACCGACTGATCGGCAATGGTCAATTTGTTGGCATTTCCCAGAATCTGCGACAGATCGACGGTGACGACCGAAATGCCGTTCCGTTGCAGGATTTTTTCGCTATATCGAACGGTATTAAATGCGCCCGGACGTGCGCCAACCGCACCAATCCGAACGTTTCGAAGGCCTTTCACGACCCTGGAAACCGCGATGAAATTTTTTAGATCCGTTTCAAAACTTGGGTCTGACGGATGAACGACATGCTTGGTTGTCAGTGTGTATTTGATCCCAAACTGATACAGGTTATTACAAACCGAAATTTTACCGCACCACGCATCCCGCCGACGCGCTACGTCCAGCTTATTTAAATCGTCGGGATAAGCCTGAATGAGTACGGGTACATCCAGACGGGCTAATTTTAACGTTTCGGCTACTCCTTTTTCATCACCGAAATTGGGTAATACAACCAGTACGCCCATAATTTCGTCGGCATGTTTTCGGAATAGTTCGGCGCATTTTTGCGCTTCCTGAAACGTTTCAACACCCCCTAATTTCGTAGTCGATTCGTCGAGCATGATGGGATTAACCCCCACTTTCTGAAAAACATCCAGCAGATCGGCGCGGCATTCACCAACGAGTTTATCAGGGAAAAAGTCACGATTACCAATAATCACTCCTAGGGTAACGGGGGTACTCGATTTCATAGGCATAGTTTAGTAGCACAGATCAAGCTATCACTCAAAAGGTAGCATGTGATGACTTAATCAACGATGAAACAAAAATAATAAATAGAAAATAAAACAAAAAAATAGAAAATGATTTTTCTGTAAAATCGATTTGTAAAGCGTATTGGTCAGGTTATTAGTAAGGACAGCGCTGTCGATACCTACTATTGATAGTTAGAAAAGGGCTATTTATACTCATTTTATTGTACGTATCGAGTATTTATTTTCAAAAAATCGGATCATTTTCTTTTACTTTCTAAAGCATTCTTATTTTTGCTTTCGATTTCTTTTGTGCTTTAACGAAACAGGTATGAGCCGTTTGCTCACTCCCGACTATGAAACATAGAGCCCATCTTTCCCTTATTTTTATCAGTATATTCCTACTGTCGGTAACGCCTTCACTTGCCCAAAATCAGGCTACCTGGATCTGGTATCCTGGGGATTTTGAGATCTGGCTGGGTAACAATATGCAGAACCGACGTACCGAACGAACTACGTTTCTGCCTCCGTTCTGGAAACTCGATAGTCATTATAATCTGATTGATTTTCATAAGGATTTCGATCTGTCGCAAGCCGAAGACGTTGAGCTGTTTGTGGAGGGGAAGTACAATGTAAAAGTGGATGGAAAGTCATTTCCAGGCTATCCGAACCGCATTACGATACCCGCCGGAAAGCACAAACTAAGTCTGAAAGTATTCTGTCAGGATCGGGTTCCGGCCATATTTGTGCGTGGAAAAAATGTGATTTCGGATGCTACCTGGCTCGTTACATTCGAGGATAAGGAATGGATTGATGAAACGGGTAAAGCATCTGACCAATCGGGTACGACCTGGCTCAAAGCAGGCTCGTGGAATTTCAACGATCCGGAAACACCACCATCTAAATTTCGACTGAATACCAGAGCATTATCAGCGGTTAAAACCGAGAAAAAGCCCGGCTCCATCGTTCTGGATTTCGGAAAAGAAACCTTTGGCTTTATCAAACTCCATGGTCTTTCGGGCAAAGGTAAAGTGTCCATCTATTACGGCGAATCGCCCGAAGAAGCACGCGATACAGCCCATACCGAAACAACTGATTTTCTGCAAATTGCCCAAACACAGAAACGTGATTCGGTGATGGAACTGACTAAGGCGTTTCGCTACGTGAATGTTCAGATCGATGGTAGTGTTTCGATAGATTCGGTGTCGATGTTATACGAATACCTGCCCGTTGCCGATCGGGGAAGTTTTCGCTGCAACGACGAGCAAATCAACAAAATTTATGACGTAGCGGCCTATACATTACACCTTAACACACGCGAGTTTTTCATTGATGGTATCAAACGTGACCGCTGGATTTGGTCGGGCGATGCCGCGCAAAGTTATCTGATGAATTACTACCTAATGTTCGACTCGCCATCCGTTACGCGTACGATGCTGGCCTTACGGGGTAAAGAGCCCGTGACGAGCCATATCAACACCATTATGGACTATACATTATACTGGTTCATAAGTATTTACGATTATTATCAGTACACCGGCGACAAAGCGTTTATCCAACAGTTTTACCCGCGAATGCAGACCTTAATGGAGTATTGTTTGGGTCGGCGAAACAAAAATGGCTTGCTCGAAGGCCTTGCGGGTGATTGGGTTTTCATCGACTGGGCGGAAGGATTGAGCAAAAAAGGTGAGGTAAGTTTTGAGCAATTACTTTTTGCCCGTAGCCTAGAAACAATGGCTCTCTGCGCCAACCTGGTCAACGATACGCCAAACGCGCAAAAATACAATCAACTGGCTGCCGATGTAAAAGCAAAACTATTCAACTCCTATTGGAGCGACAGCAAACATGCCCTCGTTCATAGCCGGGTGGATGGTAAACCGACTGAGAACGTAACACGCTATGTTAACATGTTTGCCATTTTCTTCAACTACTTCGATGATGCGAAGAAACAGGCCGTGAAGCAATACGTGCTTCTTAATCCTGAAGTACCTAAAATCACCACGCCTTACATGCGTTTCTACGAACTCGAAGCCCTGTGTGCGCTGGGCGAGCAAGCCTACGTAACCAACGAAATGAAGGATTACTGGGGTGGTATGCTGAACCTGGGTGCTACGTCGTTCTGGGAAGAATACAATCCAACCAGGAAAGGAGCGGAGCACTACGCCATGTATGGCCGTAATTACGGAAAAAGTCTTTGCCACGCCTGGGGAGCCAGCCCGATCTATCTGCTTGGCAAATATTACCTGGGTGTAAAGCCAACTAATCCAGCCTACGCTACGTATCTAATTGAACCACAGCTCGGTGGGTTGCAATGGATAGACGGGAAAGTTCCCACGCCCACTGGCGATATCAGTGTGTATTGCAGTGCGAAGGAAATTAACGTAACAGGAGCCGCCGGAATTGGAACCCTCCGTTTCAAAAGCCAAACCAAACCCCTCTGCAAGCAAACCGAAGTCCGCTCCATGGGCAATGGTTTATATGAATTGACAGTAGAAAAAGGGAAAAAATATGTAGTGAGTTATAAGCTGTAGACTATTTGTCAACAGCATTCAAAAGGGGCATTAATTTTCGTAGACAAAACAAAATGCTGTATACCAGGCGATTATTTATGCCGATACAGAATCGAAGAAACGTCTTAACTACATAATTCCTAAGGAACCCTACCAGGCAATGACAAACTTTACAGACTTGCTCACAGATCAATAACCTTGTTACGTACTACCTCAGAATGCACTAAGCCATAGGTTTGGTCAAATGGCAAATGCTGGTAGATTGCCTATCACCATCTATACAGGAGGGGTTAACCTCAACGACAGAAAATCGGGCGTTACCAACAGGTGTTTTGGCAACTGTAGAACTGCAATAGTACTTAAGAATTGCAGTCCTGTTTTCGTTTTAACGTGATAATATTCTACAATTACCGGAGAAGATAGCAGAGGTAGTTCGGTTTTACTCCTATTAATTTTGAGTTTAATACTATTTGATAAAGCCGCGGTTCTATAAAATGAAATCACTTCGATACGTTTGTCTACTACTATTGTGCGTTAATCTCTCGCCATCGGTTAATGCCCAGACAAAAGCCCTTGTTAATACATCACAAAGTAAGTTTGCTCGACTGGAGAGCACGGACTTAAACGCTGTGACATGGACAAAAGGCTTTTGGGCGGACCGCTTCGCCGTCTGCCGCGATTCCATGGTGCCGCATCTTTGGGATACGTACACCAACGCCAACGTCAGCCACGCTTTCCGTAACTTCGAGATTGCTGCCGGACTGGAATCGGGGAATTTTAAAGGGCCATCCTTTCACGATGGGGATTTCTACAAAACGCTGGAATCGGTGGCGAGTATGTATGCGCTGACCAAAGATCCAAAGCTTGATGCGCAGCTGGACAAAGCCATCGCCGTAATTGCCAAAGCGCAGGCTCCCGACGGCTATGTATACACCAAAGCGATTATCCAGCAGAAAAAAACGGGCGAGAAAAAGATGTTCGATGATAAGCTCAGTTTTGAAGCATACAATTTCGGACACCTGATGACGGCGGCTTGTGTCCATTACCGCGCTACCGGCAAAACATCGCTCCTCAATATCGCTAAAAAAGCGACTGATTTTCTGATCGGATTCTACAATACAGCCAGTCCGGAGCAGGCACGTAATGCCATTTGTCCGTCGCATTATATGGGCATTACGGAAATGTACCGAACCACCCGTGATCCCAAGTATCTGGCCTTAGCGAAAAAACTGATCGATATTCGCGGCCTTTCGGAAGGTACTGACGATAATTCTGACCGGGTTCCGTTTCGGCAGATGAAAAAAGTAATCGGCCACGCCGTTCGAGCCAATTACCTCTTCGCTGGAGCCGCCGATGTATTTGCCGAAACCGGCGACAGTACGTTGCTCTCGACCTTGGATTTAATGTGGGACGACGTTGTTCATCGTAAAATGTACGTAACAGGTGGTTGCGGGGCGTTGTATGATGGCGTTTCGCCCGAAGGCACGTCGTACAAACCTGACACCGTACAAAAAGTGCATCAGGCGTATGGTAAGGCGTTTCAACTCCCAAACCATTCGGCGCATAACGAAACCTGTGCGAACATCGGCAACCTACTCTGGAATTACCGGATGCTCCAGATTACGGGTCAGGCCAAATATGCCGACATCATGGAACTGGAATTGTACAACGCGATTCTGTCGGGCGTAAATCTGGGGGGAACAAAGTTTTTTTACACAAATCCACTTAGTGCGTCCGACGATTACCCCTACCAGATGCGCTGGATGGGCGGTCGTCAGCCGTACATTCGACTGTCAAACTGTTGTCCGCCAAATACGGTGCGAACGATGGCCGAAGTAAGCAGCTATGCCTACAGTATTTCGGATAAAGGTCTGTGGCTGAATCTATTCGGAGGAAGTCAATTGGCCACAACGTTAAAAGACGGTTCGCCAGTACGACTGACACAAACCACGAATTATCCCTGGGATGGAGCTATCAGTCTGCAATTGGAGCAGGTCCCTACGAAACCTTTCTCGCTATTTGTCCGCATTCCGGGCTGGTGTCAGGGGGCCACGATCAACGTTAATGGAACAGCTATTGCTTCTCCTGTCACAACCGGCCAATATGCCGAAATTAACCGAACCTGGAAAACGGGTGATAAAGTAGAAATCAACTTGCCAATGCCAGTTAAACTAATGGAAGCCAATCCTTTAGTGGAAGAAACTCGCAATCAGGTAGCGGTGAAACGTGGCCCACTTGTTTATTGCCTTGAATCAGTCGATAATCCCTCAGCCAAGCTGAACAACATAGCACTATCGGCAAAAAACGACTTTAAACCAACGCCGATTCAGATTGACAACAGCCCGCTTATGGCGCTGGAAGGCGAAGCCAAACTACTGATCGAAGGCAATTGGACCAACCAGCTCTACCGAGAAGTTTCCGATAAAGCCCCCGCTCCAGCCCGTGTGCGACTGATACCCTACTACGCCTGGGCTAATCGTGGTCATTCCGAAATGGAAGTATGGATTCCGTTCGTTCGGTAGCCAAAACATAACCATAAAAATTTTCGTACCTTTGTAGCCATACGTTAAGACGCATATTCATGTAGGATTAAATTTCTTTCAGGGAAAACATCAGCAAAATCGTTAGTCGGTTCGCTCTGGTTATTCATCACTTTCCGAAAGAAATTATGATTCATCTACAACATATATCCTACTTCCATCTGAATAAAGATTTACTATTCAATGACGTAAATCTTACGATTAATCCGCACAATAAAGCCGCCTTAATTGGCAATAACGGCATCGGCAAATCGACCTTGCTGAAAATTATGGCGGGCGTATTGCACCCATCACAAGGTTCCATTAAAGTTGACTCAACACCATACTATGTTCCTCAGTTGTTTGGGCAATTCAACGAGTTGAACGTAGCCCAGGCGCTTCAAATTGAGGATAAACTCCATGCCTTGCGGGAGATTCTTGACGGTAACGTAACGGAAGAAAATCTCGCCCTACTTAATGATGACTGGACAATTGAAGAGCGTTGCCAAGAGGCATTAACTCATTGGCAGATAAAGAATCTGGATTTAACTCAGCCAATGAAAACGTTAAGCGGGGGCCAGAAAACGAAAGTGTTTTTAGCTGGAATTGCCATCCATAATCCTGACATTGTTTTACTGGATGAGCCAAGTAATCACCTTGACACGGCGGGTCGGCAATTGTTATACGATTTTATTAGGTCTACTTCCACTACGCTGGTGATAGTGAGTCACGACCGGGAATTGTTGAATCTGCTCGACTTTGTATTTGAACTGACAAAGCGAGGAATTACAGTTTACGGTGGAAATTATGATTTCTATGCTGATCAGAAAGCCATTGAAAGCAACGCGCTGAATCAAGATGTAAAAAGTAAAGAGAAAGCCTTGCGAAAAGCTAAGGAACTAGAACGGGCGACGGCAGAACGCAAGCAGAAACTCGATGCGCGCGGCAAAAAGAAGCAAGAAAACGCAGGTGTGGCCAGAATCATGATGAACACGCTCAGAAACAACGCTGAAAAAAGCGCATCGCGGCTGAAAGGTGTCCATATGGAAAAAATTGGCTCTATTTCGGAAGAGTTGAGCGAACTACGCAAAGAGCTACCTGATACCGACAAAATGCGATTCGGTTTCGATAATTCGGCACTGCACAAGGGCAAGGTTTTGTTTTCCGCTACCGACATCAATTTTAGCTATGGTGATCAGTTGCTCTGGTGTGAACCGTTACGTTTTCAACTCACCAGTGGTGAACGTATTACGTTGAAAGGCCTAAACGGTTCAGGGAAAACAACGCTTATAAAACTAATTCTGGGCGAGCTAGAGCCTAGCCTGGGCAGTGTATATCGCGCTGACAATAAATCGGTTTACATCGATCAGGACTACTCTCTCATCAACAATGCAGTTACCGTTTACGAGCAAGCGCAGCGATTCAATGGTTCAGCCCTGCAGGAACACGAAGTTAAGATCAGACTCAACCGGTTTTTATTTACGAAAACCGATTGGGATAAACGTTGCGAAGCGTTGAGCGGTGGCGAAAAAATGCGGCTGATGCTTTGCTGTCTCACTATCAGTAATCAGGCTCCAGACATCATCATTCTGGACGAACCGACCAATAATCTTGATATTCAAAGTATTAGTATTCTGACAGCTGCTATCAACGAATACCGGGGTACGCTCATTGTCGTCTCACACGACGAATTGTTTCTGGAGGAAATTAATGTCGAGAACAGCCTTGTCTTAGCGTAAAAATGGGTCGCTGATTTTTATGATAATTAGCAACCCATTCTAAACTGCCTACTATTGAATGGCCAATTGAATTGCTTTGGCTACAGGAACGAGTTCTGTCTCTGTATCGGTGATAGTCAATTCAGTACGTAATACCAGAGGGGGTTGTGCCATAAATTTGGGATGGTTGCCTCGGTTTGCCTGCGCGGCATGCACCAGAAACGGATGGCACAGATAAATGCAACCGGCCTTGCCGGTTGCCAGAGCTTCTTCCTTGTGAGGCAAAGCATCCAGATTTTCTGCCAATTCTATAAAGGACAGACCAGCTTCACCTTTGTCGGCAAGGAGCCTGGCAACATCCAAATGCGAACCTTTGCGAATAATGGTTGGCGCACCTGTTTCCGTAACATCTGAGTACAAAACCAGCATCAGCAAAGCGCGTCCTTTCGACTGTACGTTCACTCGCCAGTCAAAATAATTAGTGGGCTCTGTTCCCGGAAAACTGGCATCGACGTGCCATCCCGTATCCATCGGTTCTTTATTGGATGGAAAACGAACCGGAAACGTTCCTACGTTGCGGCACGGAATCCAGTTACCTTCACCGATCAACTGATCAAAAATGCGGTGTAGCTCCGGACTATTTACCGACTCGATAAAGGCTGGCTGCGCATACATTCCCAACCGTACGACAGGTTCTGTCCACGTAGCAGGATCATGTCTATCGAAGGGGAGATCGGCCCATAAACTGTTTACTACGGCATCAGCTGTAGCTTGAGAAAAGGCGTTGTCTACACGAACAAAACCATCCTGAATAAATTGTTGTATCTGTCCTGAATTTAAAAGCGCTGGCATACTCATTTCTTTTTGAAGACGAATAATGATAAATCGGCCGTATGGCGGAGTTCACAGAATTCAGTTAAAAAATTGGCTAAAAAACGGATACGAAAACCATGTGTCCTGAAGTGATTGGGACTCGCGCGGAAGAAACCGCCAAAACGTATCCAGAATTCGCGAAATCTGTTGAGAAGTTTAGCGAAAAAAAATACTAATACATCCCACCCCTAACCCTATATTATATATTAACGCACGAATTCGCTCGTACCAGCCTTTTACGGCGATGATTTTACGGGATCTACGCATGCGCTGGAATTTCTGAGTCGAGCAGGGTTGAAAACCGCATTGTTCATTGAGTCGCCCACGCCCGAACGATTGGCTGCGTTTTCGAATCTGGATGCACTCGGCGTCGCTGGTATGACTCGGTCGATGACACCCGATGCCATAGAAAAAACGCTCCGTCCCACATTTACCGAATTACGAAAGCTCGACCAGCCGCTGTTTTCAGCCCCTAGATGACTATTTCGGGATCGATTTTGGCCAATTACTGGAGACGTCGACCCGTAAAGGACTAATCTTCCAGTAGGGTTGCAGATACAGCAAAAGCGTCAACAGTTTAGGCACGGGTACTACATTTATTCCGCTTCCTGTATTTTTTCCTTTGCTTCTTCTAAATCATCGCCTTCTGGTTGAGGAATCTCACTAGCATGTCCGACCTGGTCTCCAGCATAGGTTAAGGCAATCAGCATTGGGAAGTGGTCGGATCCACAATTCGGCAAACGTTGGATGGTCTGTAATTGAAAATGATGCGATACAAAAACATGATCTAAGGGCCAACGTAAAAAGAAATAACGAGCATGAAATGTATTGTACAATCCGCGTCCGACACGTGGATCCAGCAAGCCACTTATGCGCTGAAACAAGCGAGTTGTATGGGACCAGGCAACATCGTTCAAATCGCCCGCTACGATAATCGGGCCTGATTTGGTTCGTGCTTCCTTGCCAACTAGTAATAGCTCGGCATCCCGCTCTGTGGAGCGATGATGTTCAGTCGGACTCGGAGGCATCGGATGAACGCCATAAAAATGGATCAATTGACCCGATGGCAGTTCAAGCTGTGCATAGATTGACGGAATATCATCTTCGATGAGGAAACGTAATTCGTGAGTGCGAATAGGAAATCGCGAATAAAACAGCATTCCATACGTATTTTCCAACGGATGCAGAATCGTATATGGATAGACAGCCTCCAGTTCTTTCAGCTCATCTTTCCATTTCTGATTTGCCTCCAGCACCAACACAACGTCAGGGTTGTGGTTGGCAGCTAAAGCCCGCACCTCTGGCATCCGCGTATTTTCCATGTAAACGTTGGCGGTCAGCACCCGAATCGTGTTGCTGCCTGATTCATTGGACGCCTTTGATAAGGCAACGGTTGGCACCTGTTTTCGATGAAAAGGCGTAAATGGGTAAATCAGCCAGGCCTGATACGATAGCGTGAACACTAAGCCGATGGGAACAACGAGCAGAATTCCATCCATATGTTGCCCGAACCAGATCCAGCCGACTAATCCAATCGAAGCAAGTACAGTCAGCTGCAAATGTGGGAAATCCCAGATGCGAACCCACCAGATGTCCAGCTTAATCAGATTGATGAACGAAACCAGCGTAATGAAAATGGAATAACTAAGCAGAATTATATCAGAGCTAGCCATACTTGAGCAGGAATGGTATTTTCAATGCTAACCCTAAAGTCAGCTTAGTGTTTTAGATTAAACGGCTAAGTCTAGTGGTTATAGCCTATCTGCATAAAGTGGGTATTGTATGTTGTCAATTCTGCTGGGTTAAGTCTTTATTGTTTAGGAGCAAATCGTTGAAAAAAGGTCGTTTTGTGTCGGTTGACAAAATAACTGCCGAGAAAAGCTGTTAGCCCAGTTGCTATGGCAACGACTGGCCAGAACTGTTTCATCGGAAAGAGTCGTACCAACGTTTCGGCCCAAAAGGCAGCATACAGCCCAATTACCGACCAGTTCATAAAGTAGTAGTGGTAATAAAGCCAGGTCGATACGTAGCGACGGAAAATAATCGGAATCATTCCGCCGATAATTGATACACTGCTGAAGATAGCTGCAATATGAAATGGGCCGAATTTGCCGAACAAACGGTAGATCATAAATGCCGTTATGTTTACCAGAATCATGGCCACAACATAGCCATAACCGATTTGTTTGTGGGCACGAGTTGCTTTCGGCATCAGTAAGACACAGGTTCCGAGTAGGAGGGCGGCTACGGCTGAATAAACGTGAATAGCACCAACGGGGGAGTGAATAATGTCGAGTAGCATAGATTTAGGAAGGTTTATGTTCTAAAGCTAACAGGAACTGGTTTGTGGTTGTATGCCTATCCGACCGATTGCCTAACTTGCGGAGTAAATGACCTATTTTCTATGACCAATTCCGAAATCGTTGATCTGCTCGAACTAACGGGCCGATTGATGGAACTCCACGACCGCGATCAGTTTAAAACCCGAACCTTTCAGTCGGCTGCGTTTAATTTAGATAAATCCACCGCTGACCTGGCTAATTTGCCGGTTGATGAACTGGTCAAATTACAGGGCGTAGGAAAATCTGTAGCACAGAAAATCCGCGAAATCGCTGAAACTGGCCATCTGACCGAACTCGATGAGTTGCTGGCTCAGACGCCTTCGGGTGTGCTGGATATGTTTCGGATCAAAGGATTGGGCGTGAAGAAAATCAGGACGCTTTGGCGCGAATTGGGGATCGATAATCTTCAGGATTTGCAGCGAGCTGGTGAGAATGGAGAGATTGCCAAAATCAAAGGGTTTGGTGCCAGTACACAGGAAAAAATACTGGCGGCTCTGGAGTTTTTGCAGCAACAGCAGGGAAAGGTTCGTATGGATAAGGCCGCGCTCATCGCCAATCTGGTGCAGGAGCAATTGGTGAAACATTTCGAGCGAGTTGACATTAGTGGGCAAGTTCGTCGGAAAGCGCAGGAAGTCGATGTAATTCAATTACTGGTACAAACCAGTGATCCAATTTCGGCAATGCTTACTTTGGCGAATCTACCGGATTTGGAACAGAATGAGCAGGCATCGTCACCCTTCGTATGGCGAGGAAAACTTGCCGGATTTGATGTCGTGGTCGAATTGCTCTTGTATCCAGCCGAGCAGATGAATCGACAACTGTTTATTCAGACGGCTACAGACAAACATTTACAGCAGGTGGGAAATGGTGGAGCATCCCTACTTCAGGTTGCGTATACCAGCGTGGTGTCGGAAGTGACCGATGCGCCAACAGCGGATGTTGAAAAAGCGATTTACGAGCGAGCCGGATTGCCCTACATCGTACCTGAAATGCGTGAGGATGATTTTGCCTTTCGCTGGGCCAGTCGGTATAAAAACGATGAATTAGTAACCTGGGATGACTTGCGCGGAACACTTCACAATCATAGCACCTGGTCAGATGGAAAGCAGTCGATTGCTGACATGGCTGCGTACTGCCGTACGTTAGGATTAACCTATTTCGGAATTGCCGATCATTCGAAAACAGCTTCGTATGCGAATGGCCTTGACGCGGAACGCGTTCAGCAACAACAAGTTGAAATTGATCAATTGAACGCAGGTTTTGGGGCTGATTTTCGCATTTTCAAAGGAATTGAATCCGACATTCTGAGTGATGGCTCCTTAGATTACGACGATACTACATTAGCTACGTTCGATTACGTAGTAGCCTCGGTTCACCAAACATTGACGATGTCGCTCGAAAAAGCTACGACACGTCTGTTGCGGGCTATCGAAAATCCCTATACCACAATTCTGGGACATCCAACAGGTCGCTTGCTACTGGCTCGTGAAGGATATCCAATTGATCACCGGGCCATTATCGATGCGTGCGCCGAACACAACGTCATTATCGAGATTAACGCCAGCCCTTACCGACTCGATATCGACTGGCACTGGATTGATTATGCGATGCAGCAGGGCGTCATGCTCAGTATCAATCCTGATGCGCACGACCTGGCCGGTTTGCTGGATATGCATTACGGAGTAGCTGTAGGCCGGAAAGGCGGCCTAACCAAAGCCATGACATTCAATGCATTGACACTAGCAGAAATGAGCGATTACCTGCAAAAGCGCCGATCTGAGTGGCGTAAATAGCAGGAATCTGGGGTCAGGCGGGATATTAATTATGGCTTAAAAGCATTCTAAATAGGGTAAATTCGCCAATTAAAAGCTTTATAACCATAGGGTTTCTTTTATATAGCCGATTAAGTTCTGTTTGTGAAGCCTGGTATAATATCCAACCTGATCGTCCTAAACCCGGCTTTATGCGGTTTTTACTCTTACTATTGCTCTTATTCTGGCTACTAAATGGAGTTTTTGCTCAACGATCAACCCCCAATACTGCACCGCCACCGCCGACCTATTCGGCTACGGGTTATGTCAAAGATGCGAAGACCGGGAAGCCTATTCAAGGGGTTAATATCGTTGTCCTGAACATATCGAAAGGATATATAACCGCAAAAGATGGTTTTTACACGGTTCAGTTACCGCCGGGGAATTATGTACTGCGATTTTCGCACGTAGGATATCGGCCGCGTCAGGATACGATTTCACTCCAGAAAACACTCTTTCGGGAAATCATGATGGTGGACGATTCGAAAGATCTGGAAGAGGTTGTCGTAACCAGCGAAGCCCCAGACCGCAATGTACGTAAGGTTGAAATTGGCGTATCGCAGTTAACTATTCGAAGTATTCGCCGGATTCCGCCATTGATGGGGGAGGTTGATATTGTCCGGAGTTTGTTGCTGTTGCCGGGTGTTACAACGGTTGGAGAAGGCGCTCCGGGCTTTAATGTTCGGGGGGGGAGTACCGACCAGAATCTCATTCTGTTTGATGATGCCCCCGTATTCAATTCGAGCCACCTGATGGGCTTCTTCTCGGTTTTTAATCCTGATGTGGTGCGCGACGTGACGTTGAATCGGGGAGGAGTTGCTGCTGCCTACGGTGGTCGGGCATCATCAGTACTGGATGTGAAAATTAAAGAGCCCGATGCGCAAAAGTGGGGAATAAACGGCGGTATTGGCTTGATTTCGAGCCGATTGGGAGTAGAAGGGCCAATTGTCAAAAATAAGTTATCGTTTCTGGCGGCAGTTCGGGCTTCGTTCAATGATTTCCTGTTTAAACTGGCACCGCCCAATCTGCGAGGCACAACGGCTAATTTCTACGACGTGACCACGAAGCTCAAATACCAGGCTAGCGAGAAACATACGCTTACGTTTACGGGCTATGTGAGTACCGACGTCTTTAAGTTAGCATCTGATTCATTGTCTGGCCAGGAAATTAATGCCTCATCGACCAAATTCAATTATCAGACGATGACAGGGGCTGTTCGCTGGAATTACTTCATGAGTAAGCAGTTAAATTTAGCTACGTCTGCAATCCTGAGCCGCTATCAGGCAAATTTGTCTTCGGCTGATTCGTCTAATGCTTTTGATCTGAAATCGGGAGTCTGGCACCGACAGATTAAGTCAGATCTGACGTACACACCCAACGAAATCCACCAATGGCAGGCAGGTATCAGTGCGATTGATTATTTAATTCAGCCCAACACACGCATACCTGGTCCGTATTCCAACGTCTTGCCCATCGATATTGCTCGTGAACAAGCTTATGAACTGGCAGCGTATGTACAGGATGAATGGAACGTAAATGCAGACGTAGCAATTATTGCAGGGTTACGTTATTCAACTTTAATGAATCGGGGCCCGGCATCAGTACGGACCTATCAGGAAAACGGCCCTCGTCAGGATGAAGCGGTAACGTCGACAAAGACGTATGATGCGGGTAAAATTTATAACACGATGGGTGGCCTGGAACCTCGGCTGGCCGTGCGTTGGTCGGTAGGGGAGGGAAAAGCGATCAAGGCAGGCTATAGCCGACTTCGTCAGTATATCCAGCAGGTGACGAATACAACGGCTGCCTTGCCCACGTCGCGCTGGCACTTAAGTGATACGTATACAAAACCGGTCATAGCTGATCAATGGTCGTTGGGCTACTTCCGAAATACATCCGACAACGCTATTGAAGTATCGGGAGAAGTGTACTATAAAACGTTGACGAACGCGATCGATTATCGTGATGGAGCCGAACTCCAACTGTCTCCAGCCATTGAAACCCAGATTGTTCAGGGTAGTGGACAGGCGTATGGATTTGAGGGCTTACTACGTAAAAATAAAGGCCGTTGGACTGGTTTTATGAGCTATACTTACGCCCGTACCTTTCTGACTATGAATAGTCCCTACGCCAGCGAACGGGTAAATAACGGCAATCCGTATCCGGCTAATTACGACAAACCCCATACGCTCAACATTCTGGCTACGCACCGCCCGACAACCTGGTTTAGCATGTCGCTCAACTTTACCTACAGCACGGGTCGACCAACGACGCAGCCAGCAGCTATTGCACGGGTTTCGGGTATTCAGATCCCTATTTATCTGGATCGCAATCAGCAGCGTGTCCCTGATTATCATCGACTTGACTTCTCAATGACGTTTGAGCAGAATCCGGAGAAGCACAAGAAGAATCAAAGCAGCTGGGTATTCTCGATTTACAATGTGTATGCACACAAAAATGCGTATTCGGTCTTCTACAAGCTAAGTCCTGCTTCCACGTCGGATGCGTATAAACTATCTATTTTTGGAACGGCGTTCCCATCGCTAACCTATAATTTTAAGTTCTGATGCGACTCCGATTTTTCCTTTACGCGCAACTATTTCTCTACGCCCTGCTAGTGGTTTCGTGCATTACTGAATTTCAACCAGACACGGTTTCTATTCCAGTTTCGCTCGTTGTAGATGGACAAATTACCGACCAGCCTGGGCCATATACCATTCGATTGACGCGCACGGCAGATTACTCATATAAGAGTTTGAATTTGCTCGAAACCGGTGCTATTGTAACCATATCGGATAATCAGGGCAATCAGGAAGTACTGAAAGAACAGTCGTCGGGTGGGGTTTATATGACGGCTGCAACAGGCATTCGGGGAGTGGCTGGTCGAAGTTACAAAGTAACGATTCAGACCAAAGCTGGAAAGAAATACGAATCGGACTTGGAGGTGTTAGTGGCTGCTCCGCCTATTTTGAAGCTGTATTATGAATACACGAAGGAATCAGGTGGGGCTACGACGGCCAAGAATCAAGGCTGGAATGTGTATCTGGATACGAAAGACCCTGAAGTAGCCGGTAATTTTTACCGATGGAGCTGGCAACATTATGAGTTTACCGAAGTTTGTTCCAAGACAGAACAGGCTAATGGGACTATAATCGGCCGGGGCTGTTGTTCGCCCTGCTGGGATATAACTCGCTGTTATAACTGCATCGACGTGACTTCCGATGTCGATATTAACGGAAAAGCGATCAGTCGTCAGTTTATTATGCGTGTACCCTATAAATCCAAAAGCCGCTATTATCTGGAGGTCCAGCAGCAGTCAATCAGTAAGGGGGCGTATGAATTCTGGAAAAGTGTTCGCGGATTAGTCAATAATACGGGAGGGCTTTTTGATACAGCCCCTTCAACGGTATCGACTAACCTGCATTGCACGAACGACCCGACAGCGGTGGTATATGGCTATTTTGGAGCAACGGGACTTTCTGAACAATATCTTTTTGTCGATCGAAGTGCCGGAGAAGGGCCCCCTGATTCAGATCCACCGGTTATTATTCCACAGCCATCTGCCTGCGCCGTATGTGAGAATAGTATTTATAGAACGCCAAACCAACCTCGGTGGTGGCAGTTTTAATCTGAATGAAACGACTTATTATTCGGCTTTGCCAGTTAACAGTAAATCAAATAAATTTGCGTAAATGATGACAGCATGACACGCCCTGTTAAGATCCTGGTTTTACAACTCTCGTCCATTGGCGATGTCGTGCTGACAACTCCCGTTGTTCGTTGCCTAAAGCAGCAATTGCCGAATGCTGAATTGCATTTCTGCACCCGATGGGATCTTAAACTCCTTGTCGATTACAATCCGTATCTTACAAAACAGCACTACTTAGAGGCAAATTTGTATGCGTTGATTCGCAAGCTTCGTGCAGAGCAGTTCACGTATATAATCGACCTGCAAAATACCTTCCTGACGGGCCTTATTAAAGCCGCTTTAGGTTGTCGTTCCTATAGTGTGGAGAAGCAAACGTTACGGGAGTGGCTTTACGTTCGGTGGAAGATCAACGCCATGACCGACCAGCATATCGTGGATCGCTATATGGCAACAGTAGCGTCGTTGGGGATCGAGAATGACGGCCGGGGACTGGATTACTTCATTCCGTATAAAGATGAAGTCGAGCTTGATTGGCTCCCCGAAACTCATCAGTACGATTTTGTTGCGTATGCCATTGGTGGACAAAGCCCAACCCGGCGATTACCCGTACTGCGGATGATTGAATTATGTCTGAAAATTAATTACCCGATTATTTTACTGGGCGATAAAGCTGACCGTAAAATCGGGGATGAAATTGTTCGGGCGGTTGGCAGCCAGCAGATTTACAATGCTTGTGGTCATTACAATCTCAATCAGTCTGCTTCATTACTACAACGGGCGCGAGTCGTTTTCAGTCATGATACGGGATTGATGCACATTGCCGCTGCCTTTCGTAAGAAAGTCTACTCAATTTGGGGGAGTACAACACCCCAACTAGGTTTTTATCCTTATAAAACCCCTCACGTCCGTCTCGAAACGCCGGGTTTAGGATGCCGCCCTTGCTCAGCGATCAGTTCAGGTAATTGCCCCTTAAAGCACTTTAAGTGCATGAATACGCTCTCCTTCGATTTCGAAGTCAAAGAACTCCGGATAAAAAAGAATTTTTGATGATTTAGTGTCAGTTACTACTGTATTGGTGAATTGGTTTGTTAACTAATCATTGTGAAGATTTACGGTTTTTTACTGTAAAACCAAATCTGATTACTTCATAATTCAGTAGGAGTCCTGATAAGCGCCTTGATCAGATTGAACCAGTAATGGCAGATGGTCTTCAAAAAGTTAATCCTTTAGTTGAAGGGCAGGGAAAACTTGTCGAAATAGTTGTTGACAGCAGAGCTAAACTTGACGAAGTAAAATCAACCGTTGTCAGGATTGATAACACTGTTAACGGGCAAACTAATTCTATTCAGAAATTAAAAACAACTGTTGATCGGATTGATAACACGGTTGCTAAGCATCTGCCTAACCCGTTCAGCAACCGATTCTACAGATATTTCAGTCAAACAAGCTAAATCGCCACGCCAGCACGGTACATTGCCAAAAACCGAACAGGGTCGACAAGGAAGCAAATCAGTAGAAACTTGCAAAATAGCTTCAGCCCCTTGTCCCCAGGGACCAAAACCAGCATCGGGATGAGTGGCTCCCCAAATGGATAGAATTGGTACACCACTTAAAGCGGCCAGATGCATATTCCCTGAATCCATACAGAGCATACCCGTCAGCCTGCGAATAAGCAGCAATTCCGCAGCCAGCGAAAGCTTCCCGGCTACTACTATGACTTGCGAAAATTGGGCCTTCAAGGTTTCCAGTTGCGCGATTTCATCAGGTCCGCCACCAAATAGAAAAACAGTGAGGGGTGATCCTTCGAAAAGTTGTTCCAACAAGGGCGCAAATCGTTCAAAAGGCCATATTTTCTGCGCATGTTGAGCAAATGGTGCAATACCTAACCAAGACGCGTTCGGATGGATAGATTGCTTATTCAGGAAAGTTGTAAGCTCATCTTCGGCTGGGCTAAAGAGCGGGAACTGAAAAGGTTTTGTTGGCTGAAGTGTGAAGCCTGCCTTATCGAACGCTTGCGCATATCGATCCACACTATGGGTTAGCTGACGACGAACTTTATCGGATTTTCGGGTTAGCTCTTTTTTTTCAGTTCGACCTTTATCGATCGTTACGGATGGTATGCCTACTGCCCAAAAGAGACGTTTTAAAAGTCCTGAACGTAAATTCTGGTGTGCATCAACGACGATCTGATACGTGTCTATTTGACGAAGCTCATGAAACAGCCGAATAAGTCCTTTCACACCATTATGTCGTCCGTCAAAATCGGCTCCTACTACACGGACGTTCGGGAACTGATCAAAAAAAACGGCAAATTTCTGGCGGGTTACGAGCGTAATACTCGTGTCAGGATATCGCTGGATAAATGCCTGCACAACGGGGGCCAATAGGGCAACGTCGCCCATGGCCGAAAACCGAAGAAGTAGCAGGCTGTTTTTCAAGGTATGATATAGGATATATAATGTATGATGTATGATGTATTAAGAGGGACGATCAATGGTATACCTCATACATCCTATATCATACATCTTATTAACTTTCTCCGTAAAGTACTGGATTTAAGCTAGGATCGTTGTACATTTTCATTTGCCGATATACTTTCATATAGCGGTCACCACGCTGAATATCTTCCAGAAGTTCATCGAAACATGTAGCCAGATCATGCTCCTGCTCGAGCAGAATCGTCAGTTTGTGATAGGCTTTCTGGCGATGTTCATCCGAAACGGATTGTCTGTCTACCTGTTCCTGAAAATGGTATATTTTGAGTTGCAGAATCGACATTCGATCCAAAAGCCAGGCTGGCGTTTCGGAATTCATTCGGGCACTGGATTTTGGGGTAATGCTGGCAAATAAGTCTGAAAACCAACTATCAATCTGCTCGACAGTATCCGTCCGATCCTGGTTCGACTGATCAATTCGTCTCTTGATAGCAACCAGCTCATTTGGCTGAATGGTTGGGCTACGGATAATGTCTTCGAGATGCCATTGAACTGTGTCAATCCAGTTTTTCTGGTATAATAAAAAGGCGATGTCGTTGGGCGAATACGGATTGTTGATGAGAGTCTCGACATGATCGGCCAGATGGTAGGTCTGAATGCTCTGGCGAAAGATGTCGTTAGCAAGTGTAGCGTTCATAAGTAATTAATCAAATGCAAAGATACGCTTTCTGGGGGTAAGCTGGTAATCGCTATGTTTCTCTGCAATAGAAGGATGGCCCAATATGTCCGATGCTTGGCCCTTGCGTACAAAAATTACCTCCTAATTTTACTGGCTGATTTTGCTGTTCGATGGCCCGTACTGTTCAAGTTGTTTTTATTGTTCCGCCACACGTGCATGTGCTGGATCTGACGGGACCGATTCAGGTTTTTTACGAAGCGGCTGAATACGGCGCCCCTTATCGGCTGATGTATTGCTCGTTTCAAAGTCCTGTTGTTAGTTCGGCAGGCTTGGGTTTTGGGGCTGTAATGCCGTTTGATGAGGTGCAAACTCAACCGGGGGATTATATTTTCCTGCCCGGAATGGATATGGATTATGTTCGATCAGCAGCGTTTAAAAAGGAAGAGAGATTTTTTGAGTGGCTACGGCAACAGCACAGCAATGGCGTTTTTATTTGCTCGGTGTGTACGGGTGCATTTTTAGTCGCTCAGGCCGGATTGCTTGATGGTCGGAAATGTACAACCCACTGGAAACGGATTGAAGAACTTCGAGCAACTTACCCTCATTTGGTGGCTCAATATGACAAACTGTTTGTGAAAGATGGGGGCGTTTACACCAGTGCAGGAATAACAGCCGGGATCGATCTGGCATTGGCCATCCTTGAAGAACAACAAGGGCCTTTGTTCGCCACAAAGATTGCCCGCGAGCTGGTTGTTTATTTTCGTCGTGGAGGTGAACATTCGCAGCAAAGTGTGTATCTCGATTATCGAAATCACATGAATGTTGCCATTCATCAGATGCAGGACTGGCTGATTGCGAATCTGGAGGCTAAAGCAACCCTGCAAGAGCTAGCCGAAATCGCTAATATGAGCCCCCGAAATCTTACACGAACGTTTCGGAAAGAAACCGGTACGACGATTCATAACTATACCACTCGCCTACGACTTGAACTGGCACAAACACTCCGACATAATCCAGGTATGACGATGGAGGCCATTGCTGCCAGATGCGGATTTCAAAATGCCCGACAACTTCGCCGTATCTGGCGAAACTAGAATACTCCGGTTTAGTAAAGCACACGAAAAACAATTACTTATGAACTCAATGATGAATACCGTTCGCAACATGATCATGACCTGTTCATTGATTGCTTCGATTGGTTTTACTGAAGCTCAAAAACCAGGGCCGAAAGAAGAGTTGATGGCGTACTATTGCGAACCTTGTGGGAATACCTGCGATTTTGAACGCCATACTGAATCCGGAATTTGCCAACACTGTGGCATGCCTTTAATGAAACGTAGGGTAGCCTTAATGGATTCACTTCAGCAGTCTCAGAAAAACGCCCGCAAGCGTAACGTGGCCATCTTTATTCACAATGGGGTAGAGGTGCTGGATTTCTCAGGACCGAGTGAGGTCTTTGCCTCGACTGAAGGCTTCAACGTTTACACAGTTTCGCTCTCCAAAGAGCCAATTATTAGTCAGCGGTTCATCAAGATTATCCCAAACTACAGTCTTGACGATTGTCCAAAACCGGATATTGTCGTATTACCGGGCGGACAAACTGGACCATTTCTGGAAAATGGTCCATTAATAGACTGGATAAAAGCCAGTGCGCGCGATGCCGAAATTATGTTATCGGTTTGTACGGGTGCCGGACTGTTAGCCAAAGCGGGTTTACTGGATGGAAAACAGGCTACTACGTTTCATAACTACATCGACGCGTTGCAAAAGGCAACGCCAAACGCTAAAATTTTGAGAGATACGCGCTTTGTAGATAATGGGCAGATTATTACGACAGCCGGTGTGTCGGCGGGTATCGACGGTGCGCTCCATGTGGTTGCAAAATTGAAAGGTCTTGCTGTAGCCACAAAAACAGCGCGGTATATGGAATACGACAAATGGAAGCCAAACGAAGGTTTAATTGTTGATCAACCAGGAAAAATAGCGGCTGAGCGTAAGTGATAGCCCTTTTTATCGACCACCGGTAACATCAATGAATGGTGTTCGCAACTTGTGTTGCTGCTTCCTCATTCTTTATGTAATTGACGAACACCCGATAGCCTTTATTTGCTGCTAAAATGGCTGTAGCCGCACCAATACTACGGCCCCCACCCGTAATTAGAATCGATTTATTCATGAAAACAACTAAGATGAGGTAGGTCAGAAATTGAAGAAAAACGTTGGCTAAAAGATAATAAACAGAAACTAGTGTAAAGTTTTCCAAACCGGAAATGTCTCACCTACTGTGAACTCCGACTGATCGGAAGGTAATTCCATAAAACCATCGGCCGCTAATAAATTGGCAAAATCGGCGGAACCAGAGCCTGGAAGTGGATGCGCGAGCGTACGGCCGTCGGATTCTGACGTTAAATGAACCGGTAAGAAATAGGTAATCGCAGGCTTGAACACTACAGGTTCTGCTAATTGCGCATAACGAACAGGTATAGAGGCCAACCCCAGCGATGCCTGCAAATAAGGCAGTACGTACCGATAAGCACATAATACTGTCGATACCGGATTGCCGGGTAAGGCGAAAACCGCTTTGTTATTAGTCGTGCCGAACCAAAGTGGTTTGCCCGGCCGCTGGTCTATTTTGTGAAAAAGCTTCTGTACTCCTAAACTGGCTAATACAGCCGGTACAAAGTCTGCTTTTCCGGCAGAAACACCCCCGCTTAAAATCAGCAGATCATTCGTAGAGAGAATTTTCTCCAACTCAGTATGCAGAACGGCCTCATCATCGATAATATGGTGAAGTGTGGCCTGAACACCCAGCGAGGATAGTGCAGCCCTAAGCATATACGTATTAGAACGGCGAATCTGATAAGGCAGGGGCGTATCAGCAACATCGACCAATTCATCACCGGTAGAAATAAGCGCCACCCGAGGTAGGGTTGTTACCGTTAGGGTAGCCTGCCCGACCGAAGCGGCAACGGCCAGAGCAGACGGCCCCAGTCTGGTTCCGACAGACAAGAGTTCATCGCCAGCCCGACGGTCAGTTGCCTGAAGATGAAGTTGCTGCCCAATCTCTACGCCCGTACTTGTTATGGTCGCCTGCCCATCCTTAATCATCACATCTTCGTAGCGAACAACTGTATCTGCACCTATAGGTAGCATTGCCCCTGTCATGACTTCGAGACAAGTATTCGCTTCAACAAGCGTTTGTTGAGGCTGTCCGGCTCGTTGCATGCCTACGATCTGGAATGTTCGAATACCAGTTGAATAGTCGTCAAATCGTATAGCAATTCCATCCATCGCTACCCGATCAAATGGCGGGAAATCGCGATCAGCATAAATAGACTCACGCAGGACACGACCTGTTGCGTCTATGAGTGAAACCGTTTCTGACGGTAGGGCAAGCAAATGATTTTGCGTAATGGCGAATGCGTCGGCAACAGATAGCATGACTACAAATATGAATTAGGACCGGGCTGGCGAATCCAGTGATAAATGATGAATTTTGGCCTAAAAGATGCAATCTATTCATCATTCCCCAAAATGAACTCGTTTTCTCATTTAAATAAAGAAGGTAATCCTGCAATGGTCGACGTGGGGGCGAAGGCCATTTCTCGACGGACCGCTCGTGCGCAAAGTATCGTTGCTTTAGGCGCTGAAATCATGCAACACTTAACGGGTCAGGATATTACCACGAAGAAAGGGCCTGTTTTTCAAACGGCGATAATTGCCGGAACGATGGCGGCCAAACGCACTGACGATCTGATTCCACTTTGTCATTCGCTTGGCTTGGATAATTGCCAGATCTCGATTACAACCGAAGGAACCAATGCAATTATTGACTGTCTGGTTTCTACTGAAGGGAAAACGGGGGTTGAAATGGAAGCATTGGTAGGGGCATCCGTAGCTGCTTTAACCATATATGATATGTGCAAAGCCTTCTCGCACGATATAATCATTAAAGAAACGAAGCTCATGGAAAAAACGGGCGGTAAACGCGACTTTCGACGTGAGTAAACTGAACGGACTTATTCTGACAGGTGGTCGCAGTACACGAATGGGGGAAGATAAATCGCAATTAGTTTACCATCATAAACCCCAGCGTGAACACTTGACCGAGTTATTACGGCCCTATTGCAGCGTTGTGTACTGGTCTGTCAACCTGGCACAGGAAGCTGATTTGGTCGCATGGGGGCATCTACAGCTGCGAATTGTCGATTCGTTTGACGCAGCCAGCCCTCTTAACGGAATAGTGTCTGCTTTCGAATACGACCCAGCAGCAGCCTGGTTTGTAGTTGCCTGCGATATGCCACTTCTGACCGTACAATCGCTCGACGCTTTGGCAAAAGGTCGTAATCCCGCTAAACTGGCCACCGTGTTTTATGATTCTGATGGGAAATTGCCCGAGCCCTTACTGGGCATTTATGAACCAGCTTTTGGCCCAATTTTGCAAGAGGCTTTTACCGCTGGACAGATTTCTCCACGTCAGATTCTGCAACAAAATGAGATCGAATTACTAACGGTGCCCGATGTTCGCGAATTGACCAATATCAATGATCCGAAGACCAGAACTGAGCTAGACTTGTGAACATAGGGTTGTTATTCAGGTTCATAGATAAAATCAATTTGTATGAATCTCGTTCGACATTTGCTATTGGCTGCCGGGTCGTTTCTATTTGGGAGTGCTGCTACCGCGCAACGGATCACCCCTGCCCCGACACTACGGGAATTTAGCGAGCAGCGTATTCGGCATCAGAAAACGCTTGGCCTGACATTAGGAAGTTACGCATTGGCCAATATAGCAATTGGCGCAATAGGGGCTAGCCAGACAGTGGGCGAGACGAAGTCGTTTCACAAAATGAATATGTACTGGAATCTGGTAAATCTTGGGATTGCCGGAGCCGGCTTTCTGAGTTCGCTTAAACAGAATGCTGATCAGGAAACGTTGAGTGATGCTGTTCGGAAGCAGGAAACCATGAAGCAAATTTTGCTACTTAATGTGGGTTTGGATGTTGCCTATGTAATTGGTGGCGGCTATTTACGCGAAAGAGCGGATAATCATCCCGACAAGGCTGACCAACTGCGCGGGTACGGAAAATCGATTATGCTGCAGGGTGGTTTCCTGTTTGCCTTTGATCTGGTAAACTATTTCATTTTCAAAAATAGGGGCGATAAGCAGGAACGAATATTACTCGGAGCTAGCAAAAATGGTGTGGGATTGGTAATGCCAATCAGGTAATCCTCAGCAAACCAGAAATTGCCTGTCAAGGCGAACTAATCAGTATTGCCCGTCGTTCTGCGATAATTTACCAATCTGAACTGAGCAATGCAGTCTCATTTACAACCGTTTCAATCATTCATTTCCAAAGCAATTGATTATATACAGCAAGACGAAGATGCTGTAGGTTTAGCCGTGGGCGGTTCCTGGTCATCTGGTGAGATGGATGATTATTCAGACCTTGATCTGGTGCTGGTAACAACTCAAAAAATTGCGCCTGATCTTGAGAAAATGCAGGCCTATGCTGGGAATTTTGGAAATATGCTCGCGTCTTTTCGGGGCGATCATGTGGGCGAGCCAAGATTGTTGATTGCACTGTATGATAACGCGTTACTGCACGTCGATATCAAGTTTGTTACGCCGGATGAATTTCACCATCGGGTCGAAGATCCGGTTATTCTCTGGGAGCGAGATCAGGCGTTAACAACAATTATTGAGCAATCAACAGCGCAGTATCCACCTTTTGATTTCCAGTGGGCAGAAGATCGCTTCTGGATTTGGTCGCATTATGCCGCGCTCAAAGTGGGGCGGGGCGAATATTTTGAAGCCATTGACTTTCTGGCTTTTGTCCGCAATGCCGTACTCGGCCCGATGATGCACCTGAAACATGAGAGTTTGCCTCGTGGTGTACGTCGGGCGGAAACTACGTTTCATATAGATGAACTTTCCTGGCTTCGTAAAACAGTAGCTACACCCGATCGAACGATGTTACTTAGCAGCTTGTGGGAAGCCATGTATCTCTACGAATCGTTGCGGGATAGGCTGGCTCCCGAAGGATTTCGCAAAAATAGCACGGCCCAACTTGCCGTTACAAAGTATATTGCCGCTCTTTAATTTCCGTCAGAAATGGTCAAAGGTGGTTGGCGATTTGTACAGTTAGTTCCTAATCACCTCTGAGCGCCATTATCTATATATGATAAAAATAACGTTTGTCAGATCTAACAACTTTTGACTGAATGATAAATCAGGACGACTATTTTATACGGGAAGCCATTCGTCTGGCTCGCGAAGGGATGAACAGTAATCAGGGAGGGCCTTTTGGCTGCGTCATTGTGCGTGATGGTGAAATCGTTGGGAAAGGTTGCAATCGAGTTACCTCGACTAATGATCCAACAGCCCATGCGGAAGTAGTAGCGATAAGAGATGCCTGTCAGAATCTAGGTACATTCCAGTTAGACGGTTGCACACTGTATGCTTCCTGCGAGCCTTGTCCTATGTGTTTAGGAGCTATCTACTGGGCGCGCCCGAGCCGAATTGTGTATGCCGCCATGCATTCCGATGCCGCCAACGCTGGCTTCGACGACCAGTTTATTTACGAAGAGTTGGACAAGCCTTATGATCAGCGCCATATTCCCATGCAGCAACGCTTGCGAGACGAAGCCGACCAAGTTTTTCAGGAGTGGATAGCCCTGGAAAAGCGAATCCCGTATTGACAGATGATGTCTTTCTAAAAAGCCGTACTTTTGCAAAAAAAGCAGTCGCTTCCCGAACTTTCCAGAGCGACTTTCTAAACAGACTACGTCATGCCAGGAATGGAATTTTTTGGAGCCGAAGAGCGCAAGGAAATAGCCGATGTGCTGGAAACCGGTATCCTGTTTCGGTATAATCACGAAGCGCAACGAAACAATATTTACAAAGCCCGTGAGTTCGAGGCCGAAGTCGCTAAGGTTGTAGGTGCGAAATACGCACATGCCGTTTCGAGCGGTTCTACCGCCGTTTTGTGCGCGTTGGCTGCGGCTGGCATTGGTGCAGGCGACGAAGTGATTGTTCCACCTTTTACCTACATCGCTACCGTAGAAGCAGTCTTAATGATCGGGGCTTTGCCCGTTTTTGCCGATATAGATGATACACTTTGCCTGAGTGCCGAGGGCATTCGGAAGGTGATTACGCCAAAAACCAAAGCAGTTTGTCTGGTACACATGTGCGGACAGATGGCCGATATGCGAACCATCATGAGCGTAGTTCAGGAGCATAACCTGATTCTGGTTGAAGATGCAGGTCAGGCAATGGGGGCGAAGTATCAGGATACGTATACAGGACTTTGGGGTAAAACCGGAGCTTACTCGTTCGACTTTTTCAAGATTGCTACGGCAGGCGAAGGCGGGATCATGGTCACCAACGACGAAACGGCGTATAAACATGCCGATTCCTACTCTGATCATGGTCACGATCACGTAGGTACAAACCGGGGTATGGAACAGCACCCGATTCTTGGTTTCAACTACCGCATCAGCGAATTGCACGCGGCCGTAGGATTGGTACAGACACGCCGGGTTCCTGAGATCATCAAACGGAACAATGTGCATAAGAAGAAGCTGATGTCGGCACTGAGCGCGATTCCGGGCGTATCCTTTGCGCGTATTCCCGATGGTGATGGCGATTCGGCTACCTTCCTGAATATCTTAATGGAAGATACGAATTCGGCCCAACGGACTGTTGCCGAACTGAATGCTGCTGGCGTAGGAGGTTTCAATTATTGGTTCACGAATATGTACCACTTCATTAACCAGTGGGATCATATCAAACAAATGCGAACCGCTTCGGCATTGGCTATCGAGAAGTTTGGCGCTCCTCAGGATTACAATAATTTGGACATCCCCAATGCCCAAGCCGTTATCGGCCGATTGATTTCGTTTGGCATCCGAGCTTCGTGGACAGATAAAGAAGTCGAAAAACTGGCTGCCAATATCGAAGCCGCCATCCGGAAAGCAACATTAGTCGAAGCGTAAAATTTTATCATAAACGTATGTCAACGACTGCTTTATTGACCGAAATAAAGTCTCTTCCTCCTGAATTGCGTCGGGAGGTTGAGGACTTCGTTGCGTTCCTACGGACTAAAATACAGCGAGTTACAGAACTAAAGGAGCGGGAATTTGGCTACGCAAAAGGTAAAGTACGAATGTCAGATGATTTTGACGAGCCATTGGACGAATTTAATGAGTACATGTAATGCGGCTATTGCTTGATACCCATACGTTGCTTTGGTTTTATAGTGGTGATGAAGCTTTACCAAAAAATCTAAAGCAACTAATAAGTGATCCTGCTAATCAGTGTTATATCAGTATTGCTAGTTTATGGGAGATAACCATCAAGGTTGGTATTTCTAGATTAGATATTGGTGGTCCTATCTCGGAATTATTTAGTTTTTTAGAACGTAATAAGTTCTGGGTATTAGCTATTGAATTTGAGCATTTGGTACAATTACAGAAATTTCCGAATCATCATAAAGATCCTTTTGATCGACTCATTATTGCACAGGCAATAGCTGAAGATTTACCAGTTGCTTCAAAAGATCAATTTTTCAGCCAGTACGATTTAACAATACAATGGTAGCGACACCAACACAAACCACGCATAAAAATTTTAAAGGCATCGAGAAAACCGTTTTCGGGCGGGGAAGCTTTTCGCAACTCGATGAAATTCTGGCTCCTCGACGGGCTGATAACGAAGGGTATTTCGTTTTTCTGGTCGATAATTATTTTAAAGGAAAACCTCTCGAAGAGCGTGTTCCGGCGCATTCTGAGGACCTGACGTATTATATCAGCGTAGAAGAACACGAGCCGACCACCGAGCAAATTGATCAGCTACGGGATGAGATTCTGGCCAAGAAAGGATTGCCATCGGGGGTAGTAGGCATTGGCGGTGGTAGTATCATGGATATTGCCAAAGCCCTCTCGCTTATGCTAACCAATGAAGGCTCGTCGACGCTTTATCAAGGCTTGAATCTGATTAAAAAGCCGGGTATTTATCACGTAGGCGTGCCTACAATTTCAGGAACAGGTGCTGAAGTATCGATGACCGCTGTACTGACTGGGCCAGTTAAAAAACTCGGTCTCAAATGTGAATGGACCGTTTTCAATCAGGTTATTCTCGATCCCGAATTGATTGCTTCGGTACCTCGCAACTGGTGGTTCTATACGGGTATGGATACCTATATTCACTGTGTAGAATCGGAGAATGGGCGGATGAACAATGCGTATTCCCACGCCTATGCGGAGCAGGCCATGAAACTTTGCCGGGAAGTTTATCTGGGCGATCAGTCAGGCCAAACGACTGAGAATGACGATAAATTGATGGTAGCTTCGCTAATGGGTGGATTGAGTCTGACCTATTCAGAAGTGGGTGTTTGCCATGCATTGAGTTACGGCCTATCGAAGATTTTAGGTACTCGGCACTGCTATGCCAACTGCCTGATCATGAATCATCTGGAGGATTACTACCCACAAGGGGTTGCTGAATTCAGACACATGGTGGCTTATCATCAGATTGATCTCCCACAAGGCTTATCGAAAGACTGGGACGATGACACCCTGACGAAAATGGCACACGTATCGTACAACCTGCCGCACATGTGGCTACACGCTATCGGCGACAATTGGCAGGACGTTATTACTATTGATCTGCTGAAAGACCTGTTTCGTCGGTTGTAAATAAAGCACCCTTGCTGGTAAAAGGATGAGAAACTGGATCAGAATCGCACTTATTGTGCTGGCCGTATCCGTAAATATCGGATGCGATCAGGTATCAAAAACGATTGTGCGGGATAAAGTGAATTATGGCGAAAGTATTCAGCTTTTGGATGATCACCTAATCCTTACGAAAGTTGAAAATTCGGGTGCGTTCCTGAGTTTAGGCGATGAATGGCCGCCATTGCTCAAGAATATGTTGCTTCTTATTCTGCCAATTGCCGCTATAATTCTAGGATTCATCTACCTGCTTGTTAAGTTCAACGCACCGCGCTTATTTGTCGTCGGAGCGAGTTTTATTATCGGGGGAGGGATTGGCAATCTGATCGACCGGATAATCTATGGGTCGGTGACGGATTTCCTGCATATCACTTTCGGAGTTTTTCAAACCGGTATCTTCAACATGGCTGATGTGTCGGTCATGGTTGGGGCCGGATGTATTCTGCTGAATTCGTTTCTGCAATCGCAGAAAGATGACGGCCAATTAACGTAAAACGGTAAAAATCAATGTCTCAGAAAATCGTTCGCGTTGGCGACATCGAGTGCGGGTCAGATGAGTTGTTTCTCATTTCGGGACCCTGCGTAATTGAAGACGAAAAAATCATGATGACAGTAGCCGAACAACTCCGGGAAATCCAGGAGCGTGTCGGTATCAAAATCATCTATAAATCATCGTTTCAGAAGGACAATCGTTCTAGTCTGAATTATTACAATGGCCCCGGTCTCGAAAAAGGAATTCAGACGCTGGCCAAAGTAAAAGAGCAATTCGGCTTCCCCTTGCTAACAGACGTGCATTATCCAGATCAATGTGCGCCCGTTGCTGAGGTAGTGGATGTCATTCAAATTCCGGCTTACCTGTGTATGCAAACCATGCTGGTTGTAGCGGCTGCCAAAACCGGACGCGTAGTCAATGTCAAACACGGCCAGTTCCTGGCGCCGGAGAATATGAAACATCCGGTCAAGAAAATTGAAGATTCGGGTAACGATCAAATTATTCTGACGGAGCGCGGCTATACATTCGGTTACAACGACTTAGTAGTGGACCCGCGCAGTTTCTACCACATGGCGCGCACTAATTATCCCGTTGTTTTTGATGTAACGCATGCCATTCGGAAATACGGTATTCCATCGGCCGATGCGAAAGGCGGAGCACGTGAATACCTGCCTGTATTGGCTCGTGCTGGTGTAGCGGCTGGTGTTGATGGACTATTTGTCGAAACCCACACCTGCCCTTCCGAAGCACTTTGCGATGCGGCCAGCCAGTTAGATATACGCTATCTGGAAGAGTTCCTGAAACCGCTGCTTGAGTTGCACGCTGTCGAAGTGAAATACCGAAATACGTTGCCAGAACTAGCTTAGTGATGTATTGTTGAAAGATATATGATGTATTTGCCAACTTATACATCATATATCTTTCAACATACATATTTTTTATGGTTGACATTGAAAAAATCTTCACCAATCTTGGTGGTCAATTTATAACGCCTGTTAATGAATTAGCCCAAAAACTGAAAAAAGTACGGGCTATCGTATTCGACTGGGATGGCGTATTCAACGATGGGGTCAAGACGGAAGGCGGTAGTAGTTCGTTTAGTGAGGTTGACTCAATGGGAACGAATCTGTTGCGATTCGGGCTTTGGCTACAGCATAAAGGCCAGTTGCCGATTGCGGCCGTTATCACTGGAGTAGACAACGCCTTGGCCGAAACCCTAGTACAGCGAGAACATTTTCATGCCTATTATGCACAGGCCAAGCATAAAATTGATGTACTCCATCACTTGTTGGACCAGCATCAGCTTCAACCTGATGAAGTCGCTTTTTTCTTCGACGATGCGCTTGATTTGTCAGTGGCCGAAAAAGCGGGTGTACGCATTATGATCCGTCGGAAAGCGAATCCGTTATTTATGAATTACGTCATAAATAACGGATTGACGGATTATATTACAGCGAATCAAAGTGGTCAGTTTGCCGTACGTGAAGCCACTGAACTCCTTTTAGGTTTATTAGGCCAATTTGAAACGGTCATGAACGAACGACTTCGTTACAAGCCTCTGTATGACCAATATTACCAGCAGCGACAGGCTATCGAATCAACATTCTGGCGAGTAGGTGCGGCCGGTCCAGAACAGAAAACATACCAATAAGATGATAATTGGAATCATTCCGGCCCGTTATGCGTCGACTCGATTTCCGGGGAAGCCACTGGTTGATATTGCGGGTAAATCCATGATTCAGCGCGTGCTGGAGCAAGTAAAGCAAGCGACGTCATTAGATAAAGTTGTTGTTGCAACGGACGATGAGCGAATTGCTGAAGCAGTTCGGAAACTGGGTGAAGAAGCGGTTATGACACGCACCGACCATCCGAGTGGAACCGATCGGTGTTGGGAGGCTTATGATCGACTTGTTGCGGAAGGGCTTGTGCCGAGTGGCAGTGATTATATTATTAACATTCAGGGCGATGAACCTTTTATTGATCCTATTCAGATTGACGAATTAGCTTCCATTCTGGATGGATCAGTTGAGTTGGCTACGCAAATGGCTTCCGTTGATTCGGCGGATGTCCTCCATGATCCAAAAGAGGCAAAAATTGTCATCAATAGCCGGAAGGAAGCGATTTATTTCAGTCGTGCAGCCGTTCCGTATCTGCGAAATATCGAGCTCAACCAATGGCATCTGCATCATACCTATCATCGACATGTGGGTATGTATGCCTACCGGGCCGATATACTCGAACGACTTACTCAATTGCCGCCTTCTGCACTAGAACAAGCGGAATCATTGGAGCAACTGCGCTGGTTAGAAGCTGGTTATCGGATTAAACTGATCGAAACAACGTACGAGAGTTACTGTGTCGATGAGCCTGACGATATTCGGAAAATTCTTCAAATTCCTTCAATAGCTTCCCGATTCGGTACCTAATTTGTTAGCCTATGTCATCACATCATATTGTTCGGGATAAACAGGAACCCGCACTATTGATCGCCAATGGTGAAGCTTGCCAGCCTGAATTGATCGGTCAGTTATTGGAGTGGAATCCGTTTGTCGTCGTGCTTGATAGTGCTGTTTGGCGAGTGTTTGAATTAGGTATCAAAGTCGATGTGTTGCTGGGTGATTTCGACCGGAATCTAGATTTGGATGCAATTCGTGAACAGCAGTATCCGCTGGAAATCATTCATACGCCCGATCAGGAAAAAACTGACTTGCAGAAAGGTATCGAATTGCTGATTGAGCGGGGCTTTCCGGCGGTTAACATTGTCTGGGCGACAGGTCGCCGGGCCGATCACACCCTTTTAAACCTGACTAGTATTGTACAATACAAAGAGCAGATTCGGATTGTGATGCTCGATGATTATTCCAAAATCTTTCCGCTCGTCGGCCGATTCGAGAAATGGTATGAGGCTGGTACAATCATTTCGCTTATTCCGGTAGGTACTGTAACGGGCTACACCTCAGTCGGTTTAAAATATAATCTACAAGACGCTACGCTCACGATTGGCCATCGTACCAGTGCGAATAATGAAGCTGCTGAAGATGGTTTTGTGAAAATCGAAGCGAAATCGGGCGATTTATTGATTATGGAATGTTGGGATTAAGGAAGGCGATAGAAACGATATTGGAATAGGATTTAAAAGTCAAGTTACTTTTAGGTTCAAGTAAAGTCAAATGGCCATAATTCACACGAACAGCCTTTGCTTTATGAATGAATCTGCCTTGAACCAACTGACAGTGAGTCAGCTAGCTGACTTTGCTCGTTCGTCGACTTTATTTTTAGCTGCAACGCATTGCAGAACGGCTAAGCTGGAATTATATTACATAGAAGGCCAGTTTATTGAACTTAGCTATCGCTTAAAAAAGCTTTCGCAGCAACCAGCAGATTGGCAATTATACTCGGCCAATCATTTTCCAAATACTTCTGCCAACACCAAATATCTGCACATTTATTTGCGACAGATCCAATTACCTATCTCCTTGTAGACTTTCTCGAAGTAGATGTGCAAGCCATGAGCAAGTGCGATCAGCATAAGAAAAAGTAACCAAGGTTGTGTTAGCCCTGCTTTTTGTAATCCCGTTGTAATAACTCCGTTATGAATCAGATAAAAAGCGTAAGAACTACGCCCTAAAGCTTGCATAATGGGTAAGGAAAGCCAATGATTAATACCCGAACTGCCGATCAATAAGCCCTGAAAAAACAAGCTGATTCCCAGAGGGAAAATGTAATTGTAGACAACAAACTCGTTCCAGAATGCGTAATAAGAATCGCGGTTGAGATAGGAAGCGATGGCTTGCCATAGTAGGCAAATAATGCTGATTATTAGCCCTGTATGTATAGGTTTTGAAAAGTCAGGAAGTTGCTTTTTATCCCATCGACGAGCCAGCTGCATACCCACAATAAAGTCAAAGCCTCGTCCAAAAAAAGTATAAAAAGCAATGAATTGGAGTTGCGTGAATAACTCACTTTTGCCTGAGCTTGATAGCCAGCAGAATAGTAGGCCAATACCCCACAGATAGGCAGTAAGTAAGAATATACCCCATCGTTTTAAGACAACAAACAGGAATGGAGCCAGCAGGTAAAAACAAATTTCGACGGTGAGGCTCCAGCTTTGTGGGATTCCACTAAACTTATAACTGGTAAATAATCCGTTTAATAACGTCAGATTAAGGATAGTTAGTCGCCAACTTATTGGTTGATTGAAAGCTATCCGCAAACTGATTGTCAACAGCAGAGTAATGAAGTATAGCGGAAAGATTCGATGAAAGCGCTCCGCTAAATATCGTCGCCAGGACCAGTTTTCCTGGGCAAAATACTCGTTTGCATAACGGTGATAGATCAAAAAGCCGCTAAGGACAAAAAAGACAGATACACCGATATAACCCTGATTAATTAACTGATGAGTGAAAGTGCCGGGTCGTGCTGGATTATGATGGTGCCAAAACACAAGGTAAGCGGCTACTGCCCGAATACCCGTTAAAGCCGGAATATAATCAGCAGATATCGTTCTTTTGAGCGATGATAACGACTGTGTAATAGAGGTTTGGATCAACGTGTAAATAAGATACGACCCTGTAGTCGGGCGCTCTGGTTGTCGCTAACTGGTGCGGATAAATCGATTGTTTCTGGAATGGTAAGTTTGTAGAAGTAAATCCCAGATGGTAATAGATTTCCTGAATTGTCACGTCCATTCCATACAAATTCGCTTTGTCCAGTATGGGGAGCGGTTGTGAGTTGTCTGACAATTCGCCCGGTTAAATCAGTAATGGTAAGTGTAAGCTTATCAGGGAGTTGATTGTGTATGAATTGTATCGAAAAACGCACCTGTTCTCGGAATGGGTTAGGGTACACAGTAAGCAAAAGCCGTTCTTGATTAGCTGTCGGATTTATCAGATCTGCTGGCAACTGTAAGGGAAATAATCGAATTGCTGGATCACCTTGTAACACCATTTGTTGACAGTTAGCTAACGTAAGCTTGTCAGCCGATTGGCTTAAAACACGCCGAATCGTTTCCTGCTGAATTTGCCCAATGGATTTGTATCGTTGTGTATTATCGGTTAGTAGCTGGTAAAAGGTAGTGGTGTACGGATGCATGATATCGGCGTATCCCAAATGGCTGTGTGCAATGGCAGCAATTGCTCCTCGGTTTGGGGCTAGAACCCAGTCGGTAGCAAGAGTAGGGCGACCAAAAAAGAAGTTGCCAATCGCGCAACCATTGATGAGTAGGAGTGGATATTTGCTTTTATTGTGATAACCTAATTGATCGTTGGTGCAGAGCCCTATTTCCAGATCAGTCGCGTCTAACCCCGAATGACCAAAGAAAGTTAGCAGGCGAACTCCTTCATTAACCGCTTGAACAACCGTAGATGATTCGACGGGATCAAGCGTTGTTTTACTTAATCTATGTACCTGCGCACCCAACGACGATTTAATAACCTGTTCCTGGTAGGCATCAACCAGGTGACGAAATAGATTGAGCTCACCAGCCGTCTGGCCACCACTGAGATGCAGGAATTTTTTCTGCCAAAGCGTATCAGAGGTTGGTTTTTCGTACTCCTTTACTTTCTCCAGGTAGTTGATAACTTCCTGTGGTGTAGCTGCATTAATCCGGCCAGTAGGCAGGGCAGGTACATCTGGTTCGCCATCAATTAACCCGGTGGTAAATGCACCATCGGAGCCTGGAAATCCAGCCGTCATCACCTGATCTAGCTCTGACTGGTGCGGATTTCGCCGGATTCCGGGCGTGCTTCGACTGCGACCTGCCAGCAGTAAAAACAAGGTGCCTTTCAGGTTTTGCCTGATCATTTGCCTGGTAAATCGCCGGATCGCTAATGGATGTCGCTCGCCATAGCTGTACTGATCAATCAATTGCTGCATCGTAACGGTCAGTGTGTCGTGACCTCCCCCGATTGCCGTAGCGCGATAAGCGGCATACGCCCGAACGGCATTTTGTACACTATCTCCCGTTGCTAATTGGCCGGGATTCATTAAGGCTTCGTGACTGATAATCAAATAAGTTGGTTTTCGATTCGACCAGTTAGTGAAGTGTACTGACTGAATACTGGGCACCATCGTTGGCGTACTTACGGCCAAAATAGTTCGACTAGTCTCCGTTTGATGAACGATCAGGCGGGCTGAATCGGCTGATAGCCAAGTGGCTCCAATACGGATAGGGGCGTTTGGATCGGTAATATCCCAGAAACTCGTGTTTGGTAATAAATCGGCTACTTCAAGTCGAGATCGTCCCACAGGATTGGCTTCGAGTCGAAGTATATGGAAGGGCGATTTGGTCAAAGTTAGTTTTTGCGGATACCGGAGTCGGATATACGAAACAGAATACGGATCGGTCGACGTGTAGTTGCCTCGCGAAACGGTTGAGACAACTAGTTGCCCATTCAAATTTACAGATGACCAACCCGCACTAAATTGACTGTGAGCTGTAATGTAGCCAGCAAATCGGATACTATCCTGAACGAACTGATTAAGCGTAGTCGGTCCAAGCAGATAATCGATACGATGATTGGTAATATCCCTTCCGATCAACTGGATATCTACTTGTGGATTCGGTCCATTTCGGATCGGATCAGTCAGTTGAAAGGCATTGTGGAATGGTTTGTTTATTTGCTGAATAATACCTGTGTATCCCTCACCGGCTTCGTAATAACTGGATTCCGACTTATTCGATAAACCAGCAGGCCATCCTGGATAATCATCCGTAAAAAGTCGTAATTCTTCAGCCCAGTGGTAGGTTTCCGGGGAAAGATTTGCAAACGCGGTATCCGTGTAAGCTTTCATTCGTCGACCAGGTTGCCCATCTAGTAGCCAGGTCAGAAAATAAGCCGTTGCATCGCTAAAAAGACTGTAATAGGTATGTGGCTGATCCTTGTGTGGTCGATAGAGTAATGAATCCTGTGTGCCATCATTCCGCTGCCCGAAGAATTCCAAATAATCCCTTGCATCGAACTGATTATCCTCTTCTCCGTCTACATAAATCGCCTGTTCGGTCCCCCGGTGAAACAACTGTAGGCTTTTGGGGTCAATTTGATCTATGGGAAATCCCCTTTGTTTCAACTGTGTTTTTGTAATTCGATAAAGCCCGGTTTGCGCTATAGGAATTTTATAATAGGTCTGGGTATAATTGATCCAGCGAGTCGGATCGGGGTCCTTGTCAATTACTTGAGAAGTTGCGGGTAATTGACTGATAGTTAGCAGAATAAATGATGCGTAAACGGTCGTGCGGAACATATAAAAATAAACTAATTCCGCTTAGACGATTACAAACGTCAATAAGTAACCTAGTCGGGAAAGCTATCAGGATATTGGCTTAAGAAATACGGGTTATTGGCTAAATCGTCTAACAATTTCGTATTTAGATTCGTTAATATGTAGCCAGGTTTTAAACTTCTCAGTTTATAAACCATAGCCAAATAACGATAATTGAGACAGAGAACGGCCATCTGACCATAGAACAGACCCGTATTTCCGTCGACTTTAATCCATAGACGCTATGAAAACGAACATGAAAGTATTGGCATTAGCGGGTTTATTGATTCCCGCCTTTTGTACCCTTGATGCAGATAAGGCCACAGCACAAGTACCCGGTCCCAGAAGGGTGGTTGTAGTTCCTAGCGCTCCGGCAGTGCGACAGGTATGGGTTCCGGGCCATTACGTCCGTCGAGGACGAGATTATATTTGGGTAAATGGTTTTTACCGGACAACTCCTGTTCAGTATGCCACCTATTCAAAACCAGCCCGATACAAAACCTGGAATCCCGGTTATTGGCGACAGACCAATCGCGGGCGAGTTTGGGTTGATGGATACTGGAGTTATTAAACACTTATAAAAAAAAGGTCCTGAGCTTAACTCAGGACCTTTTTTGTGTATAAAGTGGAACCTTTTACTATAATACGTATTGTTCGAGATTAAGCGAGTACAGCTTCGAGTTGTTTTACAAGCTGGAGTTCACTATGAATTTTTACTTCTTCACCCAACGCTAACCCCCCTGTTTCCAGCACACCATTAAAATTAATTCCAAAATCGGTACGGTTTAGTTTCCCTGTGACCGTAAAGCCAGCTCGTACACCACCCCATGGGTCTTTCGTAATACCACTGTATTCGACGGCCAATTTGACGGGTTTAGTAACCCCTTTCATCGTTAAATCACCATAGACAGAAAAGGTATCCTCATCCAGCTTCTCCACTTTGGTCGATTGAAAATTTAACTGGGGATAGGTTTCTGCTTCGAAAAAGTCTGAGTTGCGCAGGTGATGATCCCGTTGTTCATTATTCGTATGAATGGAAGCAATCTCTGCGGTAGCCCGTATCTGAGCCGTACTGAAGTCGTCATTCGTTGTGTCGACCTCCACCTGGAACTGTTGGAAAGAGCCCGATATATTGCTGATCATTAAGTGCTTGATCTTGAAACCTAATTCGCTGTGTGTGGGGTCAAGGACCCATTTGGAAGTTGCCATATTCTTGGAAAATTATTGACTTGAACTTGTTGAATAAATGCTTTAGAAATGGCAGGAAACAGAGTCGTTTCCTGCCGTAAATAGTGTAATGCTTACAGGAGAATCCGTTGTGCTGCCGGAACTGTCGAGATATGGTTCATTTTGCCCTGTCGGTAGTCCTGATAGAGCCGCCGAATGTCGTCTTGCGTATCACCAATGAAAGGGCCATGCGACACAATAGGATCTCCTTGCGGCTCTCCAGCGTATAAAATAATTCGGGCTCCGGCTTCACCGGCTGTCAGGCTGAGTTCACTCAACGTCTCTTTTGTATATTTATCCAGCCAGCCCACTTGATTCTGGCGTAAATCTTTGCTGTCATCGCCGACTTGTACATTGCCGTCAAGAGCATACAAAAAAGTGGTGTATGTGGCAGGAATGTGCTGTACCGTAGTCGCTCCGGGTTGTAGGCGGATATCAGCGATAATAAGCGGTGTATAATTCTTAATTGGCGAAGTAAGACCTGCCAGGGAACCACTGTAGACCTTTATTTCTACACCATTCTTTGTTATCGTGGGTACGTTCTTCAATTGAAGATCCTGCACTCGAGGCTCGGCCCAGCGATCTTTTTTGGGCAGATTCAGCCATAGTTGCAACAACCGCATCGACGCATTTCGCTCGATGGTTTCGGTATGGATGATACCACTCCCGGCAGTCATTAGCTGTAAATCTCCACCCGTCATTCGATGGGCACCGTCGCCCATTTCGCCTTCCAGCAGTAACGACACCGTTTCAAAACCGGCATGCGGATGAGGCCCTCCAGCTGGCAGAGCATCCTGTTTGTTAAGCTTGTCATCCATCAGAATAATAAATGGGTCGCTTTCCGCAAAACCGACCTGAATGACTGGGCTAGCCAAATGACCAGCACCTAAAAACCCCGGTTGAGTAGGAGGGGTATATATATTGACAAGTTTTCTATGAACGTTCATGGTATTTCGTGTTTAGAGAAGGCCGTAAATTTTGCCTTCATTGATGATGCAAATTTACGTCGTATACTATACATTTGTAAGTACTATACTCTAGTATAGCCCTATACTCCAGTATAGTGAACTTTGCAAAATTGTCAGTTGAATAATGCTGTTTACATAGTATGGAAGCTACAGAACTAAAGCATGAAGAGTGTGTCAGTATTTTGCGCCCTGTACGGGATGCCCTAGACGTATTGAACGGCAAATGGAAACTGCCGATCATTGTGGCGCTCACCTTTGGGGAGAAACGGTTTGGCGAAATTGCTAAAGAGGTACACGGAATTACCGATCGAATGCTCTCTAAAGAATTACGGGATATGGAAGTCAACGGGTTAGTGAAACGGACGGTGTATGATACTTACCCGGTCAAAGTCACCTATGCGCTAACTCCACATAGCCAAACTCTTGGTGGCGTTATTGAATCTCTCCGTAACTGGGGAGAACTACACCGGAGAAAGATACTTTCCGATGATCTGTAAGAGTAACCGCGGAGCTTTACTTATAGTATTGACTCGTCGTTCCTTCTGAAGTAGCGTACGATCGAACGACTGGAAATTAATACCGAAGCGGTGTTGAATGGAATTGATGACCATTCAACACCGCTTTTTTGCCATTGATACTGAAAAACAGATAAAAACTAAAAGGTACCTTGCATCGCATAGTACCTTTTAGTACCTTTGATGTATTAAATAGCGGAAGAGCGAAAGCGCCAATGAGTGATTTCGCAATAAGGTGTTCATAACTCCGTATCCACACTTTCGCTCGCTCACTTTTTCATCGAAAACGTAACATGAATATTGAAAACGCTCAAGTGCAAATGCGGAAGGGCATTCTGGAGTTCTGCATTTTGCACATCATATCGCGGGGCGAAGTTTATGCTTCCGATATGCTCGACGAGCTGACCTCCGCCCGAATCATGGTTGTGGAAGGTACCTTGTACCCACTATTGACCCGATTGAAAAATGCCGGTCTGCTCGATTATAAATGGGTAGAGTCTACATCTGGACCACCTCGTAAATATTACATTCTGACCGAATTAGGTCGCAGTTCGTTGGAAGCACTCGATGAAACCTGGCATGAGCTCGCCGAATCGGTAAAGGCAATTGTCGATAGAGCTGAACAGTATAAGAAACCGGCAAACGGTTCGACCCCGATTATACCAGTTCCCGATTCTACCAATCCATCCACCAACGCTTAACCTATTCGATTTTCAATAGCCATGAAAAAGACCATAAGTATCAATATAAGTGGCGTCATCTTCCATATCGAAGAGGATGGCTACGATAAACTGAAGAATTACCTGACGACCGTACAGCAGTATTTTTCGACCTACGAAGACAGTCAGGAAATTGTAACCGACATTGAAAATCGGATTGCTGAGAAGCTACTAGCTAAACTGAAAGCGGCTGATAAACAGGCGGTTTCGCTTGAGGATGTCAATGAACTGACGGCTGCTATGGGTACCGTTGCCGACTTTGAGGCCGTTGAAGAAGAAGAAGTTCTTGTGACCAGCGGTGGTCGTAATTCGGCATCAAGCATAGGGCAGGGGGCAAAGAACTCCGGACCTTATCAATCAACCAGTAACCCCATGCCCCATGCTCCAAGCACTACCTTCGAACCTCGTCGGCTGGTGCGTGATTTACGTCGGAAAACGCTGGGTGGCGTATGCGCTGGATTAGCTCACTACTTTAATATCGATGTAGTTTGGGTACGATTGATCTTCCTGGCTTTATTTTTAGCAATGCCTCCATTGGGGCAGGAATTTGGTGCGGGTGTATCTGGTTTTACGTTTATCGTTTATATCGCCATGTGGATCGCCTTGCCAGGTGTCACTACGATTGAGGATGATAAAACCGTCAAGAAATTTTTTCGAAACCCCGAAAATAAAGTACTGGGTGGGGTAGCTTCTGGGATTGCCGCTTATTTTGGGGTCGATACGGGTGTTATTCGGTTATTGTTTGTATTGGGGATTGTCTTCTTTGGCGTTGGATTTCTCTTCTATATTGTGCTCTGGATGATTGCTCCGCAGGCCAATACACTAACGGAGAAGATGGAAATGCAGGGCCAACCCATTACTCTTTCCAACATCGAACACAGCATCAAGCAGAATCTGAATATCCATGACTTGCCGAATAGCGAAAGTACGTTGACACGCATTCTGCTGTTTCCGTTCCGTGCTATTGCTACCATAATTGGTGGATTAGGCAGCGCCTTAGGTCCTTTAATGACGGGCGTTATGGGGATTATCCGAATTTTTGCCGGTGTTCTTCTACTGGTTATAGCGTTCTCATTGATGGTTGCCTGTCTGGCTGCTCTGGGAGCTGCGTTGGGGATCAATCAATTTGGTCCTGGCGGTGATTTCCCTCCGTTTGAGTTTATTCGCGCTGAAGTAACAGCTCCTATGGTTTTATCTGCTTTTCTGGTTGGCTTTATTCCGGCATTTGGATTGGCTATTCTGGGTATCATGTTGATTACCATGCGAAATGTAATTACCAGCCGAACTGCGCTTACCGTTGGCGGTGTATGGCTGGTAGCCTTGGTGATCCTTGGCGGTACCGTTACGCCCGTAATTTCGAGTTTCCAACGTCGGGGAACGGTTGAAGAAACCAAAGTGCTGAATGTGCCAGCGCGCATCCCGACATTCGATATGAAAAACGTCGAAAACGATGCGGATTGGCGCCCATCGATCGATCTGAAAGGGTACGAAGGAGCAACACTCAATCTGGTACAGTATTTCCGATCTCAGGGACGTACGCGAGCTGAAGCCCAGGCAAATGCCCGCCAGATCAAGTATGTATACACTATTAAAGATTCGACGGTTTATTTCGATGAAACGCTGGAATTAGCTCCTAAAGCTCATTTTCGTGGGCAGGATCTGGATATGGATCTGATGATTCCCTACGAAAAACCATTCCGTATGACGAGGGAATTTGCTCGGTTTGTTCGAAATGAATTCGGTGGAAAAGAGATCGATCGGATGGAGTCGAGCATCTGGCAATTCACGAAAGCCGATGGGTTGGTATGTATCAACTACCCACGTGAAAAAGATCGCGATTACAACGACGAAGACGACGATGTAACGGACCTGACTGAAGATGTGCAAAGTGCCGTAACGAATGAACTGGGTGATGATTTCGATCACATTGGCGATCATACCCGGCAGTTTAACGTGCGTGAATTCTCGAAAGTAGATGTAGGTGGAGCCTTCGTCGTTCGCTTCCGGAAGGGCGACAGTTACAAAGTGGTTGCTGATGGGCGTGAAAAAGACCTGGATGATATCGAAGTAAACATTGAAGGAGATAAATTGAAAGTGTCACTTGATAAAAAAGGTATCTTCAACTGGAAAAATCGGAAACGGATTGGTCTGACAATTACAATTCCTAAATCGATTGAAGAACTACAGTTAACAGGTGCTTCAAAAGCAAGCCTGACGGGTTTCGAACACTACGATCATTTGACGATTGGCATGAGCGGGGCCTGCCGTACGGTCTTCGACGGCGACGTAAATCGACTTGATCTTGATCTGACCGGTGCATCAAACGCCGTATTGCGTGGACGTGTCAGTGATCTGGATGCTGAACTAAGTGGTGCCTGCAAACTCGAAGCCAACAGCATGCATATCGACCGAGCAAAGGTTGATGCGAATGGTGCCAGCCACGCCGATTTCGGGCACGTCGGCACGCTGGATTCCAATACATCAGGAGCGAGTAAGGTATCGAGGGGAGAATAGAATGATTGAATAGTTGACTGATAGAATGATTGAACAGGTTTTGCGCCAGCTATTCAATCATTCTATCAGTCAACTATTCAATCATTATCTTTTTCTGCTTCCTTCTCTATTTTTTCTTCCGCCAGAGCGACTTCCTTTTCAAGTTTTTTGTTTTCGCGCTCAAATACGTGAATCAAAACAATAAAGTAGGAGAGAAGAAGTGGGCCAATGACTAAGCCAAGGATGCCGAAAATAGGGACGCCAAGTACTATGCCTGCCAGCGTAATCAGTGGATGAATATCACCCATTCGCTTGGCAAGCATAATCCGCAGCAGGTTATCAATGTTGATAATCACAATCACTCCCACCAATAGAATGCCAACGCCCTGGCCGGTATTCCCCTGCGACAGTTGAATGAGTCCGGCAGGGCCCCAGACAAGCGGAGTTCCCAGGATCGGAATAAAGGCGAGAAAGAAGCCGACCGTTCCCCAAAAACCAGCATCGGGGACCCCAAAAATCCATAAGGTTAATCCAGTTAGAACACCCTGCACCAGACTGACTAACGCCTGTCCAAGTACATTTGCATTCACGTTGTTTTTTAGCGATTCGCCCAGTTCTTTTTGTGTGTCAGCTTTGAAAGGAAGGTATTTCTTCAGCCCCTTCTGGAATAATTCCTGCTGGACGAACATAAAGTAGAGCGCGAAAAACATTAACCCCAAAATGACGATAAAATCCAGCGCTCCACCCGCAATCGAAGGGAGAAGTCGACTGGCGTAAGAACCCGCCTGTTGAGCAAGTGTCCGGATGTTTTGCGGGCTAGTAATCTGATAACCAATAAGATCTTCAAGCCGTTTTACCAGCTTCATAATCTCGTCTGTATGTTGGCTATAGTACTGAATTCGCCCAACCAGCATTAAACTTAAGGTCAGAAAGGGCATAATGATGACGACAAACGAGAAGATAATCAGAAGGGTAACCACCAGTGGGCGATTCCATTTTCGTTTGAGTGCCAGCGCCGTAAACCAGGGACGGAATACTACATATAAAATACCTGCACCCAAAAAGGCAGAGATATAACCGCTCAATCCATAAATAATGAAACCCGCAATAATAATCAGACTGGTGATCAGCAGAACCCGCTGTTGCTGGGGGGTATAAATATTGGTCATAATGTATAGCTGTACTGTATAAATGTACAGAACTGCATTAAAAACTCATTAACCAGTGCGAATTGTTTAGATTGAAGACTGTGCCTAACAGAATACTAACATTCTGTCGCGCTTAAGGCTAGCCCGGCTTCCGATGTCTCTTTGTATTTTGTCGACATATCGCGACCGGTTGCTTTCATTACTTTGATCACCGCGTCGAGAGAAATTTTCTGAAATGAAGCTGCTCCTGAAGTAGCCAGTAAATACGCATTGTAGGCTTTTACAGCTCCCATGGCGTTCCGTTCGATACAGGGAATTTGCACATAACCGCCAATAGGATCGCAGGTCATGCCCAAGTGGTGTTCGATGGCAATTTCGGCGGCTGCTTCAATTGGGCCAATTTGTGGGACTTCCTGAGCGCATCGGGTCAAAAAAGCGGCTCCCATGGCTGAGGCCGTTCCGACTTCACCCATGCACCCCATTTCAGCTCCTGAAATACTAGCGTTTTGTTTGACCAGAAACCCAATAACTGCTGCCGCTAACATGCCTGCCCGTAGCGTGGCGCGGTCGTAATGGAAATGATGTTTGGCCAGATACGTAAGCCCCGGAATAACGCCCGATGCGCCTGATGTAGGTGCTGTAACGACGATGCCGCCAGCCGCATTTTCTTCTGAAGCCGCTAAGCAATAGGCATTTAAGAAGATCAGGAAGCTATCTGACGATTGACTCATTTCCTTCGCCTGCTGGAATAGGATTGGTGCTTTTCGGCTCAATTTAATCGAGCCGGGGAGGGTGCCCTTGTGCCGTAATCCGCGCCGGACGGCTTTGTGCATAAAGTCCAGAATTTGGTCGAGACGAGCATTTACTTCCGCCCGACTGCGATCCGTCAGGGTCATTTCATTAGCCATCAACACCTCATCTAACGTCAGATTATGGCTAGTTAGCTGAGTTTTTAGTTCGGCCATGGTGCTGTACGGATAAGGTACGGATTGGTTGCTGACCACGGTTTCTGGTTCACCTTTTCGAAGAATAAATCCACCCCCAATAGAATAGTATTCTTCTTCCATCAACGGCTCTGTTCCTGCCATTAATGTCAACACCATCGTGTTTGCATAAGGAGAATCATAACGTTTCTTCTCGAAGTGAAGATCCCCAGACTTAACTTCAAGGGTTTGACTACCAACGGGAACAGGATAGTTTACCGACGCATCCCGGAGCAGTTTGAGGAGCGCATCGGGATCGGTCGTTTCCGGTTGCCAGCCCAACAAACCCGCTACAATCGCCCGGTCGGTGCCGTGACCTTTGCCAGTTGCACTTAAGGAGCCATAAAGATGAATATGAATCTCCGTTGCTCGTTGCTGAACATCGGCTGGAAGGTGAGAAAGCCGCTGCCGAAAGTCGAAAGCGGCTTTCATTGGACCAATGGTATGCGAGCTCGACGGTCCCGGTCCAACTTTAAACAGGTCGAAAACGGACGTAGTGATGGGTGAAGTAGTCATTGTTGATGAAATGCCGTAAACTGACAACTATTTGTCTAAGGCTCGAATTTGTTCCAGATAGGCTGTGGGTAAGAGAATCCGTTGTACAACCGACCGTAGTCCGACGGCATTCAACAAGCCATATAAGCCAATCGAATACGTGAGCAACGGCTTTTGTGGCAACTCCAGCAACCGACTTACCTGCTTCGGTACAAGTATTCCCTGTACCTGTCGAAGCAAATCATATCGCCAGTTCCCCAACTCTTCCTTGTATCGCTGGAACAATTTATCAGTAAACTCACTGTGAACCAAATCGCGGTTCAGGTGAACCTCCCGGTCAACTCGCCAATCGGCATACGTAGTTGGCAGATCGGGGACACGCATCCCTGCGCCAACCTCCCGAAAGGTGCTAAACAATTCGTTGCGCTCAGAATCGGTGAGAGGACGTTTCAGGAGTTCATAGGCTCGTTCGGAATAATCGATGAGCATGTAGAGCACATCGCGGTATGCCCAATCAGGAATTTGATAACCCCGTTTTTGCTCGACTCCCTGATGAATTGCGCCCATTCGGGAAATGGCCTGTCGGGCTTTATCATCAGGCGTAAACACAATTTCCTGGGCGTATCGAACTGTTGAAAACAGGCGCCCAATAGGATCGGCGGGGAGTTTACCAGTATAAAATAGCCAGTCAACGGCTCGGTTCAGGGCGAATTCTGCGGCTGATCCCGCAAAAACTAATAAGATTACGTCGGCATCGCCCCAAATCTGGCGAACGATAGAACCGGGTGTTACGAAATAGTTCATTAGCAGTCGATAGTCAACAGTCGGTAGTCAATAGCACTGTTGGTTATGCATCAGCTACTGTCGGCTGACAACTATTGACTATCGACTATAAACTTACATTGCTAATACAACGAATTCAACGCGTCGGTTCTTTCGTTTGTTTTCTTCTGTATCGTTGGGAGCAACTGGCCGTGTACTACCATAACCATTGTGTTGAATGCGTTTTTCGGGAACACCATTTCGAACGAGATAATTGGTAATAATTTTTGCCCTGTTTTCAGAGAGAGCCTGATTTAAACGACGATCACCGACATTATCCGTATGGCCAGCAATCTCGATGGTCATTTTTGGCGACGATATTATTGTCTTAGCCAACTTATCGAGTTGTGGATAGGATTCTGGGCGCAGCACATAACTACTCTGATCGAAATACACATTATCGAGTTTGACGGCCTGATTAACCTGCAAATTCCGGAAAACACTATCAGCTTTGGGATCTTCTTTTTCGAGTCGAACGGTATAGCCATAATCAGGACACGTATCGCAGGAGACAACCATCAGTTCTTCGGTTTCGTAGTAACCGGGCGAATAGGTAATAACATTCAGCGTATCAGTACGGGTCAGCGTAAAGGAGAAGGGCTTATCTAAAGTACTCTTACCCACAAATTTCTTCTTCGCCTGTTTTGCCTGAATCGTAAATTCAGCCGATAGAGATGCCGATGTTTTATCATCGACTGCCGAAATCATGAACACGGTTTGCTGTTTGTTTACGGTAACTGTTTTCTGTCCGTATAGGGTTGACAGCGTGAAAAAACAGATGATTAAAAGAAATAGCGTACGCATTTATTGAAACGGTTAGTTGGGTATACTAACCGCATTACAAAAAAAATGCCGCTTTTTCGTAAGCGGCTTTGGGCATTGCCTGATAGTAAGGTTACGAATTATAAAACCGCTTGACAATTTCACCCGCATTCGATAGTATCCAGATAGGGTGATACGGTTAATTGATTCTATCAACTCTTCACCTAGGTATTGGTAGTCATCAGGTTTGCCTGATAAGTTGGGTGATTCTTAAGCATAGTTTCAGCAGTCGGACTTTTTCACTAAAAAGCCAGCCCATTTCTGAGCCGGCCTTGAGTTAATTTATCTTCAATACTGCCATAAATGCTTCCTGCGGAATTTCGACGTTACCTACTTGCCGCATTCGTTTCTTACCTTTTTTCTGCTTGTCGAGCAGTTTACGCTTACGGGAAATATCACCACCATAACACTTGGCCAATACGTCTTTGCGTAGAGCGCTCAGGGTTTCGCGGGCAATGATCTTCTGACCAATAGCTGCCTGAATCGCGATTTCAAACTGTTGGCGAGGAATTAATTCCTTTAGTTTTTCGCACAGTTTTTTACCCCATTCATACGATTTCGAACGGTGAACGATGGCCGAGAGTGCATCGACCTTGTCACCGTTTAGCATCACGTCGAGTTTCACCATGTCTGATTCGCGGTTGTCCATAAACTCGTAGTCGAGGGAGGCATACCCCCGTGATATCGTTTTGAGTTTATCGAAAAAGTCGAACACGACTTCGGCCAAGGGCATTTCGAACTGAAGTTCAACACGCTCAGCAGTCAGATATACCTGATTTTTTAGGATACTCCGCTTATCCATGCAGAGGCTCATAATCCCACCGACATACTCCGCCTTTGAGATGATCTGAGCCCGGATAAACGGTTCCTCAATATAGTCGATCAGGTTAGGCTCGGGCATGTCAGCGGGGGCCGATACCTGAATATCCTGTCCTTTAGTAGTCATCACCTCGAAACGCACTGATGGCACCGTCGTAATCACGGTCATGTCGAATTCGCGCTCCAGACGCTCCTGTACAATTTCCATGTGGAGCATGCCGAGGAAGCCACATCGGAAACCAAAGCCCAAAGCCGCCGATGTTTCAGGCTCCCATACGAGAGCCGCATCGTTGAGCTGGAGCTTTTCCATGGCGTCCCGAAGGTCTTCGAATTCGCTGGTTTCTACCGGATAAATACCGGCAAATACCATCGGTTTTACTTCGGAGAAACCCTGAATAGCCGCACTGGCGGGATTTTCGATTGTTGTAACGGTATCGCCAACTTTTACTTCTTTGGCCACTTTAATGCCCGAAATCAGGTAGCCTACATCGCCACACTCAATCACATCTTTTGGCTCCTGGGTCAAGCGGAGTGTGCCAATTTCATCAGCGATGTATTCTTTGCCGGTGTTCATGAACTTTACCTTATCGCCCTTGCGAATGCGGCCGTTCTTGACCCGGAAAATAACCTCGATACCCCGGTATGAATTGAAATGTGAATCGAAAATTAACGCTTGCAACGGACCCGTTGGATCGCCTTTAGGGGCTGGAATCCGCTCGACAATAGCGGCTAGAATTTCAGGAACGCCAATGCCTTCTTTTCCCGACGCTGGAATAATATCATCCCGATCGCACCCAAGAAGGTCTACCATCTCGTCCTTAATTTCTTCGGGCATAGCACCCGGTAGATCGATCTTGTTCAGGACAGGTATAATTACCAGGTCGTTGTTTAGGGCCAGATACAGATTCGAAATCGTCTGAGCCTCAGTTCCCTGCGACGCATCGACCAGAAGTAACGCGCCTTCACAGGCGGCAATTGACCGCGAAACCTCATACGAAAAGTCAACGTGTCCTGGTGTATCAATCAGGTTTAAGGTATATAGCTCACCTTTGTGCATGTAGTCCATCTGGATGGCGTGGCTCTTGATGGTAATGCCACGTTCACGCTCCAGATCCATATCGTCGAGCAATTGGGCCTGCATGTCGCGGGCGCCTACGGTCTTGGTGAACTCTAATAATCGATCGGCCAGGGTGCTTTTACCGTGGTCGATATGGGCAATAATGCAAAAATTACGGATATGTTTCACGTTGGAATAACGGAGGATTCTGCTAACTAAAGGGCAAAAATACGCAAAAAAGTCGGGCTTGGGGAAGAAACAAACCAGCTCTGAAAAAACAAACGCCGGACTCATCGGGGAGCCGGCGTGTTCAATTACACTTCATCAACAAACTAAAAACCAAATGCTGTAGGAGGGGGACTCGAACCGCCCACGGTGCAGTTAGCTACAGTACAACTCTGGTGGTCAACCCCAGTCGCCACGAGGGCGGCATTATGCTGCGTTTATCCTTTATCACCACCCCCGAGACAGGAGGGCACGTCTGCCAATTTCGACATCCTACAGTGTGAGAAAAAAGCCAAGAAGACCGGCGTGTGACCCCGCTCGATCAACTTGACAATACAAAGATAGATCAAGATGTATATTCATTGCAAATTTCACATAAAATTTTCGTAAAATTTACAATTCGTTTAAAATTGACGTAGTTTTGTTATGCTTCATCAAATAAATCGCGGAAATGGCCGAAAAAAATTTAGAAATTGATAATACCGACCTGAAAATCCTGAGTTTGCTCATGCAGGATGCCAACATGGCGTACACCGAAATAGGCAAACGTATTTTCGTATCAGGCGGCACAGTCCATGTTCGAATGAACAAACTTCGGCAAATGGGTATTGTTCGAGGCTCTCAACTGGTTATTGACCACGCCAAACTGGGTTGGGATATCAGCGCCTTTCTCGGAATTTATTTAGATAAAAGCTCTTTATACGAAGAAGTTTCCAAGCAATTGGAAAAAATACCAGAGGTAGTCAACGTGCATTATACCACAGGGATTTACAGCATTTTTGCCAAAATCGTTTGTCGGGATACGCAGCATTTACGCGAAGTACTCCACGATAAAATTCAGAAAGTGTCTGGTATTCAGCGCACTGAAACATTTATTTCGCTCGAAGAAAGCATCAATCGGTCGATTCCATTTGCGGAAGAAGAATAGCATAGGGCATAGGTTTGGGGCATAGGGTACAATAAGAGTAAATTGTTTTACCCTATGCCCTATGCCATTGAACCCTAAACCAGCTTACTCGCGTTATACCCTCCAATAACTCAAATTTCATGCAACCTAAAATTCACGCAACAACCGTGGTTGGCATTCGGCACAACGGCCACGTAGCACTGGGTGCCGATGGGCAGGCTACCATGGGTAACACGGTTGCCAAGAGTAATGTCCGGAAAGTACGTGTGCTGATGGGCGGTAAAATACTGGCCGGATTTGCAGGCTCAACAGCCGATGCGTTTACCCTGATTGAACGCTTTGAAGAAAAACTAAATGCCTACGGTGGCAATCTCAAACGGGCCGCTATCGAACTGGCAAAAGATTGGCGGACAGATCGTTATCTGCGTAAACTGGAAGCTATGCTGATCGTGGCTTCTAAAGAAGATCTCTTAATTGTATCTGGAACAGGTGATGTGATCGAGCCTGATTACGACATTGCAGCAATTGGGTCTGGCGGTATGTATGCTCAGTCGGCGGCAATTGCCTTGAAAAAACATGCAACCGAGCTTTCGGCGGAGGAAATGGTTCGGGAGAGTTTACACATTGCAGCAGATGTATGTATCTATACGAACCATAATTTGGTAGTCGAATCGTTATAACATTATAGAGTGCGATTTGCGAAGGATAAATTGCGAAGCGGTTACGATTTCTTCGATTTCCGTCTAATCAATACCCTAAACAGTTACTTCCAAATCGCCTTCGCGTTGGGCTTATTTTCTACCTTTGTCATTAATAGTTGGCCGAACAGTAAACGTTATGAAGATTACCTCCCGATTTGCTCCTAGCCTGATGAACCGACGGATTGCCCTCGGCTTCATTGTAGCTATGGTCATGATTTCGTCGGGGTTTATCATCTCGTTTTACAGCTATAACCAATATAGTGAGGATACCGAGCGAGTTCGACATACCTATGAAGTAACGAGTACGATCGAACGAATTTTATCTCTTGTGAAAGATGTAGAAACGAGCTCCCGTGGCTACATTATAACAGGGGATACGACCTATCTGCTTCCTTATCGAGAGGCCTTAGTGACGCTGCCAGTTGAGCTGAACAAATTGCAACTTCTGGCGAATGACAATCGACTGCAGATTCAGCGACGAATCACGCTGAAACAATTGATTGAGGAAAAGTTAGCCATTACAAAAATTCGACTCGGAACGGGGATTGCCGATAAAAATAATCTGGCCGTTAGTGCCGAAAGCAAACGGCGTATGGACGCAATTCGGTGGCATGTGACTGTCATGGTCGATACGGAGCGCGAGCTAATGGGAATGCGTAACCGATTGGCAGCAAGGTCGTTCCGGAATACGCTTGGGATAACTTTTGCCCTCTCGCTGCTTACATTTCTGGCCTTAGTCATCTCGTATCGTTTGCTGGAACAGGAACTTACCCATCGGCAGGAGACAGAGGATCAGCTACGCGATTACGAAGCGCAACTGAAGGGACAAATCCGGCAGTTGGAAACCTCCAACGAGGAGTTGGAGCGATTTGCGTTCGTGGCCAGTCATGATTTGCAGGAACCGCTTCGGAAAATTCAGTCCTTTTCGAATCTGATTACGGATCGATACAGCAATCTGTTCGATGAGGACAGTATGATGTTTATGGGCAAGATTTCCCATTCTGCCGAACGCATGTCCAAGCTCATTAAAGATTTATTGAATTTTTCGCGCATTTCCAATCATCAGGAAAATTTCAAATCGGTGCCTTTGGGTGATATTGTTCAGCGGATTCTGGATGACCAGGAATTACGAATTAAAGGACTGGATATACAGCTTGAAGTAGGTGAATTGCCTGTTGTTCAGGCTGTTCCAAGTCAGATGGATCACCTGTTTAATAACCTCATCTCAAACGCGCTGAAATTTACCCGGCCCGGCGTTCAGCCCTTGCTACGCATTCAATCGAAACCTGTTGATGGCGACGACTATGCTGAACTAGTTCCTGGCAGACCTTATTTTGAAATTACAATTGAAGATAACGGAATCGGGTTTGAGGAGAAATATTTAGAACACATCTTTAAAGTTTTTCAGCGATTACATGGCAAAACCGCTTTTGAAGGAACCGGCATCGGGCTGGCGATTTGTAAGCGGGTGGTAATGCGGCATCATGGGTACATTACAGCCCGAAGCTTGCCTAACCAGGGAACGACTTTTGTGGTCGTTTTGCCAGAAAGCCAATCTATACAACATTATGACAGACCAACTTCAGCCGAAACCTATTCATATCCTGCTGGTTGACGACGACGAGGACGACCGCTATCTGACGCGCGAGGCTTTTCATCAGCACTACCCTGCCAGCCGCATTTCGTTTGCTGAAGATGGGGAGGATTTACTGAATTTCCTGAAATACGAAGGCCGTTACGCACAGGCGACTCACTCGTTGCCCGAGCTAATCCTGCTAGATTTGAATATGCCTCGTAAAGACGGCCGGGAGGTGCTGCGTGAGATAAAGGGGAACGAACAATTTCGGCATATTCCGATTATCGTTTTAACGACTTCCGATGCCAAGGAAGATGTAGAGACATCCTATTTCAACGGTGCTAACAGCTTCATTACCAAACCCTCTACGTTTCAACGACTAAGCGAAGTAACAAGAGCTATTGGCCAATACTGGTTCAGTGTTGTCACCGTCTGCGAGCATCCGGAAGAAGATTAGCACAGGGCATGGGGGTAAGAGCAGAGGGGTTAGTAAGAGAAGTATATTTCACCCTTTGCCCTTACCCCCGTGCTCTGTACCATGAACCTATTCACTCCCTTTCAACCCAACCAGATTCACAAAAATCTTTTCTAGCTCGTTGGTAACAGCGCGATTTTGGCCGGGGGTGAATTTGTTGACGAGAACGCAGAAACTCATCAGTTCCCCGTCGCTGGCGGTAAAATAGCCCGCATACGCTCGAACTCCCTCTATAGATCCACTTTTGGCTCGAATATTTCCGGCTGCGGCTGTTCCTCGAGCCAGTGTTCGAACGGTACCAGTCTGGCCAATAATCGGAATTGTTTCGTAAAACTGAGGAAATACTTTTTCGCGCCCTACAGCACTCAGAATACCGGTCATGTTGTTGGCAGTGAGGGCGCCAACGGTCGATAACCCACTGCCATCTTTAATCCGGAACCCGTCCAGATTAACTCCTTTCGTTTTCCAGTAGGTTATCAAGGCTTCCAGACTAGACTCGGTGGATTTAACTGTTTTATTGAGAGCTAAGGCAGTGGTGCGCAGCAAAGCTTCGGCATAGAGATTTATGCTCTGAAAGTTGGTTTGCTGAATCAACTCAGTTAGTACTGGCGATTTATGCTGATGAATAACAATTCGCTTACCTAAGGTTTGTGTTGTGTTCGGTAGGCCACCGCCAATGGAAACAGGCTGAGTGCTAATTGTTATGTTGTGTTGAATTAGTTGATTTTGAAGCGCATAGGCTGCAAAGTAAGCCGGGTCAGGTAAGGCTCCTTTCACACTGAACTCATTGGCTGGCTCACCCATCGGTACTTTGCCCGTTAACCACTGTTGATTCAGAAATGGCATTCCATATATATTCACCTGATCACCTGTATTGGCAGCGTCGGTCGTAACGGTGTTGCGGAATGATAAATAGGGAAGAAGTGGGTCAGTGCGCAGCACACTCGTTGGCGCGTTCATCGACTTGCCAGGACGGAAAAAGACCCGGTATAGATTTTCATTGATATTCAGAGCACTTAAACTGGCACCATAGTAATTTCCCAAATCCCCAAAAGGCCAGGTATCGGGCGTAGTCAGATCGTCGTACAGGCTGGCATCACCAATAACCATTCCCTGAATCCGACGAATACCGGCTGATTTAATCGCATCTGTCCAACTTTTCAATAAGGCGGTTAAGTCCGAATAATTCACAAATCGCCAACTCCCTAGCGAGGGATCGCCTGAACCCCGAATATAGAGATTACCTGTCAGTACACTGTCTTTGATCGAACCATCGTACTCTAACGTGGTAGTATACGTATAATTGCTTCCCAACACAGCTAAAGCGGTTGCGGTTGTAATTAATTTTAGTGTAGAAGCTGAGGGCAGGCTCAAACGGGAATTGTATCCGATCAACTCTTCTGCATCGCGCACCCGACGGACGGATAGAGCAACCGTTCCGAATCGGACAGATGAACTGGACTGAAACGATTCTATTTGCCTGATCAGACGTTGAGTAGCTACAGAATCGGCAGTGCGTTGAGACTGTGCCAACACAGCAGACGAAGCAGAATAGATAAATAGATAAAGGCTGAAAAGGACGGACTGATAAAGTGAAAACCGGGGAATAAAGCGCATTTCGGAACAGTTAGGCGATTCGGAGGCTATTTCTTACCTTTGCAAACTTACGAAATACGATCCATCCAGTTTGCGTTTAGCCACCTTCACAAAACGACGAAATAAGGAATACGGATTAGTTAAAGTTGTAGCATGAAATTATCATTTCTGGGGGCAGCCCGGCAGGTTACCGGTAGTATGTACCTGTTAGAGCTGGAGGATGATTATCGCATCCTGATCGACTGTGGTTCGGATATGGAGCGATCTCATTCGAACGGTCAGGCGGCCCCTGCCGTGACTCATCCGGGGTTTTTTCCGTTTGAGCCTTCCAGCATTAATCTGGTTCTACTGACCCACGCACATGTAGACCATTCCGGCAATTTGCCCAATCTCTTTCGCGAAGGATACGAAGGCCAAATCCTCTGTACAGAACCTACGTTTGCCCTAACCAATGTATTGCTTAAAGATGCTGCGTCACTGAATCAAAAACGTATTAACGAACTGAACGCCAGCAAGAAACAGCGCGTAAAAGATCGGCAGATTCAGATGCAGAAAGATTTGTTTCTGGAGCGACAGGTTCGGGAGTCGATGGAAAACGTAGTGCCTATTGCGTTTAATCGAAAATTCCGGGTTGCGGATAACGTCGATGTTACGTTTATACCCGCTGGACACCTGCTTGGCGCAGCGCATATTCTGATTAATGTTGTTGAGGGAGGAGAGCGAAAAAGTATCTGTTTTTCAGGTGATATAGGTCGTAAAAATTACCCACTTTTAGTGGACCCCGCTCCGGTTCCTCCCGTCGATTATTTGATTTGTGAGAGTACATACGGAAATCGATTGCACGACATCCATCAAACGCCCGAAGATGTTCTGGCGGATGTCATCCAACGAACGTGCATCGATATTCCAGGGCGACTCATCATTCCATCATTCAGTGTGGGCCGAACACAGGCCTTACTTTATACGCTCAATCGACTCTATACTGAGCGAGATTTTCCTCCCATACGAGTATTCTCTGACAGCCCGATGGCCTTCGAGAGTTCGAAGATTTACATGCAGCATACAAGGATGCTCAATGCGGAGGCCCGAGAATTTTATAAAGAAAATGAAACCTTGTTCGACTTTGAGAACTTTCAGTTTCTAGAGTCATCGAAAGCCAGTAAAGCAGTTTCCAACTTTAACGAACCTTGTATTATTATCTCGTCATCGGGTATGGTGCAGGGTGGGCGAGTCGAGTATCACGTAGCGGAGAATATCAGCAATCCGTATGCTACAATTCTGATCATCGGTTTCTGTGCAGAAGGAACACTTGGCTGGCGATTATTGAATGGACAACAAACGCTGAGTATCAAGGGTAAAGACCATCAGGTACTGGCCCGGATTGAAAAAGTTGATGTATTTAGCGGTCACGGTGATCGCAACGATCTTGTAAATTTTGTGGGAATGCAATCGCCCGAAACGCTCAAATCTGTCTTTTTAGTTCATGGCGAGTACGAGAGCATGGAATCCTTCAAAGCCACTCTGGCCGAAGAAGGCTATCCGCAGGTGATTATCCCGAAGAAAGGAGAGACATTCGAGTTATAAAGTTGAAGGGTTATAAAGTTGTTGGCGCGCCAGATAAACTTTATAACCCTTCAACTTTATAACTCTATAACGCAACCAAATGAGAACGTATCTTGATTTTGAAAAACCAATTGCCGACCTGGAAGCACGGCTGGAAGAGACGAAAAAGTTAGCACAGACTAGCAACGTTGATGTAAGCGAAGCGGTTGCGATTCTTGAGCAAAGCATTGATAAACTCCGACAGGAGATTTTCCAGAACCTGACGCGCTGGCAGCGGGTTCAACTGTCGCGCCATCCGGATCGCCCCTATACACTCGATTATATTTCGCTGATGTGCGATCAGTTTATCGAGTTGCATGGAGATCGCACGGTTCGTGATGATCCAGCGATGGTTGGTGGTTTTTGCGAACTGGGTGATCAAACCGTAATGATCATTGGTCAGCAGAAAGGCCGGAATACCAAGCAACGTCAGCATCGTAATTTTGGAATGCCTAACCCGGAAGGGTATCGCAAGGCGTTGCGGCTAATGAAACTGGCCGAAAAATTCAATAAGCCGATCATTACGATGATTGATACGCCGGGTGCATATCCGGGACTGGAAGCCGAAGAACGTGGTCAGGGGGAAGCTATAGCCCGTAACCTGAAAGAGATGTTCATGCTTACGGTTCCAGTGATTTGTATTATTATTGGCGAAGGCGCATCAGGTGGGGCTTTGGGAATTGCCATCGGCGACCGGGTACTGATGCTCGAAAATACCTGGTACTCAGTTATCTCGCCTGAAAACTGCTCAACGATCCTCTGGCGAAGCTGGAATTTCAAAGAGCAGGCCGCCGAAGCCATGAAATTGACCGCCCGCGATATGGAGCTCAATAAATTGGTCGACGGAATTGTGGAAGAGCCTGTTGGCGGAGCCCATAATAACCATCAGGCCATGGCTAATCATCTGAAGGAAGTCATCCTAAATCTGCTAAGTGAATTGAACGCCATGTCGCCCGAAGAACGTATTGATCAGCGCATCGAGAAATTCTGCGAAATGGGTGTCGTTGTTGAATAAAGCAGTTGACTTAATAAATCTTGTGAAAAACCTCATTTTCGACCTTGGCGATGTTATCATCCCAATTGATCTGACGGCTCCCGTTCGGAATTTTGCGATGCTGGCCAATCTACCTGAAGACGAAGTTCGGGCAATCTGGAAACAGCACGACATTTTTAAGAATTACGAAACCGGCCTTGTCGACGATACTGAATTTCGGGCGCACGTTCGGCGTTTGCTGAAGAATGATGCCTGGGCTGATGAAGTGATCGACACTGCCTGGAATACCGTGTTGCTCGACCTTCCCGTCGAACGAATTGAGCGGATTAAAGAACTGGCGAAAACGCATCGACTGTTTCTGCTGAGTAATACGAGTCCTATCCATATCCGACAGGTAAACCGCATACTAACCAGCCTGAATCAGCCAACGCTGGAAGATCTTTTCGAGCGTGTGTATTATTCTTACGATGTCCGGATGATGAAACCGTCGCCGGAAATTTATCAGCATGTTCTGACAGACGCTGATTTGATTGCGTCAGAAACAGCGTTTTTCGACGATAATGCCGCGAACATCCAGGCAGCTGCCACGTTAGGTATTCAGGCTGTACATGTGCAGCCTCCCAAGACAATTCTAGATTATTTAAAAGATGTATGAAGTATGAAATGGGATGTATGATTTCTTTCGAGATAATACATCCCATTTTATACTTCATACATCCTGGCATCATTCATGAGTCCACGCACGCGCACGTACCTCCTGCATGGAGGTCTTTTTTTAATTACACTCATCACAACCACACTAGCTGGGGCAGAGTGGATGTTTGGCCGATTATTTATTCCGTTTGAAGGTATGACACCGTTAGGCTGGAAAGAATTTGTGGCTGGGTTTCAGTTTTCAATTCCCTTTCTGGCGATTTTGACGGTACATGAATTTGGCCATTATTTCACGGCGAAAGCGAACCGGGTGCGTGTAACGCTTCCCTATTATATTCCGCTCTGGTTTGGGATAGGACAAAGTATTGGTACGCTGGGAGCATTTATTCGGATTCAGGATTACATCAATAGCCGCCGGAAGTATTTCGATATCGGTATTGCTGGTCCGCTGGCCGGATTTGCACTGGCTTTAGTTGTCTTGTGGTATGGTTTCTCTCATCTGCCGCCACCTGAATTTATTTTTACCATTCATCCAGAATATCAGAAATGGGGTCTGGATTATGGAAAATATGCGTTTCAGAATTTACCCGAGGGAGCTGCAATTGGGCTGGGAGACAACCTGTTATTTAGTTTTTTCAAAACATATGTCGCTGATCCGGCGCGTGTGCCGCATCCATACGAGATGATTCACTATCCGTATATCCTGGCGGGTTATCTGGCGCTTTTTTTTACGTCCCTCAACCTCATTCCAATTGGGCAATTAGATGGTGGCCATATCCTTTATGCCTTGATTGGTCGTAGACGATTTCAATGGGTAGCGCCTGCCTTGTTTATCGTGTTTGCGTTTTATGCTGGTTTGGGACTCTATAAGCCAACGGATTTTGCCGTTCCTTCAGACGAACTATTCTTTTCGCAGCTAGGGTATTTCGCGCTTTACGTATTCTTTTTGTACCTGGCGTTCGCTCGAATCAGCGAAAATAACACCACTTCATTACTGATAACCCTTAGCATAGTGGCTGCCCAGTTGTTGGTATCCTGGGGCTGGCCAGCGATTAAAGGCTACTCCGGATTTTTGGTATTTGTATTCGTTCTTGGTCGGTTTCTGGGTGTTTATCATCCGGAAACGGAGTTGGAAGAACCGCTGGATCTGAAACGCCAGATCATGGGTTGGGTAGCCTTGGTTATCTTCATTTTGTGCTTTAGCCCAAAGCCGTTTCTCATCTCGTAAATGGTCTACAGGATAGCTTTGGACAGCCAAAACTGTGTTATAACAGATGTTAAAAAAGTATGTTAGTTAGTAACACTTTCATTTATTAAGCGGGGTGGGTTTGAAAAATTGCTAAATAGTTTTTCAAACCCACCCTGTCTTTTTAAAGGAAATATAACATTTCTTAAAAACTAGGAGCTTGAATATGGTAAATAATTACCACGTGCAGCCAGTCGATTTTACAGCGTTTCTTCCCAGATATATTTGCTGAACCATCGGTAATTTTCTTCCATTACCTGCCGCATCGATTTTGGCTTGGTGATGCCATGTCCGAACCCTTTATAAACGACCATTTTTACCGGAACTCCTTTGTCTTCCAGCGCGAGACGAAGCTCATAAGCGTTGGCAATAGGCACTCGTTTATCTAATTCACCATGCTGAATCAGCGTGGGTGTCTTGGCACGGCTAACGTAGGAAATCGGTGATGTTTTCTGATAAATATCGGCATTGTCCCACGGAGTACCTTGTAGGTATTGGCGCGTAAATGGAGTGATGTCGGTGTTCTGATAATAGGTAGCCCAGTTTGAAATTCCGGCCCCAACCGAAGTGGCTTTAAACCGATCGCTGTAGGTTGTGATGAACGCTGAAATATAGCCGCCCTGACTCCAACCCATCGCACCCACTTTGTCTTTATCAACCATACCTTTGCCAATCAAATAATCGACGCCCGAAATCACATCGTCGTAATCCCCCAAGCCTAAATTCTTCACGTTCAACGCTCGGAATTTACTGCCATAACCAGCTGATCCTCGATAGTTTGGACGTAGAACAAGCGCACCCTTGGCCGTGAACTGTTCCACCGGGTAATACCGATCCGCCGTTACCGAAGGCAGATCGATACCCGTTGGACCGCCGTGAATAACAACCAGTAAAGGATATTTTCGGGCTGGGTCATAATTAGCTGGTTTAATCAAAATGCCCTCGATAAGATTACCATCGACCGATTTCCAGCTAACTACTTCTCGTGTCGCTAGTTTAAATGGTGCAAGTTGAGCACCCATATCCGTCAGCGTTTTTGCGGCAAATGATTGGACAGGGGAGGTTCGTATTTCGGCGTATTGATTAGGTAAAGCCCCCACAAAGGCCATTTGCCGACCATCTTTGCTAAACGAAAACTGACTGGCGATCAGGTTGTCAGGTTTTGTCAGGCGTTCCGTTTTTAACGTCGTTGGGTCCAGACGGAACAAGTGGGCGGCCGTTTTCTGAAATCCGCTGAATAAAATACCATCGGGTGTCCATTCCAGTAGATTCGCGTTTTCATCGAATGTGTTGGAGAGTATTTTCGGCGTTCCGCCCGTAGCGGGAACGGTGGCAATCAGGCGGTTCGTGTAGAAATAATATTCATTTTCATTGGCTGTGACAAATGCAATTTGTTTTCCATCGGGTGACCAAACCGGGTCTTGATCGGGTCCTTTCAACGAAACGATTTTGTGCGTTACCGTATCCCCAAGAGTTAGTACGTAGAGGTCCGACGTATGGCCGTTTATTAGATCCGGATTTTTCGACGCATCGAACGCAATCTTTTTTCCGTCGGGCGAAACCACGAAACTACCAACCGAAAAGCCAATGCCCTTGGTCAACGGTTTCGGTTTAGCTGGTTTTTCGTTTATTAAACTATCAAGTAGATACAGATGGATCATCTTATAATCATCGCGTACGACTTCATAATCGCTGTATTTATCCTTCCGGTCTTTGTCTGATTTCGCATCGGGAACGGTAGCCGAGAATACGATCTGCTTTCCTGTTGGGGACCATTTAAATGAGGTGACGCCCGTTTCAAACTTGGTCAGTGGACGTGACTCACCGCCTGTTGGACTGATCAGATACAATTGTGATTTATCGTCACGGGTAGATAAAAACGCCAGCCATTTGCCATCCGGCGACCAGGCTGGACTACTATTTGATTTTTTAGAATTCGTAAGCTGAAATCGTTCGCTAGTTGTCGTATTGACCAGCCAGATGTCAGTATCGTAAGCGTTTTCGTCCCAGTTGGTTCGGGTAAGGGTATACGCAACCCATTTTCCATCGGGAGATAACTGTGGATTCGAGACATTTTTCATCGAAATCGACTGATCGATGGTCGGGGCTTGTGCCTGAGCGACTTGAGTAGAAATAATACAGAGTAGTAAACAGAGGAAGTACAGTGATTTCATGTGGGAAGTGATTGATAATAAGCCTAAATCCCCTGAAAATAATGATCTTTTACAAGAGTTGAAAACGGGCAGGGAAAAGAGAAAATGATTAGCGTTTGGCGCGTTCTGCCAATTTGCTGATGTCGCTGCTAATCTGCTGAATAAATAATAATTGCTCCTGTAACGATGGATCGAGTGCAGTAGGAGTAGATACTGTAACTTCTGGAGGTGTTGAGTCTGGAACCGGTTTTTCAACGGTTGGATCTAACCGGCGCAAGCCTTCTGTCAACGTAAACAGCGCGCGTTTAATTGGGCGTAATACCGTCGCTGGCTGACCTTTGGCTTCTCCCGAAAGCCGGGATGATGTGATTGTGGCTACATTGGCCGAAAGCACATGATTGAGAACCACAAATTCATAGATGAGCTTTTCGTTGCGTTGCTTATGCTTGGGTTCCGAAATCATTCGCTCAAAAGCCGCACTTAGGTTTGCCGACGTTACGTACACATCTTTCCGAGCCAGTTTATACTCTACCAAATTAATTGGCCGGCCAGAAAGACTGTCAAGGAGGATCTGAACGTAGCGGACGTTAGCTTTCAATACATCCTTCATCGGTTTCAAAAGTTGGTCTGATTCCCATTGTGGAAAAAGCAGATACCCCGCTAATAAAGCAATAACGCCCCCCAGAAACGTATCAAATAATCGTTCTTCAGCCACGCCCAGATAGCTGATACCCAGAAAGCTAAAGAGAATCAGTACAAAAGGCGTCACGCAAATGACCATCACAATGTAATAGGTTCGCTGCGTACTATAAGTACCGAGCATGAACAGTACCATGAACCAGAAGTGGACAGTTTTATCGGCGATAAAGGTTAGAATAAGAACACCCATCAGGCCACCGGCAAACGTGCCAATAATCCGTTCGATATTCCGCTGTTTGGTCAAACTAAAGGCTGGTTTCAGAATGACAGCAATTGTCAGTAATACCCAATAGCTATGGTGGCCGTAGGGGAGGAGTTTGGTGAGTACAAAACCCAGAAGCATAGCGATCGACACCCGCGCCGAGTGCCGGAAGGCCGATGAATCAAGAGTAAGGTTTTCCCGGAATGATTTCAGGTCGATGTTCTGGTGTGACACAAATCGACCATATTCCATCGGCTCTTCACCGATTGACTCAATTGTTGGTAAGGCCAGGTTATTTTCCAGCGTCGTAAGGCGTTGGTTCACTGTGCGTAAACTGACCAGTACTTTTTTCAGTACGAGAGTACTGCCTTCTTTATCGCCAAGCGCATCGATACGGCGTTTCAATCGATCCAGTGCCGTAATCATATCGACTGACTTATGGGGCGGAAGTGGGACTGGTGACTGAATGGCTAAGCCGATGTGATCCAGTGATACCGATAATTGCCGGACGATACGGGAAATTTTATCTAAAATACCTGTGTGACCAAATCGTTCACGAATGGATTTATAGTCATAATACATAGCCGTAATCTGTTCGTACAGATCGACTACGTCCACAAACGTAAGCAATAACAATCGTCCAGTCCGGGTCGATTCAGTGACGATGCGTCGACTTTTAAACAGGACTTCCCGCACCGCATCCTGTTTTTCGCTGACTACGACCTGCTGGGTAATTAAATGTCGGTAGTCCTCGTCCAGATCACTCGAAATTCGGTAGAAATCGGCCTTGATTGACATCAATTTGGCCATTTCGTGAATACATTGCCCGAGTGCCTGCTGAGCAAGTCGATAAGGCTGCAGCCGCGATACTAACAAACTAATAGCAGTGTACCAGAGTCCCCCGACTAAGACATATACGCTTTCATAAACAACGCCAGTCGCATCGAGTGGTCGGTCCAACATCAGAATCATGATCAGTACGGCTGCTGTTCCGACGGATGTAGCCCGATTGCCGTAGATAGCAAACATGGAGAAGAAAAAGCTGAGCAACAGGATTTCAACGCCCATGACATACGGATTCATCCGGGCAAATCCCGTAATGAGGGTAATCAAAAACGCAAATAATAGGCTGACTACCATACCGTTGCGCCGGTGCATAACCGGGCCTGGTGCATCGCTGATACTGACGTTCAGAGCACCTAACGACATGGCCAGACCTATCTGGAGTTGCCCAAACTGCATGAGCAGCACAGAGGGAAATAATACGGAGAGCGTGGTGCGTAACCCGTCAGAGAAATACTGACTGGACAAGAAATAACTGACTTGTCGGGCGGGTTTATTCATGCGGGAAACTGTACTTAACTCGCTGTAACGACGCTCGATTTTCGCTCGCCAATCTGTTGCCGCCACATGGCGTAGTAAAGCCCTTTCTGGGCGAGTAGCGCGTCATGGTTACCGGTCTCAACAATCTTGCCTTTTTCAAGAACGAAAATCGTATTGGCGTGCATAATGGTCGAAAGTCGGTGCGCAATCAGCACTGTAATCTGCTCATTCAGTGCTGATACGCTCCGCACAGTGGCAGTGATTTCCTCCTCTGTAAGCGAATCCAGCGCCGAAGTGGCTTCGTCAAAGATCAATAATCGTGGATGTCTGACCAAAGCCCTTGCTATCGAAAGTCGTTGTTTTTCTCCGCCGGACATTTTCAGACCGCCTTCTCCAATAGGGGTATCGAGTCCTTTTTCGGAGCGTGCTAACAAATGTTCGCAGGCCGCTTTATCCAAGGCATCGTACATTTCGGCTTCGGTCGCGTCGGGTTTGACAAATAACAGATTTTCGCGAATGGTACCGGAAAATAAATGCGTATCCTGTGTTACAAAACCAATTTGCCGACGCATCGGATTGAATCGAATGTCTTTGGTCGAGATGTCGTTATAATAAATTTCGCCAGCACCGGGCCGATACAACCCCACCAGCAATTTGACCATGGTAGATTTGCCTGAACCGGATGGACCTACAAACGCAATCGTATCGCCCAGAGTGGCGTCGAACGAAACCCCGTCAATGGCATTCTGATTCGCACCTTTGTGACGGAAAATCACATCGTCAAAGCGGAGATGCTCAATAGGACCGACTTCAATTGGCGATTCGGGATTGCGTTCGATAGGTTTCTGCATGAGGCTCTCGAAGCTGTTCAGACCAGCTTCGGCTTCTCGATAAGCCAGAATGATATTTCCCAAATCCTGCAACGGATTGAAGATCGACACCGAGATAAATTGCATGGATATCAACTCTCCTGTACTCAGGACATTACGGAAAATTAGCCAGAGAAGCGTAAATAACACGGATTGTTTCAGGACGTTCAACGTAGTACTTTGCCAAAACGTCAGCAGTCGAACACGACGTACTTTCGTCATTTCCAACTCGAAAATTTTGGCGGTCAATCCCTTCAGTCGGCGTATTTCGGGAAATGTGAGCCCCAAACTTTTGATTAGTTCAATGTTGCGCAACGACTCGGTAATAATGCCCGACAGCATTGCCGTTTCGCGGTTGATAAATCTCTGAGTCGTTTTAATCTGCTTGCTGAGCAATCCTGTCAATCCGCCGAGCAGCAAAACTCCAATTAAAAATACGGGGATGAGCGCCCAATGTTTCGTGATGGCATACCAGATCAGAAACCCCATGCCGACAATGGACGAAAACAGAACGTTGACAAACGAGTTGATAAACCTCTCGGTATCTGTGCGAACCTTTTGCAGAGTCGAGAGTGTAGCGCCACTGCTCTGATCGCCAAATTCCTGATAGGATAAACGCAGCGTTTGTTTTAGTCCAGCATCGAAAATGTCGGTACCAAATCTCTGAACGACCAGGCGAGTGAAATACTCCTGAAACGCTTTGGTTATATTCGACAGGATCGCTACGCCAACAGCTATCGCCAGCAATTTCAGTACACCCGATACTTTCTCTGATTCCGTTTTCTGACCGGGATGAGTCGCGTACTGATCGATGATTTTACCGAAAATAATCGGATCGACTAGTGCTAGAATCTGGGCGATACCAGCTAATGCTAAGGCTGTTAGAGCCAGCCAGCGATAAGGCTTCAGGTATTGCCACAGAATCCGCATAGGTTTTTATGTGTGATATAGGATGTATGAAGTATGAGGTGTTGTTCATCGTCTTAGGACATACTCCTACATCATATATACTGCATCAATAAGTATCTAACTCTTGAATTCGTGCCAAATGTCGGCCTCCTTCGAAGGGTGTATCCAGCCAGATTTGGACAAGTTTCAGCGCGGTTTCCTGCGACATCATGCGCTCGCCCAGTGAAATTACATTAGCATCATTATGTTGGCGGCAAAGCCGGGCCGATTCTTCATTCCAGCACAAACCCGCACGAACCCCTCGAACCCGGTTAGCCGCAATCGCTTCGCCATTTCCCGATCCGCCTAATACTACACCACGTTCTACTTCACCAGCCGCAACAGCTTCGGCCACAGGACGAATGAACAATGGATAATCGACAGAAGGTGTGGCTGCGTAGGTACCTTTATCAGTAACCTCGTGGCCAAGATCGATGAGCATTTGTTTGATGGCTTCTTTGTACTGGAAACCGGCATGATCGGAGCCGATGGCAATTTTCATTGGTAAATCTGGATTAGTAAAAAATGAGTTGTTCCAAGTTTCTGGCTCAAAGTTATAGCTTTACTATTCGTTTAAGACAGTAATAAGGAGAAAATGATCGGGCGAAACAGTCGTACGAAATTCGAATAACAGGAAATTGAAGCTATTGATTTTCGCTTTTGAAAGCAACAGCTTCAATTTCCACTAAATAATCAGGATTGGCTAAACCGACAACGATAGCTGCAGAAATAACAGGTGGATGTTTCAGCTTTTTTATGAAACTCTGAGCGCCTTCAAACCCCTTTCGTACATCCTGACCTTGTACAATATAAATTGCCAATTTAACTAAGTCGTCTACCGTTGCCCCGCAGGAATTTAAAGCGGTTTCAATGTTTTTTAATACATATTCCGTTTGTAAAGTGATATCCCCTTTACCGATTATTTCCAAGTCTTTTGTGATGGCATTTTGACCACCAATATAAATTGTACTGCCAGTTCCTTTTGTAATAGCAACTTGAGAAAAAGCCGGGTTTTTCAGTAATTCGTCAGGACTGAAAAATTCTATGTTTCCGTTCATCTTTTATGGAGATTGTTATACGAAGGCTGATGAATTCCTGTATAACAACAATCAACCTGGTAATCTTGTTGAAGCGCAATGCATAGTATCTAATGCAAAAACGTAGCGTATAGGGTTCGAATCAACTAACCATACAGGCTACGTTTTCAATAAACAGTACATAGACAAATGACTGACTATGTACTGTCGTGCTGATCGACAATTGCTTGTAGCATATCCACAGTGAGAGGTTTGGCGTAATAGCCTTTAATATCGGGAAAAAGGGCTGCCCGTTTGGTATCGCGCGGGTTGAGCGATGTTGTCAGAATCAATACAGCTAAACGCACTTTAAGGTCATCATTAAGCTGCTGATAGTGTTCCAGAAACTCAAAACCGTTCATGCCTGGCAGATTAATATCCGTCAGAATCAAATCTGGACGAAGGTAATCCGGATGCGAGGTATTGGTTAGGTACTGCAGTGCTTGTAGGGCGGTTTCTGTAGTCCGGATGTGATCGCAAAGGCCTGAGTCTTCGATGATTAGTTTGTGTAAGAAAATATCGTCCGGATCATCGTCAACCAGTAGAATACACTGAATGGGTCTGGGCATAATGATGCGTAGTTTTAATTTCTTTCGGTAACGTAAAGTAAAACGTAGAACCTTCTCCGGGCGTACTCTCTACCCAAATTTGTCCGCCATAAATATGAACAACTTTTTTACATGTAGCTAAGCCGATGCCTGTACCGGAATATTCATTACGTCCATGCAGCCGTTGGAAGATCTGAAAAACCCGGTCGAAGTATTGCTGATCGATTCCAATGCCATTGTCGCGAACCGCAAAACAAAACTGATCGTCTTCATTAATTGCTCGAACTATAATATGCGGACTTACAGTTAGTTGACGGTATTTTAGGCTATTCGCAATCAAGTTCTGGAACACTTGTTTCAGGTCAGTATAATGAGCCGTTATGGAGGGAAGTCTACCCACATCGAAACGGGCGTTGGTATCCTCTATTTCTTCCTGTAATTCTTCCAGAACCTCGGCAACGATCTGATTTAAATCCACCTGAGTAAAGGCAACTTCGGTACCTACGCGTGAAAAATTGAGCAGATCATTAATTAACGCTCGCATTCGCTCAGCGGCATTTGCCGATGTCGCAATGAGCCTGTTGGCGTCATCTGACAACTGAGGGCCGTATTTCTGTTTGAGAAGTGTTAGGTAATTGCTGATGGTTTTCAGGGGCGACTGCAGGTCATGCGAAGCCACATAAGCAAATTGTTGAAGTTCTTCGTTGGAGCGAGTTAATTCCAGCACAGCCTGCTGACGAAATGATAATTCACGTTCATATTCTTTGGATGTTCGCAGGCCAACCGCTTCGTTAAAATAATAAAATAAAGCAATGACTGTAGCAACGGAGACAATACCAGTAATGAACCGAACCAGCGCACTTATTCGATAAATTGGAATCCAGAAAATTGCAGCATCGAGTAAGTGAGTAAGGCCGCATAGCAGGATAAACGCACCAAAAAGCCAGAAAACGCCCGGCAGAGGAATGCCTTTTTTAACGAAAAGGTAGCGGACTAATACGAGCGGGATTACCATGTAGGCCAACCAGATCATCAGATCTGAGATGATGTAAAGCCAACCATGAAAATCAGTCCAACGGCCGCAATACCAACGGGGTGGCCAGTCGCTTGAATCGGTGAGTTTGCTGAAAAACTCAAATAGTTGTTCCATACATTCCTATTAAAAATAGCTGTAGAGGAAGGAAGCTATTTTTTGTCGTTACGAATGAGTAATTTTTAATCTTAAAAGTAATATCTGACTGAAATAAAATTGGTCAGAGTGAACAAAAAAGTTAGTCACGTTGGTTTTGGGGAGTAAATACAAAGGTCATGCCGATTTTTAGCACTGCCTTATTTAGTTCAAACTTGCTCCACAAGTCAGTGGCCGGTAACTTGCGCCGGTTTTGATGTAGCCATAGCTCAATTTCTAATGATTCCAGCGACTAATCAGCGTTCTTCAGCTACCATCCTGTTTATTTTCGGTGGTAGTGGCGATTTGAATCTTCGTAAGCTTACTCCCGCGCTCTATAATTTATACCTCGATAATTACCTGTCTGAACGATTTTCGGTAGTCGGGTTAGGGCGTAGTGAATACTCTGATGAGTCGTTTCGGGAGCGACTTCTGGAAGGAGTTCAGTCCTTTTCACGACGTAAAGACGGTCTTGACGATTCGTGGAAGACTTTTTCGCCCTCTATCTCATACCTCCAGATGGATGCGGGAGATAGTGCCGCCTACTCAAAATTGTCGGATTTTGTTGCGACGAAAGAAAAGGAGTGGGGGGTGCAGGCAAATGTTGTATTTTACCTGGCCGTAGCTCCCCAACTGGTGCCTGGTATTGCGACCAACCTTGGTAAATTAGAGTTATGTGGCGACAAATCGCGGGTACGTATCGTGGTTGAGAAACCGTTCGGACGGGATTTAAAAACGGCGCAGGAACTCAATACGCTGCTGGGTGGGCTGTTTGCTGAAGAGCAGATTTACCGAATCGATCATTATTTAGGGAAAGAAACAGTCCAGAATATTCTGGCACTACGGTTTGCCAATTCACTTTTCGAGCCCATCTGGAATCGTCGTTATGTTGATTATGTGCAGATCACAGCGGCCGAAACCGTAGGACTCGAAGGACGCGGTGGGTATTACGAAGGATCGGGCGCTCTGCGTGATATGATCCAGAACCATTTGCTGCAAATGTTGTGTATGGTGGCAACCGAAGCGCCTATTTCGTTCGATGCCAATGAGGTTCGAAACAAAAAAGTAGATGTGCTGAACGCCATTCGACGGATCAAACCCGAGGAAGTTAAGGATATCGCCGTTCGAGGGCAGTACGGTCCCAGCGAAAAAGATGGTAAACCAATTCCCGGTTATCGGCAGGAGGAAGGGGTGAATCCAGAGTCGACAACGGAAACGTTTGCTGAGGTAAAATTATTTGTCGACAACTGGCGATGGGAGGATGTGCCGTTTTATCTTCGAACAGGTAAATCATTACCTGAAAAAGCAACAGTCATCACGATCCAGTTTAAACCAGCTCCCTATTACGCATTTCCTGAAGAAGCGACACACACCTGGCAACCGAACCGACTTACTATTGGCATTCAGCCGGGTATGGACGTTCGGCTTCGTTTTCAGACCAAACGGCCCGGTCAAACACTGGCCATCGATCCGGTCGAAATGGTATTCAGTTATAAAGATGCATATGCCGGGCAGGAGCCGGAAGCCTACGAAACGCTGTTGCTCGACGTGATGACCGGTGATGCTACATTGTTTATGCGGGCCGATCAGGTTGAAGCTGCCTGGAAAGTAGTTACGCCAATTCTGGAAGTCTGGGAATCTGAAAAACCCGATTTCCCCAATTACGAACCTGGTTCCTGGGGCCCCGAAGCCGCCACGCAACTCGTCGAAAAGGACGGATTTCAATGGATGATGAAATAAAAACTATGACCCAACTCGAAGCCTTATTTGTTGATGATCAAAACCTCCCCTGGGAGGTAGTTGGTGAAGGTGTGAAGCGTAAAATCATGACCTACGATGCTAATTTGATGATGGTGAAAGTTGCCTTTGAGACAGGCGGTATTGGTACGCCCCATTCGCACTATCATACCCAGATGAGTTACGTAGCTAGTGGCGCATTTGACATTACGATCGGTGACGAAACCCGGACTGTTCGGACGGGCGACGCTTATTATATTCCGCCAAATGTCTGGCACGGAGCCGTTTGTGTCGAGGCTGGTATGCTGGTCGATCTGTTTACTCCCATGCGGGAAGATTTCGTGTAATTAGTTTAGCTATGCAACTCATCGTTAAAAAGAACCCGGCCGATCTGGCCAAATCGGCCGCTGACTTTATTGCGAAACGCATTAAAGAAGTCCTGAAAAAACAGGATCGATTTACAATAGCTCTGTCGGGAGGAAGTACGCCAAAAGCCCTGCACGAACTGCTGGCCAAATCGCCCTATGTCGAACAGATTCCATGGATACAATTGCACGTATTCTGGGGTGATGAACGCTACGTTCCTATCGATGACCCGCAAAGCAATGCAGGCATGGCTTATGACACACTATTGGGACATGTTTATACGCCCGAATCACAAATTCACGTCTGGCGTACGGATTTGGAACCCGATGCGGCAGCCGCTGATTATGACCGGATTCTGCATGATTATTTTGGCGAAACCGGCCCTACATTCGATCTGGTTTTGCTAGGTATGGGCGACGATGGACATACGCTTTCACTATTCCCCGGTACCGAAGTTGTGCATGAGCAAACTGCCTGGACCAAAGCGTATTTCCTGGATCAGCAATCCATGTACCGCCTGACTTTGACAGCACCAATTGTCAATCGGGCATCCTGTGTGGCATTTTTAGTGGCTGGGCTGAAAAAAGCAGAACCCCTTAAAGAAGTTCTAGAAGGAGAGTATAATCCCGATAAATATCCGTCGCAGGTAATTAAACCCACTGACGGTGAACTCGTTTGGCTGGTTGATGAAAAAGCAGCTGAGTTGCTCAAAAAAGCTTGATTCTGAGTTGATTCTACATGAAAAAAGCGCTCTAATCCGAGCGCTTTTTTTATGATCCCAACGAGAAAGCAATTACTTAATCGTGTCTTTCTTGGTTGTATCCGTTGCCATCGTCGCGCTCGAATCCATTTTCATAGAGCTAGAATCGGTCGTCATCGTTGACGAAGAATCCGTTACCGTTGTCGATGTCTCAGTTGTTTCTGTTTTTGTGCTAGAGCAAGCGGTTGCTAAAGCTAACATTGAGAGAAGGAAGAAAGCAGATTTTGCCATGTCAGTGTAAATTGAGGTTGTTATTTTTCTCTTAATTCATAAAAGCTAAAAAAGTAACCCACACAATTTAGAATTTGTTTAACCGGCTCTTGTGTCTAAGGTACAGACGGTTAGAATGTAAGTTGATTTTGCCTCATTAAGCCGTCGCGCTATAACGATTCTGCTTACGATACCACCATGAAGCAACTGCTAAGATGAGTACAAAAAAACCTATTCCCCAGATTGCCAGATTAGTACCCTTGGGAAGAGCATCCGTATTGCCGAGCAAAAGCAACCCTGCCCATCGATAAGGTAACTGGCCCGACAGGTCAGAACTGGCTAAATATTCCTGTTTGGCTTGCTGGAGAGCCAGGTCTTTCGGAAGTCCATCCGCCAGTTTGGTGTAAAACCGCTCAGTCAGATCGTAAGTAGCCTGACTTTCTACATTCCAGAGAGTCGTCAGAACACTGGGGACACCAAGTGAAGCAAACCCTCGAGCCAGGCTGAATACCCCTTCTCCACGCTGATTGGCACCAATTCCTGTTTTACACGCAGACAATCCAACTAACTCGATCGAGAGCAGTTCTGAAGTTGTCAGGTCAGATAGTCGAAGGGCGGAATCAGCAAAAAACAGGGATGGCTCTATCGCTGTACTATCCGCTTCAGCATGAGTAAATAACTGAATGATACGATGGTTGCTGGCTTGCTGACCGAATGCCTGACGGGTAGCTTCCCGTCCGGTTAACAGCGTTGGAGACGAGAATCGGCTACCGATACGTTTTAACGATTCGTCGGAGCCGGTCAACGAAAGCTGATGTAAGCTGGCTGAAAACTGTACTGGAGCAACACCTAAAAACGTGCCTTTTCGGCTGAACCACGCATTCGTAGTTGTTTCCCGAAACAGACGATTGACAGAATAAGCATAGCTGAATGCAAATTGATTCACCAGAAAATCAGGCCGATTGGCTGAGACACTAAGTGCATCGAATGGCAGTAACACACCATCTGGTGAGATAATTACCCGTCCTGGTTTCAGTGATAACGGTGCTAAAAGCTGCTGATAGAGTTGATTTGAGATTTTCAGATACTGGATAAACTGCTGATTTTGTGCATCTGGATTGGCGTTTAGGGCTAATAGCTCACTGGCTGCTTTTGTGTATGCGGGAGCTGATACTTGTATTCGCTTTGTGCTGGTTGGGGAGATGCTTAATGCGAATAGTGTGCTGTCGCCCACGAAATAAGTGACCAACGATGCATTACGTTTCGCCAGTTGTTCCTGTACCTGAGCAAGTGAAATTACCTGATTGTCATATTTATAGCGATAATAGGCTGGGTTACTACGCTCTACCTGTCGTATAAACGTTTCCTGCTCTTCCTGCCCGATCCGCAAACTATCAAGAGCCTTTGTGTAGGCTGGGGTATTCGGTTTTTCATTGGCTAATTTTGTCTGCCAGTCTGTAACGTGCTGACGAAATTGTTGTTCTTTTCGCGCCTGATCAGGCGACAACTGACGATTGGCGCCTAACTCGTTAAGTTTGTCATTGAGTAACACCGCGCGGCTTTTTTCGATAAACCGATAAGCGCTGGCATCATCATTAAGTCGGAAACAGGTTTCGATAGCCTGTTCATAGAGTCGGTGAGTCTTGTCGCGCCAGAATAATTTCGATTGCTGGCCTGTATGTTCCCAGCGCATAAAGTCGACCATCGAATCGGCTAACGCATAGGTTTTCAGAGCGTTCTGGAGCCGTACCCGATCGTTGCCTATGGTTTTAGCCCAATCCAGCCAGGTGTCGGCTTTGTTCAGTACGGTAGAAAATAGATACTCTTTCTGAAGAATAATTTTAACCGCATTGGCGGTGGGGTTTATAGACAGATTTTTGGCCGTAAACTGGATAGAATGGGCGCGAAATGCTTCCTGAAACAGCGAAAGAGCCTGTTGGTAGTTTTTTTGCTCTTTCTGAATAACCCCGATGTTATCAATAATCCGGGCGCGATCGTTGGAATCGTCAACATACGTTAGTGCCTGATTATAGAGTTGGAGAGCTTTAGGAAAGTTGTTTAACTTAATTTGGTAGAGATATCCTAAGTTCGTGAGCGTTTGGGCACAACCATATCGTGATTTTGTCTGCTCATAAATCGCAAATGCTTTCTGATAATCGGCGATAGCTACAGCATACAGGTTGAGTGCTTTGTGAACATCGGCACCCAGCGAGAGGATGTAGGCGAACAGGGGTGGGTCGTTCAGCGACTGAATAAATTGGGTAGATTCGTTCAGAACCGTTTCTGCCTTTATATACTGTTTCATTTCCAGTAAAGCCTGAACCTGTTGTCCCTGATTTTGGGCTATTTGGGCTGGGCTATTCGCTTGTTTGGCCATCTGAGCGCCCTGTTCGGCGGTTAGGTTAGCTTTTTCGTAATCGCCCTGAAGAAAGTACAGCAGCGCTTTTTGCCCAAGAGCAATAGCTCCCACATACAACCGGGCCGGGTAGCGTTTGGCGACGAAAATAGCCTGGTCGTAAGCCGAAATCGCTTCAGCATACCTGCTCTGTTCAGTCAGTATCTTCCCCAGATTGTTATAACTGTTTGCCAGATTAGCCTCGCTGGTTAGTGCTGATGGGCGACTATTGACCGAAATGGCCTGCTTCGTATAATACTCTGATTTTGGAAAGTTTCGCTCGCGCATGTAGATACGCCCCAGCAGGTGAAGCACCCGGGCATAAACCGAATCGTTGGTGGCCCGGCATTGGACAGATTGGTTGGCTAACTGAGTAGCGGCCTTTATGATGGCCGGGTTAGTCGGCAGTTTTTCTATGTCCAGGAGTTTGGTGTACACGGCTTGCCGGTCAGGGCATTGGGCGGCCACAGGAAAAACCGGTTTCAGAAAAACACAAAGTACAAGCAGTAAACGAGTTCTCATAGTGAATACTAACAGGTAAAGGCGACCTAAGCCGCCTTCACGTTTATAGAAATAACTTGCTCCTTTTACGGTCGTGAGCGCGGAGGATGCGAAAGGAAGTATTTGTCTCCTTTCACCTGGCCTCCCCCTGTTCCGGTATGCATTTGATCAAGCAAATCGTTGCGATCGCTTGAGGGGTTTTCTGAGAGTAGCAAGGCTAATCGACCGGTTAAAACGGGGGCTGCGTAGGATGTACCAAAAATTCGCAAAGTTTGCCTGTCATGATTATCAGGTGCATCCAATAAAAAGCGCCCTTCCGTCAGGTTGTTGCCGGTAGTATCGGCCTTTATACCCAGCACAAGGTCTTTGCCGTAATTCTGGCGGGTTGATGCCGTTACGAGACCAGAACTTGTTGTTAGAACTGTAGTGGCTACCAGCAGTTTATCATATTGAGAATTTTTACAAAACGCAGCTGGGTAAAATTCGAGTTGCATCGAATTCAGATCACGATTAACATTGGCCGGTTCACTTGCCGTACGATTTCCAGCAGCCGTTACGATCCAGACACCATCTTTAAGTGCTTTTTTGATATACTTTTCGAATATCTTTTCTGCCTGGCCATAGTAACCTAAACTCATGTTGAATACCTTAATTCCGTTTTTTCGGGCGGTTTCCATCGCGCATAGCAAACTAAACAAATCGCCTTTCTTATTATTCCCCAGCACCCGCATAGGTATAATCTTCGGAGCGTGGTTGCTGCCAATAAACTGTTTTGCCAGCATGTAAGATACGCGCGAACCATGATGGACCTGGCTACCGTCATCTGTATCAGTTTGTTCGGTTCTGTCGGACACAAAATTCCAGCCCGACGTGCTTGACTTGCCAGTATCTAAACTAGTGCTTTTAGGTGTGCACAGATAAGTTGTTTCAGATGAAAATTTCGCTGAAACGTAATTCCTGTTCAGGCCCGAATCAAATACGGCTATTTTAATTGAAGCAGGGGTAGTGTCAGGAAGAGTTTCCAGATTGCCGTATAATTTTTGAGTAGCATCGTTTAACCCGTCTTCATCATCAAAGGGCGAAAGAGGATAGTTTATGCCAATTTGAGTTAATCCCGGTATAGCTATCTCACCTTCTGTTTCGGTAGTTCCAGTTGGTGGTTTGGCCGCCAAATCGCCCCCATGCTCGTAGATAGTCCAGTTTCGGGGAAACGTAATGCTTGCCAGATTAATATCGCAGGAGCAGGTCTGGATTTTAACAGAATCTTTAGTGAATGTATGAAATCTATTCAGAATCAGTTGTAGGATTGTATTTTCATCAATTGGTACATTGGTCTGGACGTTGACCGAATTTAAGGGGGGGAGTTTTTTAGAGCCTTCGCCATTGTTTTCATTGCTGTTGGTACAGCAAAGCAATAAAAAGGGCATAAACAGACAAAGAATGCTCAACAGGAGCAGCCGTAGAGGTAAACGAGTGTGGTGCATTGTGGGACTGGTTAGAATGGATTTTTTTAGAACTCGTCAATTAATTCGTTTGCCGCTTTTTTGCCTTCCAGATTCTGGTCGATAACCGTTTGGAGCAACTGCCTGGCGGTAGCTTTATCGTCAGATTGGGATCGTTTCAAATGAGTCAGCGCTTCATAGAACAGGCCCGGATTGGCCCGTAAATCGGTGCGCTGACTCAGGCGGTGAAACTGGTTAATTGCTTGGTCGTAATTACCCTGACGTAGGGAAACAAGGCCTGCTAATTTTAGTAGCTCGGCATTTGTAGAATCCCGTTGTTGCTGATCTTTCACGATCGCTTCGGCCTCAGCAAATTGTCCGTCATTATAGGCTTGCCGGGCCAGTTGCAGACTGTCGGCCTGAGTGCCCAATGTGACCGAGAGCGTAGTGAGATTTGTCTGGATGTACTGATCGGCCAATTGCTCGGCAGACGGTTGTTTGGGCCAGAATAGAAAGAAACCCAGTGCTAGTGCTACGCAGGCCGCAGCCGCGTAGGTGATTGGTGCCCAGACTGTTCGACGGCTCTCCGTTTCTTGTTTACGGATCGTTTCCCAGGCTTCGGTTCGTTGGGCAAGTGCCTCCGTACGGGCAACCTGTTTGGCCTGAATATAAAAAGCAACAGCTTCAGCTAATTCAGGATCGGCTACGATTTGTTGCTCGAAGCGCGCTTTCTCAACGTCTGGCAATCGACCCGCAAAATAATTCTCTATGTTGTCCAGGTCGTTCATTTTTTTGTCAGATTATAAGCTTCCCGCAAGCGTTCCAGACAGCGTAATCGACTCGTTTTGGCGACAGACGATGTGTTGTATCCCATTTGTTGAGCAATTTCTTCATCAGAATAACCTTCTCCCCAGGCCAGCAGCATTTGCTGACATTTTTCGCCGAGGTTGCGTAATTGACCATGCAAGTGTTCCTGATCGCCCTGTTCCATTAAGTGCTGCACAATGGATCGGGCAGAATCAGGTAATTGCAGCAGCGAATCATCGAGTGAAGCGGCCTGATGGACCTGCTCCCGATTAGTCGTTTTTTTTCGGATCAGGTCAACACATTTGTTCGTAAAAATCTGAGTGATATAGGTTTTAAGTTCCGATTTACCTTCGAAACGCCCGTTTCTGATGTGCTCGATAACGGCCAGTATCGTATCCGAATAGGCCGTCGCGCAGTCGTCTTCAACAAGTTGGTGCTTACGAACACCAGCGCGGATCAGAAATAGATATTTGGCGTAAAGACGATTTTCGGCGATTTGTCGTGTTGCACCATTTACTCGCAGTCCAGCGATAATGTCAGAATCTGGCAAGTGTCTGGTAAAGAAGCCCATGGGTGCGGTGTTAGGGCCGAAAAGTACGAGAAAATTGGGGTATTCAAAAAAAAATCAAAAAACGTGTTTCCCTACCCAGGCATACCTGCGACTAAAAAAGCGATCGATCAGAATAAACCGCTTTCCGCTACGATTCCACAATGATATGAAATACGTTTTATGGTGATTTTTTGTTTAGCAGTGTCTTGATAATCAATGGTTAAGCTTGTTGAGTGATTCCGCTATAACGTATAACGTTCATTCGTTTTTTATCTAATCTCCAAACAATAAACTTTTCATTTGGTCATGATAACACGATTAACATTAATCCACACGTTTGTTATTGCCATTACACTACTAACAAGCGCTTGTAAAGACAAAGAAACGGCGACACCATCCATCGCGGGTGAGTTCTCTTTTTCTGCTCCTAATAGTGATTTTAGAGCGCCAGCAGAAATCGCCTTTACTGCCTCCGACGACGTTGCTGATGCTACTTACCTCTGGAGCTTTGGCGATAATACGACTAGCACCGAAAAATCGCCGAAAAAAGTGTATACGACGGGTGGTATCCGTACGGTAACGCTAACTGTAAAATCGGGCGATCAAACGAAAACAGTCAATAAAACGATTGAAATTCAGGCTCCTTATACCAAAGTAAGGATCATGAAGACAACCATTCTGAAAGCTTCACCGGCCTATCCAGATGGAACAGGTTGGGATATAACAAATACGTCCGACATATACCGATCGGGAGGACCAGACGTGTACATCCTGGGTCGATTCGACGGTGATACCTATGAATCATACTACAACAGTATCAAAACCAATATTACCAGCGCCAATCTGACCAATGGTAGTGTTTCCTGGGATCACTCGCCTAACGGTTTTCTGGTGGCTTCGACGGAGGCCAGATTAAAAGTACCGATCAAATTTTACCTACGGGATGCTGATGAAAATTCGACATTATGGGGGGCGAGTTATGAATCGATGGGGGTAGCTCAACTCCTGTTTAGCGACCTGACAACTATAGGTAATAAGTACCCTGCTTCAGTCGAAGTATCGGGCATCAGTACGGCAACGGGTAATGCCAAATACCTGAATGACAACCTGAAACTGAAATTTGATCTGAAATGGGAGTGATTGTAAAAAGGGTAATCAATTAAACCAAATCATATAAAACCATGAAAGAAAACGAAATGATTCAGTCACCGAAGTTTGAAGTGAACTTAGGAGGTGTTGACCTGAGCGAAAAACAAGCGCAGGAACTGGAAAAAGCTATCCAGCAAACGACTCTGCAATTTCTGGCAAAGCTGGACAATGGACACGCCGGTGATATTCTAGCCTATAAACCGAACCCAGACGACGATGGAACAGGACCCGTAGTTGGTCCATTCCCAGGTGTCGGACCATTCCGACGACCTAAGTGGTGGTTTGGCTGGATTGTCTGGAAGCAACCAAAGGTTGGTCAATTCGTTCAGCTTGATCGTCTGAGAGCCAGTATACCCGATTTTGCGATGAACGGTACCTTTGAGAAGCCTCAAATCAGATTTTGATATGAACTCCGTTCCAAAATCTATGTGTCCTAGTGCCGCTCCCAAAGAAGGAGCGGTACTATTGGGTATTGTAAAGCAGAATGGAGAAGTTGCCCTGCTTGAACAACGTATAGAGATCGACGGTAGCTTTATCGAAACGGCCCGAAATGGACGTGATCTCGGTCAACGGTTCCGTTTTGCCAATACCTGTGCGACCAAAGGTTGCGGCAATTGGTCGGGACATCATTGCATGGTGCTCGATATAGCTCGCCAATTGGCTCATATAGAGCCAATTGCTACTGCAGAATTGCCCGCTTGTAGCATCCGCGCTACGTGCCGTTGGTTTATGCAGGATGGTGGGGAGGCATGCCGAATTTGCCCCAAAATCAATACGGGACTTATTGAAATCGATGGACAGGAAGCCTGACTGAGAAATTCGTTTGTAAGAAATGTGGAGTTATCGTTGATGATCCTCAAATTCAGTATATTCCCTGCTGAAAATCAACCTGAACTTCATCATGAAATACGCTCTGCTTGTTCTGCTAGGTCTGTTTACGATTTCAGCCTATTCACAAACCACTTTCTCGATCTCATTTTCTGCGGCACAATCCGCCAAACCGCTTGATGGACGTGTATTGCTGATTCTGGCTAAAACCGACAAAACCGAACCTCGTTCGCAGGTAAGCGATGGCGTACAAACGGCGCAACTGTTTGGTATTGACGTGAACGAATTAAAACCCGGCCAGGCTGCCACAATTGATGCCAGCATATTTGGTTATCCCAAACGAAGCTTGAAAGAACTCGCTCCCGGAGATTATTATGTGCAGGCCGTATTGCATAGATACGAAATCTTCCATCGGAAAGACGGTCACGTAGTTAAGCTGCCGATGGATCGGGGAGAAGGACAGAACTGGCGTGTGGCTCCTGGAAATCTGTTTAGTAAACCGCAGAAGATTACGCTGAAAGCGGGTGGAAAACAATCGATTGTAGTGGTGATGAATCAGGTGAATCCACCGATTGAGGAACCCAAAGACACGAAATTTATAAAGCATATTAAAATTCAGAGCAAACGGCTGACGGAATTCTGGGGCCGACCGATGTATCTGGGTGCACACGTCCTGCTGCCGGCCGGTTTCGATGAGCATCCCGAAGCGCGTTATCCGCTTTGTATTTTTCACGGCCATTTTCCGGCTGATTTTGCCGGTTTCAGTGAAACGCCACCGCCCGCCAACATGGATACGACCGATTATATCGAACGGTTTCATATTCATGGGTATAAGAAAATTGTGGCGCAGGAAGCCTATGATTTCTACAAGAAATGGACGAGTAAAGATTTTCCCCGGATGCTGATCATTGAGATCCAGCACGCGAATCAATTTTATGACGATTCGTACGCAGTCAATTCCGAAAATCTTGGTCCCTACGGCGATGCGATTATGTATGAGTTGCTACCCGAAATTGAAAAACGTTTTCGAGGAATTGGGCAGGGGTGGGCACGGTTTACCTATGGCGGATCTACAGGCGGTTGGGAGGCTTTAGCGGCTCAGGTATTCTATCCCGACGAATTCAATGGATGTTTTGCCGCCTGTCCAGACCCGATCGCGTTCGACGCATATACCAACTTCAGTATCTACAAAGATAAAAATGCGTATTATACCGAAGGCCCATTTCGACGGACGCCCCGACCGGGCCAGCGTAATTATTTGGGCCAAGTGTCATGGACGGTGGAGGAAACAAATCATCGTGAGTTAGTGATCGGTACGCATACGCGTTCGGGCGATCAGTTTGACATTTGGGAAGCCGTTTTCTCGCCTGTAGGTGCGGATGGGTACCCAAAACGAATCTGGAATAAGCTAACCGGCGAAATCGATAAAAATGTAGCTGAGTACTGGCGGGAGCATTATGATCTGATGCATATTCTGAAACGCGATTGGAAAACGCTTGGCCCAAAAGTGACAGGTAAGATTCATATTTACTGCGGTGATATGGACAATTACTATCTGAACAACGCGGTGTATTTGATGGAGGATTTCCTAAAAAGTGTGAAGAATCCGCCCGCAGTTAGCGAAGTTGCTTACGGCGACCGTGCCGAACATTGCTGGAACGGCGATCCGACGCAGCCTAACTACATCAGTCGACTACGATATAATACCATGTATGTGGAAAAAATCCTGAAACGGATTGAAGCAAATCATCCTGCTAATGCTGATCTGAAAAGTTGGCGGTATTAGCCAGCATTAAAGCCCTGGCATGGTTAGCGGTATAAAATGCTTTTGGTTCAACGGAAGATTTTCAGCCGTCCATACTACTTCGTTAATAAACGCTGAACCGCGAACGGGGCAATTGGCTACGTGACAATAATGGCAGCAATCCTGAACGCAGGGATCGGTATGTACGAAAATTTCGACTTCGGCCTGAAATCCTTCTTTGAGAGTATCCTCAAAGTGGTGGACTTCATCGTGAACTTTACTGAGTTCCCAGTAGTAGGGTAGCGTCAGATGGCAGTCGATATGCAGGTCGGCACCGTATTTTTGCACACGCAGGTTATGTACGTCAATCCAGTTCCGGTCACGGTGGGTATTGAGTAAATTCACTACCCGATGAAGCGTTGGTACATCAGCTTCATCCATCAACCGGGCTACCGATTGGCGGGTAATCTGGAATCCATTATAAATAATCACGATGGAAAGTACAAGTGACAGTGTACTATCAATCCAATGTTGACCCGTCAGCCATACCAGCCCTATGCCGATCATGACGACAACACTACTGAAGGTATCGGTAAGCAGATGTTTGCCGTCGGCGGTTAAAGCCGCTGAGTCTGTCTCCCGACCGGATCGAATTAGCATCCAGCCAACAAAGGCGTTAGCAGCCGCAGTAACACCGACGAGAACAAACCCCCAATCCAGATTACTTAGCGTTTTCGGTTCGAAAAAACTAAGAATCGCCTGCCAGATAATCACCAATCCGGCGGAGAGAATCATGGCACCCTCGAAACCCGACGAGAGAAACTCGATTTTACCGTGGCCGTAGGGGTGATTCTGATCGGCAGGCTGACCCGCTAAATAAATGCTGTAAAAGGCAAATCCACTAGCGATTACATTCACAATAGACTCTACAGCATCAGACAGAATAGCCGTAGAGTATGTTAAAAAATAAGCTGTGAATTTGAGAATCAGCAGGACAATACTAAGCCCCAGCGAGATGCCCATCCAGCGGTATTTCGTTTGTTGACTGGCATTCATCAAAGCCTGATAAAATAGCGTTATAAACGACAAAGATACGGATTGTCGACCGATCCCGGACCGATCAGGACGGTATAGGACGCAGATTTTTATGATTTTGATGATGGACTCTAATCCGCTTTAATCATAAAAATTACATAAATCCCGGTCCTATTTTGTCATAAACTCCCAAGCGATGGAAGTGTAATGAAAAGCCTGATTTCGGACCGGCTTCCACGAACCAACCAACTCTCCTTTGTTATTCTTTTTGACTTCTAAGGGTGTCCAGGTGTATGCACCATTTTCGTAGTCAAACGTTTCTCCGTCGTCATCATAAAGCGCCCAATTCGCTTCGGATCTGCCATAAACTCGAACTGTTAACGGCAATTTCTCGTCTTTACGAGGTGTATGCAATACAGGTGGAATCATGGGGATGATTCCACCTTCTTTCACGAATAATGGAATAGTTGCAAGTCCGGGTGTAATCGAAATGACTTCGGATTCTCCAGCCAGTCTCCCCGTGTAGAAATCATACCATTTTCCCGGCGGAAGCACAACGTTGCGGGTTTTCTCTCCGGCAAACAGGGGTGCTACCAGCAAATAATCGCCGACCATAAACTGGTCATGAATATCTTTTCGGGTTGCCATCGCGTATGGATTATCCGTCGAATTCAACTGAGCAACAGTTGAATTCGCATCGAACGAAAATCCATCGACCAGATTCATGGCTCGGATTGGCGGTTTCCCTTCGAAATGATATTGCGCGAACGTAGTATACAGATACGGCAGCAGTTGCATACGGAGCAACATGACGGCCTTTACGTCCTGCGCCACATCGGGAAATGTCCAGGGCTTGGTGCCGTCGGCCCAGGCATTGAGCATGGCCATTGGCGAAAAGCAAACCGTCAGCATCCGGCGAAGCCACTCTTCCGACGTTTTGGATGAACGGGCTTCCGGCGTCCATAATACACCCGCAAAACTGCTGCTACAGAGTGCCGTAATGAAATCGCGGTGGTCGTAATAATCGTTATAGATTACGTAAGGCATGGCCGACGCACCGGCATTAGAACCCCGCACTAGGCCGTAGGTCCGTTGATTGCGTTGGCGGAACCAATCGGCTGTCATTTTTTGGAATTGCAATCCATAAATCTGCCGCATCTGTTCGGCATTGATGCCAGACGGAAAAGTCGCCACGTCGGGCCAGAGCCAATGATCGTACCCATCAACTTCATCCACTTTGTAGCCTGAAATGCCAACGGAAAGATGCTGTTTTGAAAACAGATCTTTGTATAAATCGCGGGCTGGTGCCATCGTAAAATCAGGTACGCGACCCACCCAAACCATATGCGAACCTGTGTAGGGAAGTACACGTTTGAAAATGGGTGAGTGCGATGATACATAAGGGTTTATCCAGAGATTAGCACGAATATTTTTCTGTGCTAACTTATCCAGAAATGCCTTTGGTTGCGGAAAACGTGTGCTGTCCCAGACAAAGCTATTTGGGTAGGAGTGCGATTGCCAGCCTGGTTCCAAGCCAACGAAACTCAATGGATAGCCCTTCGCTTCAAACTCGGCTACTTCCTGCAAAACCTTTTCATCCGTAAATAGCGTGGGCGTTCGATGCGTAAACCCCAGTCCCCATTTGGGGGGTAATGTGCCTCCTCCACAATAAAGATTATACCGCTGAACCACTTCCATTGTTGTTGCTCCGGCAAATACGTAAACCTCTGTTCCAGAAGCCGGTATCACAACCTCGACCGCGTCGGAATAGGGCTGGGCACTCCAGTCGCGTTGGGTGTTGCGGTCTTTTTCGGGAGGTATTTCCGGGCTGTCTCTTCGAACGCCCGTTCCGGCATATACCGTAATATATCTGGCTGAATTAACCAGCACACCATACCCCAAACTCGACACGTAAAACGGGACCGGTGCGTGTGTGCGTCCGTTGTCTTTGCCATTGTAATGATCGACATGCAGCGTTTTGATGGTGCCCCGTTGTTGGACAGATTTAAAATTCAGCCCTAAACCGAACAGTTGTTCGCCTTTTTTCAGCGGAAATCGTAAATAGGTTTTGTTATCAGTCTGTTGGTGAACACTTTCAGTTAACGAAGCCGGAAACGATCTGTCGCCCAACTTTTTCAATCCATCCAGACGAGGGTTTATTTCCGCTACGGATAAAGGAGAAATTGTTTCGGGAGTACCAGCAACAGTTTTCCAGATACCCGGAGCCACCAACGTCCATTGAAACGCTGCCTGTTGGGCCATGGCGGATAATGATCCTATAAAAACTAGAATCCAGCAACTAGTAAATCGGAGGGATAACAAACTCATTTCAATGGTGAATTTCTGGTAGACACCTCAAAAAGCCATTTTCCGGAAAATTTAATCACAGCAGCAACCGCGCTATCTGACGCATGAGTAAAGCAGAAGGTACTGTATGCTTCTTTTATAAAATCAATCGACCGTTTTCCTGAACCGTATTAATCGTTGTCCGCTATGAAGCTCTCCATATTGTTTTTGGGGCTGGTATTTCTCTCATTCGCGTATTCACTTCGGCCGGTTACCGATATAGCCGGCGAGTTTACACCGTTAGCTGATAAACCGTTGTTGATCAGGGAAGATAAGGCTGCGCAAACAATCGCTGTGTATCGATCTGGGCAAACAACGCCTATTCTGACGCAAGTCGCTAAATCCGATTTTCGACCATATCTACACCCAATTGTATCACCTGATGGAAAAGGTATTTTGACCGAATACAGTCCGGGTCACCACAAGCATCAGACGGGCCTGTATTGGGGATTTACCCGCGTTAACGGTCGCGATTATTTCCATCATCCACAGGGGGATTATTGGCGTCGGGTGTCGGCGAAAGTAGTTGAGAGCAAAGGCAAAACCGTCAAGTGGCAAACGGTTTATGACTTGCTCGATTCAACAGGAAAAGCAGTGATGACCGAAACGCAGAACTGGTCGATGCGGGAACAGAATGGTAAATACGTGCTCGATCTGGAGTGGAATGGCGATGCGCATACCGATATTACCATTGGCAAATACGACTACGGTGGACTGTTCCTGCGTATGCCCTGGAAAGAGGGTATTCCCGGAGAAGTCGTCAATGCAGCCCGGCAACGGAACGAAAAAGCCGAAGGTCAATCCGCACCCTGGGTTGATGTGGGGATGCAGGTAGAAGGTCGCACTGATCTTGCGCACATCGCCATTTTCGATCATTCGCAGAATCGCAATTATCCAACCCCCTGGCGAGTCGATTCCCAACTTGGAATTGGTCCTGCACGGGCGCGTAAAGGCGACTGGTCGATCAAAAAAGGCGCAACGGAGATTCTAAAACACCAGATTGTGGTGTATACCGGAAAGCTGAACGATGTGGAAATGACCAAAATGTATGGCGAGTTTACCGGCAATAAATCAGACTATACGACCTCTTCTCTTTGGGCCGTTGCGCAGCGGGAAGGCCGAGAAGCTAAATTCCTGACCCCTGGTGAAGCCGTTGCTGCCATGACCATATCGAATGGCTATAAGGTTAACGTCTGGGCTTCAGAACCGATGATGACGCAACCCATGGCGTTTTGCTGGGACGACCGTGGCCGGCTCTGGATTGCTGAAAATCGCGATTACGAATCACGGGGAAAAGGGTTTTCCAATGCAGGCGACAGCCGGATTTTGATTTTAGAAGATACCGATCACGACGGCGTAGCAGACACCCGTAAGGTATTTATGGAAGGACTTGCTTTTCCGGCGGCTATTGCTGTGGGAATGGGTGGGGTGTTCGTCGGTGCTCCGCCAAACCTGCTGTTTATTCCAGACAAAAACGGCGATGACAAAGCAGACGTAGACGATATTGAAGTACGACTGACAGGCTGGGGAATTCGCGATCGACACGAAACACTCAACAGTTTGCACTGGGGGCCGGATGGCTGGCTCTATGGCTGTCAGGGGTTTGCCACGCCTTCAAAAGTGCGTAAACCAACGGGGAAAGGGCGATTATATCGACACAAAGACCCATTTCCGGAAGACCTGCTACAGGGCGAAGGGACAGACATTAATGGTGGAGTTTGGCGGTATCATCCTATCAAAGATCGCTTCGAAGTGGTAGCTCATGGATTCAGCAATCCGTGGGGGATCGACTACGATGCCAAAGGGCAACTCTTTATTACGGCCTGCGTGATTCCTCATTTGTGGCATATTATTCCGGGAGGTATTTACCATCGACAGGGTGGTCAGCATTTCAATCCATACGTTTATAACGACATCAAAACTATTGCTGACCATAGTCACCGTTCGGCACATGGTGGAGCCAGAATATATCAGTCCGATGCTTTTCCGAAGGAGCAGAAAGGGCGAATTTTTATGGCAAATATTCACGAACACGGGATTCTGACTGACATTTTGGAGTCGAAAGGATCGGGATTTGTAGGGCATCACGGCGAGGATTTCATGATGGCTAATAACGCTCAATGGGTCGGTTTTAGCCTCGAAATTGGGCCCGATGGTGGACTTTACGCCCTAGATTGGCACGATGCGGACATTTGTGGTTCTGATGTATTGAATCAGGAAACAGGCCGTATTTTTCGGATTATGCCCACAAACTCCCAGGCGCAAAATTGGCCGGATCGATATACTGATTTGAGTAAACTCAGCGATGAACAATTGGTAAATCTGCAAATGAGTCCGAGCGATTGGCACACTCGTCGGGCACGAATTATTTTGCAGGGTCGAGCCGCTAAAGGCAAGCTAAATGCCGCAGCCATTGCCAGTCTACGAGCCATTTATCAGCCGAATGAGGAATCAACAAATCCAGATCTCCGGCTTCGGGCCATGTGGGCATTGCACACAACTGGAAATTTGTCGCCTGAACAACTGAAAACGGCTTTGTCGGACAAGGAACCGCACGTTCGCGCCTGGGCGATCCAGTTGTTGTGTGAAGATAAAAGTCCTTCGCCGGATGTATTGGCCGAGTTTAGCACGATGGCTCGACAGGATCGATCGCCTGTCGTACGACTCTACCTTGCATCGGCCATGCAGCGGATCGATCAAGCTAATCGCTGGTCGTTGGCTGAAGGTTTGCTAACCCACGCAGAAGATGCCGCTGACCATAATTTGCCTAAACTCATCTGGTTTGGATTGGAGCCTCTTGTCAAGGAGAATACCGCTCGTGCACTTGAACTGTCTACGAAAAGCCAGATTCCGATGGTCACGCAGTTTATTGCTCGTCGAGCCGTGGACGGACAGGCGATTGACGCCTTAGTGGCAACGATTGGTAAATTGCCAAAGAATCGGCTGAATTTACTGGAAGGCATGCGCGATGGGGTGGAAGGACGTTACGATCTAATTGCACCCGCCAACTGGAAAACAGTGTATGCCAAACTAAAAACGGATGCTATTTCGGCCAAACTGGCTTCAGAAATTGCCGGACAATTTGGTGGAACGGAAATGGCTGCCAAATCGCTAACGCTGCTAAAAGATACGAAACTCCCCTTGGAAAGCCGACGGAAAGCGTTGCAGACACTGGCTTTGCAACAGCGTCCTGAGCTGGTTAAAGAATTGCCTGATCTACTAAACCACAGTGATTTACGGACTGATGCAATCCGGGCTATTGCCAGCTACGATAACGAACCATTAGGGAAACTCTTGCTTGAGCGCTATCCAGGTTTTAGCTCCGCTGAGAAAACCGAAACGATTCAAACATTGGCTTCTCGTCCGAAATATGGCTGGCAACTGACGCAGGCCATCGCCAAAAATACCATTCCCAAACGTGATGTGCCTACCTATGTAGCCCGTCAGTTACGCCGGGTTGTGGGGAGTGGTTTTGTCGAAGTTTGGGGACCAATTGATCACGTAGCGCTCGATGAAAAAGCCTATGCCCGCTATCGAAATTTGCTGACCGATGAAGCCGTTTCCAATTCAAATCCAACCAAAGGGCGACAGGTATTTTTGAAGACTTGTGGTCCTTGCCATAAGATGTACGGAGAAGGCGGCATTATTGGCCCTGAATTGACTGGCTCCAACCGGGCCAATCTGGATTATCTACTTGGTAACATTCTAGACCCCAGCGCTGAAATTCAGGACGATTATAAAATGGTTGTTGTTACTACCCGCGATGGAAGAACGTATGTCGGTAATGTCGCTAAAGAAAATGAACGGCAACTGACCTTGCGCGTAATCGGACAGGATGCTGTTGTGGTTAATAAAGCGGATATTCAATCGAGAGAAGTGAACCCAGCGTCTATGATGCCGACAGGTTTGCTTGATCCGCTCTCCGAAAGCGAAATTAAAGATTTGGTCGCCTTCCTGCGTACAACAACGCAGGTGAAAACGTCGGCAAAAAAATGAGTGATTTTCGTTTAAACCTCAAAGGTCTCCAAGACCTTTGAGGTTTAATCAGAAGATTAGACCGCAAACGGCACTATTTAACCACCTTAGCACCCAGCCAATTATCTCGAAATTTCTGTAACTCTGGCGTGATTGACAGAGCTGCTTTCTCATACAACTGAACGGAAATGGCTGGATTCTCTTCCAGGGTAATTGAGGCAGTTTTCGGTTCGCCCCGGTGCGTATAGCTGATCTGAACGACTTCGCCAGGCTTATGCTGATCGAGAATCGATGAAATGTCCGTGAGCTTCGATACGGTCTTACCCGCGAATGAGGAAATGACATCATCAATATCCAATCCTGCTTTATAGAGAGGTGTATCTCGAACGGTATTATTGGTAATTGTCAAGCCCTTATCCGTTTCTGAATAGCGAACGGTACCCATCCAGGCTTTGCCTTCCTGCGCTTTTTTAAGCGTGAGTCCTGCTTTAGCCAGCAACGATGCATAGTCGATAGACTCGTGGCCGTAGATGTATTTGTCGAAAAAGGAACGAGCAAAATCGGGCGTTGTCATCTGGGCCAAAACCATTTGCAAACCACTGACCGTATAAGGCTGTTCTGTCTTACCAAATCGTCTCCAAACGGCCTGCATATACGCATCTAGCGAAATACCTCGCTGACGTAATTCCAGATCCAGTGCCAATGCTACGGCAGCGCCATAGAAGTAGTAAGAAGTAAACATATTGACGTAATTCGACTTATCAATCGATACGCCCGCATCGACAAATACGGCGTGGCAACTGGCATCAATGGGTGAATAATACGTGCCACCTGGCGTCAGTTGCTTACTTGAAATAATGCCTGTTAGGGTATTCATATATTCGTCAACGGGTGTAAAGCCTGCCCTGACGAGTAGTAACTCACCATAATATTGTGTAAAGCCCTCGGCAAACCAGAGTTCATAACTCATGTTGCTCTTCTCGAAATTGAAGGGTTCCAGCGTTTTAGGCCGAATTCGCTCTACATTCCAGGAGTGGAAAAACTCGTGAGCAAACACGCCCAGTACGCGTTCTGGTCCGGTAAAGGCAATGGGAACGGCAATCATGGTCGAATTACGATGCTCCATACCGTCACCCCGTACGTAGGGATTCAGGTTTGCAAGAAATGTATAATTGCCATAATCGTATGTCGGAAATTCGCCATAAACCGCTTTCGCCTGATCGACAATACGAGCAATTTTCTTCGCAAAATGATCAGCCGTAGAGTCAGGAACGGCGGCTTCCAGCGCTACCCGAAACGTAATCGACTTGCCATCGGTGTTCGTTCGTTGCCATTCTTTCACATTCAGTTTGCCAATTTTTGTTGGCGAATCCATGAAGTATTGCAGATCGCGGGCCGTGTACGTAAAACGGTCGGCAGTTGGGACAAGCTGCGTAGCTACGACACCCATGTTTTCGTCTGGCAGATTAAATTTTACGTCAATTGGACGTTTATCAAAACCTTTAATCCACATGAATGTAGCGGGCATATTCAGATGAATACTCTGTGGATCAATGCCCATGTAGGTACCATCAGGGTAATTTCCGTACAATGTGTAGGTCAGCTTTACGGTGCCTTTGTGCGTTGGAACGGTATAAACGTCACCCTCCGTCCGGGTAACTTTTAAAGGCTGGTCCTGCCCATCGGTTGCCATGACATTGTATACATTCTTTCCAAATTCATGAGTAGCGTAACGCCCTGGAGATGAGCGACTCATTCGGAAAACGGCAGCTTGCTTTGGCAACTGATTAACCGTCAGTGTTATCTGTGCTTCGTGGTGAACAGCATTTGGGAAAGACACTTCGTATTTGATGCTCTGGGCAATGCTTACGCGGACGAGTAAAACGGCAAGGATAAAGCAACTGGTAACTTTCATGTTGACAAAGATTCGTTCTGGAAAAGGCAAAAATAGTTCACGCCGACACGTGATGCGAAACCGCTGCGTATCGGCGTGAAAAAGATTATCTACAGGCTTACCGTGCTGCCTGAGCGGCTGGTGCTTTGCGCGGAAGTTTCTGATCGCGCATGGCTGCATTATAGACAAAGCTGGCAACAACCGTAGCGGCCTGTTTCAGGTCGTCGGGTTGCAGGTGATCATACGTATCCATGTTTGTATGGTGCGTACGCGTATTGTATTCAATTGGGTCCTGAATGAACTGGAAACCCGGTAATCCCACACGATCGAACGAAAGATGGTCGGTTCCGCCGGTATTTCTGGGCGTAATGGTCGTTGCGCCCAGATCGTTGAATGACTTCAGCCATTGCGCAAAAATTGGCCCGGCTGCCTGATTTCCTTGTAAATAAACCCCGCGAATTTTTCCCGTTCCGTTATCGACATTGAAATATGCGGCAATATTTTCACCGTCTTTCGTCAGCTTGCCAGATGCATCGGCGAGGTGATTATTGACATAATTTTTCGAACCGTGTAAACCTTGCTCTTCACCACTCCAGAGTGCAATGCGAATAGTGCGTCGTGGTTTAACGCCAATGGTTTTCAGAATTCGAACCGCTTCCATCATCACCGAACTACCTGCGGCATTATCAGTGGCTCCCGTAGCGGCATGCCATGAATCGAAGTGAGCACCCAGCATTACAACTTCATCCTTCAACTTCGGATCAGTGCCTGGAATTTCGGCCAGTATATTATAACCTTTGGTATCGTCGGTGAAGAACTTCGTTTTTACATCGATGTCCAGCTTGACGGGAACCCCTGCTTTCATCAATCGGCAAAGTGTCAGGTAATCCTCAACGGCGATTGTAAGATCAGCCAGATCATCGGGAGTAGCGCCCAGAGCAGCATTGGCATAGTCGCCACTCACGAACAACGTACCATCAATGCTGTTTTGCGTTGTGTTGAGAATGCCCAAGGCACCTTCCTGTTTGGCCAGTTTACGCATTTTCTGGTTGAAAGCATTCTGTGTACGCATCGCCAACATCCGGCTGCGGAAGGTCGTATCGCCACCGGCACGTGGGCTGGGAGCGGACTCGCCCGCCATTTTCTGCAATTCATCGTCGGTGAACCGAGCCGCATCTGCTTTGAAAGTTGGCGGTATTTTGTAAGATTGATCGATCAGAATAACCTTATTTTTCAGCTTACTGCGGTAGCTTTCCATCGCTGTTGTGTCGGTGGAGCTGATGTATAGAATGTCGGCCGACTGTAATTTGGCGGTACTGCCGCTCCAGGCTCTCGGTACGGCAATAATTGATTTATAATAAGGCGCTGTCATCGCCAGATAACTACGTTCGACAGCCCAGCCTTTGCCCCATTCTCCCCAGGCTTCCAGACGGGCATTTTGTAGACCCCACCCGGCCAATTTGCCTTTTGCCCAATTGGCGGCTTTCATAAAACCGGGTCCCTGAAGACGCGGGCCGTTTACGTCGGTTAGGTAAAACGCGGTTTCCATGACCTGCGAATGTTGCAGGCCTTCGTCCCGAATTTTCTGGATGGTCGCCATGTCCAGTTTTTCGTCCTGTCCATGAGCGAGCAGCGTACCACCCAGAAATAAGCTAGTTAAGAGTAGTTTGTTGTGCATAAAATAGAGTTGATTGAGGAAGTCGAAGATAACCGATTCGGTATGAGAGACTATCGTTCAGGATTCATCTTTTAATTAAAATCTCATTAAGTCTTTTTAAAATACAATAGAGTTGCTATCAAAAGAGAATTCGGTGTTGACTTTAAAAACATACGTATTACCAATACTTGAAAGCGGCTAACTTTGCGACCTTTTGGAGAAATTGTGAGCGTCAGATAAAAAAGCCGTTTCTCTAGAACGTTCGTTTATATGGATACAACCGAAAATCCCTGGCAGACGCTGAATTCGTCGGTCAAATATGAAAATCCCTGGCTCGCGATTCGTCATGAAGATGTGATTACGCCGGCCGGAACGCCCGGAATATACGGGGTTGTTAGTTTCAAGAATAAAGCCATCGGCGTGGTGCCGATTGATGAGGAAGGAAATACCTATCTGGTCGGACAATATCGCTACCCATTGAACGAATATTCGTGGGAAATACCGGAAGGAGGTTCCCCACTAGGCACCGATCCGCTTGACTCAGCGAAGCGAGAGTTAAAAGAAGAAACGGGGTTGACAGCAAAGTCCTGGACAAAAATTGCTCGAATCCATACCTCCAACTCCGCTACCGATGAAGAAGGCTTTCTCTACGTTGCCGAAGGGCTGGAGCAAGGAGAACATGCGCCCGAGGAAACCGAAGAATTACGCGTCTGGAAACTCCCGTTGGCCGAAGCTGTCAAGATGGTCATGTCGAGCCGAATCACTGATTCGCTGAGCGTTAGCGCCCTGCTGATGGTAGCTCGATTGCGGGGGATATAACAGTTATAGTCTTATCTAGTTGTAGAGTTGTAGCGTTTCAGCGTTGTAAAGTAGACAGGAAAGCAGTAATCACTTAAGAAAACTGTATAACTGTTCAACCGCACCGTGGGCCGACCTACAACTTTTTACCGCTACAACTGTTCAACCATACAACTTTATAACATCAGTACCGTGTTCTTACCCATTCTCTTAGGTTTTTTACTCGGCGTTGCGCTTTGCCTGACATTCGGCACAGTGTTCTTTGCACTGATTCAGAATAGTGTCGATAATGGATTTCGCTCTGGATTTAAAATGGTGCTGGGTGTCATTGCTGGCGATATTATATTCGTTATTGCCGCATTAATCGGCACATCGTTTATTCCAAAAGTGCAGGGTTTTGAGAATATTATGGCGGCTGTGGGCGTAATCTTTCTGGTTGCTTTGGGCATTGTGAACATTACAAAAGGAACACCCCGGCTGGCTTATCCGAAAACCCGATTCGGTAATTTTGTCTACTATTTCACAACCGGCTTTTTCCTGAACGCCCTTAATCCCGTCAATTTTGTGGCCTGGGTAGCGATTGTAGCCTACATTCGCTCGCACCTGCATTATTCAGATGCTCAACAGTATGGGTTTATGACGGCTGCTCTGCTTGGTATTTTTGTAACCGAAAATTTACTGGCCTATTACGCTAACCGACTTAAACGACTATTCACTCCCCGCGTTGTACAGATTTTCAATCGTGTAACGGGGGTCGTCTTTTTTATCGGAGCCATCAACATCGCCTACAACCGACTACTTGAGCCGCTCTCTAAAGCTATAGATTGGTGAATCTAGTGATAAACGATGAGTGATGAGTAGGCTGACGCATTAATAGTACTCTTGCGTCAGCCTACTCATTACTCATCGTTTATCACTAATAAAGCTTTCCCACTCCTGAATCAGCCCCTTCTTCAGGACTCTTGGGAATTTGTGTTGGCCACCCATTTTCCCTCGTGATTCCATCCAATTGTAAAAGGTTTTGGCCGGGAGAACGCTTACGGTGATGTCTTTTAGGGCGTGGCGACGCTCGACGGCGTAATCGTCGTTCAATTCTTTAAGCTTGGCATCAAGGCGATTACAGAAGTCAGTCGCATCTACTTTATCGTCTGTTCCGATGTACCAGTTATGGGCAAAAAGCGTATCATGCGAAACGCCCGCAACCGTGAATTCGCGAATCGAAATATCCAGTTCGTCGGAAACCATTTCGATCGCCTTATTCATGTTATCGACTGAAAGGTGTTCGCCACACAGACTCAGAAAATGCTTGGTACGTCCCGTAATGATGATTTCAGCCCGTTTTTTGTCAACGAATTTAATTGTATCCCCAATGAGATAGCGCCAAGTGCCCGAACAGGTCGACATGAGAAGGGCGTATTCTTTGCCCTCCTTGATGTCATCAATCATGAAGGTTTCCGGGTTATCTGTCAGTTCGCCATCGGGCGAGAAGTTCTGTTCGTTGAAGGGAATGAATTCAAAAAACAGCCCGTTGTTGAGCACTAGTTGCATTCCCTCGGCGTTGGGATGCGTTTGGAAAGCAATAAATCCTTCTGAAGCCAGATACGTCTCGATATACGTAATCGGGTGGGCGAGAAGTTTCTCAAAACCAGCCCGATACGGTTCAAACGATACACCGCCATGGCAGAATACCATCAGATTCGGCCAAATGTCGTGAATGGTTTTTACGTTGTACCGAGCAATAATTTTCTCCATGAGCAACTGAATCCAGGCCGGTACACCGACTACGTAGCCAATGTCCCAATCGGCAGCCTGCTCCGTAATTTCATCTAGTTTCAACGCCCAATCTCGCTCCTGGGCAATTTCTCGACCAGGTTTATAGAATCGCTGAAACCAGAATGGAATCTGACTGGCTGTGATCCCACTTAAATCACCTTCAAAATGCCCTGCCCGAGCATTTAAATTCGTGCTGCCACCGAGCATCAGATAGCCCTTTTCGTAGAGTGTAGCGGGTAAGTTTTGGTATTTGCCAAGGGTGAGAATCTGTCGGATGCTGGTGCGTTGAATTGCTTTCGACATGGCCTTCGTTACCGGAATATACTTCGTAGAGGCTTCGGATGTTCCAGAACTCAAGGCGAAATACTTTACCCGACCGGGCCAGGTTACGTTTCGATCTCCATTCAATGTTCGTTTCCACCAGTTATCGAACATCTTGTTGTAATCGTGGATGGGGACGTTTTTTTTGAACTTCTCGTAAAACTCATTATCGGTACCAAACTCGACGGCACGCAATAATTCGTCGAAATGATAAGTTACTCCGAAATCCGTAAACTGCGCTTTCTGAATTAGTTTACGAAAAACTTTTCGTTGTTGACGTAGTGGGCTGGTTTTTCGCAACCGAACGGCGTTCGTAAGCCGTATGCCGCTTTTCAAAAGACTTCCTAAGAGAGCCATGCTTGAAGGATGAATTATGAATGATGAGTGATGAATAGCTAGTAAAATCATTCATCACTCATCATTCATCATTTACAATTACAACTTCCAGTTTTTCAATTCGTCCATCATGCTGTAGGCGGTCAGGTCGTACTGACAGGGAACAACTGATGTGTAGTTATTTGCCAGGGCATATTCGTCGGTATCCTCGGCGTGGGAGTCGAAGTTGACAAAATCGCCCGCCAGCCAGAAATACCGGCGACCGTGTGGATCGCGTCGCTCGTCGAATACTTCCTGCCATTTCGCGTTGGCCTGTCGACAGATGCGAATGCCTTTCAGTGGTTCGGCACCACGGGCTGGAAAATTGACATTTAGCGCGGTTCCGGGTTTCATGCCCTGCTCTAATACATTACGAGCAATAGCCAGAATATGTTCGTGTGCGTGCGTAAAATCAGGTTGCCGACTGAAGTCACCCAGCGAGAAGCCGATGGCTGGAATGCCTTCGATAGCCGCTTCAATAGCCGCCGACATAGTGCCTGAATAAAGAATACTAATGGACGAATTACTACCATGATTGATGCCACTAACCACTAAATCTGGAACACGATCTTTCAACACATGGTGCTTTGCCAACTTGACACAATCGGCTGGGGTGCCCGAGCATTCGTAGGCCGGTACGTCGCCATAAATATCGGAGGGATAGAGCCGGATAGGATTGGCAATCGTAATAGCATGGCCCATTCCCGACTGAGGACTGTTTGGAGCCACGACAACCACTGTACCCAGTTGTTTCATTAATTCAACCAGTGTGCGGATGCCGTTAGCGGTAATACCGTCGTCGTTCGTAACTAAAATCAGAGGTTTCTGGTCGGACATAAAAAGTAAGTGATGAGTGATGAACGATAAGTGATGAACAGCGGGCCGTTCATCACTTATCGTTCATCACTCATCGTTAAATTCCATGCAATACTACGCAAATAGGGTGGAAGGAGTAGATGAAATTTATAGGTAGGTGGGTGGGAAGGTTACTCACGAGTGATGGTTCTTTTTGAATTGCAATGGGTTTTGGCCAGTTACGCGCCTGAAAATTTTATTGAAATAGGATAGACTGTCGAATCCACTGGCAAAGCAGGCTTCGGTTACGTTATGATCGAGCAGTAGTAATTGCTGAGCCTGGTGAATACGATATTGGTTTAGGAACTGCGTGAATGTCAGGTGGGTCATACGTTTGAAATAATGACAGAAAGCCGCTTTCGTCAGGTTAGCTACGTTGGCTATTTCGATAATATCGATTTGACGCTGGTAGTTTTCTTCGATAAATTGGTACACGCGTTGAAGGCGCTGCTGTTCCTTCAATTTATACGCATTACTGACTGGCTTCCCATTCAATAAGGTTTGTTCTGTACTAAGTGCCAACTGATGAAAGATTGTGAGTAAGGACATCAACCGCTCAAAGGGTGGGAGAGTAGGTAATGCTTCGAGTTGTTTGCCTACGCGTTGTTTGGTTTCACCATGAAACGATATACCTGTGCGAGCCAGCTCAAAGAGCCGGGTAATGGCCGCAAATTCTGGCGCTTTCAAAAACTGATCACCCAGAAACGATTCTTTGAGCTGCACAACTACTTTTCGGTGATCAGTCCGAACACCGTAATCAAAATTCAGGTGCGGAATATTAGGGCCAATAAAAACTAAATCGCTGCCTTCGTAGCGTGAAATATGATCGCCAACGTGTCGGGTTCCGTTGGCACCTGTGATATACACAATCTCATATTCCGGGTGATAATGCCACAGAAAAACGTCACTCAGCCGGGGCGTTTCCAGAATATGAAACGAACTATCTACGTCGGGACTGATTTCTTCAAACGCAATACGCATGTTTCTCTCGATAAAATTTGCTCACTATTTCTGAATTCAATAGATAATAAGAAGTATTACAGCAATATAGTGCAAAAAAAGGACAGTATTGATGTGGAAATAGCCTGATGGGTTAGGCTAACTTTGTTTCAATAAAAAAGGTAAAAAATCCTAAACGTATGGAAACAATGCAGCCTACCATGGCTCCGACCATGATTCCCGACAACGCCCATAAAGACATTCCAGGAAATCCATCAACAGCCACTAGCAGCAAAATTGGCCTGAACGACCGATCAAATAAGAAATCGCTTCGATTACTATCGGAAGAAGACTGGACGTTCTGGAAGGATAACGGATATATTGTGATCAAGCAGGCTGTACCCAAGGAACAGGCACAACGACTGGCCAATTTTCTGTGGGAATTTGAAGAAAAAAATCCTGATGATCCGACTACTTGGTATGCCCCACCGCGTGCCGAAATGAAGATGAAGGAGCTGACCAATAGTGGTATGGTTGAATTATACAACCATCAATATGAATGGGATAATCGGCAATATCCCCGCGTATACGATGCTTTTGTTGACATCTGGGGAACAGAAAAACTATGGGTTACAATTGATCGGGCAAACCTGAACTTCCCCGTTCGGCCTGGTCATGAATTCAAAGGGTTTATTCACTGGGATTATGATCCGGAAACACGCCCGCAGAATGTGCAGGGTGTACTGGCCCTGGCCGATCAGACCGACGAAAATATGGGTGGATTTCAGTGCATTCCCGAGTTGTACCGCACCTATGATACCTGGAAACTAACCCAACCCGCCGATCGTGACCATTTCAAACCAGATACAACCGGATTTGAGTTCGACAAAGTGAAAATGGAAGCGGGCGACCTGTTGATTTTTAACAGTACTCAGCCACACGGTATTCGTCCGAACCTATCGAAGGACAAGGTGCGGATTGCGCAATACATTTCGATGATGCCCGCACAGGAAGAAAACGAAGCATTGCGGCAATGGCGGATTGCATCCTGGCGTGATCGGCAAGCTCCCGAAGGCTACGCTTTCCCCGGCGATCCACGAAACTGGGAAAAAGAACGCTATCAGACCGCCGAACTCTCTCCACTTGGCCGTAAACTGTTAGGGCTGGATAGCTGGGAAACGGAATTGTGATCCCCGTGTCTGTGTCCTCACAGACACCTATGCGTCAGCAAAAATTACCTGCCGGAAAGGTGTCTGTGAGGACACAGACACGGGGATTTGCTTGGGTTGTGGGAGCATCCAGTGCTCAAAAAATAAGTTTGTTGGGTTATCTTTGACGTTGTTTCGTAATGGAACAGCTAACCCAATATGCTTTCCTCCCGGCACCAGATTTTTTTAGAAGTCGCTCGTTTGCTGAGTTTTACCAAGGCGAGTCAGACGTTGTTTCTGAGTCAGTCGGCTATTAGCAAGCACATTAAATCGCTGGAGTATTTTTATAAGACAGGACTGTTTGAACGACACGGCACGAGCATCAGCTTAACTCCTGCCGGACAGGCTTTATACACGAAATTGCTGGAAGCCGGGCAGTTGCAGGAAGAACTACATCAAGAACTGCAACAGATCAATGAGAACTTTCTGCCGCCAACCAAACTTGCCGTTGGCTCCAGTACTACCATTAGTTTGTATGTGTTGCCGCCTGTATTATCGGCTTATCTTCAACGGTATCCGCACATTCAGATCAACGTATTAAACCGCAATTCGAACAATATCCAGAATGCCCTGCTGGCGCATGATATTGACGTTGGTATTGTGGAGGCCATGTCGCAAATCAACACGCTGACTTATACGCCCTTTATGACCGACGATGTGCTGGCTGTTTGCTCTGCCAAAAGCCCGTTTCGAGAACGTATTCTATCGCTCAGTGATTTACCTACTATTCCGCTGGCGATTCGGGAAAATGGTTCTGGGACATTGGCGGTCATCGAAGCTGAATTGGCGAAACGGGGTCTTGGGCTGCCTTCTCTGCGGATTTTGATTCGGCTGGGCGGTACAGAAGCGCTCAAGAATTTTGTACTGGCCGATACCTGCCTGGCTTTTTTACCAAAACGAGCGATTCTAAAAGAGCTGGTCGCTGGTGAATTGGTCGAGGTACCCATCCGCGATCTGATGATACAGCGCACATTCTATTTTATCCAGCGAAAAGGCACCGAAAATAATCGGCTGGTGAGTGCCTTTATCCAATTTACACAGCGATATTATTCCAAAACGGAATAACTCATCTCGAATCGGTATTTGCTTCATGGGTTGGTAACCGAGATTTTTCGGAAAAATACAACCATGAACGTCGCCATCACCTCATCACTTTTAGGAAATCTGCATTGTTCGCAATGCGGAACAACTCACGAACCATTCATTCGTCAGACTGTCTCAATCTGCTGCCAGGCACCGCTGCTTTGTGACTATATTCTGGACATAGGCAGTGTATTGCAGGGAGATCTCCTGACGCGTCCTAAATCGCTTTGGCGATATGAAGAGTTGTTGCCTGTTATTCAGCCTGAAAATCAGATTAGTTTAGGCGAAGGATTTACACCCATTTTGCCGCTCAAGCGGCTGGGAGAACGATACAATCTAACACAACTGGCGCTGAAGGATGAAGGATTGAATCCAACAGGTTCGTTTAAAGCGAGAGGCTTGTCGATGGCAATTTCGAAAGCTAAAGAGAATGGCGAACGGGCATGTATTATTCCAACGGCTGGAAATGCGGGCGTGGCGATGTCAGCCTACTGTGCCCGGGCGGGTCTGGAAGCCATAGTGGTAATGCCGCGTCATACGCCCGATGCATTTAAGGAAGAATGTATTGGATATGGTGCTCGGCTGATTGAGGTCGACGGGTTGATTAATGATTGTGCAGTGAAGGTTAAGGAACTCAATCAAGATGGAGCCTTTTTTGATGTATCGACGCTGAAAGAACCGTATCGGTTAGAAGGTAAGAAAACGATGGGCTTTGAGATTGCCGAACAGCTGAATTGGCAATTGCCCGACGTAATCATGTATCCAACGGGTGGTGGTACTGGCCTGATAGGTATTTGGAAAGCCTTTCACGAAATGAAAGCACTCGGCTGGCTTCCGAACGATCAACCGCTCCCTCGCATGGTGGCTGTACAAGCCGAGCGGTGTGCCCCCATCGTTGCTACCTGGCAGGGAGAACAACACAACAGTAAACAGTACAATGGTCAGCCGACAATTGCCAATGGGTTGGCAGTGCCACGTCCGCTAGGCGAACCACTGATTCTGAATACGTTAGTAGAATCTGATGGTACCGCTGTGGCAGTAGCTGAACAGGATATGCTGGAAAGTGTGAGCGAGTTGGCCCGCCAGGAAGGAATGTTTGTTGCCCCGGAAGGTGGAGCCATTTGGGCCGCAACCAAGAAGCTGCTTCGGCAAGGTTGGCTCCGTCCAGATGAGCATGTTTTACTCCTGAATACGGGTTCCGGTCAGAAATATCTCGACAACATCAAAGGGAACTGGTAGGCGCTCCTACAAACTTACTTCCGTTTTTTGGCCTTTCCGGCTCTTGAATCCCTGCAGGGGCGAATAGCTCTGGGTCACTTTACCGTAGTACCCTGTGCCGTCGTACTCACGTAGATTTGGATCGGCTTTGCAGTCGTCGGTGCAGGTGCCCTGGTGTTCAAGGCCGCAAGCTTCGCACATCGTAAAGTGATTGTTGCAAGCTGGACTGGCGCAATTTACCATTCGGCTCGTAGGGGTACCGCACCGATGGCAGGTGGATAATACAACGGGATTGACATGATTGACAGGTACGGTAACGCGATTGTCGAATACGTAGCACTCGCCATCGAAATCTTCGCCACCAGCTTCCATACCGTATTTGATAATGCCGCCGTGGAGTTGATAGACATTCTCAAACCCCTGTGATAACAGATAGGCCGAAGCTTTTTCGCATTTGATACCGCCTGTGCAATAGGTAACAATCTTTTTCCCGGAGCCTTTCAGGTGCTCGATTTCAGCGATGTGTTCAGGTAGTTCGCGGAGGTTTTCCATGTCGAACGTAATAGCCCCTTTGAATTTACCAACCGAATGCTCATAGTTCGAGCGCATATCGACCAGCACGACATCAGGATCGTTTTTGAGTTGACGAAACTCTTCCGGCTCAACATGGATGCCCGTTTGTATGAGTGGATCGACCAGAAATTCTGAATGGACAATCTCCGGTTTGACCCGTACGTGTAGTTTCTGAAACGTATGTCCGTCAGATTCATCAATCTTAAATTCAACTCCCGCAAAACGTGGATCATTGCGGAGCGTTTCCATATACGCTTCGCAATCGGAAGTCAAGCCCGAAACGGTGCCATTAAGTCCTTCGGGCGCTACAATGATGCGTCCCAGTAGATTCAGATTCAGGCACAGCAAATGATGCTCCTCCCGATACTGTTCAGGGTTCGCGATGGGAGAATAAATATAGTATAAAAGAACGCGGTACGGTTTCATAGTTGACAGGCGAACGAGTAAACTTGTGAACAGAGTTCCCTCAATGATTCATTCCTACTTACAAAATTAACTCAAAACAGTCGATAGTCATCAGTCGTTTGTAAAGGAGTGATGAATGATAAGCTATAAGATATGAGTAGCTGTCGCTCGCTCTTTATTGTTCATCGCTCATAACTCATCGTTCATCACTCCTTATGCATATCGCGATAACGGGAAATATCGGAGCGGGGAAGACTACACTGGCCGAAATGCTGGCCGCTCATTACGGCTGGGAAGTACTGTATGAAGCCGTGGAAGGGAATCCGTATCTGGCTGACTTCTACGCCGATATGCCGCGATGGTCGTTCAACTTACAGATCTTTTTTCTGAATAGTCGATTCGCCCAGATGAAGAAAATTATTGATAGTCAGCAATTGGCGCAGGAGCAATTGCTTAAACCACGCGCTATGATTCAGGACCGGACGATTTATGAGGATGCGGCCATTTTCGCCCGAAACCTTCATAAGCGTGGCGATATGACCGAACGCGACTACCAGACGTATCGGCAGGTATTCGAGAATATGATGAGTCTGGTCCGGCCACCTGACCTGATGATTTACCTCAAAGCCGATCTGCCCCGGTTACGCCAGCGAATCCAGAAAAGAGGTCGATCGTTCGAGCAGTCGATCAGCGATGAATACCTGAATGACCTGAACCAGCTTTACGAAGAATTTGCTGTTTCCTACGAGTTAGGGCCCCTGTTGACGCTAGATATGAATACGCTAGATTATGTAGCTCGACCTGGTGATTTTCAGAAAGTAATCGAGTTGTTAAATGGCACGCTGAACCAGCCCGATGAAAAATAAAAATTGCGTTTTACTGAATTGATTGCGCCTGCTGGCTTGAAATCAGGAAAATAGGATTACTTTTGCAAACCGGATACGGCTTTATGGTGTAATGGATAGCATCACAGTCTTCGGAACTGTTGGTTGGGGTTCGAGTCCCTATAAAGCCACAAAATATGTCAAAAAGCCCTCATACATAGCGTATAGGGCTTTTTTGATGTCTAGTCTAAAAGCATACCTGATATTTATAGCACCACTCACTACTTATTTCTTTGACGGTGTAAACGGAATAGAAACTAATCTGACATTCCTTAAATTCAATTAGCCCGAGAGAATGAAAAGTTGGTATTTGATCTTGTGGCGACTCGCTGATGGCCCGACCGGGGAGTACCTGCGCTGGATTGTGATTGTTATTGCTGCTTATCTGTGTATTCGGCTGGGAATCCATATGGATGAGTATGATCAACTTATCCAGCAAGGGAAAATTACTTTCCAGGTCGATACGGTTCATACGATCAGGAAGATGATTCTGGGTAGATAAAACTCTAATATACTCCCATACATTACATAATTTTACTTCCAGAGTGTCCTGGCTAAGCGCTCTTTGTACAATGCGATTCGATCTTCTTTAGATCCGTAGTTCGCCAGTTCTAAGTCTTGTATAGCAGCCCATTCCCGGTCGGAAGTTGCAGCTGCGAAGGCCTCAAATTGCATTTCTCTCACCAACCAATCGAGCAGATAGTGCTTATTATTGACAAATCCTTTTACGAGTAAAGAACCATAAATTAGACGAGCTTGGTCAGTATTGATGGTAGAGGCCTGTAATTGGAGGTATGCATTCCTTAGGGCATCATATCGCCCCGTCATAGCACCCCAAAAACCGACCAGCGGCTGGCAGATGGAAGTCAAAACGAGGTAGGCTCTCTTTTTTGATCGAGTAGGTACGTTCTTAATATTATGCTTTGACTGATGATCAGGCAGGTATGTTATCTCATTCGTTAATACCATCTTTCTTACGTATTGAGCGCTTGATTTTCAGCTATTTGGAGCCTATTAGTGAAAAATACCTGGATTAGGTGTGCAGTTATTACTGACTGATTTGTTACTAATTTAGCCTATTTATAAATGAATAATATAATAATATATTAAATGGTAAAATATTAGTAAGTGCCAGAGGTATTAAGGTTTTTTTATTGTTGTTGAGAAAAGCAGATGGGTTTAGTCCAAATATTTCCATCTTAAGCATAGACTTTCCACAGAAATAAAAACCCCTAACCAGTGATGGCAGGGGCTTTTTTATTATAACAGGTTGACTACTCTACTAAGGTTGATGCGTAATCAAATTTTATACTATCTGTAATACTGAACATACCAGTGGCTGTAGCGATCACCAACGTCCAGGTGTCTGGCACAAGGTCTGTAAACCTAATGCGTTCTTGTTTCATGATAGTGGCCGGGATAGTTATAAAAACTTTCCTCAATGCCATAACAACGCGTAAAAACTAAATGTTTTCTGTGCGTAGCTGGATAGAATGACCGCTTGTTTAGGTATTAGCAGATTGCACCTGTTCAAAAGGTTGGGTTGAATCACTTGCTATTTTCAACTCATCACGCATCATCGCCTGATTGACAATAAGAATGAGTAAATCCGTGGATAACAGCAACATAAAAGCAAGGACACTCAATAGAAATTGCCCAGTACTAAACATCCATATGAAAACCACTAGGAAAGCCAATGCATTTAGACAAAGAAAAGGAAAAAGATAGAAGGTAAGTTTTTGAAGGAGTAACACCCTGATAGGTTGAGAAGACTTATTGGGTGATGATTCAACCACAACCTGATAAAAACGATACCGGCAAACTTCACATTGAAAGCGTTGCAGAGGGAGAAAACCTAGCAGATGCCGGACGATCATCGGGCGCGGAATCCGATCAGGGGAGCGGTCACCGCAGGCAGGACATTTCCACCCAAAAGTAATTTTTCGAAACAGCAGAAATACGGCTATGGCCGAAACAACAATCAGCAGGAACGCTTGCAGTTGAAAAGGAATAGTCATGATGGTTAAGTAAGTAGATACGGAAGGCTGGTCCAAAAAGACCTTGTAAGGCCTAATTTAACGAGTTGGGACTAATTAGCTATTAACGAAAAATGAAAAAAGTAAACATTCTTTCTTCAATCCAACTGGATACCTGATAAACCCAACATATGTAATGCAACTCGAATCAAAAACAACTGCGAGACAGATCGTTTGTTGTTCACACTGGAGAAAATTGGTGAAAGCTCTACTAAAAACCCGGCTCTAGGGGCCGGGAGTTTCAGGGCAAGTTGCCGAATAATTAAATTAACTAATCGAATGGTCTGATCCCTCAGTGGGGCTGTACATTTGGGTATTAAAGTTCAAGTTACGATTACAGACCCTTACCGATTGGTGAGGGTTTTGTTTTATGGAGTATGTCGGGGGATAACGAAATGACCGGAAAAAGCTGGCAACAAATGTTATTTTAGAGAACTGAATGTTTTTCTGAATGATGACCGAATAGTGACTAAGCTAGTATGTACGCCCTTAGACTGGGGTACTTAGCAGAGCCTGCCCGATCAAGTGGGCAGTAGTACGGACTCCGACGGTAAACCCAAAAAAGGGACCAAAGCTCTGACCCGCTGCAAAGCTACTGAAGTACAGGCCGGGAATGCTACTTTGAAACTGATGGTCCAGCAAGGGAGACCCGGTTAAGGTCTTCAGCGCTGCCTGAATAGATTCAGAAAGAAACGGTAGGTGAGCTACATTGACCTGATAACCCGTTGCCAGAATGATCGCATCAATGGCCAGTTGCTGGCCAGAGTTTAACCCGACCTGGAGTGAATCATCAGGCTTTTGGCTTACCTGTACGACCTCCGTGCGCGGGTAAAGACTGACCCCCGGCTGACAAATACGCTTTTCAAGCCAAGGTTCCAGCTTCAGACGTCCTTCTGCCCATAATTTGTAGCGATACGATTGCTGTTGCTGGGCTGATAAACGACTAAACCAATCTGGTTGACTAGCCATTTGCTCGACAATTGTTTCGACCCATGACCAGTCTGCTTCTTCAAAACGGGGCGTGTCGTGCCGATAACTGATGTGAACATGCCGGGCACCAGCTTCCCGCAGTAAAGCGGCTGACTCAAAGGCACTCTGCCGACCACCAATTACTAAAACCCGCTTATCTTGATAGGCGCTCATTGTAACCGCATTGCAGCTGTGCTGAAAACGGCCCGCTGGTAAGAGGGATACCAGTTCAGGAGGGGAAAATGCAAAATGAGCGAAGCCAGTAGCCAGCACAACGTTTTGCGCCTGAATAGTATGGCCGTTCGCTAACTCGGCGGTAAACAAGCCCGCATCGTGGCTTAAACGTTGGACATAAGCGGGTGTGACGGGGATGTTGGCCTGTTGACGGAACCAGTCTACATAAGCAATATACTGCTCCCGTGAAATGGGGACTGTCGACTGCCGGAGTGGATCGTGCAACGCCAGGAAAGCATCAATTGTCCACTGGTGATCAGGATCAATGTACCAGTTGGCATTCGAGCGGAGTAACATTCCCTCTGGCATCTGGTTTTGCCAGAACTCCATGGGTTTGCCAACGAGTTGGTAATCATATCCCCGTCGCTGTAAATAAGCGGCCAAACCAAGACCAAATGGGCCAGCGCCAACAATGAGGGTACGGGTTGAGTGCTTCATGAGCTGATGTTTATGGTTGATCCAGGGGGCTTAAACTGATAAAATCATGGGTAGCCCAGCAAGGAATAAACCCACTTCTTCCGATTCGAAGCAATATAAGAAATTTGCCCTTTGTGAATTTTAGGCGTCAATGCATTCAGGAAAATAACGTTCAGCTTACTGAATGGCTTAGGGTCTGTCGGGGCTCCAAGGCCGTTTGTCGACTATTATCCCAACCTGTTTCCATTGTTCGCGCTTCCATTGTCATTGCCTTTATGATTGCCTGACTGAGCGGAGTTGTAACCCGTAAACGAATAAGGGTACGAACCCCTATAGCTAAAGGCTTAGCCAGAAGAGACCGTTACCTAGTTATTGATACAATCAACGATTTTGGCCTGACATTTATATCGGCATTGCAGTTGTATGTGGGTAGTCCTATGCCCAGTACAGATAGGCATATGGATACTTCTAGTTCATTACGTATGCTAACTACCCAAAACGAATCTGGCTGGCAGCTCATTCATCAGCCTGCTCATGGTTTACTTGCTTTACAACTCGCCTTAGCCTGGAAGATTGATAAACGCCCAATCCATTGGACTGAAACGATCATCGCTGTCGCTGAGCATGACGACGGACAAGTGGCCTGGGAAGGTCGAAATCATTTAACGGTTTCAGGCGCTCCGCTTCATTTCAAACTGGTTGATTATTCGCTGGAGCAGTGCCGGAATCTTATTCAGATTGGCCTGCAAAAAAGCCGCTGGAATGCCTTATTGATGTCGATGCATACGTCGTTTCTATATGAGCCCAAACGAGGAAGCAGTCAACAGTTGGATACGTTTTTAGAGCAGCAATTGGCCAATCAGACGCAATGGCGAAAAGAAACGAAATCGACGAAAGCTGAATCCGAGTATGCGTATGGCTTCCTGCAATGGTGCGATGCCTTATCCTTGATTCTGTGTCAGCAGCAAATTCCTCCTGAAGAGCGACGAATTGAAGTGAGCGTGGGACCAGATGGAGTATCTTATTTTCTGTATCAGCGGACCGACGGTTCATTAGCTCTCGATCCCTGGCCGTATGAGCAATCTAGTGTTGAGGTGCACGTTGAGACATTTCAACTGAATCAACTTGTTTTTAAATCGGATCATCAGCTTTACCAGGCCATTCAGGAGGCTCCTGTAATGATCCAGCGGTGGGAGTTCAGACAGTAACTAACTTAATGTAATCCAGACAAGGGCATGGTTTCCCAACCAGGAACTTGTCGATCAACACCAGCGTCAACCAACAGCTCTGGCAACCCTTTTCTCACCAATAAATGATCGATACGCAACCCGGCATTTCGCAGAAAAGCGTCTGTGGGTCTTTAAGTTTAAAGGGCAATATGTTGACCGATAAACTCCTAAGATTTTTTACTCACCCGAAGGGCGTTTGAGGTATTCGGTCAAATTAACGGGTGCCCCAAAATCGGGCGATCCGTCTGCTTTCCAGCTAAACGGCTGCATTCGGGCAGATCGAAAATCTCCACAACCCTGTCCGGGGGCTGCGTTCGCGTGATAAACCAGCCAGTTCTCTTTGGAGTCCGGTGTAGTGAAAAAACTGTTGTGGCCCACTCCGTAGACACTGCCACTCGCATACGGACCAAAAACAGGATTCTGCGCTTTTGTCCACGATGTTTGAGTAACAAGATTAGCGCTTGCATCTGCCGAAAGCTGACCCAACGCGTATTGATCCGTACCGCAGAAACTAGCTGAATAAATCAGAAACACTTTGTTGGCGTGGGTTAGAAATTCGGGCGCTTCATTGACCGGAAATCCTTGTTTTTCCCAGGCCAGCTCCGGTGTCGACACCCGGATACGTGTACCTTCGGCGGTGTAGGGGTTTGTTAGTTTACAGATATAAATATGTTGCGAGCCACCAAGGTCGTTTTCCCAGCCCGACCATGCGAAATAAAGTTGGCCATTCAGTTGTCCCAACGTACCATCGATCGCCCATTTATTGTCGGGTAGATTCAGTTGCCCCCGGTCGGTCCAGGTGCCGGTGGTTGGATCAGCCGCTTTGTTTTCGAGCACAAACATACGGTGCGTAGCATCGACACCATTGTTGTCAGCAGCATAGTAGATATACCAGACACCGTTGACGTTATGAAGTTCAGGTGCCCAAATATCGCGCGAGTTTGGCCCGGTGGCAGGCGGTGTCCATACTGTAACCGGTCTGACCGTACTCAGGCGACTCATCGCAGCGGTTTTATAAATGCGTAGGCTGTTGCCAGTGGTATGCATTACGTAGTAAAATCCGTCTTTATAGATCACCCAGGGATCGGGAGCGGGAGAGAGGATAGGGTTCTTAAATTTCCCCACCGTATCAACCGAAGTGACGGGTGGCGTCGGCGTAGTAACTGACGTATCGCTTGATTTGCAGGCGATTGTTAAGGCTATCAGAAATAGAAAAAGGTAATTTTTCATCGTTGGGGAAAAGACTTCGAAGCCGCGTGATGGGAGTATCCCGTATCCTCGGTCTGTGTCCTCACAGACCGAGGATACGGGATACGGTAACGTCAATAATTCACCGCCTAATCAATAATTCGGATTTTGCGTCAGGTTTGGGTTCAGGTCGCGGTCGAGTTGGGGGATGGGCAGCAATTCACTTTTCCCCTTTACGAACGTTGAGAAAGCCGGATCACGACTGGCTAATTGCGGCCCCAGATCACCCCAACGCGCCAGGTCGTTCCAGCGGTGGCCTTCTCCCGATAATTCCGTTACCCGTTCGTGTTTGAGTTGGGCTAAGAATTGTGCTTGCGTTAAGCCAGGCATGACCGTGGTGAGCCTGGGCAAGCCAGCCCGTTGCCGTACCTGGTCAACGTAGGTGTACGCCTGCGTTGTTTTGCCGGTGGCGTTCAAAGCTTCAGCGTACATCAGTAACACATCGGCATAACGAATATACCGCCAGTTGTTGGGCGAACGGTAGCCTTCTTCATTTTTCCAGTGGTCATTCTGAAACTTGCGGAACCATACACGTTTGTTATCACGTCCGTACCGCTGGGTGAATGTTTGTCCATAAATCAGCGTCGAATCCGGGCCTTTTACGTTGGTCGAGTCGAAGAGAAACGACACTTCCAGACGAGGGTCGCGGGCGCCGTTCGTTGTTTTCTCGTAGAATTCACGGGTAGGCCATCGCTGCGCTTCTCCATCCGACCAGCCAATCCCGCTTGGTCCGAAAAACTGCGCTATCGATGTTCCGTAATTTTGATTCGGCGTCTGGCTATCATCGTCGGTATTCTCCGCGGTGTTGATTTGAAACTGCCATTCGAAGACTGACTCTTTGTTGTTTTCGCTGGTAATCAAAAAGTTGTCGCGGTAGCTGGGCGTCAGCGAATAAATGGCTTTGCCGTCACCCTCCACCAGCCATTGCAAAGGCGTTAGTGATTCGGTGTATTTCTGTTGCTGCATCTGGGCTTTGGCCAGCAGGGCATAAGCCGCACCTTTGGTAGCTCGACCAATATCACCACCGTTGTAAGTCGTTGGTAGCACGGCAGCAGCATCGGTCAGGTCTTTCTCGATCTGTGCCCATACCTGAGCCGTCGTTGCTGAAGCTGGTTTATCGCCTACTACCGACGTTTGTAGGATCAACGGTACATTCCCCCACAGCGTAACTAAGTGGTAATAATACATCGCTCGTAGAAACTTAGCCTCACCTATATAGCGGTTGCGCAACGTAGCGTCCATCGGTATATTCGGTACGTTGTCAATCACCTGGTTAGCCCTATTCACACCGATGTAATTGTCATTCCATACGGCCACGGCATTACCATAATTATAGTCTGTGATCAGAAACTGATCCATGTTGTTCACAATGTCGGTGGCCGGGCTCTGGCTACGTCCTTCATCGGATCGGATGATGTAATAAAACAGCATCCAGCGGGAAATACCGCCCCGGTGCGTAGTACTGTATACCGCATTGACACCCGCCAGCGCATCGGCATCGGTTTTCCAGAACGACTGAGCCGTCAACTGGTTAGGATTCACAATATTCAGATTTCGGTCGCAGGCTGTCAGTAGCGAAATTGCTGCCAGTCCCAGACAGATACATATATTTTTCATGATAGAGATGCGTTATGGATTAAAAATCACCGGTTATACCTACAGAAATCACACGGGGCGAAGGCCAGTGCCCGTTATCGACTCCGCGCTCCTGAATATTGGCTCCTGTTACGTCCGGATCAAGCCCCGAATAACTGGTGACCGTAAATAGATTCTGACCACTCACATACAGCCGCACATTGCGAACACTTAGTTTGGTGAGCAGCGTTTTCTGGAAAGTATAGCCTACTTCCACATTGCGGAGACGGACGTACGACGCATTTTCGAGCCAGCGATCGGTGTAGGAAAAATTGTTGGAAATAATTCCCTGATCGCCCGCTTCGAGGCCGATACGTGGATCGCTGGTGTTGGTATTCGTCGATGACCACGGACTAACATCTGCCCGGAAGTTCGTATTCTGGTAGGTATCCAGACTCCGCCGGACGTCGTTGTACACCGTGTAGCCAAACACGCCGATCAACTGCACGTTCAGGCTAAACGGGCCGTAGCTGCCATTAAACTGGGCACCCGCCTGAAGTTTTGGCCAGGGAGAGCCCACAAATTGCCGGTCGTCGTTCTGGGTGATCTGTCCATCGCCGTTGGTGTCCACGTAACGAATGTCGCCGGGTTTGGCGTTAGGCTGAATCAGCGACCCATTCGGACCTTTGTAGTTATTGACCTCTTCCTGCGTCTGAAAAATACCCGCTGTTTTCAGTACGTACCACTGCCCAACGGGCAGGCCGACCTGCGAGCGGGTGTTGCCACTCTGGATATAATTGATGTTCTGCCCCTGATTACCGACGTTCTCAATCCGGTTGTTGATGGTCGTGAAATTGCCTGATACATCCCATTTGAACGGGTGCTCGTTGTTGCGATACGTTAGCGAAAATTCAATGCCCTGATTACGAATCGAGGCCGTATTTACATAGGGATTTCCCTGAAGATTACCCAAATAGCCCGGTACGGCCAGATTCAGAATGGCATCCGACGATAGCGAATTGTAGTAATTAATCTCAGTTGAAATACGGTTGTTGAGGAAGCTGGCCGTTACGCCGTAATTCTGCGACAACCGTTGCTCCCAACGCAGATCGGGATTAGCTAATTGGGCCTGATAAGCCCCCACGTTAGACGTTTGATCGACACCGAAAATGGCGCGGGGATTATTGTTGATAAAGGCTGTGTACGGAAACGAGCCCAGTGTTGGCACCACAATCCCGAGTTTTCCATAGGAGGCACTGATTTTCAGGTCCGAAATCCAGGGAGCCTGGAAAAACTTCTCCTCACTAATACGCCAGGCTCCGGCAATAGATGGAAAAAATCCCGTGCGGTAGTTGGCCCCAAATCGAGAATCCTGATCGACCCGGCCCGTCAGCGTTAGCAGATACCTGTCATTGTAGGCGTAATTAATCCGGCCCAAGTAGCCCAGAATCCGGTAATCGGTTCCGGTGCCGCCAGCGGAGTTTGAGATACCCGTTGCGGCATCGATCGTATTGAAATATTGCCCGCCGGATGTCGCCAGGTTCGTTCGGGAGCCAGCTGTGTTATCCCGCCGGGCGGTTTGTTGGCTAAGCCCGACAACGCCGTTGATGCTGTGCAGGCCAAATGCTTTGTTGAAATTCAGCGTGTGCTCGAACAACAGACTGTAATAGCGGGATCGGTCTTCGCCAACCGAGCTAGGTACCGGCGATGCACTGTATTGATAGACACCGAGTTGACGCAGGTTTTGCGTATAATCGAAACTCACTTCCAGACCCGCATTGGCGCGGTAGGTCAGCCAGTCGGTTAGCTTAACGTCCAGGTAAGCATTGCCGACCGCCTTGGCAAAATTGCTTTTGGCCGTCGACAGATTACGCGCGGCTACGGGGTTAAACGCGTAGGTAATCGCATCGGGGTTTGTACCGATACCGTAGCCGCTCGGGTTACTGGCGTTGACGTAGCGTGGGTCCTGCACCGGAATCACGGGCAGCATTCCGGCCATGTCATAAATTGGGTTGATACCGCCGGGTGGATTCTGAATGTTCGAATTGGTCAGTACGACGTTCTCGCCGACCGTAAAGCGGCCTAACTGGCTTTTCGTGTTGATACGCAGACTCGCCCGGTCAAAATTGCTAACGATCACGTAGCCATCGTTTTTAAAGTAACTGGCTGAAATCAAATAGGAGCCGGTTTTGGTGCCACCCGACAAGGTCAGGTTGTAATCCTGCAAACTGCCCGTGTGTAAGACCTGATCCTGCCAATCGGTGTTGATGTTGGGGTTAAACGTACCCGTTGCTACGCTGGCGGGGGGTGTTTGGCCGGAGTTCTGATACTGCTGGCGTTGCAGAGCGGCAAAGGCAGAAGCATCGGTCACATTCCAGCGTTTGTAGATGTTCTGTGTTCCATATTTGGCCGAAAACGACACGCGAATGGGGCCTTCCTTTCCCTGCTTGGTGGTAATGATAACAACGCCATTGGCCGCTCTGGACCCATAAATAGCTGCTGCCGACGCATCTTTCAAGACCTGAATCGACTCAATATCATCATTGTTGATCGTCGGGTTCGCATCGGCAATCATCCCATCAATAACGTAAAGCGGATCCGTATTCAGGAAACTGGCAACCCCCCGAATCTGAATCGACGCTTGCTGACCGGGTACACCCGTATTCCGTACCGTTACTCCCGGCGATAACCCCTGAATGGATTCGGCGAGGGAGTTGGCCGTTACTTTGTTAGATTGAGCCGGATTGATTACGTCGTTGGCACCCGTTACGTCCCGCTTGCGAACCGTTTGGTAGCCAATGACAACCACTTCATTGAGCGACCTGGCATCTGGAACCAGTTTAATACTGACGGTTGTGGTGTTGGCTATGGATACGTCCTGCGATGTGTAGCCCACACTTGATACCGTAAGCGTAGTAGCATTATCGGCAACGTTTAGCGAGAAATTGCCGCTCGCATCAGTCGTAGTACCGTTTTGTCGGTCCAGCGTTCCGGTACCTTTTTCAAGGATCGATGCCCCCGGCAATCCAGTGTTGTTTTCGTCAAGAACCTGACCCGTAATTCGTTTCACTACCGTCTGTGAGCGTAGGGTAGAATAGGATACAGGAGCCATCAGAGCATGGTTCTGTCGCAATGCTTTTGTGGCCTGTGCCATCTGTAGGCCGTCGAATCTGGAGTTGTCCTGCGTCAGTTGTTGAGCCGTTGATGGCTGGACAACGCAGTTCAGGCCGAATCCCAGTAAGAAGGCGGATAAGGGTACGTACCGATTTTTCATAAAAGTTGAGCAATTTGTTGATAGGGTAATTTGTTAATTGGACTGGGGCGCTGATGGTCTGGCTGTTTGCAAGTAGTACAAGACAGATGGTTAGGTACGCCCGAATATCTCAGACGGAGTACTGATGAAAAAGATACTATTGCAATTGAATTAAACGATTTTTTTTGCTGCATACAGTTGAGATACTCTTGCCTGAGCGTAAAAAATCAAGCTTGCATCAATCCTGCTGTGGACAGATCGCCAAAAAGCTAATCTTTACCGAATCGCAGCCGCTCTATAATGCACTCACTGAGTAACTGTTTGCTCCAGAAGGTCGTTGATAAGGTTAATGAGAAGTGAGGGAAAGGCCAATCTTAAGCTGATTTGGATGAGCTTGAATAGGTGTCTAGCGTAAGGATTAGCTAGATTAGGGGCATCATTGAAGAAATTAGGGGCTTTTTCGATGGTACTACTTAAGTTCGGAAGCCTTAATGGGAATACACCATTCCCGTATTTAACTTAGCGACAATCCTTCACAAAGCCTAATTGACTAACCAAATAGGGCATCGGCCTTTGTTCACTTTGCCAGGAAAACTATGAATGACTTAAATCGATTTGTAGACGCTCAAGCTTCATCCTATGGGCAAGCCTTAGCCGAAATTCGCAACGGCCAAAAGCAAACGCATTGGATGTGGTATATCTTCCCTCAGCTAGCCGGATTAGGCTTCAGTCAAATGGCCCAATATTATGCTATTGCCGATGTAGCGGAAGCCAAGGAGTACTTAGCCCACCCCGTATTGGGTAGCCGACTCATTGAAATCTCCCAGGCGCTGCTAGGAGTTGAGGGGAAAACAGCTCATCAAATTATGGGTAGCCCGGACGATCTAAAACTGAAATCGAGTATGACTCTGTTTAACTTTGTCAAACCCACGGAGCCTGTCTTTCAGCAGATCTTAACGAAATATTATCAGGGAGAGACGGATAGTAAAACACTGACTTTGTTAGGTGAAAACTTATAGATAGCTATCCCTTTATTATTTGTTAAAGAATTACCTCTGATTCCTGGCTTGCCATTCATAGTCAAAAACTTTTGACTTCTCAACCAAGTCTACTAGGGAAGTGGCTTACCATCACGAAAGAAACCTCCGGTAGGCCCATTATCCGCTAACAAGGCAGCCCATACGATGCTGGTAGTACCCTCCGATACAGGTCGAGCCCCAGCGCTTCGCCACCCTCAAACGTGGCCGTAAAACCGGGGCATACTGCATTAATCAGAACACCTGTATCCGATTCTTCGTGGGCTAATTTCGCTGTCAAGCCGTTTACCGCCGTTTTGGCGATAGTGTAACTAGTACCCATTTGATTTTTCGAGAGCTAATAAATGAGTTCATGACCGCTGTTTAATCTGGGTTTGGCAGTGAAGCTGTCATAGTAAATCTACTAAAATTCCAGGTAGGCTAACTTCCTCGATAGTAATTCTACGAAAATAGGCCCGAAAGCGAGGAATCATTGGATCCGCAAGTGTTTATCCGATAAAACATGCTCCGCCGTTGAATCTGACTCAACACTTGACTACCGGCCAACATACGCAGCTGTTTTTTTTGGGTAATGAGATAGTAATTTATGCTACATTGTTATGCTGGTTTGTCTTTTTAGGTGGTGGTTCATTGAGTACTCCTTTCAGTTGTTGCTTGAATGAGGGTTTCTAACCTAAGGTGCGCTTTTCGCTGAATTAACGGCACTAAATCCTCATCGATGAACAGAACATTGAATTGAGAACCAATAGACGACGATCCTCACAGCTTCAACGTGTAAAGGATAGCCTTAGGGAGTCCTAAAATTCCATTTCGAATTATCGCTGGTAAAATCAAATTCGGCCAGGGTCGGTGTGCTGTCCCCAGAAGATACCAGCGCTACTTTCTTTCCTGAATTTGGTACGACCTTTGGCATGATTCGGTAGGTGCCATCCGTCAATTGATCAATGCGCCATAACTGTTCGGGCGAGCCGGTAAAGGCCGGTACAGTGATGACTTCGGAATCGGCCGTGGCCGCTAAAGCCCGATTGCTTCCGGCCAGTACAATTTTATAATAGGGACCACCTAAATACCCGGTACTATCAGGTGCGTCGGTAATCGTCCATTGTTGATGGGGGCGGGACATGTAGTCACCTATTCGCAAACTGATGTTTCCTGTCGGCCAGTTTTTCATCACATCAGCTAATTGCTGAGCCGAAACAGGCTTGATAGGATCATTGTTGGGCTGGCCAAATCCCCGTGGTCCAACGGCCATTCGTGTAAAATCAACGGCCAGTTCTAAGCCATAGCCTCTTCGTACCGATTCAATTTCATACGTGCCTTCTTTAAACTTTTCGCCGGCAACCGGCCAGCCATCTTTCCAAACCACAGGAAGTATACCCAATACGCTACGGCCACCCTGCTCTAAATCAGCTTCATAATGGATAGACATTTTTTCAACGCCTTTCTCCAGAATGATATGGCCAAAATGTCCCGGTCCTATTAATCCGCCACGGGTGGCCACCACCATCTTTCCACCTCCCTGCAACATGCTTCTGCCGACATTATCGAGGTAAGGGCCGGTTATTTTTTTTGATCGACCTACTACCACATTATAGGTCGAGTTGGCTCCATCGCAGCAACTGCCATGCGTAGCCAGCAGGTAGTACCAACCGTCGCGGTAAACCAATGTACTGGCTTCGCAGACGATGGCGACATCCACGGGTTTATTACCTGCTTTGAGGCCGCCGGTTTTAGGGTCTAATTCGATTAGGCGGGTGAAGCCAAAATAGGTACCGTAGGTAAGCCAAAGGCGTCCGGTAGTTGGATCCAGCATCACACCGGGGTCAATGGCATCGTTCTCTTCATAGCCATCTGACGTAGCTACGACAACAGGTTCAGAATATTTAAAATCGGACGATTTGGGGTCCAGTGTCTTGTTCCACATGGTCAGAATAGCGCCTTTGTGGTTGGGCGAACCCCCGGTTGCGCCATAGATGACCAGATACCGATCCCCAAGTTTGATGACATCTGGAGCCGCTCCACCGCCCGGTCGCACCCCGCCACCATACCATGTCCAGCCATCGTTGGAAATTAATCCGCCACCGCCCGTGCCGAATGTATAATACTTACCGTCGCATTCGGTAACGGTTGAGGGATCATGAATAAAGGGCCTTCCGACCTGGGCTAGTAGGGTCTGTGTTATTACTAAGGCAAATAAGGCTGTCAGGTAGGATTTCATGAAATAGGTTTTTTGAATTGAGCCATTTTTGTCTTTCCGAGGAAGGACAAAAACGATCGTTTGAAGCTTATTTTAAACAATTAAGCTAACGCTCATTCTAAACAGGTTCTACAACCTGCTATTCGTAACGGATACTGAGATTTGTTACGGGCGATCCGTTTTCATCTAAAAAACGCATACAGAAATTAGCCATGCCCGGTCCGTTGATGACGGCTCCCCGGATGATATTCTTTCCCTTTTTCAGCGTCAAACGGGCCGAGGTACCATTATCAGCAATCATATCCCGGTCACCGGAAAGCAACAAGGCTTCCTGACCATTCAACCACCACATGCTGCCCGAATTACATCCAGCCGCCAGCCTGACGTTTTGGATTTCTTCAGGACAATCGACGACCGTAACCAGCCAGACAAGGATTCCGAATTTTGGCTGGTTAAGAGCATAGGTAAAATGGTATAAATTAACATTGAATGCCTTGCTGTCCAGTGCATACCATTTTAGTGTCTGGTTTCCAATGGTTACCGTTTCGCCATTTTTGGGAATTCGGGTATAATCACTGGAAAAATTATCGGTTGAAAAGGTTGTTCGGAGGTAATTGTCAGTGAAAATGTTATTCCGGACAATATCTTTCTTTACCGGTTCCAGCACCAGCCATCGTTGAATAAACCCCTGTGCATCCGGTGCTTTTTTGGCGGCAGAAGCCAGCGTAAAATGTTTGGAAAGGGTATGGGTCGTATCGCCTTTTATAGGGATGGGAGGGAGGGGTATTCGTTGCCCTGGACCTGGGCCCTGAGCAAAAGCAGTAAGGCAGCTTAGTTGTAACCCGGATAAAACGATAAACGATATAAACGGCAATACGTAATTGTATTTTCTGTTCATAGCCTATTCCATTCGTAAGAAGTAGAGTTTCTACTTAAAGCATAACTTGGCCCCTTCTACTGGACAATTCATGCTTTCAAAAACGGGTTTATAGTCGAAGGTATCTTTATTTCTTGCTCCCTAAATAAGAGTCAACGTGCTTATTTAGCTATAGCTCGTTGTCGATAAGCATCTCCAGCAGTGCGTAACTCAAGCTTTTACCGTGCGTGTCGATTGTCAGTGACGTGGTCACGCCACCGCTCAACGCCTGCTGGCAGACAAATTGGAGAGCGGGCAAGTTTGGTAATTCATAACGAGTGATTTCTCCTAAAACAATATCCCGAAGGTGATGACTAACAGCGGCAGCAGTTACCTTTTCGCATACTAACGGGTAATCCTCCGGTTTATAAGGAATCAGCGAGAGTATCAGCGTGTTACCTTTATCCCCCGCCCGACTATGGGCGATGTCATAAAGTTTGATGGTCATGATTGAAAGAGCGTAACTTGTGGATTGATTTGATCGCGGTCCAGGAGTGTCGATACAATACCGACCACTTCATGGACATATTTTCGGGCGCCACCACCACCCGCTGGGCCATTGGTGTAAAGCGCTTCGACTTCTTCGCCCACTAAAGCAGCCTGCCCACTAGTTGCCGCTTTACCAGCTACTCGAAGTCGAATTTCATACGGGTCTGGATGGTCTCCGAAGCTCGTTCGGTGAACGGATGTACTGCCCATGTAATCAATGCGAAGGTCCGTAAAGTGATCCTGCAATCGTTCCTGAATAATCGCTCCGGCCAGCTTCGCCCGGCCCAGCGCATTCGATCCCGCGTAGGAGATTTCCCCTTCGCCAACAAACCCAGCATCGTACCCTACACTCACCTTTAACGTATTTGGACGGGCTTTTCCTTGTCCGCCTGTCGCTTTCACTTGGTCAGGCCCAATTTCCTCCAGACGTACGTTTGTAAAATCGGCTACAACGTCGGGAGTCAGGTAGCGGCTTGGGTCCATGACTTCGTACAACAACTGCTCTTTGGCTGTCGCTATGCTTAACAATCCGCCTGTCCCAGCCACTTTACCAAATACGGCTGTGCCATCTGTCGATACATCAGCAAAAGGATGCCCCAGATGGGCCATGTCTGGAATGTCTTTCTTGCCCGGATCGGCAAAATAACCACCCGTCAACTGGCCCGCACATTCCAGCAAATGCCCAATGACCGTAGCCTGTCCAATCCGATCTGCAGCGTCCAGCGACCAGCCAAACTCGTGAACTATCGGCGCAACAAATAGCGATGGATCGGCCACGCGACCGGTGATGATAATGTTGGCGCCAGTTGCCAAAGCAGGTAAAATGGCGTCGGCACCTAGGTAAGCGTTTGCCGAAATTAATGGCCCGGTTTCCCGTAAAGGTTTGCCTGTTTCCAGCGAAAGTTCATCGCCCGTAAGCTGGCTAAACACATCGTCACCCGTTACGACAGCCACCGTTATGGATAAGCCAAGACGCTTCGCGATGCCGACGATTACCTGAGCAGCCGCCAGCGGGTTCGCTGCCCCCATGTTGGTAATCAGACGAACGTTGTTGGCAAGTAAATGGGGTAATAAACGTTCGATACGACGTTCCAATAGCGGATCGTATCCCAATGCTGGATTTTGCCGTTTCCGTTTTTGCGCCAGTGCAATCGTTCGTTCAGCCAGACATTCCAATACCAGATAGTCTAATCGTCCCTGCTGCGCCAGGATACCTGCCGGTTCCAGTCGGTCGCCGGAAAAACCGGCTCCGCAGCCAATGCGAATGGGCCCTTTCATAGTATCTCGCTGTTCATACGTGAATTGATCCGGTAAGTAGCGCGGCCAGTGTCATCACGAGTGTCGTTCCGAAAGCCCATTTCAAAATGAATTTCTGATGATCGCCCAGATCGACTTCGGCTAAACCAACTAACAGGAACGTCGAAGCGGTAAGCGGACTTACTGGAAAACCGACCGTCATTTGGCCCAGCAACGCAGCCCGACCAATTTCAAGTGGATCGATACCAAACTGCGTAGCGGTCTGACTCAAAATCGGTACAACCCCAAAGTAATACGCATCCGGCGTAAACAGTAAACTGGCTGGCATACTGGTAATGGCTGTTAGCGTCGGCAACCAGGCTGCGTGTTGCTGGGGAATGAGCGAAACCAGGGAGGTTGCCATCGCGTCGATCATTTTCGACCCAGTCAGAATACCCGAAAATACTCCTGCCGCGAAGATCATACTCGACACCATAAAAATATTGTTCCCGTGACTCTTGAGTACGTTTTGCTGATCGGACAGTCTGGGGTAATTAATGAGCAGTGCGATAACGGCTGCTACGATAAATAAAGCGGGCGTAGGCACCCAGCCTTTCATTAACGTAACAATGAGGCCAATCGTTAGTAGTGCGTTGATCCAGAATAGCTTAGGGCGTCGTAACTGTTGCTGTTGTTCGGTTAAATTTTCGTGATGCGCATAGACCAGATCGGTAATACCTAATCGCTTACGCTCTTTCTGACCAAACCAGTAAGCCACAAAAAGCACCCAGCCAATTCCGGCGATGATGGCTGGAATGTTCGGATTGAATAACTGCGTAGCATCGGTCTTCAGGGTTGAAATCGCCCGCGCCGATGTGCCCGACCAGGGAACCAAGTGCAAGGGACCAACGCTTAACGCGACAATGCCAGACAAAATCAGTCGATTGATTTTCAGTTGTTTGTAAATAGGTAAGAAGGCCGACATCACAATCATAAACGTAGCCGTACCGTCGCCATCCAGATGGACAATCATAGTCAGAATAGCGGTTCCGACAATCACCTTGAGCGGATCGCCTTTGACGTACCGTATGATTCCGGCAATGATCGGGTCGAACAGGCCCGCATCGAGCATGGTCGCAAAATAGAGGACCGCGAACATGAGTAAAATACCCGTTGGCGCGACCTGTTTAATGCCCGCCAGAACCATTTCGCCCAGTTCTTTCGGGCTAAATCCGGCCAGTAACCCCATGACCAATGGCACCAAAACCAGCGCTGTAACAACCGACAATCGCTTGCTGATAATTAGCAACAGAAAAAGCCCAATCGTGGCAAATCCAAGGAGAGAAAGCATAGTGTAGGTTATGGATCTCTATTTCAATACATTACTTTTCTCGGTCATATTCACCTCGTTCTGAGCATCTTCGGTCGACAAAAAACCTTCTTTTACTAGTTCGTCGGCAGCCTTGCGTACAGCTTTTACGTACGCTTCGTGTGTTCCATACCGTTCCTCCAACGATAAGCGAGGATCGCCAGTAGCTATCCGCTCAGCCTTCGTTTTTTTGAACGGAATGAACATGCCATTTAGCGAGGCTAAATCGCCTTCACCGTAACCCGCTCGCCGTAATGCCCAGCCCGTATACGTGCCAAGTGGCACCCGCATGGTCGTATTTCGGATTCCCGCTATTTCATTACCATCCTGATCGACTTTCGGCACTAAAACCGCGTAGACGTTCTCCTTAACCACTTTGGGCGGCTCATTGGACACAATACCCGTGATGTAATGACTGTCAAACTCAGGGCCAAAATCGAGCAAGGGAACGTTGTTGAATTGACCATTATATACCACGCCTGGAATCGACGGCCAACCGATACTTTTTGCTTCGGGCAACACGAGAGTTAAGGCCTTCAACGTCGGGTAAGCGCTGGCAGGTGGTAGTTTATCCGTCATTACCCACTGTTCCAGCGCAATCAGTAAGGCCCGTAATGTCGGTTGGGTCGGGTTGTAGTTCATCTGGAAACCACTTAAAGGGTCCTGCGCGCCATTGGGCGAATGCTGAGTTCCGGTGATAAAGTAAATGCGGACGTTGTCAGGAATAGCCAAGTCTTTTTTACCCGCCGGATCGGTGGTCGGTAGCGACGCCCGTATTTGCCGGTATTCCGACGAACTGAGCGTTTGCATGATCTTTGGGCAATTGCCCATCGGTAAACAGGCTTCAAGAATCCCCCCGGTGATTCCCGAAACAGGATCTTTCGTGATCTGCCAGGTAAAGGGGGCTTCGTTACTGGGAAACAAATGATCTTCGTGTTGAAGGCCACCTCCGCCCGGTCTGCCGAAACGCACATTCAGCGAATTACGTCGAGTGGCAATATGTGCGTTAACGCCATCAAACACCCGCTTGCCGCTTTCATCCTGATTAAAGCCCAATTGCAGGAATGTCCGGCAAAAGTTACTACACTGCGATACGCCCTGTAGAATAGCCGCTCGAATCGGAATCGTCTGGTTATCAATCGACAACAGTGGATTTCGGTTACTGGCTTCGTCGGTGGTTGTGTTTCGCAGGAACGACGCGATATCCCGGATGGCGGCAAGTCCCAGACCCATCACGAGTGGATTTTTGGCCGTATATACTAACTCGTAGATGTAGTTCGGATCAAACCCGCCTTTAATGGAAAGTTGCGTCGTGCTGGGCGTGCCGGGGAAGGGTTTTGTCATACAATCTGAAAAAGCCCAATCACTATTCGGAATAGGAATGTGCGGATCGGCTTCGTGAACGCGCTTGGTAAGTTGAAGTCCGGTGTTGTCTAGGCTAACAGTTTCGTAGGGGTGATGCGTTGCTGCGCTAAACGGTCCACTGCTCAACAGCTGCGTTGGCGCAGGCATAAACACCTGGAATTCTGCGCGGACCTTCCCCGTAATTTCACGGCCATTTTCTGTCGCAACAGGGACCTTGATCGTCAGCCGAGAATTTCCAGCTAAAACGTCTCCCTGCCAGGCGCTCCACAGATATACGTAACCTCGTTTGAGCAGCGCCGTATCTGCCAGAAACACGTTTCCCCGATTAGGCAGACTAAGAAACAGCAGTCCGTTGCTCTTGCCAATATTGGTGGGGCGCAACAGAATGAACTCCGAGACGTATTCGACCAAACCTCGATTATTGCGAGGTGCCAGTTGCAAATCCTGAATGATTTTATTCGAAGCCAGGTTGGGATCTACTTCGCCATAAGCCTGTCCGTAAACGCGTTCGTACGTTCCGGCCGTGCCAAATGTTCGCCCTCCCGCGTAAGGTTCGGTTTTGGTAACGACTAGTTTTACAATCTTGGCCTGTACAGGAAAGCGCGAAAGAAACAGACCAACACTCAGAAAAACGAGTAAACAGAAGCTTCGACGAAAGGCCATGGAGAATAAAAATTAATTACAGACAGGCTTTAATGAACCTGTTTAAACGTTTAGTCACGAGTGGTTTTTGTCATTCTGAGGAACGAAGAATCTTAAGTATCCTCACTCTCAAATGTGGAAACTGTAAGATTCTTCGTTCCTCAGAATGACAAAAACACTCATTTACAACGTTTTTCCGAAAGTCTAAACAGATTTAACAATAGAAAATCCTGCCAAAACGCGTTTACATCTGTTTGCCGGCAGTCATCTGCAACAGCTCCTTATCCGGGTTGGCCTTTACCTGATTTACATTGTCAAAAATCATGGTGGCCCCGTTTTCTTCGGTGTATTGCGGCCAGGTCGGCAGGCCTTTGTGGTTCGGATTGCCGGTTCGGGCGAAGGCAATCCACGCCCGACTCATTTTATCGGCCAGCGTATGCGCTTCTTTACCACCGCCGGTCATTTCTTCACAACGATTGATGTTGTCGAACACAAACGGAATTTCCATACAGTGCATGGCTTTGTAGATGCCATCCATTACCGGCGACTGCCAGGTGAACAGATACATATACACCGGAGCCGCTCCCGGAATCGCTTTCGCATTCGCCTGCTTAACGGTGAGTGGCCGGAAGTTTAAGTCGATATCGATGTAGTCGGATGGCTTTACCGTTTCGGGATAAGCTTTTTTCACGGCAGCAAGATAAGCGTCGGTTTTATCACCATATTTCTTTTGTAGGTTGGCTTTTGCCCCTTCCATCGAGATGTTGCGAGAAGCCGGATTAAAGGGCGTAAACTCATTTTTTGTCGAACCAACCAGCAGTGGAATATCCTTAGAAAGGGCAATGGCCGCCGGTTCTGTCGGCTGATAGGGCAGTACATTCCCATCATGAATCGGTCCCCAACCTAATCCAAACGCTGGCTTTCCTTCCGCTTTCATCGCATCCGATACTTTTCGTAAGGCCTTTTTACCAGCTGCATTTAACCGCTCGTACGAGATTTTTTGGAGCGAATCGATCTGGTTAGGTTGCAGCTTTAGTTCGTCGAGCAGGGCCGCACTTACTTTCTTCATCAGATCACTTTCCGCAAAACTGGTTATATAGCTACCACTTTGCACGATGGCCTTCTGGAACAAGCCTTTTGCCGAAGGCGCATTCATCAGACTGGTTACTTTTCCGCCCCCGCCCGACTGACCAAAAATGGTTACGTTACCCGGATCACCGCCAAACTGCTCGATATTCTGGTTCACCCATTGCAACGCCGACACTAAATCCATCAGCCCCGCATTCGCCGAGTTTTTGTATTTCTCGCCGTAGCCCGACAAATCCAGGAAGCCCAGGATGTTCAGTCGGTGATTGACCGTCACAACCACTACGTCGCCCTTTTTTGTCAGATTTTCGCCATCGTACGAGGGTAACTCCACCGAGGACCCGGCTGTAAATCCGCCCCCATGCAGCCAGACCATAACTGGGCGCTTTTTAGCTTTACTGATTTCAGGCGTCCAGACGTTCAGGCTTAGACAGTTTTCGTTGGTATAACCCCAATTGTGCTGAAATGGAAATTCAATTTCATCATAGGTGCTCGTGGTTGGGTCCATCGGGCAAACGGGTCCGTACGTCATTGAGGAACGAACTCCCGTCCACGAATCGGGTTTCGAGGGAGCCATAAACCGCTCAGCCTTAGCGTAAGGAATACCTTTGAACGTAAACGTGCCATTGTGAATGTAACCCCGAACGTCACCTGATGCGGTCGAGACGGTGGCGATACCTTTGCCAGCTACAATCGGATCTTTGGCTTGCCCAACCGACAACAGAGGCACCGCGAGAATAAATAAAGACAGCAGGATTGGTTTGATTTGCATAAAGATTATAGGTTGGTAATTCGGTTTTAAACTAGTAGAAGCTCAGATAAAAAATTTACTCTAACGAACCATCACGCCATTTTCGCTCAACACCTTACTAAAAAATAGAACCTGATAGGGGAGCGAGTTTTGCCAATAGTCCCAGCTATGTCCACCGGGTCGTTCGGCATAATCGTGTGGCGTATTGTTGAATACCAGTCGACGGTGCAATTCCCGATTAGGCTCAATCAGAAAATCATCAACGCCACAATCGAAGACTAGTTTTAACCCATTGGTTTTTATTTTATCAGCCATACCTACGACCGAGTAAGCCGCCCAACCATCCGGCGATTGCGAAAAAGGGCCTAAAATCTTTTCAAACTCCCCTCGAATCCCCTTGGCTGCATCAGGCGTCAATTTCCAGGCATTCATATCCACGTTCAGGGCACCACTCATGCTGCCAGCCGCGCAGTAAAGCTCAGGATGGCGCGTAGCCATATACAGTGAACCGTAACCACCCATGGAAAGGCCAGTAATCACCCGCCCTTTGTTCGTCCGAATGGTCCGGTACGTATTGTCGATTTTGTCAATTACTTCCTTTGTCAGGTAGGTCTCAAACTGGCTGTCTTTTATGACTGGACTATCCAGATAATAACTGAAAATCTCTCCTTCTGGCAATACGATCAGGATGTTGTATTGGTCAGCAAGTCGGTGGAGAAGCGTTTTATCGGGCGTTTTGGTAATCCAGTCATTAAAATGACCGAAGCCGCCGTGGAGTAAATACAGTACTGGGTATGTCGTTTTACTTTTTTCAGTAGACTGGTACGAGTTAGGCAAAACAACAGCTGCCCGAAACGTTTTCTTCATAACCGCACTTGGGATATCCAGCGAATCTACTTTGGCCGCATATAAGGAAGAGGTTAGTAGGAAACTAACCAGAAAGACCACTTTTGGGAATAGAGTTTTCGTATAGGTCAAAACGAGCATAATTAGATTCAGTGCTAGCTTATTGCCAATGAGATGAATTGACGGACGTTCTTTTCTGTTGATTTATCGATATTCGTTTGGATAAAACGGAGAGTATGACAAATATAGACTTGCTCAACATTGAATCTTCTTGTCAAGCTTGGTTATAAGTGCGTTCCAAGCTTACTAAATGACTCGTATTTTTAGGAAAATTTAGTAAGCCTTAATTAAATTTTATAAACGCCTATCTGATAAACAGTTGAATGAAAATTAAGTCGGGGAAAGAGGAGATCACGTATTTACTTGGAAAAGTCATTGACACGTACCAATTGGCGACGGGTCAACAAATTATACGCAATACCAGCCCCAAAAACTACGAAGACATCGCGAAATTGCTCAGCTCAATCAGTTATGAATTGCCCAATACAGCTCACACGCTAAAACATGCATCCTATCCCCCCGATCCGAACCCCAGACAGGTAGACTATCCACATCGCAAGTATGACATTACGGGCGTTCAGGTAAAAGATGCGTATAACGGGCTCGTCGCCAATCCACGTCCGTTTCTGCTTGATGCCTGCTACATTTATTTGTACGGGGTTGGCCGCCAGGGTTTCGAGCAAAATCCACTGGATGATAACCTCATTGAGGGCGTCGATGCGTCGGTTAGAGTACGGCTCGATGAGCAGAAAGCGCTTCAGCAACAATTGGCAGACTGTCAGCAGGAAAACGAAACATTAACTCGTAGACTGAAGGATTCAGGTAGAAAAAAGACGATCGTCTGGCTAGGTAGCCTGCTTCTTGTTGTGATCTTACTGGTGCTGGTTAGCGCACGTTGGGTAGCCGAACGAAACGAGTGGACAACGATACGGCGTGACCTAAACATTCTTCCTTATCAACCAACCAAGGCCGAGATTGATAGCTTATCGGGTATTTGGCTGTATTATACGGGGGCTCCTCAGGCTCGGGTCAACGATCCCAATCGGTATCATCAGGTGGCTAATAATCTGGTGGAAATCACGTATAAGGATGGCTATTTCCTGTATTATCGGCACGGAGCCAATATTGATCATGTTGGCTATATGCAGTTTGAGTCACCGGGTTTGGTGTCGATTTACTCGCGGATCAAAAATGCTACGGGAAACGTAGAGTCGCCCATCCATGCGCTCTTACGACTGGATAAAGGCAAAAAGTATCTCACCAGCATTGCCACAACCTGGAGTTTCGATACGGGCGATGCCAACGAGATGATTGGGATTCGGAATGTCTTTATTAAGCAGGGAAAAGGCGGTTCACTCGAAGAAGTTACCAACACCCCTGAAAACGCAAATTGTCACTGCAAGATTATGAAATGGATTCAGTCTGCAAATCGAACAAAGACCTATCAACTACGCTATCGATTACTGGATACCTTGGCCAATGAACCGCTGAAAGAGTTGATCAACGAAAAAAGTATTCTTTTACGAGAACCTAAGGATGGTGCTATACTTACCCGTCCCTGAAGGAGATAGAAAAGTCTTTACCTATTTGGACAAACTGGGCAAGGCAGTAGATAGGACATCAGGTTGATTTGCCAAATGGATTTGGCTATTAGCATTCCTTTTTTAGCGATCAAACGTTACGAACGGTTGGTCTTTAAGGTTGCCAGATTGAAGCTTCCGGAAAAATGCACCTTTATATAACCTGCCCAGCGGCAGTGTTTGCTTCGCGAGATTGACCTGATCCGCGTTGTAACTGACGAGTTTATCCCAGGCAATAATAAACGACTTATGGATTCGGATGAACTTGTCGGCGGGTAATTTCTCCTCCATATAGCCTAATTTTTCGGATGCTACGTAAGATCTTTGGTTCGTATGTACCTTAATATAGTCAGCAAATCCCTCAATAAAAATGATGTCCTTCAGGAATAGTTTTGTCTGATCCCGGCCAACCTTAAAAAACATATACGTTTCTTCGTAAGGGCTGTAAATCTGAGAAGGTATTTCAGGGGTGTTATGATACTGCAGGTACTTTGATATGGCTCGCATGAACCGTTCCTGAGTGATGGGTTTGACTAAGTAATCTAAAACGTCTAAATCAAAGGCCGTGGCCGCGTACTCCCGGTAGGCAGTCGTGAGAATGATCTTGGGGCGGGTATTTAAACATCGGATCAACTCAAGACCTGACATTCTGGGCATCTGAATATCCAAGAAGGCTAGGTCAATCGGGTTTGTCTGCAGATACGTAAACGCATCGACTCCATTGGCTAGGGCGGCTGAAACGGTAAACCCGTTCAGATTGGAAAGATGCTCAATGAGCAGCGCTCTGGCCGGCGCTTCATCATCCACGATTAAGCAGTTCGTCATGTTTCAGCGTTTTAATCGTCAAACTAATCAGGTACGAATGGGGCTCATCAATAATGGTTAGCTCATGCGCATCCGGATAGAGTAATACCAATCTCTTTTTTACATTCGATAAGCCAATTCCCCCAATGGCTGATCCCGAAACAGGGCCTTGCTCATCCTTACTATTGGCGATCTTAACCGAAAATTGGCCGGTTTGTCTGGAAATATCAATACGAATCCAACTAAATCCCGGCGAACTAGCTACGCCATGTTTAAAGCTGTTCTCCACCAAAGGCAACAAAAGCAAAGGAGCGATCTGGAGATCATGGATAGGTGTATACCGATTAATCGACACGTCCAGTTTAGGACCATATCTGTTTTTTTGAAGTTCGATATAGTGTTCGATGTAGGCCATCTCAGTCGCTAAAGGCACTATCGCCTGATTGGCTTCGTATAAATTATATTCTAGAAAACCCGATAGATGCGCAATCAGCGAGGCCGTTTCGGGACTACTTGTCAGGGCCGTAGCATAGATATTATTTAACGTATTGAACACAAAATGGGGCTGGACCTGGGCTTTCAACAGGTCGAGTTCGGCCGTTGCTTTCTGCTGCACTAATTGATGAACTCGAATACGTTGCTCGTACCAGGATTGTATGAAGTAATACAAAGCGTATAAGCCGGTTATCGTGTATAAGTTAACCAGCTCGACCAGCATTTTTCCAGCCGAAAACAACGGCATATGCTGAGCTTGCGGAAAGTACTTCGGATAAAGAAGGTAATAATTGATGTAACGCCTGATCAGGAGCAAAACAAATGAACAGAGTACCAGATATACCCAATCTGCTAGTTTGCTGGTTTCAGCCAACCGCTTCTTAATAAAGAAATGGACGGTCAGCCAGGAAAAAAGAAAAGCGACAGGCAGGGCCATACAGGCGTTGATAAAGTAGCTGTCATAATCGCCGTATAGAGACGCCAGCCCTAACCACTGGTATAGGAAATACAGCAGCCAGAAAACGGTATTAAAGGCAACTTCTCTCGTTCGTTTCATGATCCGCCCATTCTTGCCTAAGGTAAGCGTTTTGACGGTAGGTGAACAACTAGGGTACACGATATTCGGTCAACAACCCGATTTTCCGGTAAACGGTATATATCGATGAATCGGGTTGTGTACAGACAATACGCCTGGGCGTGATGACTTGTCTCTACTTTTGAGTGTGCCTCAAGTAGCACCCAGATCATCATGAACCTATTAATACGAATTGGCCGGGCCTTCTATGCGGCTGCTCTGCTGGTGTATGGTTGTCAACAAATTTATTTTGGGACTTTCCGGGATGTATTTTTTTCGGTCTACCAAAATCACCTTCCTTTCCTGAACGTGTTGGCTTGGGTCTTCGGACTCTATCTGATTATTACCGGTATTTTACTGTTTGTATCCGGTGCAGGGAAAAAAGCGGCTCTACTGCTGGGAGCTATCTGGCTGTCGCTATTCCTGGGTACCCATATAACCTACGAGCTCATTTCAGAGCCTAATAAACTGTATCACTTAGGCTTGTGGACAACGCCGTTGAAGGAACTGGCCCTGGCTGGGGGAGCCTTTGTGGTAGCTTACTCGTTTGAGAAGCCGGTAAGCGGTAAGCTAGCGGTTCTGGAAAAAATCATGCCCTATGGCAATTTGTTTTTTCTCTACACCATGACCAGTTACGGTATTTCTCACATTATTTATGCGGAGTTTCTGGCTAATACCGTTCCCGACTGGATAGCTAACCACCTGTTTTGGGTAAATCTGACAGGAGTAGCCCTGACCGCTTCGGGCATCGCCATTATACTAGGCATACGAATCCGGATTATCGCCTTGTTGCTTTCTCTGATGATCTTTTTGTGGGTTTGGTTAGTCCATGTCCCCGGAGCTGTATCGGACCCAGGCGGAAATCGAGGCAATCTCCTGGCCAGTGCGTTTGACGCGCTGGCGTATAGTGGGGTAGCGTTACTGATTGGCCTCACCATGAAGCAGCAGAAATGGGTAGTCGACATCGAAAATTGGCGATGATACTCACTGGCGGATTGATCGGCGAAATACCTGGAAGCATGAAACGAAACAATAGCATTGATGTTATGCGCGGTTTGGTGATGATCATTATGGCCCTGGATCACGTTCGTGACCTGTTGCATACAACCTCGTTGTCGCAGTCACCTACGGACCTGACCACCACTACACCTGCCTTATTTTTTACCCGATGGGTCACCTATTTATGTGCACCGACTTTTGTATTTCTTTCCGGTACCTCCGCTTTTCTGTCCATGAGAGCGAAACAGGATATGGCCAATACAAGGCGTTTCCTGGCTTCAAGAGGTATCTGGTTGGTGCTGGTAGAGTTCAGCGTGGTCAATTTTGGCCTTTGGTTCGACCCAAACTTCGATGTTCTCATCTTTGAGGTGATTGCCGCCATTGGTGTTGGATTTCTTATCCTCAGCGCATTAGTAGGATTACCTCCCCGAATGATCGGGTTTATCGGAGGTATCATCGTCGCTTTTCATGGGTTGGTTACCTTGATTCCGGCTCCGGAAAGCTTACCTTTTAAAGTGCTGAGATCCCTTTTCTCGCCTATGGCTTTTCCGTATGAAGTCGGAAAACTGTTTCTGGTCGCCTACCCACCGATTCCCTGGCTCGGCATTATGCTTCTGGGTTACGGTACCGGCCATTTTTTTTCCTCACCCGAAAAGGTCCAACGGCGGATCTTTCTGAAGATAGGGGTACTATCGCTCGGCTTATTTGGTCTTTTAAGAGTGACTAACGGTTATGGTGATCCGGTTAACTGGTCTACTCAGAAGAATTGGCTCTACACGTTTCTCTCCTTTGTCAACGTGACCAAATATCCCCCCTCGCTGCAATTCTGTCTTCTTTTTCTGGGGATTATGTTTCTCATTCTTGCGCTCGTACAAGGCTTGAAAAATAACGGGATGGCTATATTGAGTGTGTATGGAAAAACGCCCCTTTTCTATTTCCTGGTGCACTGGTATTTGATCCACCCGCTTGTTTTTGTGATGGTCTTTCTGCAGGGATTCAGCCCTTCTGATCTGGTATTCGGCTCAAATTTCGGCCGACCGAAGGCGGGTAGCGGAGTGGAGTTATGGGTGATTTATTTGATTTGGGCCTTCATTGTCTTAGTCATGTACCCACTTTGTAAATGGTATGGAAACTATAAGGAGGAGCATAAAGAGCAGAAATGGCTACGCTATATATGAACCAATCCGACAAATCGTTGCGGCTTGTTGTTTTTCTTGTGCGCGATTGAGCGTAAACTTATAAGATCCTTCTTATTGGCGCTATTCACTCTTAGTTTATACCTTTTTTGGATTTTCTGGTCTATTGGCATCTCCAAAAAGCAGGTGGGCTTACCGCCTGACAAGCGATACAAGCTGACTGAGGATTGTTCCGACTTTACTGAGTTGCATGTTTTCTAGAATAATGCCTATATTTCCAGCTATTCCCCTTTAATCCTTACATCCATGAATCGCAAAATTCTGATCGTTACCGGTGATGGTGGCGAAAGTTACGAAACCCTCTATGCCGTTCACCGCTTTCAGGAGGAAGGTGATACACCTATGATTGCCGCCCCAGGCAAGCGCCGACTTAACCTGGTTATGCACGATTTTGAGCCTGGTTGGGATACCTATATCGAGCGGCCCGGCTATTGTCTGGCTTCAGACCTGGCGATAAACGATGTGCTTGTAGAGGATTACGATGCGATTTTATTGTTAGGTGGTCGCGCCCCCGAATACCTGCGTAATCATGCCTTGCTTTTGGAAGTAGTCCGCGAGTTTGATCGGCAGGGCAAATGGATCTTTGCGATTTGCCACGGTATTCAGATTTTGGTAACGGCTGGTTTGGCTGCTAACCGAAACGTAACGGCCTACGAACATGTCAGAACTGAAATTGAGATGGGAGGGGGGGTGTATGCTACCCAACAAGCCGTTCGTGACCAAAACATTGTTACTGGCCAAACCTGGCAATCGCACCCTGAATTCTATCGAGAAGTTTTTGCCTGTCTCAACGAAACAGAACTGGTGGAAAAGTAGGCAAGTTACAATGCCCCATCAGGCGTTTGCTGATGTTTACAGCAGTGCATCCGTCTCTTTAATGAATTGATGCCTAAAGTTTACTAACTACTTTCAATAAGTAAACGACCAGTCTCGCTGAACACTCGGCCCGGCTTCTCAAGTGAATTAACGGATACACTGATTAAAAAAGAGCAAGGTCTTGTCAATGTGCGTTTGCCAGTAGTCCCAGGCATGTGTTCCGGCAAACTCTTCGTAACTGTGCTCAATAGCATGGGCTGTCAGCGATTCATGCAGACTTCGGTTGGCGCCTAATAACGAATCGTCCTTACCACAGTCGAAGCGGAATGGGGGCAGGATTGCCCTGTTTTTCAGCAGCCAGTCCAGTACGCCATCCTGCTCCACCGCATCGCGTTGTAATGTGGCAAAATCGGCCACAAAATCACGCAATTGACTAAAATGCGTAATGGACGACAAACCACTGAAGCCCTGAAAAACCTGTGGATATTTAGCCCCCAGTCGCAAGGCGCCAAAGCCACCCATCGATAAGCCCGTAATAAAAACAGGTGAAGACACCGTAATGTCAGGAAATTGTTCCCGAACAACGTCGATGACATCTTCCATAATCCAGTTTTCATAGTTGTCTTCCCGGTGAGGGACATACCCCGACCCGTCCCCATAAAGTCCATCGGAAGGCATCACCAGTACCATTGGCCTAATCTGTCCTGTGCTGATAAGCGCCTGAGCTGTTTGATGAACGTGCCCCTGAGCCACCCAGGACCAATGGCTGCCATACACCCCATGTAACAGAATCACCAAAGGAATGTCAGACAGATCTTTAGCCTGATTCGGGTAATAAACCGTTAGGTCGGCCCGACGATGTATGGCGTTGCTTTTGACCGTGATAAAATACAGCTCCTCAAACGCAGCGATTCTGGTCGTGAAAAAACGGCTCATGATTAGAGAACTATGACGACTTTGGCGTTTCGGGCCGTGTGCATATCGGTAAAAGTACAACTATAGCGGCCCAATTTAACAAGGAAAAATTGCCCATTCCAGAGATAGTCAGCCCTCGGAGTAACTTTTGCAACCACCACTTGAGTTACGATGAGCCGGGCTGTCGGAGCGGTCATACGAAAGAAGTTACAGCCTCGTAGGGTCTGGTGAAGGCGATGCCATAGGTTAGTTGATTGCCTTTGTTTCGGACGCTGTGCTTACCAGACGTTTCGCCTTCAGTAACCAGTGAACTATCTTCTATGTAAAAAATGAAACTGCCTACAACCAATTTACCTCTTTCAGAATCATCTCACTATCGTTGTGAGGGAAAAATCTATGAGACATATAGTTTGGGTATTGACCAGCCTGTTGATAATTGGGCTAAGCGCCTGCAAAAACGATTTGCCAGTCGAGTTAGCCAATTCAGATTATTTAGTATTTGGTCATTTCTACGGGGAATGTGCGGGAGAAGGCTGCATTGAAATCTTCAAACTGGAACCAAATCGCCTGCTTGAGGATAAGCGAGACAGGTATCCTACGGCCACTGATTTTTATGCGGGAGACTTTGTTGCCTTACCTCAATCCCAGTTTGACAGCGTTCGTGATTTAGTCGATAGCTTTCCCGTTGCCTTGCAGAAGGAAAACAATCGGGTCATTGGCCAGCCAGACGCTGGAGATTGGGGTGGATTGTATATCGAATTACAGCATAAAGGAAGTCGCCAATTTTGGCTGATTGATCAGGCAAAGCAGCATGTACCTACTGAGTACCATGGCTTTATCGATAAGGTAAATCAAAAAATCAAGCTCTTGCGGTAGACCGTTTTAGGGCTATCCCCAGTTAAAGGTGTTATCCTGTCAGAAGTTATAGATTAGGTAAATTAGATCGTATGCATACGATCTAGTCCAAGGTGTATTTAGGATCACATTAGCCTGAACTTGATCGCCTTCTCCGCCGATTACATTGGATACGCCCAGATGAATCCAGGAATGGCGCACAGGTCCGACGGACTACCAGGTCATTTTCTAATAAACTTTTGTAAACCTGAAGCCTGATCGCCTGGTTAGCTCAGCAACTAAAGATCAATTAGATAATGAAAACGCAACAACAAATTAAATTAATGACTAAATACTGGCTATTTGGTGGCGGTGGAGCCGTGCTGTTAGGCAGCGGATTAGCCGTCTTACTCCAAGGCTCTAAGCTACGAGAAACCAAGACCAAGCCTTGGTTCTGGGTAAGTACCGGCGGATTTGCTTTGATTATGTCGGGCCTGAGTTTCATTGGTGATGCAAATCGGTTTCGGACTATGGTTGATGTCCTGGCAGAACTGGATAAGCCCAACAGTCCCCTTATTGACAAGGAAATATTTGTTTGTATACGATGACTTCTCGAATTTCTCGACCGAACATCACAGCCAGGTCAGGAGACTGAATTAATTACCCGAGCAACACTAAAAGAGTGGACAAGGCATAGTCTTAGTCCGCTCTTTTAGTGAAGTGTAATACCGCAGTATGCCTAGGCCTGTTTGACGTCCGTGAAGTAAAGCGTCGGGATTCTGGCCATCGTATACCAGTAGGTTCGTAACTCGCCTACATAGGTTCGCCACTCCGCAAGGCTGAAGGGCTTACTGGTAAAAGCATTTGCCCCCAGGGAATAAGCTTCGTCCATCTGTTCTCGACTCTGGCTGACCGATAACATAATCACGGGCAGCAAACGCCCCTGAGGGTGGTTGCGCAGCAGCTTGAGGAAATCTAAACCACTCGGACCCATCGCTAAGTCAATATCCAACAAGACCAGGCTAGGGCCAAAACCCCGTAAACGGTCCAGATAGTGAGCCGCTTCGGCAAAACTTTGAGCGTTAATGAACTGAGCTTCGGAGAATACCTCGGATGCCACTCGCTCGAGAATAGGGACGATGGCAGCGTCATCATCGACCACCAGGATGGGAAATGTACTCTTTACTTGCATGGTTTGGTATGGTTACGGTTTAAACCAAGGAGGCCAATCTGAATTGGTCCCTGGAGCTCGGCCTACGTATTGAATGAATTGTGACCGATGACAAGCCGGTTCGATGGCTGAATGATCATACTACAATCTTGTTGCCAATTTTATGCGCTTTCGGTTTTATTATTCATCTATCATAGCGATTCTTACGTCGAGTCGTTAAATATGTGAGGAGGTTGCATTAAAAAGTGCTGAATAAGTATAGCCCCGGCAGACGTCGGGGCTTTTTGTTGGCCATCCCCTGATCCGATCGGCTGCGATACGTGCAAACTAGCCAAGCACTCATCGGCTCTTAATGGTTTACTCCAATTAGCCCGTGGTTCTGGTTAACCCCAATAATCAGGTGGAATAACCCAAAATGGCACATCCGTTATAGGCCATCAGTGATTGACTTCGGAATTTTACGGAGCGAAAGCACTTCTGTAGATCAGTACCTAAACTGAACGTGAATAATGGATTAAGCTGTTAGCTGGCTGCCCGTTGCTGGAATGAACACCGAGGGCTTGTTGGGATAAAAACAGTAGGCAATTAAACCTGATAACACATGAGCAATGGCATTATAGGGATTGCGATGACAACTGTGGTCAATGTTAAATACGCTCATCAACAAGTCATTGACCGACTCAATCAAGGCCCGTTTGCGCAGCTTGAGTTTATGACTCATGGGTAGCAACTGATTCTTCATCTTAGTCCGTATTTTGGTGATCAGCTGCAGACCCCGCTCATAAAACGGCTCGAAGGGACTGCTCAAATACCCCTTATCCCCAATGCAGTGGCCTTGTAAGTGGTCCAACAGATAGGGCAAAACTTGATGATTATTGTCGGCTACATTACCCGGAGTCAATAAGAAACTCACGGGTTGACCTAACTGATTAATGAGCAGATGTACTTTCAGGCCAACGAACCAACCCGTCGAGCTTTTGCCCTGAGCGGCCACCCCGGCAAAGACCCGATGGGCATGAATCAGGCGGTTGTCGAAGACGGGTAGCTTTTTGGAGTCAATAAAATGGATTCCTGTCAACTGGCTTTGGCGGTGGCAACAATACTGTACATAGAGGAACAGGCCCGGCAGCACGCGGGTGATGGTGACCACAAAGCGTTCATAGCTAATGAGCTGGGGGCAATACGAAGCCAATTCGGTTTGGACCACTTAGCGATAGTAGTAGTCAAAGCACGTATAGCCTGAGTAATGGTAGAAAACCAGGATGCTCATTTGTTCGCTATGGCTGAGTTCGGGGGAAGTTTGGGGAGATTAAACAATCCGAGTTGGCGCTTGGCTTGCCAGGCTTAGAGGGTCAGGCAAAAATCATCAATGGAAACGAATAGCTCGATACGCTTATCTTTTGTATCTTGGGAGAGCATAGGGCGAAAGTTGTAGGCAAGTGATTCGACACCACAATATCCACAACTTCTCGCCCTTTTGTATTATAAGTGACTGTTAGTCAAAGCTTTAGTATCGATGGACAAGGGTGAAGGGTTGATTGGCAAGTGTTCAACGCGAGTAAGACTGCCGTTACTTGCACCAAATCCGGCTTTAGTGACTCTTTATTGATGAGCCATGTCTTGCGTATCCAGTTCCACCAGTGGAAGGGTGACACTAAAGATTTTGTCCGTTTCCTCAATGAGGACGGGCGTATGGGTAAATGAAGTGTAGCGGAGCGTAAGATTAGTTAGGCTTCGTTGAATAGTATCGACAATTCGGGTTTTGCGTTGGAGTGTATTCACGACCCGAATAGCCGACCCATCTACACTGGTTAGTTGAATAAGCAAGGGCTGGGTAGCAGACATCTGATTGTGCTTGAGCGCATTATCGATCAGTGTCTGTAAGCTTAGCGTAGGTAGAAGACCGGTTGAGTTGAGAGGGGCAGTAGGCAGTTCGAACCGTAGGCTATTACCATATCGGATTTGTAATAAGCGGGCATAGTTCTGAATAAACGTCAGTTCCTCTGGTAAGGTTACCAGCTCACGCCTAGTCGCCTGGAGGATGTACCGGTATACTTTAGAAAGGTCATCGACAAACCGCTCAGCCTCCGCTGTATCTTCCCCGACCAGAGCCGAAATAGAACTCAAACTATTGAATAGAAAATGGGGATTAAGTTGCTGTTTTAATTGATCATACTGCCGTTGCAAGGCTTCACGCTTCAACGATTGAATCTCCAACTGCTCTTCCTTCCAGTGTTTTTGTGCGTAAAACAAATTGATGACGATGCAAAAGAGGGTCACAAAAAAGAAGCATATCAAGCATAAGACCTGGAGTGCTTGCCAACTAAATGAACCTTGGAATAAGGTGAAACGAGTAAAAAAATAATACTCAATACAGGTATAACTTAAGGCGGTGCCATTCACCAAAATTGTCATGACCAGCGTCCGCTGAATCGTTTGTTGATAAGTGGGGTATTGAGCAATAATGTGTTTAATTAGCAGAGTCAGCGTTGTAATTGATACCACATATGAGACGAAACCGCAGATCGTCCCAACCAGAAAGACCGCAGGATCGGTCAAATAGCGTGGCCCAAAATTGACATAGCACCCGATTGGCAGCAGGACACTAGCCGCCAGTAAATGAAACCACCATTCCTGGCTGGAAAAAAGCGAGGGCCGGTATTTATTCACAACATTCACGAGGGGTAACAGCCTATTGGTCATCGTCATGGAAACAGTATGGAAATTTAGGTAGTTAAAAATAAGGTGATTTTGTCAGCACCGCAAATTCGCTCTTTACGTTAAGTCAAGCCTTGAGGGGTGGGCCCGCATTTTTCTGACTGGGTCATGTGATGGTATCGATTAGTCGTCGGCTTTAGCCTCGTTGGTGGACCACCTTTTTTTACTGCCTATTTTCTAGTCGGACCGCCGAAGCGGCTTACTTCAGCCACTGGTTGTTTGAGGGCTTCATTTTCGGATTTGATGGAGTGTACTTCGGGGGAGTTGCTTCCTGGGTAGTATCGCCCGCCAATGGCTTTTTACCGGCTTCTAAAAATTCCTTACCGCTTCGGCGTCCGATCCACCGATAATAAATGTTGGTACTGAATCCTTCTCGCCGACAGATCTCGGCCACCGACTGTTCGACCTGCAAGCCATCTAGGACAATGCGCCGGGTGGCCGGTACCAATCTTTTCTTCAGCGATATACTGTCGACGCGTCTGCCGTTGAATGTCTTTAATGATGGATAGGGAGGGTTTACGTTCAGCCACATTGCCCGACATATCATATAATCCCAATTCATTGGCCTCTTTTTGGCCAACAGAATGAGTAGTTGATCCGCTGTTGGCAAAAGTCCAGGCTACCGCATTGACATCATTACTACCTGCATGTCAAATTTCTCGCTCTTTGTGCCCCCTCTTGCGGCATACTCCCATTCTGCTTCTGTAGGCAATATCATTCTCATTGCCACCGATCGCAAACCTGCCGCCCTGCACCGTTACCATATCCGGCTCATGGATATTTCCAGTTGCACTGGTCGTCGTGACAGAATCAGCATTAACCGCGGCTGCGTTTTGTGATCTCTTCGGGTTGCCTTGTCCCCACCGGGTACAAGCCGCCGTTATAAGCAGAACTGCTATTGAAACATAGTTCATCATTGGATTTTTTGCCGGCGTTTCCGGCACTGCCCCCCATAATTCAGTGAAGCCACTTTTCTACTTCGTATGTTCGGGACAAATCGACTGTTGTGTCGAGTAAGCCGCTAAACAAGCTTGCAGACAGAACAGTCTAATTAGGCAGAGTGAATTATGAAACGCCCGAATTACGGGTGCGCACCTAGTGCTTTCAGGAGTTGACTACCTGTTATTTAAGTGGCAATGGGTACTCTACGGCCTATATCTTAAGATCAACCGGTTGTTAACGGTGGTAGCTACTCCTTCGTAAGTGATCCTTATTGGATACTGTGCTGTCAGGGCATCTTCATCCAACACTCGGATCCGATTGGCGTTCGGAATGAACACGTAATCCTCATCGACTTCAAGCACTCGATCCCCCGAACTGAGCCGAACGGTAGATTGATTAACCCCGAGGGGTAGCCTGATTTCATTGCCTGATTGGCTCTTGGATGGATAGAAAAATACAGTAGCCCACTGGGTTTGATTTGGACTAATATTAGGAGCGAGCTTAACGTGAGATCGTTGTTGAGCGGGAACCGAATCTGGCTTACTGGTAAAGGCCATTGAACGACCGAATGCCGATAACCCTGAAAGGGTGCTTAAGCATACTAGGATTAAACTAATTTTCATATCCGGATACAGGGCTATCGACTTTGGTGAAAAAGATGAATCGTACGTTTTTCTGTTGTACAATCATAGGATAGCCAAAGCACGAAACTTTGGGCAAACTACTGATTCCTCAAACGCCCGAATTTCGCGTGGCTTGTCGAACTTACCTGTTACTCCTCGTCGGTCAATGATCTACCGGTAACCATATAGTACAAGTCCGACTCGGATAGTTTAGCGAAAGACCCCGTTGTCCCTTGATGCACCGGTGCAACCTGATAGAGGGGGTTGTCGACCGAGTCGGTCGACAGCTTCTGAATGGCGTAGGTCCGCACCTGTTGAGCATCGATGGCTAAATCGACCTCGAACGAGAGGGGATCTTCTGTGATAATGGTAAGGCGACTTACGCACGCATTGGTGTTGGACATGACGGGCGTCTGTTCTCGATAAGCCATTGATAGGTAGCGAAGGATCGGGCTTTGGTTTTCCATAGTGGGGCCAATATACGCAGTAAAGTCTTGAGCGGATAGCAAACAAGTATACATTGATCTTGCTGTTTACCCGTGCACTAAAGCACTGGCCAAAACTAATCTGCCAAAAGACACAATTAAGGAGTTAATAGGGAGCTAAGACATTATTGAGCAAACCTGTGCTTAGCTGGGAGGGATTGTACCCGGAACCCGTAGCTATTACCGCCGTATGGGGTTGTAATACTATTAAAAAGGCAAAGCGGGTGGGGGATATTGACGATTGGCTAAAAGAGGGTAGAGTTCATCGATACCAGCGATGAATAATAACGGACTTGTGGCTTAGAGCCTGCTGTCATTGTCTGGGCGAAACAGTTAGTGCCGGACTTCATTGATCAGCCGCTGGTATAGATAAAGGCAGGCCTCAGCTTCTGTCGTAAATAGTACCAATCCTGTCTTACTGCCTCGTTCGCTATAGTATACTTCCCATCCGGCAGTGGTTTGATTCAAACAGTAAGCCTCGTGAGGTAGACCACCCGTCAAACAATAGGCATCGGTCGGCATACCAATCTGGGCTAATCGATTCGCTAACTCTTGTGAGTTCATCTTGATTTCAGTAAATAGGTAGTTTCCAGTTATTGGCTACTAGTCATTAATAGCTGGCTAAGATAAGTTTGAAATCGCGTTTTCGGATGAGTATCACAGCCAGGTTAGGAGGTTGGATTAATCAGCCATCTGTACTCTTATCCTGCATAAAGAGCAGAGCTAGGATCTTAAATGACATAGTCTGGCTATTTTTATCTAAAACTGGTGACCGGGCTAGCGGTTAACGACTTGGTTCTTGAGGAGCTTACCGACCAAGAGCACTACCTCAAGTTTGACTACCAAAATAGTTAGCCCTAACTATTGTCGCTCCTTGAGCAGTAAGCCAATTTTGAGCAATCAATCAACCCCGCTTCAAACATGAAAAAGGTGATGTTTGCCCTGATGATTGGCTTACTACCCAGCCTGAGCTGGGCACAAGTGCTGGGACCAGAGGTGCCTCAACGAACGCCGACTGACTTAGACAAAAAAATCAAGACATTCTTGCAAACTTCGATTGATCTGGTTAAGCAAAGCCTATTGAATCCCTCCTATGCGGGCACTCCGTACGCAGCGAATGCCCCTACGCCGGGCGATGTGCTCGCCTTGAACCTGGCTATTCAATTCCACAATCAGGGCTTAGTTGATCAGATACTTAATTATTACAAACCGAAGGCGGCTCGTCATTTAGAGCCTGCGGATGTAACGACCCTGTTAGCCAGCGGTCAACATCTGCCAGGGCCCACAATAGACCCGGATAAAGCGCCATTTCTAAGTCATATTTCGCTGCTATACGGCTTTCAACTCATCGGTAAAGGCAGTAAAACGACGTATACAGATGGGACATCCACTACCCGTATGACCTATTTGGAAGTCCCGGCCTACATCCTCTATAACCAGGATATGCCTAAACAAAGTGGGCGATTGTTCGGAGGAGTAGGTTTGTATCTTGCCTACGGGCTCTGGGGGAAAATCAACGACTCCGACAATTCATACACTGTTGCTGCTTTTGATAAGAATCTGGGCTATAAACGTTTCGATGCAGGACTAGCTTTCACGGCGGGCTATCAAATGGCCCAAGGCCTGCGACTGAGTCTAGCCTATGAGTTAGGTTTGGTCAATATTGATCCCAGTGCGAGCGATTATGACAAGCTCAAAAATCGGTCGCTGAGTCTTAATGTTGCCTATCCATTGCAGTCTCTAACGGCATTGGTAAAAAAGAAATAACCATTTTTATTAGCTAGTAACTTCTCGTTGAGAAGTACCCCTGGTAGCTGCCGAGTATCATAACTACGTGCTCAGGGTTGAAGTAGAGAAGGTATAACCAAAAGGTCTTTCCAATTGGAAAGACCTTTTGGTTATTAGTTAGGAGTTGGTTTTACTCCGCTTGGCTTTGCGCTCTTTTCGAGTAGCCTTGCTCATGGTTTGGCTCACTGGCTGGGTTGTCTGCATGCCATAAGAGGTTCCATTGTCAGCGCCAACAGCTCCCTGAGCATCCGAGGTACCACGGGGCGATGCTGACCCATTGGTCCCATTGCCTACCCCACTGTTCTTAGTTGTGCCATCCGTCACCGGAGTGGTGTTTTTAGTCTGGGCTTGAGCAGCCGTTAGCGTGACTACCAGGAGTCCGCCCATCATCAGGATCTTTTTCATGTGTTTTGTTGAGTAATCAACTTTGCAACTCTTAACGGATCAGTCTAGCTAAGTGTTAGATTAAAATGAGGCATAGGGATCAGCCCGGCCAACTTCTGCTTCGTGAAGGATTCTACAAAACGCTGGCTTTGGTTGGGGCTGGCGTTTTTTTGTTGGCAGCTTAAAACAGCCAACGTGTAGGAAGTGTAGAACGTGCAGGCTGAAAAACATTCATTTTTTTCTTGCCATCTTCGGGGATGGAAATTACGCCTGCACTTCTGGTCTATCTCGGCTTTACCGCTATTGCTGATCGGCCTGATACCTACGAGTACAAGGGTATTGCTGGTCGACTGGCAGAAGATATGGGTGAGTTTTACTTTCGGTTTTCTGCAAGCCAATCACCAAAGATGTAGACTTACGTTTTCTGTTGATGCTGATCGATTACCGGGCGGATGAATCACCTACCTCATTTGGGACTAACCTAAATTAGCTTGATCTTACTGACTCATTAAACCTTTTGGTTAATCCTGTGAAAAAATATCTTTTGTTAACCGCCTAGTTTGTAGGCTTTGGTTATCCATTAGATAGCCGGTCATGCAAGCGTTTGATCTTTTCCCGGCTTCGCTTCAGGCGCATCTTGACGGCACTGGCATTCAGCTTATACAAAACCGCTATTTCGTCAATACTCAGGTCGTCCTCATACTTTAATTTCAAGAAGGTACGCTCGTTAACGGATAGGGTTCCCATGGCTAGTCTCATCAACCAAAGCGTTTCTTCGAGTAATTGCTCTTCATCCGATCCGGCTAAATCGTAACCGTACGTCGTATCCATTGGTGTGAAAGGCAGCCGCTTGCTAATTCGTAGCTGATCCGCACAATAGTTAAATGAAATCGAATAAAGCCAGGTCGAGAAGCTGGACATTTGTTGAAATGCCCCCAGTTTATCAAATACTTTTAGAAAAATATCCTGGGTAAAGTCCTCGGCTTTTTCCGAATCATGAGTCATCGAAAAGCAGCGTTTGTAGACTTTACGCACATACCGATTGTAAAGAGATTCAAAGCATTGTTTGGGATGATTGGGTAAAATTTGACGGATGATTTCTTCGTCGGTTAGGGCGAAATGCCTGGTTGAGACGTACATGTTTCAGGGAGAAGATAAACAACGAGTTTAGTACATACGGATTTGGTGTACTGCTTCGATTTATCTGCTTGAATAATATAACAATAAATATATCAGATGGTATAGAAATGGGTCAATGTTATCAATGAATTGTATTTTAGTTCGTTACTCAGATCTTTAAAAGGGTATCATTAATGACCAACACTTACTATTAGGTAAAATTTAATTAAAGCGTTTTCCCTTGGTTCGTGTTACACTCTAAACGATCTTATTATGGCTCACATGGAAAAGAAAAACAAGACTGTAAAGAAAGTGGCGACAAAGGCCCCTAAAGTGCATGGCGCACCTAAAGTACCTCAATATCAGAAAAACGAATCCGGTTTTGGAAGTCTGATTCTAGCACCAAAACCAAAAAAATGACCAATCCCCTGAACGCGGGAAACATTTATTGGCGTAGGTATTATTCAGGACAACTCCCTTTTTACTAGCAAGGGCTAAGTCATTCGCCGATTCATCTCCTAGGGACTATTTCGTCTTACCTAACTAAACTATTGATGATGAGCCAACCCCAATACACCTCCATTCCAGATACCTCCGATACAAATTATTGGGAAGTAAAGCCGAAAGCTGGTAACGTCCGTAGTACCACATTTGTCCCCAGAGATAAGGAACTTCATCAACGTTTACGAGTACAAGCCTGGGCCGTTATTCAGGCAACCCTTTCGAAGAAAAACAGAAAGGTTACTAAATAACGTAGGTTAAAAACACCAACTATACGTTAGCTATACCAAGTGGGTGGTCAGTCCTTGGATTTGTTCTTCTCGTCTATATACGTGGGCTGAAGCGCAATAATGGATAGGATATTATCTGGTAATGTGTATACTGGTACAGTTTGCCAATATCTAAATTAATTCACGTATGCACAGGGACAGGACAGTAGAAGAGATTGACCACCAGATAGATAAGTACAGTCAGATACAGGTTGGCTTTGAACGAATGCTACTTAGTATTACCCAGCACGGAGAAGAACCTTCTCAAACAGATATGATCCTTTTCGACATAGCCAATGAGAATATATCCAGCTGCATCGATAAGATTGATCAGCTCAAGAGGTTACGTGAGAAATTGGTGTAGAATTATGAAACTACCCTATTAGTAAACGATTAGGGCATTCCATACTACTAAAGCCAAAACAAAACCCGGCCAAATGACGAGTCGGGGATGTAAGTACTAATCGTGTGATATGTAATGTAACATGCAATTGGCTAATTTGTTTAAAAGGAGTATGCCTTTCTCCATAAGAAAACGAGTCAAGCATTCCTCAGTAAATCCCACCACGCTCTTTTCTCAGAAACGAAGCCACTGGTATTTCTAATGTCGTTCCTGAATTGATTGGTTAATCTACGTCAGTAGCCATACCTAGCTGCTTCACCGCTTCCAGCATTTGACTAATTCAACGACATATGCCAATGTCGTTGATGGGAAAAGTGATAGGCCGATACGGATATGAAAGGTTGGCCCTTAGATTGGCTGAATACCCAACGGGTATATACGGTTTTCATAAGACTTGTCTATCAAAAGCTCGCAATAGCATCTTACTGTCGTCCTAGCAAATAGTGCTTTACTTAGCTTAATAATAGCTAGAGGAAATTTCTCCATGAGGGCCAATCGTAAATTCATCCTG